>JAWSVA010000002.1:0-148734 GCA_033852155.1 Gammaproteobacteria bacterium | reverse complement strand
GAAAACACAGTGACAGCAAGGCTTTCAAATAGCTATAAAAAGTGTCCCCGGACAGTAGTGGGCCTTCACCGGTATGACGTCATTTTATATAATTATACTTTTCCCGGACACTAGTGCACTTTCGATGGAATGACGGGGTGACACTTCGGCTACGTTCATACTTCGACAGCTTCGCGCTCAGCACGAACGGTTACGCGGAACATGGAAGCAAGGAGTAAAAAGCCGTATTTTAGTCACCCATGAGGTATTCCAGTGCTTATTCAAGAACGACCAGATTATTAGCCTTTTTATGTTTAAACAGAAATACTCCCAGAGCAATTGCCGCAGCCACAATACCAACTGGGTATCCAATTGATGTGGATAAATTAAAGCCTTCGGGCGCTACGAGAATATAGGTTACGATGACTGCCGCCATAAATGTTGCAGGGATGGTGGCTATCCAATGCAGCTTATTATTCTTAATCATGTATACGGCACCAGTCCATAGAACTATTGTTGCAATGGTCTGGTTTGACCAAGCAAAGTATCTCCAGATAATCGTGAAATCAATAAAGTTAAGACCAAGACCTATTATGAAAACTGGAACGGCAATAATAAGGCGATTTTTAGTGGTTTTTTGATCAAAGTTAAAAGCGTCGGCAATTGTTAATCTGGCACTTCTGAATGCGGTATCACCAGAAGTTATTGGACAGGCAATTGCACCGAGTATTGCCAAAATACCACCAACTGTTCCGAGCAGACCTATGGAAACATCGTGCACAACCAAATTGGCACCCCCCTGGTTTATAACTGCAGATAATCCTGCTGTACCACCATAAAATGTTATCGCTGCAGCCGCCCAAATAAGCGCAATAACTCCTTCGCCAATCATTGCACCATAAAATACTCTTCTGCCATAAACTTCATTCTTAATACATCGCGCCATAAGGGGTGATTGAGTAGCGTGAAAGCCACTTATAGCACCGCAGGCAATAGTGATAAAAAGCATTGGCCAGATTGTTAATTGTTGAGGATGGAGATTACTTAGGGTTATTTCAGGTATAGGATTATCTGTAAAAATAATTGATACCCCAAGGCTAATTGCCATCACCAGAAGTATTGCACCAAAAATAGGGTAAAACCGAGCAATAATCTTGTCTATGGGAAGAATCGTCGCAATAAAATAATAGGTGATTATTAACGCCAGCCAGAACCATTTATTTGCGAAAATTCCAGTCATACCAAGATTTGCCAGCAACCCAGCTGGCCCGGCAATAAATACTGTGCCCACAAGAAGCAAAAGCAAAACCGAAAACCCACGCATGAATTTTCGCATTGGCTCGCCAAGATAAACTCCGGTGATTTCTGGAATACTTTTACCATCATGGCGTACCGAAAGCATACCAGAAAAGAAATCGTGTACTCCTCCGGCAAAAACACAGCCAAGCACTATCCATAAAAAAGCCACCGGCCCAAAAATAACCCCCATAATAGCACCGAATATCGGACCAATTCCGGCGATATTTAATAGTTGAATCATGAAGAGTTTTTTCCATGAAATCGCCACATAATCAACACCGTCAGCCTTTGTTGTTGCTGGAGTTTTTCTGTTTGGTTGAATGCCGAAAGCTTTTTCAACAATAGCGCCATAAATAAAGTAGCCCGCTATTAATGCTACTAAAGATAAAAGAAAACTAATCATATAAATCCAAAAAATATAACCCTACGATGCATAAATAATCCACTCAGATGGAATTTGAATCGTGCAAGGGTGAGTAACTAAAAAACATTCATTATTCTCTGCAGCAGGCGCATGTAGAGTGCTACTAGCAACCCCGCCGTCATCAACATAATCATCCCCAGATTGAAAAGAAAAGTGGGGATAATCCATTGTCCGAGCTGTTTTTCACCGGCCATTGATACGGAGCGGCCGATTTTCGATTGGGGCTGTTGGTATATTGGGTCGTTTAACTGCACCAGCTGACCAGCAGAAATTCTGATGCTATCTAGTTCGCCACGGTTCTTAACCAAGTCTTCAATAATACTGTTGTGATTTTCTTGGCGTATTTTGTCGGCACCGCCGTTTTTATCGAAACTATCCAAGATATCTATCCGTTGCCTGCGTAGGTTATCACCTATTTCGTAATAATGACGACTCACCTTTTTTAAGTATGCCTTTATTGTCTTGCGATCTTCTGCCGATATTTTGGAATTGGTATAACTATCTTTAGGTAGTTTGGAACTCATGCCGGTCATTTTTTCTAGATTTGGCAGTGCGGTTTGCACAATTTGCCGAGATAGCAGATCTTTCTCTGCCTTATTGGGAATTTCGGTTTGAAGAAACAGGAAGTCCAGTTTGGCGCGGATCTCTGGTGCCAGAGTTTCGCTAATATATTTTGCCTGACTCAAGTCGCGCTCAACTTCAAATAGTTTGGTTTGATACTGATTATTGGAATACTGCTCTACCAGCAGAGCCTCAAGAGCCCAGCGTGATGCCATGGTGTCTGCCAGGATTGGTGTATGCACATTGCCGCTATCACGTGGAATCAGATCGTCCAGACTAATCACCACCCCACTTAAAAGTAACTGGGGTATCAATAAAATTGGTATAAGGATGTAAATTGACACCGCAGATTTAAAAGCAGATGAGATATTAAGCCCTAGCGTCGTGGCAAAGAGCGAGCAGCATAACAGGACGACAAACATCTTCACGGAGAAATCAGGAATCTTGAGTATGTAGATACTAATTGCGGTATATAGCGCCATCTGGATGGCAGATATTATTAATAGATAGAGAAATTTTGAGGTGCTATAGCTAAACCAGCTGAGGTTGAGAAAGCTCTCGCGCTGAAGGATTTTACGATCGCGCACAATCTCTTCGGCACTCACACTTAATCCCATAAATAAGGCGACTATTACACTCATGAAGAAGAAAGTTATCATGCTCCGATTATCACCGTAGAAATAGCCTTCGGAAGATGAGTTACGCGAGATCCAACCAATAATAAGTGCCAGCAGTGGTGGCTCAAGCAGGTTTATCGCCAGGTAGGATGGATTGGATAGTTTGGTGCGAATATTCCGCTGCAAAAAAACCTTTATTTGCCCCAGAATAGATGGGGTGAATACCGCTTTATCGGGGGGGGTGAAGACCTCTTTAATGGGTGAATTGCTACTGGTTTCGACGATGTTTTCTTTGGGTGTAAGCTCTTCTAGATAGCGTGTGTGCCAGAACTTGGGGGTATAGGCACGCTCGCGGGTATGCTTGCCATCATCACCAACGGTTTTGGTTTCGATAATGGTAAATATCTGTTCTGGATTTATGTGTCCGCACTGGGGGCAAAATAGCTGCTCGGCTCCCGCAATGGTGGCGGATTCACGAAAATAACGTACCGCTTCAATTGGGTTACCGACAAAAATCGGATGTCCACCTAGATCCAACACCCATAGGCTATCGAACATCTTATATATGTGTGATGAGGGCTGATGTATTATTACAATTACCAGCTTGCCCTTGGCTGCTTGGGCTTTGAGTAATGACATGACGTTTTCGGAGTCGGACGATGAGAGGCCAGACGTTGGCTCGTCCACAAACAGGATTGACGGCTCTCGTATAAGTTCGAGAGCAATATTTAATCTCTTGCGTTGGCCACCACTGATGGTTTTATCTAAAGGACTGCCTACTTTTAGATCTTTAGTTTCGATTTGATTAAGATCCAAAAGAGTATCATTTACCCTTTGTTTGATCTCGCCATCTGGCAGATTATCCAAGCAAAGTTTGGCGCTGTAATAAAGGTTTTCGGCAACAGTTAAATCTTCAAATAGCAGGTCATCCTGCGGTACAAAACCAATAACCCCTTCAAGTTCACTTTTTTGCTGATAAAGATCAAGCCCATTAATAGTTATTGCACCGCTGTCTGGTTGCTGGGAACCATTGAGAATACTGAGCAGTGTTGATTTGCCAACGCCGCTGCCACCCATAACGCCAATCATACGGCCAGATGGTTCGTTAAAGGTAAATTTGTGTAACCCGTTATCACTATTTGGAAAACGAAAATCAACGGCATCACCACGAAAGGTAAATCTGGTGGATGTCTGCGTAACTTCAGTAAAGGCGCGTTCGATGTCTCCAGTATAGATGACATGTCCAGAATGATCCTGAATCAGGCTGCCAGTTGCCAGAACCTGAATGGAACCGGGTTTTAATGGGGTTTCATCAATATTAATGCCATCACTGATAGTGGTGATGAAGCGGGTGTTTATCTCTTGAATATTTACTACCACAAAAGTGCCAGCAAATTCATTAGTTGGCAAAGTGTGATACTGATGCTCTGCTTTGGTATCTGCAGATACACAAAGGAAATCAGCTGTGAGCATGTAGAGTTTGTCTGGTTGATATATCAACCGATAGAGCGCCACAATTATGTCCGCCGAGAAACCCATTTTTCCAGCAATTTTATACAGCAGCTCCTGCTGATAGTCACTATCTGTTTCAAGTAACTTAGTCAGCTCCATCAATCGCAATAGCAATAGGTAGTTATCAAAGCGAGACAGTTCTGGTTTAAGGTTTTCGGCAATTCCAGCAGCACTTTCAGCCGATGTTTCTGGATCATCCAGCCCTACATGCAGATCGAATAGTTCCTCGAACAGCTCGCAATAGGTAGTGTTGTTGGTAATGCCCAGATTTTTAGTGAGGTAATTTTTTACCAACTTCAAAACATTGTCATGCTGCTTCTGACATGGAGCAGCAACGATGGCGAACAGGTGGAGGATGCCGTTAAGAAATACTTCATTCATAGGTGAGTTCGTGCTGTTTGTTATAAGTTATTAAGCCTGACGAACACTTGTCCGCCAGGTATTTGGTAGAATTTCATGTACAAAAAATTCTTAAAATGCCAGATGCCATGCAACTTTGGTGTCGAGTTTCGCATCCTTTATAATCTTATTTCTGGTGTCGGTTATTATAGTGCGAATGATATTGACATCTTCCTTAGTGAGTTTGCTGTCTTTGAAGCTAACAATAATATTTTTTATGATACTAAGGTTCCAGTGGCTCTCAAAAAACCTCTCATATTTAGGGTGGCCTTTGAAAGAATCAATGATTTTAACTAACTGTGTTGCGGTTACGCGCTGTTCACTTAAAAGCTGCATGAATTTTGGATCGTAGTCCTGTTGCGCAGTTATCTCAGAAACAATATATGTAGCCTCAACCATCCAAGCAAATGTTGCTTCAAGCATCAGCTCTACATCATCTTCAGTGGTAATCATCGATGCCCATCGAGTCGCAAGCTGTTCAACTATATCGTTAATTGCTTTGGTAGTTCCGTCTTTCTTGAACTGTTTCATTGCCAACTGGAATTCAGCCTTTAATTGGCTATCGTTTTGCCCAAGATTGGATAAAAGAGTATTAACAGCATTTGCTAAAGCGATAGTCTCTTTCTTCTTACCGAACTCCATTGCATAGATTAAATCAAACAGATAGATGCCAACCATGTCGCGCATAGCTTCTTTATCGGTATATTTACTGGCATCAGATGCAGGTGCTAAAAGCTCTGGAACAAATGAAGCCCCTGCTTTTTTAAGATCGGCAACATATTGCTCGCCGTTGACACTACCCTTAGCTCGAGGGTGAAGTAAACAAGCATTTAGTTCACTTATGACTTTACTAATAGATGTTTTAAGTTCTGGTGTTAATGTTTGAGGTTCTTCAGCATAGGCATTGCCAATAAAAACTACAAACAGTGAAAAAAAGGCAGATGTAACTAACGAATTACATTTCATTGGTGATACTCCATTGAATAAAATAAGTATATATGCACATTGATTATATGTAGTGATTAAATGGTTGCCACGCACATAGCGATAAAAATGTAACAAAATTTCAAATGCGTGGACTAGGTCGCAAACAAAATTCAATAACTAAAATAATTCAAGAACTGCTTGCCATACATTATTACACCTGACGGAATTACACCTGACGGGCATTTGTCCGCCAGGTTGTTTATGGGATTAAATACAATGGATATATTACTTATCTACCACCATGCAACTTTTGATTCCATTTTTGCATCTTTTATAATTCTATCTCTGGTGCCGGTTATTATAGTGCGGATGAGATTGACATCATTTTTGGTGATATCTTTGTCTTTAAAACTAACAATCAGATTTTTCATCACATCAATGCGCCAGTCACTTTCAAAAAGTTTTTCAAATTTAGGTTGGCCTTTGAACGAGTCAATAACCTGAACTAACTGAGATACCGTTACGCTTTGTTCATTCAACAGCTGCATGAATTTAGGGTCATAGTCCTGTTGCGCTGTGATCTCAGAAACTATATATGTAGCCTCAACCATCCAAGCAAATGTTGCTTCAATCATCAGTTCAAGATCATCTTCAGTGTTAATCATAGATGCCCATCTGGTAGCAAGCTTTTCAACTATGTCATTAACTGCTTTGGTGGTCCCATCCTTTTTAAACTGCGCCATTGCTTTGGTGAATTCAGCTTTTAATTGGCTATCGTTTTGCCCAAGATTAGATAAAAGAGTATTGACGGCATTTGCTAAACCAATCGTCTCGTACTTCTTGCCGAATTCCATTGCATAAGTTAAATCAAACAGGTAGATGCCAACCATAGAGCGCATAGACTCTTTGTCGATGTATTTACTGGCATCAGAAGCAGGAGCTAAAAGCTCTGGAACAAATGAAGCCCCAGCTTTTTTGAGATCGGCAATATATTGATCGCCGTTGGCACTGCCCTTAGCTCGAGGATGAAGCAAACAGGCATTCAGTTCACTTATGATTTTATTAATAGAAGTTTTTAGTGCTGGCGTTAATGATTGAGGTTCTTCGGCATAGGTATTACTACTAAAAACCATAAATAGGGACAAAAAGGCGGTTGTAACTAGTGAATTACGTTTCATTGGTGGTACTCCATCGAATAAAATAAGTATCTAAGCACCATGATTATATGTAGTGATTAAACGGTTGCCACGCACATAGCGATAAAAATGTAACAAAATTTCCAATACGTAGACTAGGTCGCAAACCAAATCAGAGTCACTTTTGAAACCCCAGTTAAGCACTAGCGTAAAATCCAGAAGCTAACGCTGAACACCTCTGACAAATAACCTTTTTTGCATCGTAAGCATATGGGTCAATATGGGATATTTTCACTAAGGCAGAAAAATCAAAGCGTTATGACCGGAATTCATTAAAGGCAAATCAAAATTAACAATCAATGTTAAATACGCAACAACAGGTGCAAAAATTTAGACTATAATTTTTTCATCTTACAAGAGCTCCATAGAACTGCCTTTTCTGGAAGAAGGTGACGAGAAAGAGACGCAAATGGCAAAAACTTACTATTTTTTTGTGACCGGAGTTAACTTTTATCCATCGACGTGGTGTAAGATATAATCCATATAAATACTTCAATATCAAGCAGGTACAACTGCATAGAATTTTACCAAGAGAGGAACAACACTAATGAAAAATAAAATAATCATGACTGCCTGCATGGTCATGTTTTTTTCCAGTTCATTCATTTTTTCTGGCTGCAGCGAGAGAGAAAAAATCACACAACTCCAGCAGCTTAGTGATAAAGAATTTGCAGTTCCAACGGGAACGATTGCCGACAAGCTAGTCCTTTCAAAACTTCCTAATGCCAAGTTTCAGTATTACAACACCGTAATTGACGCAGCCATGGCGGTAAAAGCTGGTAAGGCTGACGCGACAGCTTATGACGAGCCTATTCTAAAGAATATTGCCGCAAAAACCGGTGGGCTTAAAGTCCTGCCAACTATGATAACCAATGATTCATATGGTTTCGCAGTTCAACTCGATAAACAACAACTGAAAGAAACTCTGGATCTGGTAATAAACGAGCTTAAACAAAACGGCGGCTATGACGACATGATGCAGCGTTGGCTACCTGAAACTGGCAACCCTGCTCCAATGCCACAGATCGAGTTAACAGGTACTAAAGGCACTTTAATACTTGGTACAGCTGCTGTAACCGAACCATTTTCATTTGTTGATGGTTCCAGAGAGGTTGTTGGCATGGATGTAGAGATTGCTCTTCGTGTAGCCCAAAAACTCGATATGAAGCTAGCAGTTGTTAATATGGATTTCGGTGCACTTATCCCAGCACTAATATCTGGCAAAGTAGATTTGATTGCTGCCTGCATAACCATTACCGAAGAACGTGCACAAAAAGTTCTATTTTCGGTACCTTATTATGCTGGTGGCATAGCAGCCCTAGTCAAAATCTAATACGAGTTAAGGTTTAATACTGATTAAGGTTTAATAAAAAATGTCAGGGCAAATCCAATGATCTTCACTAAACGATTACTATTTATCGGGCTTATTTTTATCACCCTCTTATCGGGGTGCAGTAAGACTGAGAAAATAATAACCAGCTTTGATGATGCGAAAGATGCAAAAATTGGGGTGATGACCGGCTCTACTGGAGAGGTTATTGCCCATGCTCATTTCCCTGATGCTGACATCCAAAGCTTCGATGATATTATGGATTCTGTTGCGGCAATGAAATCTGGGCAACTAGATGTAATCGTTACGGCCTTCCCCACTGCAGTTCAGGTAGCTAAATTAAATCAAGAATTTTGGGTTTTGCCTGAACCCTTGCAGGATGAAAATACATCAATTGCCCTAAGAAAAGGCCAACAAGAACTACTCGCCTCTTTAAACCAAATTATCACTGAACTAAAGTCAGACGGCACTTTAGATGATATTGGCAGACGTTGGTTTAAAACTGACTTAGAGCCATATGATGAAAAAGAAATACCAGAATTTAAAGAAGGTAAAATCTTAAAAATTGGTGTTTGTGCAACACGTGAACCATTTAGTTTTGTAGATAAAAATGGCCGGGTGTCTGGACATGAGGGTGAAGTAGCTCGTGTTATTGGCGCTAGGCTAAAACGCCCGATAGAATTTTTAGACATGAAATTTATGGCGCTTATCCCGGCGTTGCAATCCGGAAAAATTGATATCGTCGTCTCAGGAATGACAGCAACTGAGGAACGTAGTAAATCGGTAGATTTCACCCAATCTTACTTTGATAGCGCGCAAGTTTTGTTTGTAAGAAAAGCCAGCGCCGAAAAAGAATTCTCACTTCCCTTTATTGACAGCATAGTTTCCAGTTTCAAAATAAATATTATTCATGAAAACCGTTATTTACTGCTTTTACACGGACTAAAAACTACCGCGTTAATCTCTATTTTTGCTACGCTATTTGGCACCATTCTTGGTGGATTTATATGTTTTCTAAGAATGTCTAAAAATGGATTTCTAAATATTCCAGCCAAGATTTATATCTCAATCTTACGCGGTACTCCAGTACTAGTCCTGTTGATGCTCATATTTTATGTGGTTTTTGCTTCAGTTAGTATTAGCCCGATATTAGTTGCCATCCTAGCCTTCGGCCTGAATTTTGCCGCATATGTAGCTGAAATATTCAGGACTGGCATCGAGAGCATAGACAAAGGTCAGACTGAGGCTGGTTTAGCGATGGGGTTTTCTAAAGTTAAGACCTTTCGCTATATAATCGTCCCGCAGATGATAAGAATTATTTTACCCGTATATAAGGGTGATTTTATCACTCTGGTAAAAATGACCTCTATCGTTGGATATATTGCCGTGCAGGATCTTACTAAGGCCAGCGATATTATTCGCAGCCGTAGTTTTGATGCCTTTTTCCCGTTGATAGTAATAGCTATTTTATATTTCTTAATATCGTGGGTACTAGTGCAAGCGCTAGAATATATTGAGCGATTGACAGACCCTAAACACAAACGCAACAAGGCGCAAAAATCATGACAATTAATCTCATTATTTCGCCTAGCAGATTCAACTTTGAAGTGCATATCCTGTCAACCACCCCAAAAACTACAGGCACTAGCCTGATAAAACGAGGTTTTTAGGATGATATCAGTTGAACATCTTTCTAAAAAATTTGGCGATCTTACAGTCCTGAAAGATATCTCTATCGAAATTGCTCAAGGCGAGGTGATCTCTATAATTGGCCCTTCTGGAACCGGCAAGAGTACATTTTTACGCTGCCTAAATTTACTGGAAGAGCCAAGCGGTGGTTCTATCGCGATTGACGGAAAAAACATCCTCAGCAAAAATGCCAATGTCCCAGAAATACGCCAAAAAATGAATATGGTTTTTCAATCGTTTAATCTTTTTTCCCACTTGTCGGTGCTTGAAAACCTAACAATAGGCCCAATCAAACTACTGGGAACAGATACACAGGAAGCGGAAACTAAATCACATGAACTTTTAAAACTGGTTGGCCTTGCTGAAAAAGCCTACAGCTATCCAGACGAACTTTCAGGCGGACAAAAACAACGCGTAGCAATAGCACGCTGTTTAGCAATGAACCCGGAGATAATTTTATTCGACGAGCCCACCTCCTCTCTCGATCCAACCATGGTTAGCGAAGTTTTATCGGTTATCCGCAGCCTCGCCAAAGAAGGGATGACCATGGCTATAGTTACCCATGAGATGGATTTTGCCCGTGATGTTTCTAACAGGGTTATATACATGGATGAAGGACTCATCTACGAAGAGGGAACCCCAGAGCAAATATTTGATAATCCGCAGAAAGAAAAGACCCGTGCATTTATCAACAGAATCCGCAGTTTCAACTATCAAATCAACTCGGTTGACTACGATCTGTATGCAATGAATGCTGAAATTGAGTTGTTCTGTGAAAAGCAGATCCTGCCCAGAAAAACCAGATACAATTTACTATTACTGATTGAAGAGATGATTCAGCTATATCTACCGTATCTACCAAAAGCGCCCCTCAATATCTGTGTTGACTACTCAGAAAAGAACGACACCCTCGAATTAATTTTTGAAAGTTCCGGCGAGGCCTTAAACCCACTCGACAGTAGTATGCAACCAGATGAGCTGGGATTAAATATAATCACCAATCTAGTTGAAAGCATTAACTACAAACATGAGAACAACAGAAACCGAATAGTTATGCAGATGAAGAAAAGCTGACTTATTTTTAAGTTGTAAAATCATTATCATCGATCAACCCATTTATTAATTGAGGAATATCTCTTGTTAAATAAATCCAAAATCACCATTGCATGCTTTTTATTAGCGTTACTTACTACTATTTTCCCGCTGACGGTTTCGGCTTCTGCCGTTAACTATACCCGCTTTAGCCTGGGCTATGAAAACTCACTTGACGGCCACTTTAGTGATGCCGATTGCAACTCATCTTCACCAGCAGCTCTGTTCGGCTGTGGTAGTGGTAGTGATGGTCGTTCGCGCGGTGTTTATGGTGATTTCGATAACTCTTATTTTTTAGAACTGGCCTTAGGCAGAAAGATCTCACCACTATTTAGCATTGAAGCGGTTGTCTCACATAAACCCAGTTTTAAATTTCAAGGAGAGGCAAACTTTATAGGTGTTACTGGGTCTCAACCGGTAACTAGTGAAATCACACAAAGCTCCATCATGGGTTTTGGATATTTAAATTTAGGCACGCTTTTTAAGCTGAATTCAAGCACCATTGAACCATATATAGGTCTAGGTGCTGGCGTCGCAAGAAATAAGATTTCAAGCCTAAAATTTACCTTTCCTAGTATGGCCCAGCCCTCCTACTCTAATACTCCAAAAGGTAGATCGTTAAATTTTGCTTATGCTGCAACCGCAGGCTTAGGCTATAAGCTGGCAGAGAATTTAACCCTGGATATTGCATACCGCTACACCGATTATGGCAAAGTCAAAACTGATAGTGGCATAATGGATAGTCAAAGAGGCGCAGCTCCTTTCTATATCAATATTGGTGAGACCTACACTAAACTACGCGCCCACGGACTTGTTGCTGGAATCAAATATTGGTTTTAATCTTTTTAACTAAATATATTCTTAACTGAATATCTAATAAGAATTTATCCCAACTGACAAATTTCTATCCAGCCACTACTCTCAGTTGGGAAAAATTTATTTATTCCTGTTCTTTGCTGCTCAAGTGTTCGCATACTCAATTGCACATCAATAAACAATCCTGTAAAAACTTTTTCCAAAAGATCATAGCTAAATTTACCAATTTTTGGCAATTCACACTCTTTGGCAATCAATCCAAATATATCACTCGGTATTGAAAGCTTTTCTGGTGAAACCAACTCATCCTCTTTAAGATATTCAAAAATTAACCGGTTAGGTTTTATGTTCTCACATAGTTTTTTTATACCCTCAACCGGAAGATAATAACTAATACCTTCAAAAACCAATAGTGTTGGTTGTTCTGGATTCCAGCCATGATCTATTAGTTTGTCTTTAACAAGATCCGGCTCCAGCAAGTCAGCTTCAATATGATTAATTTTATTTTCCAAATTACAATTAAGCTGTGAAACCAACTTGGATTTAACGTGCATTTTTTCTCTATCTAGCTCAAATATTTTAACCTGCGGAAAGTGTTCTATAACTTCAAGTCCTAGAGCATCAAAACCAGCACCGGCAATCACTAACTGTGCATTGTCCGCATGGTCGTTAAAATATCCTTCAATTAGTTTAAAAATACCATATTTACGGTTTTTTATTACTTCATCATAATAGGGACAAATTTCCATACAACTATCATATAAAAGCTTACCCTCTTCTAAGTTTAAGAGGTTTAAATAGTCCCGGGCTTTATTACTTTTGTAGCAGCTCTGGCGAGCCCAAAGTAGAACAAGAGCTGATGTTGCAGAAAGTTTCATAATTAGTTAGTTTTAGTTAGATAATTACTGCTAATTATAGTTCTATAACTTGCTAAAAAATCAGGTTTTATCAATTTATCTTGGTTTGGTGAACTAGCTCTCACAAGACGCAACATATTACGATCTATAGCCCCCTACCCTATCTGCCTAAGCTAGTGTGTTATTTCTTTTTTGTTTCAAATTATTCTATTAAGACTATACATTTCAAACATTGTAAAATTAATCAATCATTCCTGCTCTATCATCAAGGGCAGTTAAAGACCTTGATGCAAGCATTTATGGAATAGCCGGATGATTTCTAGGCACACTTTTTGAGACTGTATCTAAAATGGATATGCAATCCATTACTTAAATTGATATTTAAGGGACATAATAATTCGATCCTGGTTTTTCCAGTAGCCGTAATAAGAGTCTTGTGGACCATCAAAAGCCTCAATAGCCATATCGACAATAAATTTCTCTGTTACATTCCACTCTAAATTTAAGCGATTCAAACGGGAGTTCTTGCTTAGCTCCAGATCAAGCAGGTATTGCAGGCGCAGGTTTTCGCTTATGTGCAGACCGAGACCTTGGGTGAGGTTGTTCCTGCCCAAACGAAACTCCCTTGAGCTCATAACATAATCTTGTGCATCTTGGTCATGAGTGATCTTCTCACCTGCATATTCAAGCCCCCAGTCAATACGGGTCAACCCAAATTTCCTGGCCAACGACTGATTAGTCCAACGAAATCCCATAACATACTGAATGTAACTATCATCTTTGCCACCAACGCTGCTGCTGTATATACCCTCACCATGAAGCACAAATTCATTTACAACCGTGGAAAAACCACCAGTAATTTGATTTGTTTGAGGATGGGTAGCTGTCAGCGTCAAATTAGAATCGACAGAATCAAAACTAGCTCTAAGCACAGGGTATAAAGCAGGGCCATGGTAAACCGATCCCTTCAGATCCCACTCTCCTACAGTTGTTTGCATCTGTCCGAAAACACCGGTGCTTTCAGCTCTGCCTGGTTTAGGAATATCATATTCCACCAGGACTCCAGGTGGTTGGGCTAATACCAAACTGTAGTTTGCCAGCAAGATGTCGTTAATCCATTGGTCAAAGCTACCACTGCCCCCAAACAAACTAGAGGAGAAAAAATACAGTGTTTCCATCACATCTGAATAATATTGTTCCTCGCTTCCAAAACTCGAAGAATAAAAATTTGAGATATCAAAATCCCCAGCTCCGCCTGATATCCATCGCGAACTGGCAGCAGGAGTTTTTGGTGGCTGAAATACAGGCAGTAAAGCAGCCTTCCATGAGACATCTTTCGAACTGCCCTCTAGGGCTAGTTGCCAAGTTCCAAGCTTACGCGAATCAAGTGGATCGTTAATATCGTAAGAGCTGTAAAGATCGGTTGGGGAATAGAATATGGAAGTTTTGTTATTAATGATTTGTTTACCAGCAGTCGCCTTTATTGATTCGGTAGATACTGTCATATAGAGTTCATTGAACTCCAAATAATTCCGCTGCAAATCTTTATCCTGCCAAAACCCCACTGAATCATAGGTATCTTCTTGATTACCGGTCTCTAACCAACCACTAGTGGCAAGGCGTAAGGCATCAGCTTCGTAGGCGGTAGCAAAATCAATCTTAATTTCATTGTAATAAAGCTTATGGTCTAAATTCATATTATCAGGCGGAGTGTTCAAATTGCCAACGTCATCATGGTAGTGATATCCACGAAGGCGTGCAGAGAGATCCAAATTGCGTGACATCTGAGCAGTAAATGAATTATCCACATCAACTAATTTTTGCTCTTCCTGCGCCATAGCATCATCTAGCATTTTCAATAAGCTTGCATCATCAGCTGCATAAGCAATGTTTGATATTACAAATACCGCTATACAGGCCGGAAGTATTTTGGTTAAAATTTTCATTCTGTCTCTCCGGCTATTTGCTCTGCCTGTTGACGATACATAAAATTTGAGATGACTAACTGGTGACCCAAAATTCGCGCTAGATTCTTGTGCGCCTTGTCCGATACTCTCGGTTGCAGCAGCTGCAGCCGATGAAAATCTTCCTTGGTAAATTCTACCATGTGAGTGTCAGATTCAGCTCTGGCACAGAAGGATCTGGGTCCCGGATCGAGCATGGTTGTGGGATCGCAAACATCACCCACTCCACATAATAAATATGATACTTCTGCACCAGTGTCCTCATCTATAGAGAGAACGCGCAACATGCCATCAAGCACCAGGAACATACTATCCCCATCATCCCACTCATTAAATACGATCTCTCCAGCCTTTACTTCCTGCATATGACCCATAAGAATAATACGTTTAATCTGCCACAACCTGAGTTCTCGGAAGAATTCTGACTGCTCGATAATTTTAGGATCAACATGCAGGGAAAGCATATCCCATAGAGTCAAGAGTCTTGTAGTAGCCATGAGCGGCCCTGTCAGCAAAAGATCGCCAACCAAGGCGGTCATCATTACCAAAGATGAAAGCATGCCGAACTGGATGATGGTAGTAAACTGCGAAAACATCAGCACTCCAAAACCCATGGTTAAGGCAATGGATGTGGAAATTGCAGGACCTATCTCCGCATGGATACAAACCTCCATCGCCTTATTTTGATCCTTGAGGTGTAGCATTTCCCTGTTGTAGCGGGTCATGAAATGCAGGGTATCGTCAACGGCGATACCGATGGCGATAGCCGCAACCATGGCGGTGCCTATATTTAGTGGGATTCCGAAAATACCCATGGTCCCAAACAAGACCAATATTGGGAAGATGTTGGGAATCAAGGATAGAAATCCCGCCTTGAAGTTCACGAACATCAAGCTCATGATGAAAAATATGATAACTAACAATAGTCCTATGGACTTTGCCTGCCCCTCGGCGATGGAGTTTGCCCCCTCGAGCATCAAAATACTCTCGCCTGTAAAATATCGGCTGAAGTGAGGATTCAGTTTCTTATCCATGAATATTGATAGATCGGCCAAAGCATTTTTCTGCTCGTCTGATGAGCTCATGCTGTGGCGTACCAGAATATTGACCTCGGAAAAATCATTCTTAACATAACGATTAATTTCGTCATCATGCATTAACAGCAAATACTGTGATACCAACTCTGGTGATTCAGGCACTATATAGTGTTGTGGATCACCCTGGTGCATCTCGCGGTTAATGGTACGCAAGCTGTCCACCAAAGAATAAGAAGTATCAAACAAACCCTTTTCGCTAATATAATCCTGTAATAATGCAATCTGGCGTAAGTTTTCTGGACTATGGAACGCGCCCTTGTAGCCTCCGGTAATGCGGATATAAAAAGTTTGCACACCTGGTAAATGCTTACCCATCTGGTCGGTATTCTGACGGATTTGTGATGACTTCTTGAACACCCCCAACACATCATTATCCAGATGCACATTAATTCCAGCAATTCCAATTAGCAGTGCTCCCCCCATTAACCCACATATAAGGTAATTACGGTGAGAGTTTATCAACTTGGTGATACGACCAGCCAAGGCCTCAAAGAATACAGAGGTGCCAGTAGAGCTTTTCTTTACCGGACCGAAGAAGCGTAGATAGACTGGTACAAAAAGCACCGTTATCAATGGGTTGACCAACAGGCCAAAGGCCGCAACCATACCGAACTGACGGAGTATTTCGATCTTGTTCACCGTGATGGAGGCAAAACCTATAAATGTGGTCATGGAGGTAATTAAAACCACTACGCCCATTTTAGAAATCATGAACTCTATGGCCAAATTCCGCGCGCCCTTTTCTCGAACTCCCTCCAGATACTCGCTGAGCAGGTGAATATCCTCTGTGGAGCCAATAACGATAATTAATGAGGGTACGATGATAGTGAGGATGTTAATGGGAATCCCTGTTAAAACCATAAAGGCCACGGTCCAAATCACACTGGTTCCTGCCGTAACTAAAGGCAAAATAGCTCCAGATGCAGAGCGAGTCATAAACAGTAAAGTCAGAACTAGCACAAGCACGGATAACGGAACTAGTTTGACTTGATCTGTCATCATGGCATCAGTTATAGCTGTACGAAAAAAAGGATTGCCAAGCTGAAATATTTTGTCAAAACGACCGTCAAGGGGACGGATAAGGTCATCGATCTGGGCCGCAAGTTTGTTGTAGTAATCAGGGTCGGAGCCGTCAGGATCCATGAAGATATTGATGGAGGTGGCTTCAGCATTGGCTGAGACGAGGTTCCCGGAGATTAAAGAATTGGAAATAGCCCGCTCCCGAATCTCATCCGCCTCTTGTTCATCCTCTGGTGGCCATTGAACAAGAGGACCTGAACTCAACACTCCTCCAGTTCCCTTGAAATTTGTGACTGAGTAAAGGCTTTCTACTCGCACCACTCCAGGCAAACTCTCCAATTGGAAGGCCAATTCATCAATAGCCGTCAACCTGTCTACATTAAACAGATCCGGATCCTCAAGATAGATCATAGTTACTTGATCTGTACCGTAAGTTTCTATGGTTTGTTCATAGATAGAAATAGCTTGAGGGTCATCTGTCATCATGCCCTGCACCGATGCGTCAATGCGAACTTTCGGCACCTGAGATATGGCCAGCAAAGTAATTGTCGCAAGAACTATTAGTACTAGATATGGATGTTTAAAGGCAAACCGCATCAATCTTTGCATGAATACTTCCAGATATTGAGTTTAAAAAAAATTCACAGGTACTGTAATTCGCTTCCTGCGTATTTACTATTTAGGTATTCGTCCAGAAGAGACAAATCTTTCAGTAAATATTTCATCGTCCTGTTCTGTATCCAAATCTAACGAAGCAAGGCCTAACATGGTTTTATGGTGCTTACGCGGATTATCGATAATAGACTTTTGAGCGACCCACATATTGCCCTTTACATTTTTCAGATCAAGATTTGTCTGGGTTTTAGACTGGCGGCCACGACGATCGAAAAATACAACTTTAACTGTGAAGTTAATATCCTTACGCACATACATGATGCGTTTGGAATAACCACTAGTTTTTCGTACCTCCTCATTTGCTGGTACGACCTCAACAATCCAACAATCCTGATTATCTAGTACCTCAGAACCCGTGATAAGCATCTTGTAATCATCAAAATTATCAGCATCCAGATCCTCGTAGGTTAGATCTGTTCCCATAAAATAGTCTGTTCGTGTACTGGCAGCGACGCGCTGCATGGATTTTGTAGCTGGAAAATATATCCATTGTGAAACCTGACTTGGCGCGGTCTCTACAGAAAGAATACTGGTCCCTTTAAGATCTGCAGGCTGAGTGAATACAGTGAGTGACCGTGACAAATTATCAGCCATGGTCTTCTTAAAGCTTCTAATAACACGCTTCTTCGATTTGCCCTTGCGGTCTATCAGGATAATGACTAAGGAAGATGATTCAAATGGAGCATCATGCAAGGCCCTCTGTTTGTTCATAATTTCTCTGGCACCTGGGTCAGTAGCCCATGCGGATTGACAGCAAAGAAAAACAAATATCCAAAGAGTCGTTAAGCGAATATTGTGCATAAAGCGAATATTGTGCATGGTTTTACCTTTCATAATATTGTTGCGTAAATCAGAACTTTTCCATTGCCTCAGTGCGGTCTGCAACTATGGTGAGAATTTTTTCAAAGCCAGAAATTTTTAATACTTCGCGCACCATAGGAACCAGGTTACAGAACACTACTGTACCACTGCATGCTTTGATGGCTTTTGCGATAAGCAGCAAACTACGCAAACCAGCACTACTTATGTAATTGATTTCCGCCATATCGATCAACAAAAATTTATTTTCTTCTTTAATCAAGTTTTTACAATGTGATTCAATCTCCGGTGCTCCAATGCTGTCAAGACGTCCTGATAGATTCACCACGACCACCTTATCGATGTTTTCTTCTGTAATTGCGAACATACCGTTTTAACTCCTTCATATTATATAAGCCTGAATATTTCAAACAACGCATTAAAGGATACAGCATGAATGGTCGTACTTCCATCTGTGAACTGTAAACAAACAGGACAAAAAATTATCTGTACTGCCATATGATAATCGATGAAATAGGTAGCAAAAAACAAACCAAAGTTTCAAATATCTTAACTCATATTTTATGAACAGCATGCCCCACCCTATTCCTAGAAAGCCCAATCTCGTAATAAGCGATAACAGTCTACTTTCATCAAGCGCTATACAACCTGAAACAGATCATTAACCACTCCATGACAAGTTAAAAATCATTACGCCTGCCCTTGAGGTTTGAATCGCCGCACACAATCCAGGTCCGCGAGTACTAAGCACCAACAGCAACAAAAAAGGCCAAAGATAATTCCTTGGCCTTCGATATTAGATTAAAACTAATTTCTACTCTGCAATAGCTGCCCAAGCTGCAATAGCCCCGTTATAACTACTATAGAAACCAAAGGTGCTATAAATCTTTGCCGACCACCCCTTTTGTATCGTATGAGTTGGCTTAGAACATGGAATATTTGCATTAATCACAGGGTCTGAAATATTTCTAAAACTAGCAAATGTAGTTAAATATTTATCACAAACCATAGCAACTGCTGCATCATCCATATCCATTGCTACGTATTGTTTGTAGTTTCCGTCGGTTGTAGCAATCTCATAGCCATTAGTTGTTAAAACAGGATCATTGTTCCAAAAAGTAGCCTCAGGATCCTCTAATTTCTTAGGGTCTATATCATCATTACCTAGATCTTTCCAAGTTAATTCAGTTCCCTCTTCACTATTTAGCTCATCAATTAATGTGGTCATCATAGTGTCAGTAGCAGGAACTCCCCTTAATAAAGGAGCAATTGCCTTTTGAATATCACACTTTGGTTTCCAGTTATTATCAAAAGTTGAATTAGCATAAGTTTTATCTTTAAATTTTCCTGTTAATTCAAATTTGCCAGAATTGGTGATAGATACATCACCTAACTTACTATTAACTTTTGCCCCACCTGCAGTTCCAATTGTATAAAATGCCTTGGGCTTGGATTCATTAATGATCTTTTCAATAAATGCTGTCACAGGCATATCAACACCATCGGTGCTTATATGCATCTCTGATTTAACTAATAAAACTTTCTTATCTTTAACCTCAACTACATAGATACTTCCCCAAGCATCTTCTGCAACAGATGGAGCATATGATGGAATATCATACTTTTTCTTTGCCGCTTCATAACCTTTACTACATTTATACCACTTATTTTTCCAATCGTTCTTGTGTGAACCTCTATAGTAAGGCATCTCTTTATCGCTATCGCAAAAAACAAAGTCTAAAGCATTCCATTCTGCTTCAGTCCAGGTGATAACCACATAATCAATATCAGTTGGTAATGTACTCGTTAATCTATCCCAGTTATCTAGTGGAATAGGTTTTGGAGCAGCAGCACTAACCTTAGACCAATCAATTGGTTCTAACGGCGGCATTTTGAGTGAAGGGTGGCCAACTGTTTCAAGTCCATGACGATGACAAGTTTTATTTTCCATAATTAATCCTTAATTTTTCATTTGTAATAATATGTTAATACTGATTTGCATCATGCAATTTCTATCTATGACAACTTTTATCTACAAGTGGAACCACATTCCTTAACACATAATCGATTAATGATGGATCTTCGTTATTTACAATTATTTTTGCGGCTTTTTCAGCAAGTAAAACAATATCTTTAATCGCAGTTTTAGCTTTAACAATTGAGTTCAAATCATCAATAAGGTGTTGTTGCTCATTAGCTGTACCTTTGCCATAACCATTAACCAAATAGTTTTTAATCATGGTATCAGCACCTTTAACTTTAATTCCCTCTTTGATCTTATGCAGTAATGATGGAAGTGAATTACCAGCAAACCACTGAGCAATTTCGATCTTGTCATCTGTGTAGCAAGGGCTTGAAAACATAAAGTGACCCGCATCAAGAATCATCTGTTTAAACGATTTAAACTCACGAGGCACAGGAGATCCATACTCAATAATTGATGAGGAAGGCTTAACCAACATGTCATTAACACCCACAACATTCAGAAAGTGTATATCCTCTGCCCCATCAATATGGAATTGATGATTCATCGATTCTGGAGTTACACCATGACTTAACAGATCCAAAAATGCTCTAAATGGCACCCAGCGATCATCAACAGTAAAACCAATCATTTTCATAAAGGAATTATTTTTATTCTCTTTATAAAATTGCTTCCATGACCAGGTAGTCATAGCAGATGATCCCGCCTTCATTAAAAGAATATCCAAAAAGAAAAGTGATATACCAGAACTTTTAAATGGTTCCATCTCTTTATACGGAGCCATAGTTTTGTAATAACTAGCAAAAACTTTTTGCATACCTAATTCACGTGCCCCCATTATCGGAACCCCGTAATATGAGAGACGATGAATCTTTTTAGCTATTTCTGCTTTACTCTTTTCAAACAAGGCAGAAAATAGTAATCCACCTATGCATACAGCAAAGACATTAACCTTATCGACTTTATATTCCTTCAATAGTGGGTCTATAATTTCTAATTCAATAACATTAAGCAGATCATCTTCACTCCAGCCATTAAGAGTAAATAGCTCAGCGGTTCCCCAATCGATCAGATAAACATCAAATCCCTGTTTGATAAAGTGATCAATAAAATTGTTATCGATGAACCAATTACCATAACCACGGCTCATAAGAGAATAGCTGTATACAATTGGCCTTTCTTGTTTAACATCGGCATTCTTATCCGCCGGAAACTTCCATACTGTATAGTGTGGTGAGTCTATATATTTTTCAATACCTTTCATATAAATCGGATCTAGCATCTTATAACCTCCATAAACTATTAATGAATCCATACAAATTGATTTATAAAATTGCGATATACTAACCGCTAAATAACGGCCATGCACTTGCAATGACCCGATAGTGTATACACGTATATATTGTTAGGTAAAGCATAAAATTGGGGCTAAAAGCTTAGATATCAACGATTACAATAACGACGTGTATAGACACCACTGAAAAACTTAAAGAAATCATAGGGAAAATATATCAAACTCCATAACCATGGTATTTAATTTTATTATTCAATTTTAAAATATGTGAACTTGGTTCATTTTCAGAGAAAATTTTTGGAATTATTTTATGGATAGAAAATTTAAAAAGATAAGCTAATAGCAGATGATATTAACGTTGATCTAACCACTAGATTTGCACCATTTGGAGGAATTCAAGCTGCCGCACATTATGGTTCTACAACTCTTGCATGGTTATCACTTGGCCTAACGAAACCAATATGCCAATTAAAACTGGTGATAAATACACCGAGATACCACCAAACTCTAAGTTCATTCAATCTCCCGGCACTCTTATACCTAATATAAAAAGGCATATTAAAGTTGTCTCTGATGAATCAAACTCATGTCGACGATATGCAAAAATGGAGTCTGCACTGAAGATGACTATGTATTTAGTCTTGAAGAGCAGACAAACCAACTTGTTGATGAGAGGTAAAGTTGGCAGCGATTCTAAGCAAGGCCGGTCATGTAGGGATAATTGGGGATGAAAATATCTCCCCATAAAAACTGACTTCTATACTGCAAGATAAAGGCATAATGAATAGTACCCCAGCAAATTATATTTCACTGATTAGCTTTAAATTCAGATACTTCACAATATAAAAAACAAACTTCTAGGTAGTTACAGGTATTAAATAAAAAACCTGTGCTTCTTGCGGGTCATTTTCTGTATACCTAAAACTTGCACCATCAAGCATTTTAAAACCCATTAACTGCAGTTGCTCATGGGGGAAAACCCAGTCAGAGCATGCAAAAAATATCGAGATATTACTCTCATTCAAATAACTTAAGAAGTTTGAAAAGAAGAAAGGAATTACTTCACTAGTTTCATAATTTGGATTAATTACTAAACGCGACATCTCATTTACTTCCGATATAGCAGAAAGCTCAGCAAGGCAACTATCAAGATTAGATGAACAAAAGTAGCGTTGCATCTCATATAGACCATTATCATCTTTGCTGGTTAATCTTACAGCTGCAACAATTTCATCATTATCAAGCACAACAATCCATTGCTCATAACTTTCATAATCATCAGTGAGTGTATTGGCACAACCATCTTGCTGAACAACTTTTAAACCTGAAGGGTTATCATCACCTATTATCCACCCCATATCTTCAACATAAACCTTATGAAGAATAGTTTTAACGGATTGGGTAATTGTTTTGTCTGATTTAGAAACTAATTTGAATAAGTAGTTTGGTCTTAGAATCATTGGTTATTTTGGTCTTTGAATTATTATAGTGCCGGTATTGCCAGCATGCTTATGCTGGCCTTGAGTTTACTTAAGTTTAATACCTACTGTACCTTCTGCAGCTAACAACCAGCGATCAAGAGTATCTTGAAGATGCTCTAACCTTACAGGCTTCGAGAGGTGGTCATTCATACCTGATTTCAAGCATTTATCCTTATATCCTGTAGCGGCATGAGCTGTTAATGCAATAATCGGAACAGGAGGCAAACCATTTACTTCCTCGCGCTCACGAATAAGCTGGGTTGCCTGATAGCCGCTCATCACAGGCATTTCACAATCCATTATAATGGCATCATATCTAACTTTAGATGATGCTGTAACAGCTTCCTGGCCATTTGTAGATACATCAGCATGGTAGCCAAGTTTAAGCAACAATCCTAAAGCAACCTTCTGATTAATTACGTTATCTTCAACCAGAAGTATACGCCTAGCTCTATAATCTTTTTCTTGTAAGGTATGCCTGGTAACAAGTACAGGATCTTCAGCATTCTCAGTTACCCCCATCACAGTCGCTATGCAATCATATATCTGTGCTTGAGAAATTGGTTTCGTAAAGTAGCCATTAAAACCTGAATCACGCGCAAGTTTACCATCTCCACGCACGCTAACTGATGTAAGAAGAACTAATTTCATATTTGCTAAAACAGGGTCTTCCCGAATAACTTTGGCAAGCTCTATACCATCCATACCTGGCATATTTCTATCAATAATTGCCACGTCATAAGGAGACCCTTGAACAACAGCATTCCTTAGCTCTTTAAGGCCATCTTCTGCTCCTGTCTCAGTTGTGCAAAGAATTTCTTTAGTCTCCAAAACTCTTTCCAGAATTTCTAGGCTGGTATGGTTATCATCTACGCACATAACGCGCAGACCTTTTATATCTTCAAGAGGTTTAAATTTAGGCAGGTGCTCTTCCACACATTTAGAGTGGATGGTAAACCAGAAGGTACAACCCTTGCCATCCTCTGATTTAAGCCCAATCTCACCATCGAACATATCAACAAGGCGGCGACAAACGTTTAGCCCAAGTCCCATTCCATTTGAAGATGCTTGTAAATTAGTATGATCGACAGCAGATTTAGAGAAACCGTCAGATATAACTTGTCTACGCTCTTCTGGCATTCCAAGCCCTGTATCAGATATCTGAATCTCAAGAATGTTTCCTTGAGAGTCTTCACCAACATGGTCAGCTCTTACAATTATCTCACCCTTATCAGTATATTTAACTGCATTACTAAGCAAGTTATTTAAGATCTGTCTAAACCTAGTCGGATCGCCACAGACTATAGACGGTACAGATGGAGATATTATGCATGAGATAGTTACAGGCTTGTCTATAACAACTCTTTCATAAATACGGCATAGCTCTTCGACGACACGTCGCATATCAAAATTAATATATTCAAAGTCAAGTTTGCCAGATTCTATTTTAGAGAAATCAAGAACGTCATTCATGACGGCAAGTAGCGCATTACCCGAGCTCATAGCCGTATCTAACAATTCTGTTTGCTTATCATTTAAGCTTTCTTGTTTTAGAATAGTCAACATTCCGAGCACGCCATTCATTGGCGTTCTTATCTCATCACTTGTATTAGCTAAGAATTCTGTTTTAGCTCTACTTGCAGCGCGAATGTCTTCTAGGGCATGATCAAGAAGTACATTCTTTGCTTCCAGTTCACTGGTATATTCAGCCAGTTGTTGCTCCATTTGCGCACGCTTTGTAACATCGCGAAACACCCCAATGTACTTAACCTTATTCCCATGCACCAAACGGCTTATACCAAGTTCAAGAGAGAATTTTTTCCTATCTACTGTAAATCCTTCAGTTGGAATAACTGGGTGAGCATTACCTCCAAGCTGAGTGTCTTCAATAGAGTGAAAATCACCACTATCAATTCTCGATTTAATCCCAGGAATAAATGTCTCAATGTTTTCTCCAACACCCTGCCCCTTTTTACACCCGAGCATTCGTTGAGCTGAAGGGTTTAAAGTTTCAACTACACCAGTGTGGTCTGAGAGAAATATTCCATCAACTGCGCGATCAAATATAGACTGCATCCTTTCAGCAGTTCCACTTTGAAGAACCTCACGCTTTTGCACAGAGTCTCGCATCATACGAAAACTTGTAATCAGCGATCCAATCTCATCATTTCTACCACGAGGTAGACGAACATTGTAATCACCAGATGCTGATGCCCAAATTGCACGTGCAATTCTAGAAGTAGGACGGATAATCTGTGTCTCAAATAGTATCGTTACAATGACAATAGCACCTAAAATATTCCATATAAGCAACACCTCCCAATTCCGGTGCTGCGGCATGCTGTCATACCCCATATCATATTCTAAATGGATATAACCAATCAGGTTTTTATTGTTCAGAATTTCATGCTTGTATTTTTTTGTAAGTGTTAACTTTTCATTAATTACACTTTGCACCATCTTGGATAAAGCAACTTGTGATGTTTTACCCTTTTTACCAGATCCTTGTATTTTATTTTTTGTGCTTAATACAGTAACTGGGTCACTCTTTTGATCACCAAAAGCTCCTGAATGCCGCCATTCATTTTTTCCACTAAATAGTAATTTATTGTCTTTATCTGAAACCGATATAGATATCCAATCCTCTCGCATAGCAAAAGCCATACCTAGTCGTTGGGTAATTTTAGGGATATTTTTTTCTTGAATCGGATTTATGAGGACTGCTGAAAGGACATCAACACGCTCTATTATTCTTTCTTGTTTGAGTTTGTCATCATTCTCTGTAGAAGCAGGAATCCAGTACTGGTCGAGATAGACAAGTTCTACAATTCCAATAAACAGAAGTAGCAAAATCAACTTGGTACGAATGCGCAACGACTTAAACTCCTAAAACTCCATCTAACTAAAGTAGTCAGTAAACCTATGGAAAATCAATTATGACAAGCTTTAAGTATAGGCTATATAAACAATTTTTCATGCGTATCTTCGGGGTAAAGATAAATTTTAGAACTCATATTACCCTCCAAAAATAATTTACAAACCATATACCCTTAACTAACAAGTTTCAACTCTATAGTTTGCATTATCAATCATCTTTGCGTCTATGTTTTTCAGCCTAAAATCTCATGGTTAAAATTTAAGAAAAAAATCATGAAGTAAGCCTATTCTTCCTCTTTATCTTCATTAAACCAATTCAACAAAAGCTCATCAACAGTGGATATTTTTCTTGCTGGCAATGCATGATTGAGCACGGTTTTAACGGCTCCATGAACTGTTTTAGATAAGTTATTATCCAAAATTGATTGATGAATGCTTGGAGCTTGATCCCATGGGGCTAAATATACATCAGGAAAATCAACCCACCCTGCATCAATCATTCTATTTAAGGCATTTAACTCATTAACATTGCATAGATTTGTACCGACAATAGTCGCTGAAGGCATAATTATTTTACGTTGCTGAATTGATACTTGAGGAGCGTAAAAACTATAGCGCTTGCCCCCCATATCTCCCAAGTAAACCACTCTTCCTGAAAGTGGTTTTACAAGCATGGATGAGACTGCCAAAGTATCTTTATGCGCTCTTTCAATAACTATATCTACTTTATGCTCAGTTTTACCAAAATATGAGCTTATTTTCTTTGCGATTGGCGCATAAGTATTTGCTGTAAACTTACGAATCCCATCGCGAAATTTATTAGCATTAATCATAGGATCAGGAAGAACAGGCATACCATTAAACCACTGAAACTTTGAATTTTCCTGTTCCAATTTTTCTAATGAGAATATCCCAACTATCGACTTTCCAAATCCCATTGAATCAACATAAAGGCATTGCTCTGCTGTTTCAGCAACTACAATTACATGGGCTCCAGATTCTCGCAATATTTCAATGGTTTCAAGCCCAATTACATCTTGAACAGCTTTACCATCACCATAAAAAACCAATACAGAGTCACCTGGAACAACATCTGCTCTACTGAGCATTTCATATGCACTAACACGACCAGGCTTGCCAATAAACGTCATGTTATAGCCTGTTGTTGCATTATGAAATGCTATAGTGCCGCCCGGTACCAGAGATTGAAAACTACGTGGAAATACCTCTTCTCCAGCATGAGATATAACATAATCCATCAAATTCCCATCATTTTTATCTTTAACTTTTTCTAAAAATGATTCTCCCCAGTGTAACCATCTACGCCACTCAGAAGGATCCTCTGGCACTCTGGCAAAACAATCCTGAGTAGTTAAATCATCCCTGCTAATAATAGGAATTCCATTTTTTTCAGCTACTGCAATTCTCTTCTTATTTGGAACCATTCCTGTAACTTTCATGCGATGTGCACTAGCAAGTTTTACCGCCCAACTTCCAGATGCAGATGCGGCTCCTTCAATAAGAATCCGCTTCCTAGGCTTAGCTTTCAGGGCTGTAAATAATGTACGATAAACCGTACCTGCTGGCAGAAGATAACTACCAACTAACTCAAATGGAACACCTTTTGGAGGTTTAATGCACTGCGGTCCATCAACTGTTATAAATTGTTGGTGCGAGCCATCTGGGGAATCCGTACCCTGGCTATGAAATCCCTCTCCCATCGGCTCTGTAACCGCTTCAGGTGAGAGAAAATTAATAACACCAGGATATATAGAAACTACATCGCCTATCTTTAACCTGTCAGTAAGAAGCAACTCCTCTCCAAGTCCAACTACAAGACCAACTCCACCAGACCCGGTAATATGGACATCCTGGTCATGCATATTAAAGACAGATTCAGGAAACCCTAAAAGGGCACTGATATCATCACGATTAATCTCAGAGCCAAGTACATATAATAGTGCCTGATGCGGACGTGGCTTTGGAACAGAAACTATAATCTGCTTTTCAACTCGAATAGGTTCACCATGCAAAGCTTGACCAGTTTCAAGATCTTTAACTACTGCATAAGCAAATTGCCACTTTGGCAAAGGCGTTTTACCTGGATAGAAAGAAGAACCAATTTTAAGCAGCTTACCTTCTTCAATAAGCTCATTATTCTGTTTTTCAGAGAACACTGGACGATATACAGTTGGTAATGGAGGAGATTTCTTAGTAAAAAACAGCTCTAGCCCTTTCATACCGCCATGTTCGCCATCTATAACTGCTGCAGAAAATGCTTCTGCTTCAGCGGCCAAACCAACTTCAAACCCTTGTTGAAATCCCATCTGAACAAGTTTAACTATCGCATTTGCAACTTTTCCACGACCAACGCTTACAGCCTGACGCAAACATCGCTGAATCTCACTATGCTCTAAAATTACAGACCACGGCACTGGAACAGGATGAGACCATGAGACAACATCATCAGCTCTCTTTTTCATTGCTTTAAGTACAGTATCATCGGTACCCTGAATAGCAGATATTGCAAGAGTGTGAGCGCAAGTTAACGCATCAGCTGCACCACCGGTTAACTTATCAATTAAGCCGAGGTCGAGGGCCTTATCAGCACCTACCTGACGCCCAGATAACAGAAAAAATAATGATTCATGAAGAGCCCTTTCAAGAGAAGGTGTATTAGATACCATTACCCTTGGTACTCGCTGCGTACCACCAAAGCCCGGTGGAATGAACAAATTAATTTCAGGCTGTGAAAATAAAGCACCACGGTCAGCAATACGATAGTGGCACGCCATAGCTAATTCGCATCCACCACCTAAAGCTAAACCACTTATTGCAGCTATTACAGGTTTCTTCATTTGCTCAATTTGAGAAAATAAAGCATGTCCTTTTGCCGCAAAAGCCCGAGCTGTTTCTCTATTTTTAATCTGGGTATATATCTGTCGAATGTCTGCTCCTGCAACAAAACACTTTTGGTTTTTACTGCCAATAACAATACATTTTACATTAGCATCCTGCTCTAACTCGCCAATAAGCTTAATCAAATCATCAAGCACTTCATTTGATAATGCATTTACAGGGGGTGCATCAATGATAAGCGTCACAAGATAAACTTGTTTTCCGAAACTATTAACAACTGAATAGTATTCAACCCTTACTGAGCGCTCCTTTCTAACAAGCAAATTTGAGAATGTTTTATTTAACTGGCTCTTCCATTTACTTACCTTGTCTTGCAACTGATCAATTGACTCTAGGTTTATAACACCAGATTTATCACCATTTGTAACATCGTAAATATGATCAACGATAAGGCGACGAACATATTTACCATTTTGAGTTTCAGGAAACTCAGAAACCACTAAGTATGTTGCAGGAATCGCAAGAGACCCCATCTCAGATTCAATAAAGTTATTAACTCTATCTACATCGATCTTAGCAAGCTTAAAACCTGACCTTACCTTTATAAATGCAAGCGGAATATTGCCGTTAATTTTATCCGGAGCAGCTATGACTATACAATCTTCAATTGGTGAATCAACATTAATAAACTTGTCTCTACGGATAGCTTTTTCAATATCTGAAGCAGTAAAGATATTCCCATTTACATTTATTGAATCATCATAATAATCGTGAAAGCTATAACTATATTCATCATTTATACTAGCAAAATCACCTAATAAAATAGCATCATCATGATTGCCATCATCATCACAGTACTTTAAACAATACTGCTTTTTATAAGCTGGTAAATTACCAACCCAATCTTCACTGGTAACATTATCTCCATCACCCCATAATGTAAGCATCATGGTAGGTAATGGTTTATCAATAACTAGCTCTCCCCATTCATTTTTTTCAGCAATGCGGTAACGGAACCTATTACCCTTATCTTTTTTAATTGCTGGAATTCTAATCTGGGTAGAAATCCAAGGTAAAATAAAGGCCGTTCCATCAGATTTCAAACGATAATCTGAATTACCATAGAAATGGCTCCAGGCTATCGTTCCTGTCTCTGTACTAATATATGAATTAATAAAATTAGGAGTTAAAAGCTCCATCGCAAAACGATGGATCTTATTGCTTATCGGTTCTGCAGAGAAAGATGCAACCCGCAATGTCGAAAGATCATAACTTTCAATTAAACGCTGCTTCTCAGTATCAAGCATAAATTCCTGAATTAGAGATGCTTTAGTGATAAAGATTGTAACTTGGCGCCTATAAATTACTGAAGCAAACCTACCTGCATCAGGGAACGTATGAGAGCCTTCAACTAAAACTCCTGTAATCCTATTAACCAGCGCGGCAGAAATAAGATATGACTGACCAATAATTCCACCAGGATCAGCTGTGACATAAATAACATCACGACCCGGAATAGCATCAAAGCAGATTTTAACGCTGTTATGCACACCAATGGCAAGACTACTATGAGTATGGATAATAGCTTTAGGCCTTCCTGTCAAACCAGCCGTATAAGCTATGAGTAAAGGAAATGATGCAGGAACAGGTTCGCACGGACAAACATCCCAAAGAGCAGCAACTAACTCTGGGCCAGCCATCTTTTCTAGCTCTTTATATTGATCCAACCCTAGCTTATTGCAGATAGCATTTGTTGCATGCTCTATAACAGAAGTTGCAGCATGATCTCTACCTTCAGATTTATTCCAAGACAGTTCATCACTACATATATTATCAATGACAACAATATTCTCAGTTGCCCTTGAAATATCACGAATTTCATTGAGCAAATTAGTGCGAAAATCTATTGATTTAATAGCATCTAACATGCCCCGCTCTATCAATACATCTCCCACATCTTGCAATACTATAGCTGGGGAAGTTGTTATCTCATCTCGCAAAGAATCAATTACGCGCATTGTAATCTCGCGAGCTAAAACAGGATCACAATATTCAGTAGCCAGTTTATCAACAATTTCTATAACTTTTTTTGTAGATACATATTTGCTAAGCGCAGCATCTACAATTTCATCCTTAAAACCAATAATATTTCCATCTTTTCTGGCGCCATTTGCGGTTATTAGAAGCTTTGCTCCAACTTCCTCTAACCTATCAGCTACAGTTTTTTCAGATAATCCAGAATAGATTGATGTATAGATAATTCCAAGGCGCTTAGCTCCTTCTATCCATACAACCTGATCAATAATATTTGGGAGAAATAGCGCAATTCTATCCCCCTTTTGAAGACCAAATTCTTTTAAGGCGCAAGCTGCAATTACTGACTGAGTAAACAGTTCTTTTCTGGTGATACTACCTTCATGCAGAGGTTTTCCAAGTCCACCATAAGCACTTGCATCCCACTCCTCACCTTCAAAGATAAATGCAGCTTCATTACCTTGCCCGCCAAGAACATGCCTATCAACTTCGTTAAAGGCTGCATTGGTCAACCCACCTTTAAACCATTTGTAACAAGGCTTTTTACTATCATCTAATACTTTTTCCCATGGCTTCCACTGTTCTAAAGAAATTGGACCTACATCAACGCAGCGCCATCCTTGCCAACGAGTTGAAGAACTTTGTAAAAGCCAGGACTTTCTTTCTTCACAGTACCAATGGATTGATTTTGCAGCTTGATCTGCAAAAAATGACTCAGGATCATTAGAGCACTTAGCATGCATTTCCTCGCATTGCTGCATATTTTTCAGGGGGTTATCACGCATATCAACAGGCAACTTAGGCACCAGATCACCACCTGACGAACTAGTAGGGCTAATTTTAAAATCGCCTATAGCGATAGGATCAACTACTTCCTGTTCCTGCATTACTGCTCCTTGTTTACCAAATAGAATAAAACAACTCCATTTCGATACATTTATATAAAATTAACCCTTCATTATTACAAAACATACGTTTATAAAATCAGATTATTAGATGATACCCCGTATCCATTTGGGTTTTCCAGCTTAAAACAGCTTTTTTCCCAAAAAAAACAGCAGCACTAAAAATTTATGTTTTTCTTACAAAAATTATGGGTAACCTCAAAAAAAAATTGAACTAGAAAGTTAACTGAAAAGCATGACAAAAGTGATAAAAATATTATTGGAATAATGCATGTAGTTATATTCAAACTCTCGAAATAATCAATAGAAAATAGAACGCTTGATTACATTTTTTTAAACAAGCTAGTTTAAAAAAATCAGCAACCAGTTAAACGAAAGCAAAAAAGATACCCCAGCATTTACCAACCACAAATTTATAGAGCTAGTCGAAATAGTAAGATTATTAGATAAGAGTGATGCAGAAGCTGCAGAACCAAAATTAATTAACTTAATAAAAAATGCAGCCTTACACGCTCAACAAAGAATGAACTAGCAAGAAATATTGTTTTTATTCAAAGAACTAACTACTATTTGATTGACAAATATTTTATCAACAAAGACTTAAAGTATAGCCCCCAAATTACAAACTAAATGATAACTAATTCAAGAAAGTAAATTAAATTAAATATTTTTTATATTTTTGATTAATAAGCATTTACAAAGCTTTTTTTTGTATATTCTTAATGGTAAATAAGCATAAATTAAAACTGGAATAAGAAAACAAAAAGCTGGGAGTTAGCAATGGGTACTTTAATAGATGAGACTGATGAAATTGATATCGAAGCAGAATGGGCAGACCAAGCTGTCAAATGTCCTCTAAGCGGTCGCAAAAAAATAGTTGTAGAAACCAAACGAGGGAATAGGAAGCGTGTCGAAGAGCTTGAAGAATTACGCAATCTTAGAGAGCTAATAGATGACTACGATAGTAATTACGATTCCAATCTGGGATACAACTAATACTATTTCTCACTGCTAATCGAATTTATTCCTCCTCTATAATCAATTGAGGAGGACTTGCTGTATATCCGTATAATTAATATTTACAGTCAGTCAAATCAAGATGAATTGACTGATTCTTATTTACTTCATTTTTAAGTCTATTAACTATGTTCGATATGGCATCATCACTATAGCCACTTCCAGCAGGTACCCCCCAAACAGGGCCAGGCCACCCAGCGTCATCCACCCGCCTACCAATTACATGAATATGAAGCTGCTTAACGATATTCCCTAAAGCTCCAATATTTAACTTATCGAACTTACTAAACTCCTGCATAAGAACAGATAGAGCATTGATTTCATCCATCAAATAATATCTATCTGCTGTTGATAGCTGAAATATTTCTGTGATATTTACCCTTACTGGAACCAATACAAACCAAAGCCAAGCATCTTTATTTATTAAACGTAATTGGCAAAGGTCAAATTGACCAATGAATATTGAATCTTGATCAAGTCTTTCATCCAGTTCAAAAACATTTTCGCTCATTAGGTTTCTCCAGGTATAAATTTAAAAACATTCGGATAAAAAAACGTTATCATGGTGCTAACTTTCAAAGGTAACTCTCTACAATCATGAATGAACAAGCAATAGAAGCTAGCGATTATAGCAACCTCACCCCTGATACAGTGCTAAATGCTGTTGCAGCTATAGGCTATGAAGTCGATGCATCCATTATCCCACTAAACAGCTATGAAAACAGAGTTTATCAGATTGGAATACATGAATCAGCCCCAATTATTACTAAATTCTATCGCCCTGGACGCTGGACTAACGAAGCGATCATGGAAGAGCATAGCTTCGCTAAAGAATTAGCACAATTAGAGATACCCGTAGTCGCTCCACTAATCGACCATAATGGCTCAAGTTTACACCAACATGAAGGTTATAGATTTTCTGTATTTCCTAAGCAAAGTGGGCGTTCACCTGAAACAGACAACATGGATCACTTATACCGTATAGGTAGATTTATTGGCAGAATTCATGCCGTTGGCGCCACAAACAAGTTTCAATATCGATCGCAAATCAGCATTCAATCTCATGGCTATGACGCATATAAATTCTTAATAGACAACGACTTCATACCTGCTGAACTATTTGAATCTTATTGCTCAACAGTTGAGATTATAATTCAAAAAGTTGAAACCATATTCAATCAATTTGATTACCAAGGTACAACACGCCTAAGAGTTCATGGGGACTGTCACATAGGCAATATTTTATGGAGCGACAACGGCCCAAATTTTGTTGATCTGGATGATTGCATAACAGGCATTGCTGCCCAAGATATATGGATGCTGCTATCTGGTGAACGATCAGAAATGACATCACAATTAGCTGAAATTCTAGATGGATATAGTGAATTTTATGATTTCAATGCAAGAGAACTTGTTTTTATCGAATCATTGAGGTCTTTAAGAATATTACACTACAGCGCATGGCTAGCCAAAAGGTGGACGGACCCTGCATTTCCACATAACTTCCCATGGTTCAATTCAGTAAAATATTGGCAAGATCAAATACTGATTTTACGTGAACAGATTTCCCTATTGGATGAAGAGCCTCTTTTATGGAGATAACGCTTGACTCTTAATGCTAAATAACTAAACAATACCGAATAAATCTTGGGCATAGGCTCATAAACCCTATAGCTTATTTATATAGATATATCTAAGAAACACATGGAAAAGGTGAGCAGATCTTAATGGAGTATAAATTATGCTTAGAGTAATATTTAATCAAAAAGGCGGCGTTGGTAAGTCAACAATCACATGCAATCTTGCAGCAATAAGCGCAGCAAAAGGTTTAAAAACTCTTGTTGTTGACCTCGATCCACAAGGTAACTCTTCTCAATACCTTCTTGGCGATGAAGCAGACAATCTTGAAAAAACAGCTGCGAACTTCTTTGAGCAGATGTTAAGTTTTCAAATTTTCAAACATGAAACTGTCGATTTTATACATAAATCCCCTTTTGAAAATCTATATGTACTTCCATCTTCACAAGAACTTGAATCACTTCAGGGAAAGCTTGAAGCCAGATACAAAATGTATAAGCTAAGAGAGGCCCTAGATAAACTCGGTGACTTTGATGAAATATATATCGACACCCCGCCGGCACTAAATTTTTATTCAAGATCGGCTCTTATCGCTGCAAATTCATGCCTAATTCCGTTTGATTGCGACAACTTCTCGCGTAGAGCACTGTATAGCGTTATGGATCATATACAAGAGATCCAAATGGATCACAATCAAGAGCTAATTGTTGAAGGTATAATAGTAAATCAATTCCAAGCAAGAGCTAACTTGCCACAAAAATTAGTTAATGAATTGATTGAAGAAGAACTTCCTATCCTAGACACCAAAATTAGATCATCTGTTAAAATCAGAGAATCACACGAATGCTCAACTCCTATGATTTTCTTTGCACCTAAACACAAAATCACAGAAGAGTTTCTTATGCTGCATGAATTATTGCAAAAAACAGATCTCTCAACACAAATAGGACGCAAAATAGCTTAATTTTTTTAAATATAGCCTATCTTTTATTAAGTCTTATAAAAGATAGGCTATAAATATTTTGTCCATTTAGCATTCATAAGCTAGGACCCCATAAATTTACTTACTTTCGCCATTATCTCAGTTAAATTTCAAGCGTAAATATCACATAAAAATGAACTCATTCTCATATTTGCCTTTCAATACAAAAAAAACAGCTATAAACACTGTAAAAACATAGTTTTTGGCCGATACTTAGAATAATACAAATTACACTATGGAGTGTTACTGTTTGAAAGGTTACAAGCGTTACTTATCTCTAATATCAATTAGCATTATTCTGCTAGCATCAAATATTGCATATGCTATTGAACCAATTGATTCAGTTAGAATTTTAATTGATATTTCAGGGAGTATGAAACAAAACGATCCAAATAACCTTAGGGCTCCCGCAATGAGGATGCTAGTCAACCTCCTCCCTCCAGGAAGTGAAGCAGGTGTCTGGACCTTTGCAAAATGGAGTAATGAATTTGTAAGGCACGAAAAAGTAACTCAAGAGTGGCAAGAGAATGCTACAAGAAAATCAAAAGAGATTCGGTCACCAGGTCAGTTCACAGATATAGCCCAAGTACTAGAACACTCAAGCAGAGACTGGAAGCAACCGAGTGATTTTGAGCGTAGAAGTATAATTCTCCTTACTGATGGGGTTGTTGATGTTTCCAAAGATCCCCTTAAAAATATTGAATCAAGAAAAAGAGTCCAAAATGAAATCATCCCTTACTTTCGAGACTCTAAAATCAAAATACACACAATAGCGCTTTCGGAAAATGCTGACATAGAGCTATTAGAAAACCTAGCTGTGCAAACTGACGGTGCACACATAATGGTTAAATCCGCAAATCAGCTGCAAAAAGCATTTTTAAAGCTTTTTGAAAAATCTGTAAAAAGGGAAACTCTACCACTACAAGGTAATAAATTTAACGTCGATAAAAGTGTAAATGAACTAACAATTCTCGTTTTCAATAATCCTGATTCGCCAAATTCACAGCTTCAAGATCCAAGTGGCAAAATCTTTAGTCAAAAAGATAAACCAAATCAAACCAAATGGCACAATGACTCAGGTTATGACCTAGTAACTATATCGAATCCTCAGACAGGTGAATGGCAAATAATTGCCGACATTGATCCTGATAACCGAGTGATGATCGTTAGTGACTTAAAACTTAAGAGCTCTCAAGTTCCAAATAACATTATTAATGGTGAATCATTTATATATGAAACCTGGCTCGAAGAGGAAGGCAAAATTATAACTAAGCCAGACTTCCATAAATTTGTAAATATTCAAATTGACCAAACTTCCTCTACAGGCAAAGCATCATCATTAAAAATAAAAGATCATGGTTTGGCTGGTGACAAAAAAGCCAAAGACGGTATCTATAGCTACAAATTTGCTAAATCACTTAGGGAAGTTGGTGAACATGAGATCATCACCCAAGTAAATGGGCAAACATTTCAACGTGAATTCAGGCACACAATTACAGTCCACGATGACCCTCTCGAAATTGATACCACAGAAACTATCGAAGATGGCAAAGGAAAAGTAAGCATAGATGTAATGCTGACAAAAGATTGGATTGATCAAGATACAGTTGAAATAGCCGCAGAAATAACCTACCCAGATGGATTGTCAGAATTGCTTGAGCCAACACTAGATTTCGATGTTTGGAAAATTGAATTTGATAATATTAATTTAGACCGAAAATACTCCATTCGTATTCAAATGATTGCAGAAACCACTACAGGACGACCAGTTAATTTAAATGCACCAATTATTGATGTATTCATGAAGTCACCTGAGGTAGTTAAACCCGTAGTTGAAGAGCCAATTTTTGAGGAGCCAGTAGAAGAACCTGAAGGGGTAAGCTTTACACTTATTCTAATCGTATTTATGGCTTTTAATCTATTAGTTTTCACCATAATTGGAGTCGTAACTTTCTTAGGCAAGAAAGAAAAAGATATACCAATGTTTGAAGATGAAGATGAAACAACTTCTGATGATCTTGAAGAAGAGCCTGAGTCAAAACCTGAGCCTGCTGCAGAATCAACTGAAGAACAACTTGAAGCTGAAATTGAAGAAACAGCTGCAGCTAATATCTCAGAAAAAGCCGAAACCGATGAAGTTAACACCGGAGATGATGATCTTGATGCTGAATTTGCCGCCCTTATAAAAGAACAAGAAGAGAAAGAAAATAATGATTAAGTACATATCAACACGGTTGCATAAAGGCATAGGGTCTTAATATGGATGCAAAATTAACAAACACTGATATCTTAATGGTTCTGGCAGCCGCAGAATTTCTAATAATAATTATAATTGCACTGATAGCATTTTTCTTCGTGGTTTCAAAACGAAAGAAAAGTGATTCCAACGCAACTAGCAATTTAGTAAATAAAATAAAATCTCAAAAAGTCGAACGTAAATCTGAGTTATCTAGTGTACTAGCAGAGACCTATAACATAGAAGGCGATAAGCTTAAAAAAGAAACAGCAAAACTGGTAAAACTAGAAAATCAATTCTATCAACGCTTCATTAAAACATACCTTACCCGTGATGCAAATGCAGTTGAGATGATTGATGAAGACCTAAAAGAACTACTTGCAAACTACAATAAACTTGTTCCAAAACAAGAGCACCGTGATGAAAGAGCTGAAGAAGCACTAGCGGTTATTGATAATTTAAGTGACGATTCAGGCGAACATGATGAACAAATTAAACACCTAAAAGAGACAATCAATAACCTTTCTGATGATCTCAAACAATACAAGAACACTGTTAACCGTCTATTCTATGAATATTCAGCAATGTTTGGTGTTGATGTAGACCCAAGAAATCAGCTTTCAGCTGCCGAGATTCTATCGCGTCTTGAAACCGGAAGACTTGGTGATGAAGAGCCATCACTTGCAGATATTAAAGATGACGATTTAGAAAGTAGTGCGCCAGTATATTTTGATGATAGCATCGAAGTTAATGCCAAATCACAAGATACCGAAAAACCATTCACACCAGAAGAACCAGTTAAAGTAAAATCAAAAACGGCTGAACCAACTCCAGAACCAAAAGCCACACCTGACACTAAAAACTCACAAACTAATACCCCTCCACGTCAACCTCTTCCCGATGAGCTCATAGCAGAACTTCTAGGTGAAGAGGATGATGAAGGCGATGCATTTGAGAATGATTTTGCAGCCCTAGTCGACAAAGAAAATAAAAATTAAATTTTCTAACCTACAGAGTATTAACTTCTTTTTTTCTTTTTTGATCCACCACGGTCTGAAGCTCTTCTTGGTGGCTTTCGTATTACAGCAGGTTTTTTACGTTCCTCTTCTTGAACTTGCTCAATGTTAACCCTGCTCATTAAAGCTTCAACTTCATTATCAGAAAGAAATTTACTCTTACCAGGAAGGTGAGATTTAAGTAATTTAATATCATGGAACCTTACACGACTTAATCGCGATACTCTTAATTCTAATGCTTCCCACATCCTTCTAACTTCACGATTTCGCCCTTCCTGCAAAACGACGTGATACCATTTATTTGCACCTGCCCCACCGCCTCGCTTAACATCAGAAAACTTAGCCATGCCATCTTCAAGCATTACACCTTTCTGAAGTTGCATAATCATCTGGTCAGATACTTCACCTAGTATTCTCACAGCATATTCACGCTCAATCTCACTTGATGGGTGCATAAGGCGATTAGCTAACTCACCATTATTGGTAAATAACAAAATCCCACTAGTATTGATATCCAGTCTGCCAACTGATATCCAGCGAGCACCATTAAGTTTAGGTAGGTTTTGGAAAACCGTAGATCTTCCCTCAGGATCACTACGAGAACATATCTCCCCCTCAGGCTTATGATATACAATCACCTTAGTTTTAACACCGGATAAGGATCTCCTATCTAGCACTTTGCCATCAATTTCAATCTTTTCTGTACCAAGCATAGTATTGCCAAGCTGCGCTACCTCGCCATCTATCTTGATACGGCCATCTTTAAGCCACTGTTCAATCTCACGACGAGATCCAAAACCAGAGTTAGCTAGCTTTTTTTGTATTCTTTCTTTTGTATCTGACACTTAATTTTGATCCTTAACTGTTGTGTGTTGAACAATCTGAAGTTGTTCATGGTTTTCTTGCTCTTTATCCTTACCCTGATCATCTGAATCATCACTTGCAAACTGTAAATCTAATTCTGCATTAATTTCAGTTATATCCCTTAACTCCATCAAACTAGGAAGATCATCAAGGTTCTTCAGGTTAAAGTAATTTAAAAATTCTTTAGTTGTACCATATAGCGATGGATGACCAGGAACATCTCTTCTACCTACTACTCTTATCCAGTTTCGCTCCACTAATGTCTTCATTATGGCAGAGTTAATACTTACACCCCTAATATCTTCAATCTCACCACGAGTGATAGGCTGTCTATATGCAATAATGGATAAAGTTTCCAAAAAAGCACGAGAATATTTAGCAGGTTTCTCTTCCCATAATTTAGACACCCAAGGCTGCATCTCTTGTTTTACTTGTATCCGATACCCACTGCTGACTTCTACAATCTCAAAGCCTCTGCCCTGATAGTCAATTTCCAATTCAGCAATCACTTCTTTTAATTCTACTTTAGCCGGAACCTGTTCACCCTCAAATAAAGTCTGCAGTTTATCTAGTGACACTGGGGTATTTGAAGATAATATTACTGCTTCAACAATTTTCTTTAATGAAGCTTTCACAGCACACTCATTGAAAGTGTTTTCTACTGTAGGGTTAGGTTTAATGATTTCCATATTAATACCCCTATTCACCTTTGGCTTTAACGTAGATAGGAGCAAATTGTTCCTGTTGCACAATATCAATCAAGGATCCCTTAACTAGCTCTAATATAGCAAGAAAAGATACAACAACACCTAACTTGCCCTCCTCAAGGGTAAATAATGATATGAAATCAACAAATTTATCACCTTCAATCTTAGCCAGAACCTGTGTCATCCTTTCTCGAACAGATAATGTTTCACGCTGTATCTGATGATTAGTAAAAAGATCTGCCCGAGCAACAACTTCCACCATAGCGGAAAGCAGTTCCTTAAGATCAATTTCAGGAAGCATCTTCTGAGTTTTAAAGTGCTCTGTATCAAGATTTATTGGAACGATGTCTCGATCAACCCGAGGTAATTCATCTAGATCTTCAGCAGCACCTTTATATCTTTCATATTCTTGCAAGCGTCTAATCAACTCAGCCCTTGGATCTTCCTCATCTTCAATCTCTACAGGTCGCGGCAAAAGCATTCTTGACTTAATCTCAGCAAGCATTGCAGCCATAACTAAATATTCACCAGCCAACTCAAGACGCATATTATCCATAAGATCAATATACTGCATATACTGGCTAGTAATTGGGGCAATAGGAATATCTATGATATCTAGATTCTGGCGCTTAATAAGGTATAACAATAGATCAAGAGGCCCTTCAAAAGCCTCTAAAAATACCTCAAGCGCATCAGGGGGGATGTAAAGATCAGTTGGAAGCTGAGTTACCGCCTCTCCACGCACTACAGCAAACGGCATCTCTTCTTGTATCAATGCCTGCTGGGATGGTGAGTTTAGTAAATCTTCTGTTACTCCGGCGGTTTCAGTCATGTAATCTCTACTGTCTGTTATACCAAATGCTTAGCATCAAATAATTGGCTATCTATATGATAAACCCATTACACTTTTAACTTCATCAAGCGTATCTTTTGCAATACTTCTTGCAGATTCACACCCTTCTGCAACAATATTTTTAATTATATCAGGTGTTTCCATATATTCCTGAGCGCGTTCTCTAATAGGCTTTAATTCAGCATTTATCGATTCTATAATTGGCATTTTACAGTCGATACAACCAATACCTGCAGACCTACAACCAGCTTGCACCCACTCTTTAGTACTTTCATCTGAATATACTTCATGCAACTGCCAAACAGGACACTTACTTGGGTCACCTGGATCGGTGCGACGTACACGATTCGTGTCTGTAGGCATTGTCCTAATCTTTTTCTCAACAGACTCAGGCTCTTCACGAAGAGCAATAGTATTTTCATATGATTTAGACATCTTTTGCCCATCAATACCAGGCATCTTAGATGTTGGAGTCAAAAGAGATTGAGGCTCAGGCAGAATTACACGCCCCCCACCTTCTAGATAACCATATAATCTTTCCTGGTCAGCAATCGTAATATTTTGTTGATCTTTCAACAGTACGCGCGCAACTTCAAGTGCTTCGTGATCCCCTTGCTCTTGATATTTTTTACGCAGGCCATTGTAACTCTTAGCATTTTTCTTGCCCATTTTTTTAATTGCTGCTTCAGCCTTCTCTTCAAATCCTGGCTCACGACCATAAAGAAAATTAAATCTTCGTGCTACTTCACGAGTCAGTTCAACATGCGCAACCTGATCTTCACCAACAGGAACCTGCCCTGCTTTATAAATTAAAATATCTGCACTTTGCAATAATGGGTAACCAAGAAAACCATAAGTATCTAAATCTCTTTCTCTTAGTTTTTCTTGCATATCTTTATAAGATGGCACCCTTTCTAACCATCCAAGCGGCGTCATCATCGATAATAAAAGATGAAGTTCGGCATGTTCAGGAACGCGAGATTGGAAAAAGATTGTTGCTTCATTTGGATTAATGCCAGCGGCCAACCAATCTATAACAACATCCCAAGAACTCTTCGAAATAATAGATGGGTCTTCATAATGAGTAGTTAAAGCGTGCCAATCAGCAACAAAGAAAAAACACTTAAATTCATGTTGTAAATTAAGCCAATTCTTAAGCACTCCATGATAATGCCCAAGATGTAACTGACCTGTAGGCCTCATTCCAGAAAGTACAGTGCTGTTTTCTGCTGCTATTTTATTCAATTTTCTACCTATTTATCATTTTAAAATTAAACTTAGTTTGAAGAATTGCTACGGAAAAACCGATGATTACTCCAAGTACTAATCCTACTGTGTGAGCCGTATTTGCTATATTTCCTATCAACCCTATATAGCAAAGAACAAACCATGCAACGGCCATAATAATTACTTGTTTTTCCAAAAACAATCCAAAATTTGGATTAAATTTTTGTTGCATCCATATATACCCAAATAAGCCATAAATAACGCCAGACATACCTCCAAACCTAGGTCCAGAAACATAATATTGAGCAATATTTGAGCTAACTCCAAGCATAAGCATTATAAATATATAGAACCAAGCTTTATGCCTAAATTCAACAACCGCTCCAAGATAATACATTCCCATCATATTAAAAATGATATGAAGAATATTAAAATGAAGAAAAACAGGGGTGATTAATCTATGTATTTCACCATTCCAAATTTCACTTAACCCAGATTTATATAAAGAAGCCGTTATACGTAATCCAAAATAAGAAAATTTAAACAAATAAGGGATGTTGACATCCATTGAAAATTTTAAAACTATAGGGATAGAGACCAATATTGAAGCCACGATACAAATAGTAGTTAAAGGGAATCTTTTTACAAAAAAGAGCAGCCTTTCTTTAAATGGTGGCAGAGTAGAAACGCGATTAGACATAATTATCAAAATCACCCTTACCTTGGCGAATTAAACTTGGTTCACTATCAGTACAATCGATAACGGTAGTAACTTCATAACCGCAACTTCCACCATCGATAAACAAATCTACATGTTTAGAAAAATCATCATAGATATCATCAGGGTCATTGTGAGGCAATTCATTATCAGGAAGAATCAAGCTAGTAGTCATTAAAGGCTCACCAACCTGCTGCAAAAGATCTATTGCAATCTGATTTTCAGGAATGCGAAAACCAATTGTCTTTCTACTAGAGTGCATTAATCGGCGTGGAACCTTGTTTTTTGCTTGTAAAACAAAAGTAAAGCAGCCAGGAGTAAGCACTTTAAGCATTCTATATACAGAATTTTCAACCTTGGCATAATCTGATATCTCTGCTAGATCTTTGCACATTAAAGTAAAAAGATGCTTATCATTTATCTGACGAATACGGCAAATTCTTTCGAGTGCTTTTTTATCACCTAGATGACATGCCAATGCATAACAGGAATCTGTAGGGTAGATTATAACCCCGCCACTGTGAATTATATCAGCAGCTTGGCGTAATAAACGCGCCTGAGGATTTTCCGGATGAACAATAAACCTTTGGGTCATAAGTTATATCTACTTAACAGAGTAACAAAAATTGCAATTAAAATTTGCCTGCGATTATAACACCTACAACTTTATTTTCCTCAATAAAGCACCCTTATTTACATAATAATAGTGAACTAAAGGCATCATTAGAGTTCAATAATAAGTATAAATCGTATTTTTTAATACTATCCCTTATGCTAGACTCAATCACACCAATAAAAGCAAATATCATCCAGGTTGTTTGAACAGTAGTAATTAGCGCAAATTAATAATGTAGGCATACAAGTAATGAACAAGTTTTTATTCGATTTTTTCCCTCTATTTATATTCGGTATCGTTTATTATTTTACTAAGGATGAACATGGCCTCACTTATGCTATTGCAGCCATTATGTGCGCTACTATTATCCAAACTGGATTTCACTTCATAAAGCATAAAAAAATTGAAAAAGTCCACATCATAAACCTCGTTCTTATTGTCGGTTTAGGCGGGGTTTCATTAATATTCAATGATGATGGAAACACCGTATTTAAATGGAAGCCTACAGTATTATATTGGGTATTCTCAATTGTGCTGTTAGGGAGTCGTTATATAGGCGACAAAACTATACCAGAAAGGATTCTTGGTGCTGTAATCGAGGCCCCACAAAGGGTCTGGACAAAAGCAAATTTTTCCTGGGTACTATTCTTTACCGCATTTGGTTTTCTAAATCTATTCGTTGCTTACAATTTTGAGAATGATACTTGGGTGTTATTTAAACTAATTGGCGGTACAGCATTGCTTCTACTATTTATGCTCATACAACTGTTCTTTTTGCGCAGCTATATTAAGCAGGATGCTCAGATAGAGCAAACTGTTGAAGAGAACAATAAAAGCTCTGAATAAAACCAGGGCTTTACATCATATGGTATACATATATGTAAATACCATAAATACCGAACACAAGGATAAAGGAGATATTTCGTGTTATATGCAATAATCAGTTCAGATGTTGCTAACAGCCTTCCTCTTAGAAAAACTGCAAGAACAGCTCACCTAGAAAGATTAGAACTACTTCGAGATGAAGGTCGTCTTTTTGTTGCAGGACCTCATCCTGCAGTAGATTCTGATGATCCTGGTGAAGAAGGCTTCACGGGAAGCTTAGTAATTGCGGAATTTACAAGCTTGGATGCAGCAACAGAATGGGCTGATAAAGATCCATATATAGATGCTGGAGTATATAAAGAAGTTATCGTAAAGCCATTTAAAAAAGTTATACCATAATTAATTAAACTTTTAAGTAAAGGACTAAAGAATGAAACATATATCAAAAATTGCCGCTATCTCATTAATTGCTTTATTGCCTCTAAGTGGATGTAATAGTAGTGAAGATGATAAAAATGAAGCAAAGCCTGTAGCTGCAAAAATATCTAAAACTAAAGCTGTAGAAGCAAAAGTTACAGAAGCTAAACCTACCGAAGCAAAGGCTGATACAAAACCTGCAGCGATCGTTGAACCAACCCCTGTAGCAATTGTTAATGGCGTTAAAATTAGCAAACTTATGTTCGATAAGCATGCAGAGTATAGAACCGGTGGCAAAAAAGTTCAGCTTTCTCCAGACCAGCGCAAAGGCATTCTTGATGAACTAATAAGCCTTGAGTTACTAAAGCAGGATGCAATTAAAAAAGAGATCAACAAGCAAGATGATGTTATTGCACTTATTGAGAACCACAAACGTGGCGCTATTGCTCAAGCGGGTGTTCTTAAGCTGAAAGAATCTAATGCAATCTCAGATGAAGATCTGCAGAAAAAATATGATGAATATTCTAAGACTAATTCCAGTGAATACAATGCAAATCATATTCTATTAAAAACTGAAGAAGAAGCTAAAAATGTAATCAAAGAGATTAATGAAGGCGGTACTTTTGCAGAGCTTGCAAAAAAGCATTCCGTAGGACCAACTGGTAAAAATGGTGGTAATCTTGGATGGTTTGGACCAAAACAAATGGTTAAAGAATTTAGTGACGCAGTAAAGACATTAACTGTTGGAGAATACACAAAAGAGCCTGTAATGACTAAATTTGGGTGGCACGTAATACTTCTTCAGGAAACAAGACCAGCTACTATAGTCCCTTTTGAGCAGATGAAAAAACAGCTGAGACTCGAAGAGGAAGGAAAAATGATTCAAGACTATCTTGCTAACCTTAAAGAGCAGGGTACGGTAGAGATCCTACTTAAGTAGAAAGCTATTTTGTTTGATGCTCTGGTCATATTTAACATATGACCAAAGTTTCCCAGACAAAATCCAAAATCTCATATGTTTTCATCCACCACTATGATTATAGAATTTTGCGACTATACATCTTATAATTAAATCACTGTGCAATACTGATTAAAGATTAGATATAAATGGACTCAAATAAGCATTTTCGTGAAATTACAAATAACATACCGGCTGCAATCGCATATTTAGATAGCAGCTTTAATGTAGTTAATTTCAACAACACCTACTCTCTATGGTTTGATCTTGATCAGTCAGGCTATACTCCCAGACATTTAAAAGAAATTATTGGTGAAAATCAATTTGAACAGTTAACTACTTATTTGAACAATGCTCTTCAAGGGCAGCATCAAAGTTATCAAAGAATTGCAATAACAAAACATGGTAAGCAACGCCAACTTAATATTGAACTAAACCCTCATTATAATGATGATAATCAAGTTATCGGTATATATGGCATTGCAATGGATATTTCTGAGAAGATTTCATCCGATAAAAAAGTACAAAGTCTTTATGCGCAAAATACAGAGCTTCATCATATATCAAAAAAAGCTCTTGCTGGTATCAACTACCTCGAACTAGCTTTAATATCAGTTAACACCATATCTGAATCATTAAAAGCGGATCTATGTGAAATTTTTCACTTTAGCGACAACGCTCAAGAAGTGCTGATTGATGCATGTAACGGCTGGGAAAGGCAATTTTCATCTGAGAAATTAAATAGATCAGACTTAATAGCATCTGCCGGATTTAGTGATGATTTTATTGATTCTTCAGAATCGCATGGTACCTCTACATTTATTCTACAAGGGGTACTTAGTGGATATAGCTGCCCCATCTATATTAAAAATGAGAAATACGGAGTCTTAGGCGTTCATTTCAAATCAGATAAACTTTTTACAGACCAAGAAAAAAACTTCGTACAAACAATTGCAAATCAACTTGCTTCGGTACTAGAAAGAGAAGCAACCGAATCTGCATATAAAGCTGCCAAAGAGCTTGCAGAAAGCGCTAGCAGCGCCAAAACTTCATATCTAGCAAACATGAGCCATGAAATTCGTACTCCTATGAACGGGGTAATAGGGATGCTTGAACTTCTAAAAGACTCAGGTATGAATGCTACCCAAGCAGAATATGTCGAAGTTGCACACCGATCTGCTGAAAACTTAATGCGTATTATCAATAACGTTCTAGATCTTTCTAAAATCGAAGCTGGTAAATTAGAACTTGAAGCAGAAAAATTTAATCTCTTTAAAACCATAAGAAACACTACCGATTTATTTATGGGCAGGGCTAAACAGAAAAATATCACGCTTAACTGCCAGCTAGCTGACAATATGCCAGTTAATGTAATTGGTGACTCTACAAGAATCGAACAAGTCGTAACAAACCTGCTTAGTAATGCAATGAAGTTTACTGAATTTGGTGAAATAACCGTTTCAGCCAGCTGTAAAAGTATTGAAAACATGGTTGCATCACTATATTTTGAAATAACAGATTCTGGGATTGGTATCTCGGATGAAGGTAAGGAAAAAGTTTTTAATTCTTTTGCCCAAGAAGAGAAATCAACAACAAGAAAATTTGGTGGAACAGGACTTGGACTATCAATTGTTAAACAACTTGTTGAACTGATGGGCGGAACTATCAGTATAAAAGATAATGAGCCACAAGGAACTTGCTTTTACTTTACCCTTGAAATACAGATAGAACCTAGGCAGCCTATTCCACAACAAAATAAAGAGGAAACTGTCCGACGACAAAATATTCTAGTAGTAGGTGAGGATCTTTTTCTCGGGCCTGCAATTGGGTGGATTAAAAACTGGGGAGCTGATATTGAAGTTGCCTCGTCTGGCCTTGAAGCAATCTCTATAATAATGGAGAAACAACAATCTCCAAATCCAATATCTGTAATCGTCTGCAATCATGAATTACCCGGAATGGCATCTGACCAATTTTTTAATCTATTAGATAAAAACCCTGATCATTGCTCTATTCGCAGAATTGACATCATTAATGAACCACCAATTCACAAATCCAACCAAACAATAAATAATGTAATATCAATAGAATTAAATGAAGATTCAATTTTCAATGCCTTGGCAAATACACCTATTGCAACTGTACAGCCAACGGTTCAACACCACGGCCATTTGGATGAACAAAGCCGCGCCAATAGAATATTAATAGCAGAAGACAATCCAGTTAATCAAAAAGTTACATCAGATACGCTTAAGAAACTTGGATATGATGTCGTTGTTGCTAATAATGGTCGAGAGGCCTTTGAAGAATTCAAAAACAGTCACTTCGATGCAATCCTTATGGATTGCCAGATGCCCATTATGGATGGGTATGAAGCAACAGAGGCAATCCGCGAATACGAAGCTCCATTAGGCAAGCATACACCAATCATAGCAGCCACAGCTCATGCTATGCGCGGTGATAGAGAGAAGTGTATTGATGCAGGAATGGATGACTATCTTTCTAAGCCAATTAGAATGATGGCATTAAAAGAGAAGGTTGAAGAGTGGTTATCGGGAGAGGATAAATCCCAACTGCTTTAATATATTTATTCCAATCAAAGTTAACAGACAGTTAAAGTAATATCTTAATTATTTCAATAAGCCCATTTATCTAATAGATAATCTAGCGATTTTTTACGAATAGGTTTTGGTAAGTGATCATCCATACCTGCGGCAGCACAGCGTTCCTTATCTTCCTTTAGAACACTAGCTGTCAAAGCAACAATCGGTGTATGCTTAATTTTTCCAGCGCCTTCCATCTCTCTAATTACCTTTGTCGCAGTGTATCCATCCATAATAGGCATCTGGCAATCCATAAGAATCAAGTTGTATTCGTTGGTTGCTAATTTATCAACTGCTTCCTTACCATTAACAGCTATATCAACATCACAAAAAGCTAAATCCAATAGTCCAATAGCTACTTGTTGATTGATCACATTATCTTCAACTAATAATACTTTTTTCCGTTCAGAAGCACTTGCCTCAAAAGATTTGAAGGAATCTGGTCTCTCTTGATATTTATCAACCAAATCTTTATTAATACCAGTTAATAACTGATGAGGATAAATTGGAGATATGAGGAATAGATCTGCTCCAGCGGCCATCATTTGGGCCTTAGCATCAGCTGAGTTATCAGTTCCAATATATATTATGTTAATTTTATCAATAGAATGCCTACGCTTAATCCCAGAACAAAGTTCTAAACACTGTTCAAAACCATCTGGATTATCAAGTATAACTAAGTCAAAGTGTCTACCCTCTTTCTGAGCCAATAATAATTCATTTATCACTAGACTGGTATTGCGTAATACCGTCAGATTTGCGCCCCATGGAACAACCATCTGCTCTAAGCCTGCAACTGTCTTTTCCTCATTCTCAACAAGAAGAATTCTTGATTCTCTTAGATCAGGAGTGGAAACCTCTTCCACCAATTGAGATTCAGCACTTTCTAAATACAGGGTAAACCAAAATGTACTTCCAGAACCGGTATTAGATTTAACACCTATTTCGCCATTAAACATCTCAACAATTTGACGACAAATAGCTAATCCTAAGCCGGTTCCTCCAAAATTCCTGGTCGTAGATTCATCAGCTTGGGAGAATGAATCAAAAATAGTATTTTGAACCTGTTGAGGTATACCTATACCGGTATCTGAAATACTAAAGAGTAATTTATTAGTATTATTTATACGGCTATCAAGTTCGACTTTAACCCCGACTTCACCTGATGATGTAAACTTTAATGCATTACTAAGTAAATTATTTATCACCTGCCAAATTCTAGTCGGATCACCAATGAGATTGATGGGAATATCTCCCCCTATCTGCGAAGTTAACAATACACCATTCTCAGTAGCATCTTTATAATGAAGCTGCAGAATATCATCGATAAGATGGAATATATCAAAGTCGATATTCTCTAACGTAAGCTTTCCAGCCTCAATTTTTGAGAAATCCAAAATATTATTAATCAGTGAAAGAAGAGCCTCACCAGAAGAGCTGGCAACCTTAAGATATTCATCTTGCTCAAAGCTAGTGTTAGTCTCTTTAAGCAAAGTAACCATACCTAATATGCCATTAAGCGGTGTTCTAAGCTCATGCGACATATTTGCTACAAATAGGCTTTTCGCCTTTGCTGCGTTCTCAGCAACATCTTTAGAAAGCTGTAATTCATCTACAAGTTTTCGTAAATACTCACTTTTACGATTAAGCTCTTCTTTTTGAATTTCCTTTTGCATACTACCTGCGGTTGAATCAATAAACAGGCATATCTCTTCAATAGACTTTTGGTTCAGGTTCAAACTTCTTGATTGTGAAAAAAGATGAATAACACCGATGGTTTCACCCTGTTGCAAAACTGGAACAATTAAATTATCTATAACGCCTAAATATTCAATTACTTCACGATCAACTTCAGGTATGTTATCAAAACTTGAATGGTGGATGTTTTTTGCATAAAAATACTGCTTTGTTATTGCAACTTTGGCAGAGATAGAATTTCTTCTATCTAACTTAATCCTACTCGTTAAAGCTTGAGCAGTTAAAGCACTTTGATTGTTCATCCCATAGTATTTATACAACCAAAGACAATCACTATTCTTGTCAATTAGTTGCACACCTAAAGCTTCAAAGCCCCAGCGCTCTTGCAAATACTCTGTAATATCAGCCAAAAGTGAATCTAAAGAAAATGAACTCCCGATCTTTTGAACTAATTCACGTTGTCGTTTTTCTGTTGCAAGTTCTCGTTCTAATTTAACTATCTGCAACTTCAAACTAGTGATATCGTTGTTAATGACTTCCAATGAATAACTTCCGTATTTATTCTTTTTATATATGAATTATAGCTTGAGGAAAATATAACCAGAGTAATAATAGTGTTAAATTCTAATATAAAAAAGAGAATTGTTTCACAAAATCAATAATAATGTGCAGGTCACAAATTAATACAATTTTTTATTTCCATCGGGGAAAAACTTTTCAAGATAAAAACAAATTTTTCACTATACAAACTCTTTAATGAGTTCTCCAATTTTAACATATTCTTTCAGACACCCAAGATGCCCACAATCAGACTCAATAATTTCGACCCTACATTGGTCCTGTCTTTGACTATTAAGAATAGATCCAAGCTCAAGCGCCCATTCTGGGGAAAACTCAGCATCAGTATCTATATTGATCAACATAACCTGACACTTTATCCTCTTAACACCTGACTCATAATCATTGGCACCAATGCCGAGATCAAAACCATTAACTGCACTAGTTAATGATATATAACAATTTGGATCGCGCCCTAATATATCATTTTTTAAAGTATTGGATAAATAACCGGCTACATTATCGCTACGCTGCTGCTGCGAAACATCACTATCACTCACATTGTCCCAGCAAAGGGCCTTTATACATTTCTCATGGGTATAATATATTTTTGCTACCTGATGAATCATCCTTAATGAATGCAGAGCTTCTCCATCTTCATACCATCCATTATTAAACTCAGGATCCATCCTCACCGCATTAATCATAAAGTGATGCATTGCCATGCCTGATGGAGGCATACGCCCTGCAGTTGCTATAGCTACAACCTTCTCAATAAAATCTGGAAACAAGGCTGCCATCTGTAATGATTGCAATGAACCCATCGATGGCCCTGCCATCATATATAACTTTTCAACACCTATATGATCGAGAAAAGTTTTAATAAATAAAGTCATATCAATAAGAGATATTTCCGGAAAATCCGGCCCAAGGCGCTTCCCTGTTTTAGGATTTATAGAATTAGCACTTGATGTACCAAACATACTGCCGAGAGAGTTTGAGCATATTACCCGACAATTATTGGTATCAATTGCCTTTCCTGGGCCTATTATACCATCCCACCAGCCAGCCAGGTCATCACCCTCTGAATATTTACCTGCGGCATGTGCGCTTGATAAACCGCCATGAGCTACATATACAATCCTACCTTCAGGGTTACCATATTCCTCATAGCAAACCTCAGGAAATTCAATCAAATCACCACCTTGTGTAACAAATGGTTGCGGTAATTTTATAACTTTTTTACTAGCGGTTAGAGCCATACATACAAACCTATATACATATATTTAAATGTGAATATTATTTAATAATAATAGTAAATAATATTGATAAAAAAAATGGGCAAAAAATAGTAACAATTTCGATTATATTAGTTACAATAACACGATTTTTTAGCAAATAATTAAATCTTTCTGGACTGGAAAAATCACCCTAACCCCCAATAGGAATGATTTTACAGGGCATAAATCGCAAACAGTGGGCTAATGATGGAACATAAAGACTTGAAGAATATCCCTGATCAATCAACTGAAAAAAACAACAACCAAACAAATTCCATTGGTATTTGTGTTGGAGCATCTACAGTCTCAATAGTCCAACTTAGTGCAACTATTGATCCAGTAACAAAACAAACTACCGACATAGTTATTGAAGAGCATGAATCACACCCGCATGAAGGTGATCCAAAACATACTCTATCAACTATTGTTGAAAGACTTTATCTCAGCTCTTATGATCATATAGCTCTGACAGGCAGAAAATTTACAGATTTTGTTAATCTAACCACCATTTCTGAGCCTGAAGCTACAGAGCGGGCATATACCTTCGTTAAACCTGAAGGCACTAATTGCCCTGCTATTGTTTCAGCTGGCGGTGAAACTTTCATGGTTTACGCTCTTGATGATAGAGGCACTATTTCTAATGTGATAACAGGAAATAAGTGTGCATCAGGCACAGGTGAATTCTTCTTGCAACAGCTACGCCGTATGGATGTCTCTCTTGATGACGCAGTTCAATTCGCATCCGATTCAGAACCACATCATGTCTCAGGCCGCTGCTCAGTTTTCTGCAAATCAGACTGTACTCACGCTACAAATGCAGGGATACCAAAATCTCAAGTTACTGCAGGCCTTTGCCACATGATGGCTAATAAGGTTGTAGAACTGTTAAATAAGGTAGAACAAAAAGATGTAATGGTCGTCGGTGGCGTTACTCGCAACCGTATGATGATGGAATATCTGCATAAAGAAATCCCAGGACTCATTGTTCCAAAAGAAGCCCCATATTTTGAGGCTCTTGGTGCAGCTCTGTGGGCGCTAGAAAATGAAACCAAATCATTCCCAGGTCATGCAGAATTTCTAAAGGATGAAATATCTTCGTTTGCATCTTTACCAGCTCTGCAAGACTTTGAGAACATGGTTGAATTCAAAGAGCTAACCCGAGGATCGTTTAAACCAAACGACAAATGTATTTTGGGACTTGATGTAGGCTCTACCACAACAAAAGCAGTATTGCTCCGTAAAAGCGATGACGCAATGCTAGCATCAGTTTATCTGCGCACCAATGGTGATCCAGTCGATGCCTTCCACAAATGTTATCAAGCAATATTGGACCAAATAACTGAACAGTTACCTGCAGATCAAATCGAAATTGTAGGTATTGGAGTAAGTGGTTCTGGTAGACAAATTGCCGGTCTCCATGCAATGACTGACGGAATCATAAATGAGATCATTGCTCATGCAACTGCAGCGGTCCATTTTGACCCTGAAGTTGACACCTTATTTGAAATTGGCGGTCAAGACGCAAAATACACATTCATCCGTAATTCGGTACCATCAGATTACGCTATGAATGAAGCATGTTCAGCTGGAACCGGATCATTCCTTGAAGAATCTGCTCTAGAAACCCTCGGCATTGAGATGGAAGATATCGCAGGTGTTGCCCTCGCAGCAAAATCAGCACCTAATTTCAATGATCAATGCTCTGCTTTTATCTCCTCTGATATCAAAACTGCTATCCATGAAGGTGTTGAGCGTAAAGAAGTTGTCGCAGGACTGGTTTACTCAGTATGTATTAACTATGCAAACCGAGTTAAAGGTAACCGCCCTGTCGGTAAGAAAGTATTCATGCAGGGTGGTGTTTGTTATAACAAAGCAGTCCCTTTAGCCATGGCATCTCTTGTAGGCAAGCCTATCATCGTTCCACCAGAGCCAGGATTAATGGGAGCTTTTGGAGTAGCACTTGAGGTTAAGAAAAGAATTGAATCAGGCTTAATGGATGAAAAGCTATTCAAGCTTGAAGAACTAATTGCTCGAAAAGTAACCTATGGTAAGACATTTATTTGCGCCGGTGGAAAAGAGAAGTGCGATCGTAAATGTGAAATTAACATGATCGAACTAGATGATAAAAAATATCCTTTCGGTGGCGCATGCAACATGTATATAAACATGCGCAAGAATATAAACTATGATGTTGCCAACCTTGATCTAGTCAGAGTGCGCCAAAATCTAGTTTATAAAAAATACGGTCATCTGTTTGATACAAAATCAGCAACATCCGACAAACCAACTATAGCGCTTAACCGCAGCTTTTTGGTTAATACGTATTTCCCATTATATTCCAATTTCTTCAATGAACTTGGCTTTAATGTAGTCATGCCAGATGAACCTACTCAAGAAGGTATTGAGCAAAGAAATGCAGCTTTCTGTTACCCGGTTGAGCTCGCACATGGTTTCTTTGACAGTTTGCTTAAAGCAGAACAAAGACCAGATTACATATTCCTTCCACACTTTAAAGCTGTTCCCAATATGGAAGGATATTTAACCTCTCAAGTTTGCCCATTTGTACAGGGTGAAACATTCTATCTACAATCAACATTTAAAGAACAGATCCAAGATCTAAATAACAAAGGAACTAAGCTATTCGCACCTCTTATAGATCTTACTCACGGTATGCAAGATGCTCGCACACCACTAGTTGAAACAGCTCTATCGATGGGAGTATCAAAAGTAGATGCTGAAAAGGCATACAAAATTGCCATAAAATCTCAGCTAGACTGTTTGTCTGAAATGCAGGAAATTGGCCGTAATGCAGTTAAAGAATTAGAAAAAACACCTGAAACTATTGCAGTAGCAATTTTCTCTCGCCCATACAACGGCTTTGTTGATGAAGCACATATGGGGATACCTCATAAGATTGCATCACGTGGAGTTCAAGTAATTCCGTTTGACTTCCTACCAATGGATTCAGATACCATTGCTGAAAACATGTACTGGGGGCTTGGACAACGAATTCTTGGTGCAGCAAAATATATCAAGAATCATCCTCAACTGTTTGGCACATTTATAACCAACTTTTCCTGTGGACCAGACTCATTCTTGATAGGTTTCTTCCGTGATATTATGGAGCGTAAACCTTCCCTAACTCTCGAGCTTGATAGCCATACAGCTGATGCTGGACTAGAGACTAGAATCGAGGCATTCCTGGATATTGTTGCTTCATATAGACTCCTTCTACAAAATAAAGCCATTGAAGTCGATACAAAATCATTTACCCAAGCTGATACAGTACTAGAAAACGGTGTATTAACCGTTATCTCTTCATCTGGCGAACACATACCTATAACAGACCCAAGAATTACTCTATTAATCCCATCCATGGGACAAATATCCAGTGAATCACTTGCTGCAGTTTTAAACTCCCAAGGTATAAATGCTGTTGTCCAACCTGCTCCGGATGAAGAAACTTTAAAAATTGGCCGTGCAAATTCAACCTGTAAAGAATGTTTACCTTTAATAATTACCACAGGAACAATGGTTGATTACATTGAAAATCATCAAAAAGAAAATGAGATATTAGTATATTTCATGCCGTCAGCAGGTGGACCATGCCGCTTTGGGCAATACAATGTATTCATGAAAAACCTCATCAAAAACAATAAATTTAATGATGTAGCCGTATTATCCCTTTCATCTGAAAACTCCTATGCAGGCCTTGGTAACAATTTCCAGCTTCTTGCATGGACAGCAACAGTAATAACAGATGTACTTGAAGATATTCGTTCAATGCTTTTAGCTAATGCAGTAAATTCAGATACTGCTTTAGAAGTATTTATGGCTGAATGGGAAAAGATTAAAACCTCGATCAAAAAAGGATCATTTGCAGCAATACGCAAACAGCTTAAAAGATCAGCTAAATCACTGAAGAAGATTCCAACTAAAAACCACTACAAAGATGTTCCTACGGTACTTCTTGCAGGTGAGATTTTTGTACGTCGCGAAGCCCTATCACGTCAGCACATCACTGAAAAAATGGCTGAAAAAGGGTTTGCAACAACATGCTCACCCGTAGCCGAGTGGATAATATACTCCGATTACCTTGTAGAAAATGATCTTACAGAAGAGCCACTAGAAGGTATGGGTAAATTTGGATTCCATATCAAAAAGAACGTGATGCGATACATAGAGAAAAAAATTAAATCAATCTTATCTAAATCTGGTCTAGTGCATTCGGAACCGCTTGATATTAAATCTATCATCGACAAAGGATCTAAATATATATCTCCAGATCTACCTGGTGAGGCGATTCTAACAGTTGGTAGCGCGCTAGATGAGATAGCAACCCATGTCAGCGGTGTAATAGCTATTGGGCCGTTTGGATGTATGCCAAATAGATTAGCTGAATCTATCTTGAATGAAGCAATGACAAAAGAAGGTAAGATAGCAAGTGATCCAGGCAACGAGAAGGTTAAAGCTGTTTTAACAGATATAGACAGCCTACCATTTCTTGCAATTGAAACTGATGGATCACCATTCCCACAATTGATTAGTGCAAAACTAGAGACATTCTTGCTACGCGCTAAACGCCTGCACGAAAAGATGTAGCAGTCCAAAGTTCGAGTTTTGAAACGAGAATATTATTATTCAGACATAAAAAAACTCCTGCATTTGCAGGAGTTTTTTTATGTCGCTTTTAAATTATTTATTAACCCTTAAAACTATAATTCAATACTCGTCTTTTTTGATGTGGCTTTATGTTTCTTTTGTTGTTCATCTGAACCAGAATCAGCCCCACTCTCATCGATGAATATATCTTTATAACTAATATATATTGATGCAAAAAGTATTGGAATTACGATAAACAGGCCTAAACCTAACGGGATTGCAGCGATAAAAATCGCTATAGAAGATACTATTCCATATGAAAGCAAAGAAAGCATATTCCTCAAGCATGCTATAAAACTTAATTTAATAGCCTCAATAGGAGGAACGCCATTAATTATAACCAAAGCAGGGGAAAACCAAATTGCCATAAAAATTGGCATGGTAAAAAATAACAACAATAATGAAAAGAACAGTAATGACCGCATTGTATTAATAAGCTCTTCCAGCTGCTCTGGCCTTACATCTCCAGTATACATAGAAATCATTTTCTGCTGATCATCTAGAATACTTAAATCACCTATAAAAAACTCAGTCAACAAACGTGATATATAAAACACAACCATAAATGCGACAACATAATATAATCCGAGGAGCAATAACTCTTTAGTTTTATGAGTAAAACCACTAAAAACACTATTTACAGGAAAGATGTTTTTTGTGTCTAAAGCATAACTACCCCACATAAATCCGGCAATAAATATTGGCCATAAAAACTTTGATAGTTCTTGAAATAAGATTGCAGAAATAAGGTTTAATACTGACCACGTCAAGAACTGTAGAATCCAGCCCATTGGATTCTTTCCAAAAAGCGCTGCACCATCAAAAAACCACTTAAATCCATCTGAGAATGAAGCCACCTTTGGCTCTTTTCTCAATACAAAACCACTATCAACTCTTTTTTGTGAGTCACTATTATGTTTAATCATTTTTTACGCTTTTAAGGAATTAAAATAAATATTATCTAATGTAAGCCACATTCTGCCCTAACATCTCAGCAGTTACCAAAACAACACCTTTTGGTGATACATAAAAGTACCTGCTATCTTTTTCCAGATCTTCACCAATTACTGTATTTTCAGGAATAGTACAGGCTTCATCAATAATGGCATTTTTTATCCGACAGTTTTCACCAACAGTAACTCCCGGCATTATTACAGAGTTCTCAATAAGTGATCTAGAATTCACATGGACTTTAGAAAATAGCAGTGAATTTCGCACAATAGAACCAGAAATATAATCACCACCAGAAACCATGGAATTAATGGCCATTCCACGGCGGCCATCTTCATTATAAATAAACTTAGCAGGAGGAAGTTGTGCCTGATAGGTCCAGATTGGCCATTCACTATCATAAAGATCAAGCTCTGGCTTCTCTCTTATTAATTCCTGATTAGCCTCATAAAATGCATCAACAGTACCCACATCACGAAAATATGGTTGTTTACCGGTATTTGGATCTCTAAATGGGTGAGCAATTACTCTATTGGTAGCAATCGCATAAGGGATAATATCCTTAGCAAAATCTCGCGTTGAGTTTTCATTCGCGGCATCAAGTGCTAACTGCTCAAAAAGAAAATCTTTAGAGAAAACATAAATTCCCATAGAACAAAGGGCAGTTTCATCTCGCCCAGGAATTGGCTCAGGGTTTTCTGGCTTCTCAGAGAACTTAAGAACAACTCCATCTGCATCAACACTCATAACACCAAAAGCCTTCGCTTGATCAATAGGTGTTTCAATACAACCTACCGTCATATCGGCTCCGCAACTTACATGACGCGCAATCATAGTCCCATAGTCCATTTTATAGATATGATCGCCAGCTAAAACTATTACATAATCAGGGTGATGACTATTTATGATATCTATATTTTGATAAACCGCATCAGCTGTTCCAGCATACCAATCTTTCTGATTTGTACGTTGCTGGGCAGGAATAATCTCAATAAACTCGCCATGTTCACCACGCAGAAAATTCCACCCTCGCTGCATATGTTGAATCAACGAATGAGCCTTGTACTGAGTCAAAACTGCCATTTTACGAATGCCAGAATTAATACAATTAGAAAGAGGAAAATCAATGATTCTAAATTTGCCACCAAAAGGCACGGCTGGTTTTGTCCTCCAGTCCGTCAGATTAGCTAATCGCCCTCCTCGCCCACCAGCTAATATAACAGCAACGGTATTTTGAGTTAATCGACTTACAAATCTCTGATTGTGACCAAATTCCATTTATCCAAACCTTTATTATAAAACTTCAATTTTTAGTTATGCTCGCACCTAAATCAAAAACGATAGCATTTATCCGATATACATATATTATACGCTAACCCATGTGGAATGTTACCTCAGTAATATAAAATTCACACAGTACATCTAATACACAAAGGAATTATTTCTTACATGTTAAATATAACTGATAAGATTGCGGCCGAAATAAACGTTACTAACCAACAAATTGCTGCAGCAATATCCCTACTAGACGAAGGCTCAACCGTACCATTTATTGCCCGATATAGAAAAGAGAAAACACAAGGGCTAGATGATACTCAGCTTCGATATTTAGAAGATAGATTAATTTACCTTAGAGAATTAGAAGAGCGCAAAATCACAGTAATAAAAGCAATAGAAGAACAAGATAAGCTAACGCCAGAACTTAAAGTATCTATTCTTGAAGCTGAAACTAAAACTCGTGTAGAAGACCTATACCTACCTTATAAAAAGAAACGTGTCACTAAAGCACAAATTGCTAAAGAAGCCGGACTTGAACCACTTGCTGATAAGCTTATTAGCGATAGATCAATCGATCCATTAATTGTCGCCAATCAATTTATAAATCCAGAGAAAAAGATTACAACTGCACAAGAAGCCTTAGATGGTGCCCGCCAGATTACTATGGAAAAATTATCTGAAGATGCCGACCTAATACAGAAGCTTAGAAACTACCTGCAAGATAATGGAGCGGTTAAATCCTGTGTAATTGAAGGTAAAGAAGATGAAGGGCAAAAGTATTCTGACTATTTTGACTACAGTGAACTTGTAAAAACAGTACCATCTCATAGAGCGCTTGCTCTATTACGCGGAAGAAATGAAGGGATACTAAACGTCACTGTCGAATCTAGTATTGAAGAAACTGAAGTAGACCCATGCATCGGCATTATTGCCAACAGAATAGATTTTATTAATACAAGTAACCCTGGTGATAAATGGGTGTCAGATACTATTAGATTCGCCTGGCGCGTAAAGATCCAAACCAAACTGGACATGGATATTAAATCAAATCTTAAAGCTGCAGCTGAAGATGAAGCAATAAAAGTATTTGCATCAAACTTTAAAGATCTGATACTTGCATCACCAGCTGGCCATAAAACTATTATCGGTCTTGATCCTGGTATTAGAACTGGTGTTAAGGTTGCTGTAATTAATGAAAATGGCAAGCTAGTTGATACAGCAACTATTTACCCTCTCCAACCTAAGAATGATTGGGATGGTTCAATTGAAATATTAAAATCATTATGTTTAAAGCACGAAGCTAAATTGGTTAGTATTGGAAATGGTACTGGATCACGCGAAACAGACAAGCTCGTAAAAGATATGATTAAAAGATACCCAGAGACCAAGGCATCAGGAATAATCGTCTCAGAAGCAGGTGCATCAGTTTATTCAGCATCAGAATTTGCATCTAAAGAATTTCCAAATCTTGATGTATCTTTACGCGGCGCCGTATCAATTGCTCGAAGACTACAAGACCCTCTTGCAGAACTTGTAAAAATTGAGCCAAAAGCAATTGGTGTTGGGCAATACCAACATGACGTCAACCAAAACAATCTTTCCAGATCACTAAATGCAACCTGCGAAGATTGCGTTAATGCTGTTGGTGTTGATCTTAATACAGCATCAATTCCACTCCTCACTCGTGTATCAGGGCTTAATCAAACTATTGCTACTAACATTATTGAATTCCGTGATCAAAATGGTTCTTTCAAGAATCGTAAAGAACTTAAAAAAGTAGCTCGATTAGGTGATAAAACGTTCGAACAAGCAGCTGGATTTTTACGTATTACTGGCGGATCAAACCCTCTCGACAGCTCTTCAGTTCATCCTGAATCATATCCACTTGTGCAGAAAATTCTCAGTGAAACAAAATTAGACATCAAACAAATAATTGGCAATACAAAAGTATTAAGTAGACTTGATGCTAAGAGCTACACCTCAAATGATATCGGATTACCAACGGTAATTGATATCATCAAAGAGCTAGAAAAACCTGGTAGAGACCCCCGCCCTGAATTTAAAACAGCTAACTTTCGCGATGGTATAGAGAATATAAAAGACCTTAAAGAGAGTATGGTACTGGAAGGAGTAATTTCAAATGTTACTAACTTCGGAGCATTTGTAGACCTTGGCGTTCATCAAGATGGACTTATACATATATCTCAATTAGCTAATAAATTTGTACAGGATCCAAGAGAAGTTGTAAAAACAGGTGATATCGTAAAAGTTAAAGTTATGGAAGTTGATATAAAGCGTAAGAGAATAGCGCTTTCTATGCGCCTGGATGAACCGGTAAATGCCCCTAAAACAAGAAATAATAACGAAGCAAATAATTCACATTCGAAGAAGCAATCAAAAACAAAGCATGGAAATAATAATACGGTAAAAAAACAACCTGCTAACTCTGGCTTTGCAGATGCATTTTCAAAAGCAGGCATCAAGTAATCGCGCCCGATATTTTAGTGCATATGCGTATTTTATAGACTATAATACGCATATACATCACAATAAATGGTGAAATTATGGCTTGCGCAAATCCAAAACCTGAAACCAGTGCTAATACTGTATTATTTAAAGCATTTTTTAATGCTACAGAGCAACTTGGTTTAGATAATATCCATATAGCCAATATCTTAGGCGTTGACCGCACCACTATCACGCGCATTAAAAACAAAGGGGAAATAAAAGCAAAATCAAAAACAGGTGAATTTGCTTTATTAACAATTAGGATATTCAGATCATTATATGCAATGGTGGGTGGTAATAATGCTACGATCAAACATTGGATGAATACAAGTAACAAGCACCTACATGGAATACCAGCTGAATTAATTTGTACAATCCATGGAATTGTTCAAATTACAGAATATCTAGATGCAATGCGCGGTAAGATATGAACATCTGGCAAGAGTGCAATGGTGCATCCCACATTACACATCTCAATTGCCGCACAACTAGGGTTGTAGAATCACAACAGCAAGTAGCGACAATGTCGCTGGTAGATACCCATGATGAACAGGAACTACTAGAGCAACTATTAGAAGAATCCAAACCAGCTATAAAAGATAAAAAAAAACACTACCTAATAACAACCCCATTTAGATACCCTCCACTAAAATACGGCTCCAGATTTGGTGAAAAGCACTACTCTGGCATTTATTATGGATCCGAAGATATTCAAACTTGTTTTAGTGAGTGTGCTTATTACAGACTTTTATTTATTGAGGGTATGGAAGTAATACCAGAGCACCTAAAAATACATACCCAGCACCTAACATTTAACGTAACTATAAAGACAGATAACGCCATCCAATTACAGCTTCCACCTTTTAGCCAGTATAACAACCTTGTTTCACCTGATGACTACAAAACAACCCAAAAACTTGGAACTCAGATGCGAGAAGAAAACATTCAAGCGTTCACATTTCAATCGGCAAGAGACAAATCAGGCGGTATAAACATAGGAATACTTGACCCCGTAGCAATAATCAGCAAAAAACCGTATAAAATTGACCACTGGCAATGCACAACTTCTCAAAAAACTGTTACCTTTTATAATCATATAGACAGCTTATCATTTGAATTCATAAGAGATCAATTTTTAACGAATGGTTTTCTGCCATCACCAGCAGCATAAAAATAACCCACCACACCCAATCATCTTTTACACAACTTCATATTAATTTATATAATTAGAATTCAAGTTTCTAACATATTTTTACAGCAAATACAGACAACCACAAATCAAGTTGTATTACGCCAATGGATCATTAATTTACTATCACGAAAACTAGATATGATACCGACAATAATTCAGAATACATATATAAAAGTGGCGCCCCAGGCCTAATTCTTATTGCTCTTGGCTTAATTGCACTACGTCTAAAAAAAAGAAGCTAGTCTAAGCTCCTAAAGTGATATAAGATCCGGGTCGATTTAGAATGACCCGGATTTTTTATTTTTAGACCAATATGATCGAATACACTCTTAAAAGAAGTAAGCGCAAAAGCATTGGAATCTCTATCTCCGAAACAGGTGAAGTAATTGTATCTGCACCAAGTAAACTACCGCGAAATGATATCAATAAAATCATTGACGATAAATCTTCATGGATAAAATCAAAGCTCGAGATTGTTAATAACCGAATAGATAACTACTCACCTAAAAAATTCACTGCCGGAGAATCATTCACTTTCTTGGGCAATGAATACCTCCTTGATATAACCACAAATTCAAAACAAGTTTCTATCTCAAACTGTACTTTAAAGGTAGGGGTGACACGCGCTTATCACTCCTCAAATAATAGTGACTATATAAAAAATAAGCTTATAAATTGGTATCGAAAACAGGCTCAAGATTACATCGATAACAACTCAGTAAAATACTGCGCTGCTATTGGTGTTAACCCAGAAATTGTAAAAGAAAAAGCTTATAAACGAAGTTGGGGGATGTGTCATAGCTCGGGAAAGATTTACATAAACTTTAAACTTATTATGGCTCCAGCAGCAATTATCGACTACGTCCTTATCCACGAGATTTGCCACCTAATTCACCCCAACCACAGCATCAATTATTGGAACCTGGTTGAGAAACATTGTCCAGATTACAAAAAACGTAGAAACTGGCTGAAAGAAAATGGACACAAGCTAAGTTTATGATGCCACCCAACTACATAGCAACAGCAGTAAGGCATCTGCTTTAGCTGCCATCTCAAAACCTGTTTCACTACCTTATTTAGGCTGTAAAATCTGCAAAGTTTTCTTTCTGAATAACCAGCCTATCAATACCAGCATAACCAAAGACACTTTCGAACTGCTCAGATGATTTGTCATCATAATATCTAAACCCAATATTTTTATAAGCATTGATAGCAGGAGTATTACCCTTCGCTACTGCAATTTGGACGACATCGCAATCATTCTCGGCAATTCCTTTAGAGACAATGGTTTTTAGCAAACTATTAGTAATCCCCTGCTGCCTGAATTCTGGTTTCGTTGCCACCCACTCAACAACCCAAGCGCTATCTAAAAGCCCAGGAAAACACCCGACAAAAACCCCTATTCTGTTCAACATAGCATCACTTTCTTCTGCAGATAGTTTGAACTTTTGCTGGGTAGTTAATAAACACTCTTTAAAATGTTTACTATTAATTTCAGGGGTATAATAACCACTTAGTCCAGCAACTGGTTGTTTATTAACTTCTGCAATCTTAAAGTTTGAAAAATGAAAAAGTGATCTAATATCTGAACAAATTAGATCACTAAGGAAATCATACGTTTTAGACTTAGACTTAGACTTAGGAAATATCAAATCAGTAAAACCAACTGATCTTCCTGATCGCCCAGCTGTTTCTATAATCCAAATAATAAAGTCAATGTCAGAAGTGGTTGCGTTTCTTATAATTACATCGTTGCCCATTAGCTTTGTCCCCCTTTAATATATTCAAGTTTAAATCTACCATAAATACAAGTAGGGACAACTCGTCTAAAAATATAGACGATATTCATCATGAAAATATTAGAAAATAATACTTTTCCAAATCAAGTTAAAATGGATTTTAATTTGACCGCTAAATCATAAGCTTGAATTCCAAGAGGTGTTAAATAACCACCATCAACCTGCGAAATAAGACCTTTAGCATAAAGTCGTTTTGTAGCTGCAATTGTTTTTGGTTCAGCTGCTGCATGAACTTTAATCCCCTCTTTTGTGCTATCCGAATTAAAAAGTTCAAGGATATCCAGTTCATCATTTATTTCGTTGCTAAGGCTCATTACTACTCCTAATTATATTTAAACATTATTACCAACAGTAGCAGTAATGGCACCTTAAAACCATCTATCTATAGAAAAACCTCAATGGCTTTTTCGAAGAAAAATGAGTTAAAACTAATTTAGTGTTTTTTTATATGAAAAAATAGCTGTTTCAGAGCCATATAAGCAACTGTTAGAAAGCCCACCAGAAATATGATCACTAATAAGTAAGGTTACTTCTTCAGGTCTTTCATGCAAAATTGCGTGACCTACATCTTTAAATATATATAAATGTGATGACGGCATTTTTTGTGCAATAAGTTTACTAAATGCAGCTGGTTTTATTAAGTCTACTTCACCACCAACAATTAAAGCCGGGCATGAAATTTCATGCAATCTATCAGTCAACTTTTCTTCGGTTTTTAATTTAAAGAACATGTCGCAAAGATACACATGCCCCTGATAAAAATCATAAGTGCATATTTCTTGAAAGCTTTTACAGCGTTCATCAATCAAACTGACGTTATTCTCTAAGTATGTATTAGAATAAAGTTCTGGTAATAAAGTCTGAAAATACGCGTATGCAACTTTTTTCATTATGGCAGGATCACTATTTGACTCGTTAATTGCCACCATAGCCTCTTGGGCTTTTGTCTTCCAACGAGTAACTTGCTTGGTCATAAGTTCATTTGCTTCAGGCACTGAAGCTATAGCCGCAATGGAAGTGGTTTTTGCTGGATACATTAATGCAAACCATAAAGCAATTTCTCCACCGAGGCTGGTACCAACAAGGTGAGCTTTATCAATCCCTAAAGCATCCATTAAAGCTTTTAGATCATCAGCCATGGATAAAAACGAATATTTTTTGTCTGAAGTTACCTCAGAATACCACTGTCCTCTCAAATCATAAGAGAGAATTCTATAATCATTTTTCAATGGTTCACTAATTGCTAACCAAGATTCTAACGGACTTGCAATGCCGTTGATAAAAACAACTGTTTCAGCTGATTCCAAATTTCCTGACAACTCATACCTGCAATCAAAACCATTAACTTTAAGAACCGACATTTAACCTCCATAACTACTATACAATTTATATTGCTCTTTTACATACCCTGCGGTATCTAATAATGTAAAATTATAGCATCATATCAAATATATACGCAAGCATGAGATGCATGATGAATCAATTTAAAATTTTCAAGTCTACAGAAAAAACAAAATTCAAATAAAAAAAGCGGCTCTAACACAAAGGCGAAGCCGCTTTCATTAAGAATAGATAAAATACTTACCTTTTCTTTGGAGGCATAACCATACCCTCTGACTCAAGTACTTTCACACCTTTTTGATTGATGCACCAAGCTTTGAATTTTAGACGGTTCTTTTCTCGATTTAACTCTGCTATTTCTACAACAGCTTCAATAGTGTCTTCTATATATACAGGTGCCATAAATTTAACTGAAGAAGATACAAAAATTGTTCCTGGACCAGGAAGCTGTGTGCCTAATATATTAGATATCAAACTGACAGTTAACTGTCCATGCGCGATACGATGTTTAAAGAAAGTACCTGATGAATAGGCCTCATTAACATGAGCAGGATTGAAATCACCAGTAACCGCAGCGAACTGATAAACGTCAGTTTCACTAATCGTCTTAGCAAAATAAGCTTTATCACCAACTTCGATTTCGTCAATGCTTTTACCTAGTATCTCTTGAAATGGCATATCATTGCTCCTCAGCTTCATCTTCAAATGGAGTTGGTGGAACTAAAACTCCACTACCAGTCATTATAATCTCAGCTTTTTGGTTCTTAGCTTGAACTGTAAAATCAGCAGTATTATCAGCAACATTTATCGCAGTAATGGTCAGACCAATTTCGATAGTATCACCAATAAATACAGGTAGAGTAAACCTTACCTTTTGCTTTTTAACTGTAGAACCATAACCAGGTAATCTCATACCAATAATATTGGTTATAAAGCTAGCAGTTAACATCCCATGCGCTACTCGCTGTTTAAAAATAGTGTGCTTTGCAAACTCATCATTAATAGGCAGCAAATTCACATCACCTGTAACACCTGCAAACTGCAGCATATCAATATCAGCTAATGTTTTTGCAAAATATGCACTTTCACCAACTTTAAGCTGATCTACAGTTTTTCCTATTCTAGCTTTCATACCTTCTCCTCATCTATCATAAATGGAGGGATAATCTCACTTTCACCTGTAAGAACCAGTTTACTTTCTTGATTCACACATTTCAGATCAAACCATACGCGCTTTTTCTTGCCATCAATTTTAGTTACTTCAACTGTAGCTTCAATTGTATCGCCCATGAATACTGGCTCAATAAAATCCAATTCTTGAGCAATATGCACGGTTCCATTACCAGGGTATTGCGTTCCTAATATCTTAGAAACTAGACCAGCAACCAACATTTGTGGAACAGTACGCTTACCGCTTGGAGTTTTACTCGCAAACTCTTTATTTAAATGTGTAGGATTAAAATTACCAACAATTCCAGTGAACTGATATACATCTGCTTCAGTAAATGTTTTACCAAAAGATGCAGTGTCACCAATTCTGATTTCACTGATGGTTTTACCTAACTTTGATTCGATACTATAATCCATCGATTCACCTCAATATCTAAATTTTTTCACTAAATATGGCTCGGCTTTAACCAAGCCATATATCTAGAATTAACCTAATGTACTGAAACCATCATCAACATAGTACACGTAACCAGTCAATGTTTTAGCCGCATCAGTAACAAGGAAAGTTGAAACCGCACCAATATCCTCAGGACCAACGTTATAGCTTGGTATGCGTGCAGTAACACCGCCCATCAACTTATCAAAATCTTTAATGCCCGATGCAGCACGGGTCATGATTGGGCCAGGAGAAACACAGTTAACTCTGATGCCTTTACCAACAAGCTCATTAGCAAGATATCTAGTTGAACTTTCAAGAGCAGCCTTAACAGGACCCATAGCAGCATAGTTATCAACAACTCTTTCAGCACCAAGATAACTCATAGAAAGAATTGAACCGCCCTCTTTCATCAAAGGTTCAGCTAACTTTGTCATTCTCATTAATGAGTGGCATGACACATCCATCGCCAACTGGAACCCTTCAAGAGAGCAATCAACTAAACGACCATGAAGGTCATCCATACTAGCAAATGCTATAGAGTGAACTAAAAAGTCTAACTGACCCCACTCTTTTTCAATTTTTTCAAATACAGCCTCAAGTTCACCAGGTTGCTGTACATTACACGGCATAAAAATTGAAGCATCCACATCATCAGCCAGAGGTCTTACATATTTTTCTGATTTTTCATTTAGATAGGTGATTGCAAGCTCCGCACCAGCATCACGCATAACCTTTGCACATCCATATGCGATACTGTCCTTGTTAGCTACTCCAATAATTAACCCTTTTTTCCCTTTTAGCGAAAATAGATCACTCATTTTGACACCTTACCTTATGTTTAAGTTAAAAAATCTTTTCTACAATATTAAGCCATTCTTTAGACCATCTTGCAGAATTCATCTGCATGAGACCATCAGGTTATTCACTACCTTAAAAAATAATGAATACTGCTATAAATCATTACATTTGAGAAGTTGGTGACATGAAATATCTAAGCAAAATCAACACAAAAACTCATATGTCGCTGATAAGCAAATAATCAACGTAAAGCTATTTTACACAGCCATTTCTATTTATCAAGCCTTTTCGATATTTTAATCACGATTGAATTCAAAATGAATACAGAGTCACACAAACCAAATAACTATAATTACAAAAAAACATATCATCTATAATTAACCAAACACTAATGCTCAAAACAACTCCAAACACAAAAATCACTTATATTCAGACAGTTATGCAACTTCAATCACAGCAAACTGATACCGCACTAAGATATGATTTATGAAGAGGAGATTATATTATTTGTGCTAGATATAACGATACGGCCAACAATACATTAAATATTTGGCTTAAAATAACTGCTAATTTTATAACTAAAATAGATCAATGAATAAGCGGTAAATACCGCTATACGTACTCTATTCGCACTTTCTTAAAATACTTTTTTTCCAAAACAGCAGAGATATCTCTTATAATATTCTTTCGCATATCAAACGGTTGCATGAATTTTGGATCAAGATGAGCCTCATTAAATCTTGTGCCTACTATAAACTCTATACGATCCGTGTTAAGCAAAAGCTCTAATAGCGAACAAACCGTTCTACTATGCTTTTTAAGGTTATGAATATCTTCTTTTTGCAGAATTGAAGCTATTTTACTGAGGGTAACATTACCCTCAGTCACCATACTTATACCTGAAATTATTGAGACCGGAGGAACCTCATCTACACCACCTCCACCTTCGCCTCCCACCCCATGCTCAACCTCACAACCAAGCTCTCTTGCAACTATTTGAGCAGTAGTCCCGCCACAAATGATTCTTTCACCATCATGAGCCCCCAACCTCTGAGCTATATATGCATCTCTCTCTTTATCATATGGAGGGCCAGACACCAAAAGCAATCTACGCGGATGGCGATAATAGATAACACCACAAGTTATATCATCTTTTGCCTTATACTCATCTTTAGCATGGGCCTGCTTGACCACACTAGACGACATATCACCAGCAGATATTTTAGAGCTTTTCTTTGTTAATGCAGTAAGATACTGCTGAACAGCAAGCGCTCCCCACCCCCTAGGACAACCCTTTGATCCAATCCCCGCCTGAACGACTCCATCAGAAAAAAACACCAAGCGATCCCCCGGCTCAGCAATGAAGGTGGAATACAAAATTGTACTCTCTTGAGCTACCGGAGATTCAATCTTGATAGTTTCTTTTGATAAACTAATCACTTTATTAGCACGAACAATAATGCACTCAGGCGCTGAATACTCAATGATATTAGTTATACCATCTTGATGCATATCTATGATGATAAATGTTGAGTAGGCTATTTTACGCACTTTGCATACAGGTAGAGTCTGCAAAATCGATTCCGCTGCTTTAGTTATATCCATCTCACTAGATGCGAACTTGCAGGCCATAGTTGTAGTTAGCGTAGATAAAACACTGGCCTTAACACCACTCCCCAAGCCGTCTGCAAGAACTGTTACTGTACGATTCTCACCCTTAACACGACTAGAGATAAAGCTATCACCACTTACATGCTGGTTATATTTACAAATATTGTAATGATCAACATCAAGATGGAGATTCTCAAATACACTCCTCTGCTCACCATTAGGCATCTTTTGCACCAAATGAGTCAATTATGGAGCTTAAAAGTATTTCAGAATCCGCTGCATTTTCACCAAGCAAATAGGCAATTTTCTGCACTGTTGTATTATTATTAACCAGTACATCATGAGCTTTCTTTATAATTTGTTCACGCTGCACCACTGGGTTAGTTATATCTTGAACAAGCATTCCTGCAATTTGTTTTTTCTCAATCGGGAAAATTGAAACAGATAAAATCATATCTTGAAAACGAATATCTTTATTAATCTCCTCATCATTACCCAAAGCGCCTGAGATCAATTTATTAAACGGCTCTACTTTGTCTATACATATAGATTCAAGACTACCCAGGCTTTCATAAATAGTTACGAAATCATCTCCGATTAGTTTTGCAAAGCTCTGATTACTTTCAAGAATTTTTAGTTTACTATCAACAATTACCACACTAAAAGGAATTGATTTTATTAAAGCATTAGCCTTTTTTTGCGCCAACCTACGCATGTAAGAAACGCACATTTCCGGCTGGGCAAATCCTGACATAATTGCACACACCATGTCGCGACAATTATCATAACCACAACCACCACAATTTAACTCATCCTCACGCCGCCCCTTACCTATTGAGCGCAAGGCTTTTGCAATCTCATTTTCTGAATATATTTTTTTAACTACAGGTTCAGACTCTAAAACGAGCTCACACGGCACACTCAAATCCAAAGCCTGCTGCTGATTTTTTTCATAACTATTAATTGATAAATTCTTACTTATACAGTTATTAGATTCAGATTGAAGAGGTCCATTAATACACCCGCCAGCACAAGACAATAACTCAAGAAAAACCATACTACTAGCTGGTAGCTTGCTAACATTATCCAGGGCGCCTTTCACTTCTTCCATACCTGAATAATTAAAATAACTAATACTTTTATTCCTTAATCCAGACAACATTCCACCATCAAGAGGATACAAAGCTCCTTTAGCAGATGACTCCGGTATAAAACATTTATTAACAACAGATAAACTCGAAGGGTAAACCTCCATATCATCAAACATACGACGCAAACCATCAAAACCAATAGCAACATCAATCTCCATATGATTTTGATCTGCTTCATGTTTTTTGGCAATACACGGCCCAACAAAAATTACGCGAGTATCTTCACCATAAAGCTGCTTTAATAACCTGCCATGAATAACCATAGGTGACCCACACTGAGTGAGTTTTGATGAAAGCTGTGGATAATATTTTTGTACTAGGCTTACAACAACAGGGCATGCAGAACTAATTTGCACCCCCCCACTACTCTTAAGCTGATCGCCAAGATTTTCATTTAAATAATCATTAAGGTAATCCGCTGCAAGCGCAGTTTCAGATACACCAAAGGCTCCAAGTTCCTCTAGAGCAGCAATCATCTGCTCCGAAGTAATCCCAGCAAACTCAGACACCCACGAAGGTGCCAATGAAATTATTGTTCTCCCATCATCTTGCAACAGCTGTTTTGCATTAAAAATATCATTACGAACTTTTTTTGCGCTGACAGGACATGTGTTAACGCATTTACCGCAATATATGCAATGCTCATTTACAACCACTGCCTCATGATTATCAACCTCAATAGCCTTTACATCACAATTTCGCACGCACTTATAACAATCACGGCATTCAGCTACTTCGGTATAGATTGGGAGTTGCTCTGAAATCATTTTACTAGCCCGCCTAAATATTAACGACTTAACAAATCTAAATTCTCATTCATCCACTCATTGATACACATATAAAATTGCACAACAGATAAGGGCTTGTGATTATTTAATCGGTTGATTACAACATCGCTAGAAAAATCATACTGGATATAAAACCATAGGTGTTTTTATATTTTATCAGTATATTTCAATAACAAAACAGTCATAATGTTGCACCAACAAGACACCTAATTTTTATTGTAAGCCTCATACAATCAGCATTTAATTTGAAGACATTATTATTATAAATTAACTTTGCCTCATTTGTCGATATTATTATCACGAGTAAAGTTTTAACATTTATTTATTGCGGAATTCATTCTTATTAAAATTTAGAAAAAATAAATGCTATGAATTTTACTACACAAGCGGATATCTATGTAATATATGCATATTATATGGAAAAAAACCCAAAAAAAATATATACTGCCAAGGTAGAAAAAAACACATATATTGATAAAATAATAACGTAAATAGAATAATTATATTTGTAGGACACTGCTTGTAAGATCATTCTGCATTGAAGGAACTGCTTTGAGCGAAACAGCTATACCAACAAATACCATTAGGCGCCTGCCGAGGTATTACCATTACATGCAAGATCTTATCGATCAGGGAGATAAGTATGTTACATCTGACCAGATCTCAAAATATTTTGGCGTACACCCTACTCAGGTTCGTAAAGACCTGGCTATTACTGGATTAATCGGCAAACCAAAAGTTGGCCATATCCTCATAGAAGCACTCGAATCTATCCAAAACTTTTTAGGTTGGAAAACCAAATTAGACGCATTTATTGTTGGAGTAGGAAATCTAGGGTCTGCGATCATTGGCTACAATGGTTTTGATATTACAGGAGTCCGTATCGTAGCTGCATTTGATTCTGACCCAGAAAAAATTGGAACGATGATTCATGGGATTGAGGTATTTCCCATGCGAAAATTTACAGACTTAGCCATGAGAATGGATGTAAAAATTGGTGTTATCACCTGCGCAGCTGATGCTGCTCAAGCTGTTACTAATACAATGGTTGTAAGTGGAATCCATGCTATCTGGAATTTTACACCGGTTAAACCATTTGTTCCTGACGGAGTAATTCTGGAACAGACTGAGCTATATTCAAGTTTGGCTGTACTATCTAGAAAGCTTAAAGAGCAAGCCGAACCTAAAAACTAAAAAAACGGCTTAAGTTTTAAAACTAAGCCGTTTTTTCTATCATAATAAATAAAACATTATCTCTTCTTTGGTGGCATAACCATACCTTCAGATTCTAGAACTTTAACCCCTTTCTGATTAACACACCACGCCTTAAATTTCAGACGATTCTTCTCACGGTTCAATTCTGCAATTTCGACTACTGCTTCGATTGTATCTTCGATATATACCGGGGCCATAAAAGTTACAGAAGATGAAACAAAGATCGTTCCAGGTCCCGGTAACTGAGTACCCAATATATTTGAGATTAAACTAACTGTAAGCTGACCATGTGCAATACGGTGTTTAAAGAAAGTGCCTGTAGCATATGCTTCATTCACATGAGCAGGATTAAAATCACCTGTTACGGCAGCAAACTGATACACATCGGTTTCACTTATGGTTTTAGCAAAATACGCTTTATCACCAACTTCAATCTCATCGATGCTTTTACCTAATATCTCTTGAAATGCCATATTATATTACCCCTCCTGCTCTTCATCAGAATCATCAAGCGGCACAGGCGGAGTTGCCACCCCACTTCCGGTCATTACAACTTTGCCATCTTGCTTTGTAGCTACAACAGAAAAATCAACCGTATTTTCAGCAACATTAACAGCTGTAATAGTTAAACCAATCTCGATAGTGTCAGCAATAAACACAGGTAGAGTAAATTTTACTTTCTGGCTTTTTACAGTTGATCCATAACCTGGAAGCCTCATTCCAATAATATTGGTAATAAAACTAGCTGTCAGCATCCCGTGAGCAACACGTTGCTTAAAAATAGTTTGTTTTGCAAATTCATCATTAATAGGTAGCAGATTTACATCACCTGTCACCCCTGCAAATAGAAGCATATCGGTATTAGACAAGGTTTTAGCAAAATATGCGCAGTCACCTACTTTAATCTCTTCTACTGTTTTTCCGATTCTGGCTTTCATGATTTCTCCTCACAAAAAATAAATGGAGGGATAATTTCTGTCTCGCCGGTAAGGACTAAATAACCATCACGATTAACACACTTAAAATCAAACCAAACTCGATTTGTTTTACCGTCAATCTTAGTTACTTCTACAGTAGCTTCGATGGTATCTCCCATGAACACAGGTTTCAGAAATTCCAATTCTTGAGAAACATGAACTGTACCATTACCCGGGTACTCCGTTCCTAAAATTTTAGATACCAAACCTGCAACTAGCATCTGTGGAACTGTGCGTTTTCCACTAGGAGTTTTAGCCGCAAATTCTTTATTTAGATGGGTTGGATTGAAGTTACCAATGATGCCAGTAAACTGATAAACATCAGCTTCGGTAAATGTTTTACCAAATGAAGCTGTATCACCAATATTGATCTCACTGATAGTTCTACCTATCTTTGACTCGATACTATAATCCATCAAATCACCTTAATTTTTTAGTTGATATATCCGTATATCTTTAGCCCCGCATGAGCGAGGCTAAAGCCCTTAAATTAAGCTAAGGTACTAAAACCATCATCTACGTAATAAACGTATCCTGTAAGTGCTTTAGCAGCATCAGTAACCAAGAATGTTGAGATTGCACCCACATCTTCAGGAGTGACATCATAACTTGGAATTTTATCTGAAACCTGCTTCATTAGATCTGAAAAGTCTTTAATACCAGATGCCGCACGTGTTTTGATAGGGCCAGGCGATACACAGTTAACTCTAATGCCCTTAGCGCAAAGCTCTTGAGCTATGTACCTAGTAGAGCTTTCAAGAGCCGCTTTAACAGGACCCATAGCAGCATAGTTTTCAACAACTCTTTCTGAGCCAAGGTAGCTCATAGAAATGATTGAACCACCATCTTTCATTAGAGGTTCGGCAAGCTTTGTCATTCTCATAAGTGAGTGACATGATATATCCATCGCCAACTGGAAACCCTCTAATGAGCAATCAACTAGGCGGCCGTGAAGATCATCCATGCTAGCAAAAGCAATCGAGTGAACTAAAAAGTCTAACCTGCCCCATTCCTTTTCAATCTTTTCAAATACAGCCTCAAGCTCACCAGGAGTTTGCACGTTGCAAGGCTCTATAATTGAAGCTTCAACTCCTTCAGCCAATGGTCTTACATATTTCTCGGATCTTTCATCCAGATATGTTATTGCCAAATCAGCACCAGCTTCACGCATTAGCTTTGCACAACCAAGAGCAATACTTTGCTTGTTTGCAATACCGATGATTAGTCCTTTTTTACCCTTTAGTGAAAATAGATCGCTCATTTAAACACCGTTCCTTTTAGTTACTGGTTAAGTTAATCACTGCATGCAGATACGGCCAATAGTATCTCGCATAAAGCGATGCCTTAAGACATCGCTAAAAAAATCTTATTAGAGTGTACCTTGGATGAATGGATGAGCCAAGTTGAATTAGCCATACCCAATCAACTACTTGTGCAGAGCATCCTTCGGTAAAATAGACAATAAATTACAGGGTAAGCTGGGAGCTCCGGCGTCCCGCCGGTTATATTCTTTCCATACTGGCGAAAGACTTTTCGCTCTTTCCCATTGAAGCATAGTTACCTATTGGTTTGACTCAGCAATATAAGTCTATAAATCAATGACTAGCACCTTAAATAAACTGTATTTGCAATGTTCACTCATACAATATAACAATCTAATTCATACTGAAGATTGAAATCATAGAATATTAAGTCTAAATTGTTACTGTAACTAACATAAAGGAGATTTCTCATGGATGATCATGTAATTCTTGGCGTTCACGTAAGCAATAGAGGTCAACAAGCGATAGAGCTGCAAAAAGTTTTTACCGAGTATGGCTGCAGTATTAAAACCAGAATTGGTCTGCATGATACCAATGAAAATGTTTGCGCTACCAGTGGGGTTATTCTTTTAGAGGTTTTTAATAAGAATGGATCTGATATCTCTGGTGAGATGATGACTAAATTTAATTTGATTGATGGTATTGATGCTCAGCGTATGACTTTTGCGCACTAATTAAACTCTAGTGAGTAATTTTAAAACGTGTTTTACCGAGATCCACGCTTGCGCGCACTACTGTCCGGAATAAAAAATCATTATTGGTTAAGAAAGTTGCAGCCCTAGTTTTAAATGGAATTGACCTATTTAAGACTTAAAAAAAGGAATCTGCAGATGAATATACATAGAACAGATGAAAGGGATTTAGAGTTATCGCTTAATGCTTCATTATCACCTTAATAAAAAAAGAGCTGTTATTGCGGCAGGAGACATCTGAACTATGAAAATTTATTCTGAACAGTTGTGCGCGAAAGCAGGGATGACGGTGTTAAGATAGATTTGAATATATTAAATTAACGATAAGAGATCGTGTCGGCTGCCCAGCGTAGTTTTGCGACGAATACTTTAGCTCTAAATCCATCATCAGATGATCGTGTGTACCCTGCGCTTAAATCAACAAAAACACCTTCACTAACCTCATACCCCATACCAAACTCTGCAGATGCAAGAAAACCACGATCAACTTCAACATCTCCACCACCAGCAACAGCTAACTGTGTTTGCATAAATGGAACTACTGGACCTAAAACTGTATGAAGTTTTAACCCTAGCGCACCTTCAGCATATGATCCAATATTGCCTTCATACGCCCAATAGGTGTCACCTATAGCTGACAAGTAACCATTAAGAGGCTTTTCTAATTCAACTCCAAAGAGCTGTAGCGATGAATCAAAACGCTCTCCATCAGTTTGACGAAGGCTTGAGTCTGGGAAATAAGTTTTATTGGCAAGAGAACCATGCCATTCAGACGTAAAAAATTGTGTATCACTAAAACTTGCAACTTGGCCTGATACACCTTTGGGCTGCTGAGCGCTCCACGCTATAGAAATTTCCGCTGAAGTAGTTTCAAACTGACCATCAAGACCTATAGTTTTTCCAAGAAATCCTGCTACAGACCAATGCTGCGTCAGCTTTGTTCTAACACCTATCATAGGTTGCGCCAATGCTCCGCCGCCAGTATCCAACCGCCCATCACCTCCTACACCAATAAGGGCTTTTCCTTCTATAAATAATAAGTCATTAATCACCGATAGCTGATACCCAACACCACCAAATATAGTTGCATATCCATCTACACCACCACCTGCAGCACCATACATCTCAAACGGAAAAAACAATCTGTCTTTATGCCAACTTAACTGTATCCCCATAAGAGGTATACTGTCGTTTCTATTACCTGCGGTATACCCACCGGATTTAGTAATTGGCTTTTGTTTTGGTTTATACATTAAAAATGATGGTGAAATGCGGAAACCACTACGGCGTCCAGAAAAGGTATCTGCAATTGCATCACCGGTATTTGACCAAATAGTATCCGGAAGGGTAAAGCCAAAGTATAGGTGCGTATCATTTCCATCAGGGCGTGTCGTATTAGGAAAGGAGATATTTGCAACTCCCAGATTAAACCCATACTTATCGGAGTATTGTAATCCGGCGTGTGTTCGCACAATCAGGCCACCACCAGGAAAAGTAGCTTCAGAACCACCTCCTCCACCTACATGCAATCCAATATCTGCCTTCCAACTTGACGATAGCGTTTGTAGCCAACCAGAAGTTAAACCTGCGGTAAAAAAACCACCCTCTTCACCTGATGCACCACTATATCCACCAAGACCAACATACCAAGCAGGATAACTTTTTGATGGGAAAATATCGTAATGAATACCGAGCAGCCCAATATCTTCATCAGTTGCAATTGGCATTAACTCATAAGAGAGGCGCCAACGTGACTCTAGTGCCTGCTTGCTTTGTTCCCCAGCAATAACTACTGAACTCATTAAGCATATAGCAAGCAACAAATAGCGAAGACAGTACATTCAAAAAATCCTTTTAATAAACACGTTTTGACCAAGATGCTACAGCCTTTTTAAAACTGGTCAACTTCAGATACCAAACCTAACTTATCTTATAGAAACTACTTATATGCAATTGTTTCATTCATTAAAACAATGTGACTACCTATAAATATTCAATCAAAACAGCAGGTAGATATTGTAGTTACACTTGTCAGCACAAAGCTCGGCATAAGTTAGTTTAAGTCCAAATTGACAATACTTTACAGACACATAAGCACCCACTTATCATCAATACACTACCGTTCGTTATATAGAAATTTAAAATGCCAATTAGTTAACCTTTCTACACTGAATAAACTAATACCTTAGAGCCTAAGAACGACAACCATAACTAGTCGTCTATTTACTGTGTTGTGTAAACAAGGGTTAATAAATATGAAATTATTATGCAAAATTATGGGCTTTATCACTCTAATATCTTTTTCAATCTCGACGAGCTTTGCAGGTAGTCGAAACAACTTGACCGATTATTCAGGGTTAATATCATACTCTTCAGATTCGACTAAAATAAAAGGTTACCAAAAACCTAAAAAAAACGTAGTTGATGAAACCATAATATCTGAACCTACTGATCCGATAGTTGAAGAGCCTGTTGATCATGTAATTGAAGATCCTACTCATCCAGTAGTTGAGGAGCCAACTGATCCAGTTGCTGAAGAACCTACTCACCCTGTAGTTGAAGAACCAACTGAACCAGTTACTGAAGAACCTATCCACCCTATCGTGGAAGAGCCAATTGATCATGTGATTGAAGATCCTACTCACCCTATCGTGGAAGAGCCAATTGACCATGTGATTGAAGATCCTACTCACCCTATCGTGGAAGAGCCAATTGACCATGTGATCGAAGAGCCTACTCACCCTATCGTGGAAGAGCCAATTGACCATGTGATCGAAGAGCCTACTCATCCAATCGTGGAAGAGCCAATTGACCATGTGATTGAAGAGCCAACTCATCCAATCGTGGAAGAGCCAATTGACCATGTGATCGAAGAGCCTACTCATCCAATCGTAGAAGAGCCAATTGACCATGTGATTGAAGATCCTACTCACCCTATCGTGGAAGAGCCAATTGATCATGTGATCGAAGAACCTACTCACCCTATCGTGGAAGAGCCAATTGACCATGTGATCGAAGAGCCTACTCATCCAATCGTGGAAGAGCCTGTTGACCATGTGATTGAAGAACCTAATCATCCTGTAGTTGAAGATCCAAATCATCCAATTATTGATAATGGAACAGGCGGAACACCTGAGCCAACACCTGAGCCAACACCTGAGCCAACACCTGAGCCAACACCTGAGCCAACACCTGAGCCAACACCTGAGCCAACACCTGAGCCAGAGCCAGTACCTGAACCAGATCATGAAGTTATTGATACTACTGGAGGAACTGGCGGTACAGAACCAACACCAGAACCAGAACCAGAACCAACACCAGAACCAGAACCAGAACCCGAGCCTACTCCTGAGCCTAAGCCTGAACCAGTCTATCCTGTTGATGGATCGGGAAACTTTGATGGCCGTACTGACGATGGGGACACAACACCAGCGATAACTACCGTTTATATCAAGGAGGTGAGTGGCAGATCATCTGGATCAGTAAACACACCAATAACCTTTGGTCACATTTTTGCAAAAGGTGATATACCTGCAGGACAAAGTGTAAGAGCAACTCTAGCAAATGATGTATCACTGCCAATTCAGGTTGATACAAAAGCCACATACGATGATGGCTCCTTGAAACACGCTGTGATCTCAACCTTTATCCCGCAGCTTGACCTAAATGAAAAGGCAAGAATATACCTTAATGCTACTGAAACAGCTGGAGATGATACCCCGCTGAATATATTCACCTTACTAGAAAGCGGTTTCGATACTGTTATAACAATCACTGAAAATGGTGTCATATACACAGCTTCAGCGGCTGAACTTCTAGATTCATCTGCAGAAATATTATGGCTAAGTGGACAGACCGTATCAGAATGGATTGTTTCATCACCAATGAAAGATGCACAAGGTACTGAACATCCTCACCTACAAGCTCGCTTCAATGTCCGCGCTTATAATGGATTTGAATCAGTTCGCGTCTCAGCAGTTGTTGAAAATAACTGGTCATATGAACCAAACCCAACCAATATTTTCTACGATCTAGAAATTAGCGTAGCTGGACAAACTGTACTCCAACAAAGTGCTCTAGAGCATTATCACCACGCCAGATATAGAAGAGTGTTTTGGTGGGGAAATGAACCAAAAATATCTGTAAATTATAAAACCAGCTATCTGAAAGCAACTAAAGCGGTCCCTAACTACGATCCAAACGTTACAATGACAGATAACGGTCTTGACTCAATGTTAAGTACATGGGAATTAAATGATGGACTTATGCAGATTGGAACACTCAAGTCATATATGCCTGGAACAGGTGCACGTGAGGATTACGGAGTTCTTCCTGGTTGGACAGCAGACTACTTAATATCACAAGATGACAGAGCTAAAACTGTAATGCTTGGTAATGCTGAGCAAGCTGGAACCTGGTCGATCCATTATCGTGACAAAAACACAGATCTACCTTTATCGATAGATGATTACCCACACGCAGGACTTAACGGTAATACTGGAGATAAATATAATAGAGATGCTGAAAGATCTGAAGAGTTTCCAGTATGCGTTGATTGTTATGGAGATAGAGCATGGGCTGGAGAAACAGTAAATGATGCAGGTGTTGCAGATCTATCGCATCAGCCATCCATCGCCTTCATTCCATATATTATTACCGGTGATTACTACCACCTTGAAGAGCAATTATTCTGGACATCATACAACTTTATCCAAGCTAACCCGTATTACAGAGGGCTTGAGCAAGGATATGTAGGTTGGGATCAGACACGCGGTCAGGCTTGGACACTGCGTACGCTGGGGCAAACTGCTTTCATCATTCCTGATGACCATGCTATGAAGGGGTATTTTAAACAGAAGTTAGATAACAACCGCGACTGGTATCAAGCAAATTACGTTGATAATACTGAAGGATATGCATATGCAAATGACATCGGCTGGATCGGTTACTCTTGGAATGAGACATATGACGAAGTTCAATATGGAATGGCGTCTCCTTGGATGAATGACTTTTTCACAGCATCTATAGGTCACATTTTAGAGCTTGGCTTTACAAACTGGGATTCAGTGATGCAATGGCAAGGTCAATTCCCTGTTGGAAGACTATATGGTACTGAATTCTGCGGAGTGATGGCTACATCATATAAATTCATAGCTGGTGATGATCGTTATGGCCCATTCTATAACTGGGAAGATATGTACAATGCTACTGCGACCATTGAAGTTGGTGCTGAGATCTTAGACTATGAATGTGGAAGTACCGCAATGATGGACTATCTCACACAAGCTACACCTTACACATTCACTGACGGTATGCTGTATGAAAAATACCAAGGTTCTACAGCAAACTATATGACTAGGCTGCAAGGGGCTGTAGCATACACAGTTGATAATGGAGTAGCCAATGCACAACAAGCGTGGGATATCTTCTCTAATAGAGTTGGAGCAACTGACTTCACTGATAACCCACGTTATGCAATAGTTCCTAGATAATAACGACATAAAATCATTAACTTAACCTAAAAAACGCCTTTACTGGCGTTTTTTAGTTAAAGCCAAATTATAAATATCATGTACCACAAAATGTTTGATGCACACGTTCATTATTTTTAGGGGGGTGAGCATAATGCTGCATATCTTCTTGCTCAGAATACGGGTTATTCAATACAGAAATTAATTCATGCATCAAAGAGAAATCACTTTTTTCAACAGCAGCATCTATCACCTGCTCTATCCTGTGGTTTCTTGGTATATATTGAGGGTTTACTGATAACATCTTATTCGCGATCTCAGCAAGCGAACTATCTTCAGCTATCAACCTTTCTTGCCAACATATATACCATAATTCAAAGTCCTGAGTAGAACCAAACATATCTTTAAGTGCTGTTTGATAAAATTCATTAGTCATTTTCTCATTCATAGCTATAAGAGTAGGGTTAGTTACAGGTGTAGGGCTGACTTTCGCATAAAATTGATGGGGTAATCGTGCAAATGAATTATCAAAGTTAAATCCACAGAAACTATTACGGGTAGATGCAATATTATTATCAATAGGCATAATTGTTATCCATATAATAGTTTTAAAGAAATAATCATTAAACACACGATACAATTACAGTAACATTAACACTGTTTTCATCGCGCTATAACATCCAATTAATTCAATTCAATTTCACATAACTATTACCAAGTTCAATTTAGTTATATTCGAAATATCCGACTATCGACAACACAACAACCACAAGCAATCCACGCACCCTTCAAGTGCAATTGCACTATTTTGCACCAAATAAATGACTCCATTTGGTGCGTATTTTTAACCAATGAATTAATCGCACCATATTAGCCAACTTATTGATATTTATGATTGCTTTTCAGTTTTCATTCTTGTATAAACGCACCATCTTTAAGCATAAAAATACGTTTTTTGGAGAATATAATGCAGGGATCTATTACAAAAAAATTATCATTTATAGCTTTATTTCTAAGCTTATTAGCAATTTCAGGAGTTTCATTTGGAGTAGAATTAAACTCCGGCAGCGAACTTGCTGATGTTATAAATGTTCAAAAATATTTCCGCTCTATACACATTATGGCCATGCTACTTGTTGGTTTTGGCTTCTTAATGGTCTTTGTAAAAAAATACGGCAGGTCAGCAGTTACTGCTACATATCTACTTGTTAGTGTGGCTATTCCTCTTTATTTCTTAAAAAATTCATACGGCATTCTAGGTCATGTTGAACCTGAAATAGACAGACTAATACTGGCTGAATTTGGAACAGCAAGCCTATTAATTTGTGCGGGCGCTGTTCTTGGTCGTCTACGCATGATTCAATACATTGTGCTTGGCCTTATCTTCATACCTTGCTATGCATTTAATGAGTGGATTATTGTCTCTGAAGGGTTTGGTCTTCTTAAACAAGGAAGCTTTACCGACACCGGAGGCTCTATTTTGATACATGCATTTGGTGCTTTTTTCGGTATTGGTGCAATCTTCTCTTTAACCACTAAGAAAGAATATGAAACTGGGATCGAATCAGATGACACCAGCGACAGATTCTCTTTACTTGGCAGCATGGTGTTATGGGTCTTCTGGCCAAGCTTTTGTGCGGCCCTAGTAGAGCCAGCAGCTATACCAACTACCGTTGTTAATGTAATGCTCGCTCTTTGCGGTTCAACAATTGCCACTTATTTCGCATCACTTTATTTCAGGAAGAAAGTATCAGTTGCCGATATTGCTAATGCAGCACTTGCTGGTGGAGTTGCAATCGGCTCAACATGTGACAAGGTATCTCCTGGAGCAGCATTTACCATTGGTATACTTGCCGGTGTAGTTTCAACTTTTGGTTTTGCAATAATTCAAGACAAACTACAAGCTAAAATTAAGAAGATAGATACATGTGGCGTATTACATCTTCACGGGCTACCAGGCCTACTTGGCGGTATAGTTGCAATATTTACAGTGAATGGAATTGATACTACTTCACAAATCAAAGGGATTGTAATCACTTTGATTGTTGCTATTGTTTCTGGCCTTGTGGTTGGTAAAGTTGTCTCGGCACTTGGAGGTAGAAAAGTACCGTATACAGATGACGAAGAGCTTGATGTAGAAGGTGAAACTGAAGCTCAAATTTCAACAGAAGCAGATGACATTAAACTTGGCGCAGGACTTGTTGCTGAGTAACACTTAACTACATCAGCTTCTAATGTAACCAAAAAAGGCGCCTTAAACTCTGGCGCCTTTTTGCGTATATAGATACAATCTTCATGGCTATTTTCTTTGCATTATTAGCAAAGATATATAGGGAATAAGATTAAACACCAGCCAAATAATTTTATAGACCCCAAGAAATGCATACATAACTATGTTAAAAACACTCCTCTCCATTACAAAAAATTTACTATGTACGCCGTAACAAAAATCCATAAATAAAACACCCCCCAAAACCGCGACAATTAAAACAACACAGTTTATAATTGTGTTCCACATAAAAAACTTTGTTAGTTTTTTAAAATCCATACAAACCTCCTTTTTATTGCACGCCACTTAACATAACCATCTAAATATAGCACAAAGATAAATAAATGTTTTAAATCAGCGTTTTACAGCAACAGGCATTAAAAAATCTAATGCAATAAATTCTATGCTGTTAATTATCCTATTAAGTAGTAATTTCTACAATTATCTATAAAAAAAGAAGACACTTGATTTCCTAGGAAATCTACTAGGAAATCAAAAAACAAGCATAATTTTAATATATTCTAATTGACTCTTATACCCAGCCCACATAGAATGCGGCACTGCAACAATACTGACCTAACAAACCAAATGGAACTTGCGTAAACAATGGAAATGGTCAGCAGAATGGAAATTGTAACTTGATCTCAATTATTTCAATTGAGAATTATTACTAAGTATGAGGACACTATGAAAAAAATCACTATTTTATTACTTGCCGCCATTTCTGGTACAGCTTCAGCCGCACAACCATCTTGTGAGATGACTGACATGTATCTTTTCTCCGAGAACAATGCTGGAGGCGTTGCCCCTGGAGTTCAACCAATTGGCTTACTATATAATGTTAATGGCAATGATTTAGCCTTCCATGCCCCAGTCTATGTTGATGGTGTTGATACTGGAATATATCTCTCTTCAATGGATGATATTATATTTGGTACTAGCGATATTATCCCTGCTTCTATTGGTCCTGAGCATACAATTATGACTGAACTAACTTTTAAAGATGGGACAGTAATCTCATGTTCCGATACTTTCACCGTACCAGCCGATAATGCCCCACCAGCCATTATAAGAGACAATTTCACTACAATTGAAACTACAGAAACAGGTAGTGTTAAAATTGTTTTTCATGCAGCGAGCATGGATAGTGATGGCAATTTAAGCCAAGAAAACATTAATTTTGAATTTATTCAAGCTCCTGCAGGTGCCGAAGTACCAACACCTGATTTTGGTTCAGCCACCTCATTATCAATCTATAATCAAGAACTAGAATTTACTATTCCTGGTAATTACAAACTTCGATTGAGGGCAGAAGATGATCTAGGCGAAGTAGATTATTCAGAAACTTTTGAATTTACTGTAGATGGGCAATGCATCAAAACCTCTATAGCGAACCATGTTGCTGCTGGCAGAGCTTTTTATAATAACTACGGCTCGTACTTCTCAACAGGTGCATACGTATATTTAGGCTATAACAATAGTGAAAAAACTGTTGGTCTAGAAAAAGTTAATAGCTTAGGTAACTGGTGGGTTGTTTGCCTTTAAGGTAACTGGCAGATGATTTACCTTTAGTAACGAGCTAACACTGCACCGTAAAGCCCCAGATGATAGGGCTTTATTTTTTTGCTAAAGCAAATGCTCTACCATTAACTGTAAAGAGCTATTACCTCTAAAGTGATTTATACTCAGGCGATAAACAATCTCAATCTCATCTGCTAACCCCAGCCACTCATCATCAATGCAGTTAAAGGCAATAGCATTAACAGAACTTTGATTATCAAGCTGCAGACGCAAACGTAAATGACGCTCTTTCAAGATTTTGGCATCAGCCACTTTAAACTTTCCATAAAACTGAGGCTTAGGGAAATGATGTCCCCATGGACCTAAGCCATTGATAGTTTGCGCAAGATCCATTCTTAAATCATGACCAGATAATTCGCCATCAACATAAACCATATTTTCAAACATATCAGGTGTGGACACCTTGCTAACTTGGTTTTCTAATTCGACAGTAAACATCTCAAATTTCGAAGGCTGAATGGTTAGCCCTGCTGCCATAGCATGCCCACCATACTTTAGAATAATATCTGGATTTTTAGCTGCTATAGCCTCAAAAATATCCCGTATATGGATGCCTGATATCGATCGTGCTGAACCTTTTAGATCCCCATCTTCACCTTGAGCAAATATAACAGTTGGACGATGAGTCCTATCTTTGATTCTTGAAGCTAATATTCCAACCACTCCTTGATGCCACTCTTTACGATATAAACAGACAGAGAGCCTATTTTCAGATGAAATATCCTGTTCAAGCTGTTCATCAAGAAGAGCAAGTGCCTCAAGCTTCATATCATCTTCAATAGACTTTCTTGCATCATTTAATTCATGTAATTGCGCTGCTAATTTCATGGCCGTTGAATAATCATCAACCAAAAGACACTCTATTCCAAGAGCCATATCCTCCAACCTTCCCGCCGCATTTAGACGTGGGCCGAGAGCAAATCCGAGATCACCAGCATCTACAGAGTCAAATTGTCTTGATGACACCTCTAACAGCGCAGATATTCCATCACAACAGCGACGACGCCTGATTCGATCCAGACCTAGGGAAACCAGGGTCCGGTTGTTTTTATCTAAAATAGCAATATCGGCGACAGTTCCAAGAGCTACAAGATCTAATAAACTTGCAAGGTTAAGCTCTTCTATTCCATTCTGAGCAAACCAACCCAGTTCTCTTAACTCAGACCTGATTGCTATGATCAAATAGAATGCAACGCCCACCCCTGCTAGATTCAACAAACCATCGTCACAACCTAGGCGAGGATTAACTAAGGCAGCTGCTTGAGGCAATTCATTCCCGGGCAAATGGTGGTCAGTAACAATTACAGGTAATCCAATCTGATTAGCATAATCAACACCTGCTATTGATGTAATACCGTTATCAACTGTGACAATCAGCTCTGCACCAGAATCAGCACAATTTTTTACCAACTCTGCAGAAAGTCCATATCCATCAGAAAATCGGCTAGGAACAATGTAATGCACATTATTATTGCCGAAAGCCTTAATTGCCTTGATGCAAAGAGCACAGCTTGTAGCGCCATCAGCATCATAATCCGCAACAATAAATATGCTCTTGCGCTGCATAATTGCTTCAGCAACTATCTTTGCCGCTTTTTGAACATCGTTTATAGAGTTATATGGAAGAAGTGTATTTAATTTGTAGTTGATATCATCTGCAGATTTAACTCCGCGTGACGCTAAGATCTGTGAGATAACGGAGTTGAAGCCATCAAGTTGAAATGATTCTTTTTGTTCTCTGAAGGCTATTTTAATTTTGGATTTCATTCCTCTCGTTCCCACTAAGATGAAAATTTTCTTCCGGTATTTTTATTCTGTATGCGTTACCACGCAGAGCGTGGGAACGAGAGCTAAGAGAATGCATATTATAAAGCACCCTGAGCGTAGCCGAAGGGCGCTTTATACCATGAACATATTAATCATCTTACAGGTTCTTAAGTATAGCCTTGCTTACACAATCATATGTAGCTTCAACTGTAACGATATTTGAATCACACTGCTTGATCGCAATATCTGGATCTTTAAGTCCATGACCTGTCAGTGTACAAACGATAGTGCTGCCTTCTGGTATCTTTCCGCTTTTGATATCTCGTAATGCACCAGCAACTGATGTAGCAGAAGCAGGTTCGCAGAAAATACCCTCTCTTTGCGCCAATAGTTTTTGTGTCTCTAGTATCTCTTCATCAGAGAACTCATCAAACCAGCCACCTGACTCTTTACTAGCCATCCAGGCAAAATCCCATGATTGAGGATTGCCAATTCTGATTGCTGTTGCAACTGTCTCTGGGTGTTCTACTGGATGGCCGCGAAGAAATGGAGCAGCTCCATTAGCCTGATAACCAACCATGACTGGTGTATTTTCAATAATTTTTTCTGTTGAATAAGGCTTAATAAGCTGACATGGTTTAGCTGCTTTTTCTGCCATTTCGCCGATTTTACCTGCATATTCACTGTATCCTAGCCAATAAGCGGTAATGTTTCCTGCATTACCAACAGGCAAACAGTGATAATCCGGTGCTTTTCCAAGCTCTTCAATTATTTCGAAAGCCGCTGTTTTTTGACCTTGCAATCTGAACGGATTAATTGAGTTTACAATTGAGATTGGGGCATCAGCACCTATCTCTTTCACAAGTCTCATGCCATCATCAAAGTTACCTTTGATTTGCAGAATTTCAGCTCCATACATAATTGCCTGAGCTAATTTACCAAGAGCAATCTTACCTTCTGGAATAAGTACGAATGCCTTCATACCAGCGCTAGCAGCATATGCAGCTGCTGCAGCTGAGGTATTACCAGTAGAAGCACAAATTATCGCACCGCTACCTTCCTCGTATGCACGGGTTACCGCTACTGTCATACCACGATCTTTAAAAGATCCAGTTGGATTCATCCCTTCGTACTTTACGTAAATCTCAACATCTTTACCGGTCTCTTGCGGAATATTACGCAATTTGATTAACGGAGTATTACCTTCTCCAAGGCTGATTGGTGTATCAGTAGAGATTGGCATTCTCTGTTTATATTTTTCAATCAAACCTGTGTAACGTGGGCGAAGTGGCATTGTTTTTCCTCAATTAACATTTTTTACAAAAAGTGGTTTCAAAAAAAGTTTCAACAAATGGCAGTTATATTAACTACCATTGGTAATTAATTAGCGATCCGAAGATTCAACCCTTAACATCACAATCTTTCCAGATATTGTATCAATATCCTCAATAGCTGCTATAGCATCTAACATATTTTCCTCTACAGTATTCGTAGTTAGCATGATAATAGATGCGTTTTTCTCACCTGCAGCAGGTTCTTTTTGAATCATCGCTTCAATACTGATTCCGTGTTCACCTAATATTTTAGTTACGTTGGCCATTACTCCAGGCTTGTCATCAGCCTGTATTCTTAAATAATATGCGGTTTCAACTTCATCAATAGTTTTAATAACTGTTGATTTAAGACTGTTGATATCAAATGCGAGAGCAGGAACCTTTGTGTTTGCATCTTCAATAGTAATTGTTCTGGCAATATCAACAACATCTGCAACAACAGCTGAAGCAGTTGGCTCACTACCAGCACCGGCTCCATAATACATTGTTGGTCCAACAGCATCACCTTCAACCATAACAGCATTCATAACGCCATTTACGTTTGCAAGTAGTTCTTTTTTAGATAGAAGTGTCGGGTGTACACGCAGCTCAATGCCAGAATCTGTCTTTTTAGCAATTCCCAAATGTTTGATTGAATAGCCAAGTTCTTCAGCATAATTAACATCTTCAATCTGAACTGCACTTATGCCTTGGGTATAAACCTTTTCGAATTGAAGTGGAATTCCAAATGAGATGGATGCAAGAATTGTAAGTTTATGCGCTGCATCAATGCCTTCAACATCAAATGTTGGATCTGCTTCGGCATAGCCAAGTTCTTGTGCTTCTTTAAGTACGTCTGCAAAGGCACTGCCTTTATCACGCATCTCGGTAAGAATGAAATTACCTGTACCGTTAATTATACCTGTAATCTTCTCAATTTTATTTGCAGCCAAACCTTCACGTATAGCCTTAATTACTGGTATACCACCTGCTACTGAAGCTTCATAAGCTACTGTTACGTTGTTTTTGCTCGCTGCTGCAAAAATCTCATTGCCATGCAGAGCAATTAGCGCCTTATTAGCAGTAACAACATGCTTGCCATTATTAATAGCTGCAAGCACTAGGTCTTTTGCTATGGTGTAACCACCTATTAACTCAACAACAATATCTATATCAGGGTCATTTACAACAGCAAAGGCATCATCGATAACCTTGATTCCAAGAGCAGCGTACTCTTTTACTTTAGAAACATCTTTATCAGCAGCCAGTGTTACCTGGATCGTTTTACCGGTTCGTCTTGTGATATCTTCTGCGTTTCTGGCAAGAACTGTTGCTGTTCCGCCACCAACCGTACCCAATCCAAGCAAACCTACTTTCACTGCTTCCAAGGTTAATCTCCAAAATTAGTTAACAATATTTTTTGTGTTTAACTCAAACTGAGTTGAGTCGTTAATCAATAATAAATTCAGGCTATATGATAATTGTTTATACCCCCTAAATCCATAGATTTTAGGGCCTATTATATCCATCTATTTTAAAATCTTAAAAACAGCCACCGATTTTATAATCCTCTACAACTGCTGTAAAACACCATCTTTTATGGTTAATACGCGATCCATCTTTTGTGCCAAATGATAATCATGCGTAACAACTACAAAACTGGTCTGAAATTCACGATTAAGATCAAGCATAATGCTATAAACCATATCGGCAGTCTTACTATCCAGGTTTCCAGTTGGCTCATCAGCCAAAACACATGCTGGATTAGCAACCAGAGATCTAGCAATCGCAGCACGCTGCCGCTCTCCACCGGACATCTCTGCTGGTTTGTGCTCTGCTCTATCTTTAAGCCCAACTCTAGCGAGTATCTCAGCAGCAGCTTCACGAGCTACTTGAACCTTCTCTCCACGGATCAATAGTGGCATTGCTACATTCTCTAAAGCCGAAAACTCCGGAAGCAAATGATGGAACTGATAAACAAAGCCAAGAAATTGATTCCGTAGCGCTGCACGTTTCTTATCTGCCATCTTAAAGAGCTTATTGCCATCAATCGATACATCACCAGATGTTGGTTCATCCAACCCTCCGATAATATGCATCAAAGTACTCTTACCAGAGCCTGAAGCACCTACTATCGCAACCTGCTCCCCTTTTTCAACGGTGAAATCAACGTTTTTTAATACATCAACCTTCAAATCTCCCTCTGCAAATACTTTATTAATATTGCGGGCCTGAATTACTGGATTTGCTTGAATCACTGAACTGGCTTCAGCTACTTTTCCATTTATTGTTGATGGTTCAATATTATTCATACTTTCTTTACTCATTAAAGGCTACTCATATCTAAGAGCCTCTGCAGGCTGAATGTTTGATGCTCGAAGAGCAGGATAAATTGTTGCTACAATTGATATCAAAAGAGAAAATGCCGTGACTAAAAATACATCTTGCCAATACATTACCGATGGAATCTCGCTGATATAAAATACATTAGGGTCAAAAGCCTTTACTCCAAATAAATTTTCTATAATGGCAATCCATCCTGCAATGTTCTTTGCTATAACGACTCCAGCAACCGCTCCAATCCCCGTTCCCAAGATACCTATGGTTGATCCTTGTAATATAAAGATCTTTAATATTCTATTGGATGAGGCTCCTATCGTTTTCAGTATAGCTATATCGCTTTGCTTTTCTGCCACGCCCATAGCCATAGTGGATACAATATTAAATGCTGCAACTGTAATAATCAGAAGTAATATTGCAAACATCGCTATCTTCTCGATCTTTATTGCAGCAAAGAATGATGCATGCATATCAGCCCAATCCCTTACTTTGTAATCAGGAAACTCTTGCATGAACTGTTTTTGTAGTTCAAATGCATCATCCATATTATGCAGTAATAAGCGCTCTCCGCGATCTGCTCCAGTGTTGGATAATAGCTCTTCTACGTTATTCATAGATGAAACTATCAATGTACTGTCATAACGGTGTATATCAGCCCTAAAAATGGCCGCAACAGTATAAGCTTTAATACGAGGAACAATAGCAGCACTGTTCTCACGAGATAAAGGGATAATTAATGATACTGTATCGCCAACGAAAAGGTCTAGCTGCTCTGCTAGCTCTGCACCAATAGCTAAACTTTGCTTTCCATTTTCTAGTTCAAAGATATCACCCTGAATTACAGATTTAAGTAAACTTGAAACCTGGGCTTCTTTATCAAGATCAATTCCACGCATAACAGCTGGGGAGATATTCTTTTCATGACCAATCATTACATCCCCTTCAATATAAGGCGCTATACCCTTTACTTGAGAAAGTTTTGCTGCACTTGAACGTACAGTCTGATGATCAAAGTCAGCATTATTAGTAGAAATAATCACGTGTGACGCCATACCTACTAGGCGATCTCTTAATTCAGCCTGAAATCCATTCATTATTGATATAACGGTAATAAGACTCAAAACCCCAAGAGCTATTCCAACAATTGATATTCCAGAGATAAATGACAAAAAGCGGTTTCTTCTGCGCGCACGCAAGTAACGTAGCCCAATAAATAGTTCCATCGGTCTATACATCTGAATACCTCACCTTATTCATCACATGCTTATTCATATCTAAGAGCCTCCGCAGGTGGAGCAGACATGGCTCTTATAGAGGGGTAAATCGTTGCAAGAAGCGTGAGAACAAATGAAACAGCAGCAACTAATACAACATCACTAACCGCAACAGATGCTGGCAATGTCTTCGTTATCATATAGATATCCTTAACCATTAGCTCAACTCCAAAATATTGCTCGATCATAGAAGCTATAGAGCTAATATTTAGGCTCAAAACTATTCCCAGAATAGTCCCAACCACAATGCCGACTACACCAATTAATGCCCCTTGAATAATAAAGATCTTCAAAATACCATTTTGCGGAAAACCAAGAGTACGCAAGATAGCGATATCTCCTTTCTTATCGTTAACAGTCATTATGAGAGTAGAGATCAAATTAAACGCTGCAACGCCAACAACCAAGGCAAGGATTATAAACATAACCTTCTTTTGTAACTTTATGGCGCTAAATAAATTTCGGTTACGCTTTGACCAATCTAAGGCCCAATAATTACTACCTATGCTGCGACGCAAGTTTACAGCCAAAGCCGCCGATTGATGCATATCTTTAGCTTTAATACGTATCCCACTGATAGACTTACCTTTTCGCGTAAGTTTCGCTGCATCTTCTAGATGCATAATTATCATTCGTAGATCAAAGGTATACATCCCCGCATTAAAAATGCCCGAGATGGTAAAGCGCTTCATCCTAGGCAAAAGACCAACTGCTGACAGCTGCATTTGCGGTACAACAAGGGTGATTTTATCCCCAACACCAACGCCTAACTTTTCTGCCAATGCAGTTCCAATTAATACGTTGTATGATTTTGGTGTTATTGAATCTGCAGATCCTGCAACAATTCTATCTAGAACATCAGAAACCCTGCCTTCTTTTTCTGGAATTATCCCTCTTATACCGGCGCCAGATGAAAAGTTCTTATAAGCAACCATAATCTCACCACTGACATAAGGCGATGTAGCCATAACGTTAGCATCGGATCCTATCTTACGATCAATATCTTCCCAGCCATCTATTCTATCGTTTAGGCTTTCAATTGTTATATGAGAAACTACCCCAAGGATGCGATCACGAAGCTCCTGTTCAAACCCATTCATTACAGAAAGAACAGTTATAAGAGTAATGACGCCTAGAGCTATACCTACGGTTGATACTAGTGATATAAAAGATACTATCTGACTGCGCCTTTTTGCACGTGTATATCGCAGTCCAATGAACAGTTCTAAAGGTCTAAACATTATATTTTTAAATCCATTAAAGAAAATTTCCTAAATTTACTTGTAGAATCGAGAAAAATGTCACATTCTTATAGCAGCAATGGGCACCAGATTTGTACATCATGCCACAAATGCTATATTTAATAAAAAGGATGTCCAACATTTTTAGGAGCTCAATTATGAAAAAGTTTTTAGTCGCTTTAACAGCCGTTTTCATGATAACAGGGATAACAGTGGCACAGGCTGATACTCTACTTATTAATTCGGCTTTTGAAAAGCCTGAAGAAAACCGACCAACACGCGGCCAATCAATGGACAAAGTTTCGTCTGTATTTGGTGAACCTCTTGCAATCACAGGCCCGGTTGGTGATCCACCAATAACAACATGGGATTACGAAGAATTCTCTGTTTATTTTGAGTACGATAAAGTTCTCCACTCTGTTATGCAGCGTTATAAAGCTGAAGAAGAAAACGAAGAATAGCTAAATACTAAACAACTCTTTAGTAAAAAAGCAATTCTAAAACAGCGATGAAGTTCTTCTTCGCTGTTTTTTTTGGTGTATTATTCACTAAAAGCACCGCAAAAGCGGCTAAAAAACTAGCCATATCAATCCTTAAGTAAAAATTTATATTTAAAGAAACCCACTAGTTATGACAAAAAGATTACCTGCAGAATGGGAAAAACAGAGCGCAATACTAATTATCTGGCCACACGCTGAAACCGATTGGCACCCAATTCTTTCTGAAGTTGAAAAAACTTATATCGAAATCTCAATAGAGATCCTAAAACGACAAAAACTCATAATCTGTTTTCATAATAAAAATATTAAAGAACTCGCTTTAACTGCTCTCGCAGCTAATAAAGCAAACATATACAACATAATTAGCTTTATAGCTGAAAATAACGACACATGGGCTAGAGATAGCGGCCCAATAACTATACTAGATAACAGCACCCCTACTCTTCTTGATTTCACCTTCAATGGTTGGGGGGATAAGTATAATTCGTATCTTGATAACCAAATAACTGCAAAAATGCTACGTTCAATAAATATAAACCCCCATGGTTATAAAAGCGTAGATATAATCCTAGAGGGTGGGAGCATCGAATCAGATGGCCAAGGAACACTTTTAACTACCAGCAAATGCCTACTCACAAATACTCGCAATAACGATATGACTAAAGATCAAGTAGAGCAAAGGCTTACAGAAGAACTCAATGTCGACCATATTTTATGGCTAAACCACGGTTTTATCATTGGCGATGACACCGACTCACACATTGATACTCTTGCACGATTCTGTTCTGTAGATACCATTGCTTACTGTACATGCAATGATGAAAATGACCCGCATTATACCGAGTTAACAAAGATGGAATCTGAGCTGAAGCAGCTAAAGACCAAGAATGGCACCCCATATAAACTTATCTCTTTACCAATACCCAAAGCCCAGTTCTCAAATACAAAAAGGCCGAATAAAACAAGGCTACCAGCTACTTATGCGAACTTTCTAATAATAAATACAGCAATTCTTGCTCCAATCTATGGTGATTCACAAGCTGATGCATTTGCCATCCAGCAATTACAAACAGCCTTTCCTAAACATGAGATAGTTGCGATAAAATGTTGTTCTCTGATAGAACAGTTTGGAAGCCTACACTGCATAACGATGCAATTCCCAGAAAACGTACAATTTATTGAAGGAGCGAAATCTAATGAGCAAACTTAATGCAGCAGTAATTCAGCAGTCATGCTCAGTTGATAGAAATAAAAACATAGAAAACTCGTCGAACATGATTAGAGAAGCTGCAAATAGCGGTAGTAATTTAATGGTTCTTCAAGAACTGCATTGCTCCAATTATTTTTGCCAAACCGAAGATGTGAATAATTTTGATCTCGCAGAAACTATACCTGGGCCTAGTACAGCCCACTTTTCAGATCTGGCTAAAGAACTCAATGTAGTGATAGTTGCCTCACTATTTGAGAAACGAGCTGCAGGTATTTATCACAATACAGCTGTGGTTTTTGATACAGACGGATCTATCGCCGGCAAATACCGGAAAATGCACATACCCGACGACCCTGGGTTTTATGAAAAATTCTACTTTACACCTGGAGATCTTGGGTTTACCCCAATTGAAACAAGCATTGGCAAACTTGGCGTCTTAATTTGCTGGGACCAATGGTATCCAGAGGCAGCTCGCCTTATGGCTCTTTCTGGAGCAGAAATACTCATATACCCCACTGCCATTGGCTGGGATAGAGAGGACACAAAAGAGGAACAGCAAAGACAGCTTGATGCATGGAAAACCGTGCAGAGAGCCCATGCTATTGCAAATGGCATCCCTATTATTGTAGCGAACAGAGTTGGGCACGAAGTTGACCCATCTGAACACACTAGCGGAATAGATTTTTGGGGGAATAGTTTTATCTGCGGACCACAAGGGGAATATCTAAATCAAACAGATGAAAATACTGAAGTGGTCTTACAGGCTGATATTAATTTGCAGAAATCAGAGAATGTGAGACGAATATGGCCTTTTTTTCGTGATCGCAGAATTGATTCTTATCACGAAATATTGAAGAGATTTATAGACTAGAATCTCTTCAATGACCGCCTGAGTTGAGCTAATGAAAAACTAGCTTTTTGTGAAAATAGTCACATTTTCATGCTTTTAAATAGTCACAGTGCTTTATAAGGAAAATCCAGCACCATTTTCGACCATCTTCATTTGAATTTAAGCAACTTCTAATTATTAATATAATCACTAAATTTGTGAAATATTTATCCACAAAATCTGTGGATAACTTTGTGGACAAAAAAAGAATATGTACCCTAACTCTAGTGCTACTATAGTTTTATGACAAATTGGTTAAATTTTATACAACCACCTATTGCCCTTTAATTTCAATAGGTTACGTAATACTTGTCACAAATCAAAGTAACAAAATCCTCTAAATTCACTTTTATATGTATTCCGGCAATAAAAGCACTGTGGCTGTTAACAACTAGTCAAGAAATATTCAATATCTTTTTTTATCTAACACTAAAACAAAGCTATAAATGTCATATAAAAGCAATGCATGAAATATTTTAAAAGCAATTTATAAAATGTTAATTGGTGTGTATTTCTGCCATCAAATATGATTTTCTAGGGTAAAACCCTATAAAAATATAGATTTAAATAATTCCTATTTAAGTCTAACTTCGTCATAAATATAAGCCAACCTGTAATAGCTGGCGAATTTATGCTGGTATCATATACTTTAAATATTATCTAACTTGAATACAGGACTTACAGTGAAAACTATTTATTCTTTAAAAATACTTAAAATTGCATTGCTACCAGCCATTATTGTCATAGTAGCTTTCACTTCAGGCTGTGCGACTCTCTCAAAAGGTGAATGCATTGAGGCAGATTGGTATGAAATTGGGATCAGAGATGGAAGCAGTGGGAAACCTAGGTCTGTATTAGATAGCCACAGAGAAGCCTGTAAAAAACATGGTGTAGCACCTAATAGGGAGCATTATTACGCTGGCCGTACAAAAGGTATCAATACCTACTGTACTCCTGACAATGGGTTTCTAATTGGAAAGCAAGGTGGATATTATAAGCAAGTTTGCCCAATCCACTCCGAGCAAGATTTTTTAAATAGCTATAATCTTGGCAAAGAGATTTATAACATCAACCGTGACATAGCAACAATTGAATCTAAGATAGTAAAACTAGAAAATGAGCTCGATAAAAAAGAAACTAAAAAAGATAGCCGAATAAAGATTCGTGAAGAGATAAGAACTCTTGATAGAAAGCATAAAGAGCTTAGAGAAAAAATGACTTATTTTGAAGAGAAAAACCAACAGCGTATGTACTGAGAATAGTTTATAAACGGCAACAACTCAGTGACGATGAGATTGATACAAAACTACATTAATCCAAAGATTGTCCATTCGCGAATGGACAATCTTTATCTGGGAAACTTCTATCACTTTTAGCGATTTTTAAAAAATACAGTTAATATATTTATCAATAGCTTAAGGCAATCGACGAATTGTCCCCGCGCGGGGACAATGTTTGTAAAAAACATCTAAAAAAATAAAAGCCCCAATCAAAAAGGATGGAGCTTTATATTGAACATTTGGGCTATAGTAAAAATAAGCAACAGAAAAAACTAACACTTCGAAAAACAAATACCTTACAAGACTTAATTATACTCTGAAGTTCATGCGCTCTATAACTGCAGCGCCTTATACCCCTTCTTCTCAAGTAGCTTGAGTACGCCTTGATTTCCTGGGAGATGGGCTGCACCAACAACAACTATTGCATCTTTATTGCCATTTATCAGTTTAACAATATGGGGAATCCAGTTCTTATTTCTTGAATTTAAAAGCTTATCCATTATGACTGGGAATTGCTTATAGCTACTTTTATTCAGGTCACCTAGTTTTTTAGCTTCACCATTCTTCCAGGCGCTTTTCATCTGCCCCATAAGCTGCTGCATCGAATCTAGTTCCTCAATTGTATGCAGTAATAAATTTTGCTGTTGCTGCTTAGTAAGATCGTCAAAAAGAGATATTTGAAATTCGCCTGTTTCTAAAGCCTGAGTTTGTTTATTCTTCATTGAGGCCCTTCTGAACAAGAAGTTATCCAGACCATGCTCTTCACTATAGCCAATTTTTTTCATCTCAAGAACAGGAAGGGTCATGGCTAGTGACCATGGTTTGAACATATTAAACATATCTACCGTCATGCCACTTTGCTTCAGCTTGTCAGCAACTTTCTTATACGCAGGAGGTGATAATGAAGTTTTCAAACTTTTACCGTCAGTAAAGAAAGATTTAGCTAATACATACTGCTGAAATTCCATTGTCTTTAAACTATTTAAATCAGCTTCAAAAACAACAGTCTCAGACTTATCAAAGGCTTTTATAATTGCTTTATCAAGTGGATAATCACTTTCTTTCAGTAAGTGTATGGACCCTAATAAAAAAACCGAGTTATTGTTATCTTTTATCTCCCACAAAAAGCTTTTAGCTGTAGCAAAATTGCTGGTTAATACAAATACTAAAATAAAAATAGCTTTATAAATATGAGTCATGGCACGTTTGCCGGCATTAAAAAATTTTCCCATTAACCCTTCACCTGCTTCTGAACCATAACCCATTTTTGCCTCAAAGATAATTCCAACTTCAAGGTAGTTCATTGCTACAGCCTCAGCAATCACAGTTTCATGCCGATCAGGCTCAACTTCAACCAGTTGCATGTCATTACCAATAATTTCATAATCTACTTCATGACAATTCATTTCATACCCCTTTTATACTTCCATTTTGTATGCAAAATTCACTATAACAGAGAAAATAAACGTTTTAATATCATAAACGATATAATTCAGGTGATTTTAAAAATAAAACGTTTTGTATAGATTGAATAAGAGATATTATATTCCCTTTTTTACGGCTTAATTTTAGTAGGCAAGAATATGAAAAGTGAAACATGGAAGCCTCACGTAACAGTGGCATCTATTGTCGAAAAAAATAATCAATTTTTATGCATAAAAGAATTGATCGATGGCAAGGCTGTTATTAACCAGCCTGCGGGACATCTAGATCCGAATGAAACATTAATTGATGCCGTTATACGCGAAACTCAAGAAGAAACTGGTTACACCATAGTTCCAGAATCTTTAATAGGCGTATATAAATGGAAGCATCCGACAAAAGATAAAACCTTTATTAGGTTTGTATTTTCTGCAACTGTAGTTGATCATGACCCGTGCCAAGAATTAGATGACGGCATAATTGAAGCTGTATGGCCTACAGAAGAAGAACTAAAAAATAGTGATATACCGTTACGTAGTCCAATGGTACTTCAAGCAATTTGTGATTATAGAGATGGTAAAAGATACCCTTTAGACTTAGTACAAGATCTAATTTAAGTATGTAATTTTTTAAAATGAGTACCCAATTTACATGAACAATGGCAACACACGAATAATGGTAGGTATGTCTGGAGGAGTTGATTCTTCCGTAGCTGCTCTTTTATTAAAAGAACAAGGTTATGAAATTCATGGCCTATTCATGAAAAATTGGGAAGATGATGATACGGACTCATACTGTTCAGCATCTGATGATAGACATGATGCAAAACTTGTATGTGAAGAGCTTGAAATTCCACTTCATAATGCAAATTTTGCCAAAGAATATAAAGAAAATGTTTTTAAGTATTTTTTACGCGAATATGAAGCTGGTCGAACCCCAAACCCTGATATTTTATGCAATAGAGAGATTAAGTTTAAAAGTTTTTTAAACTATGCAGAACGACTTGGCGCCAAATACATTGCCACAGGACACTATGTCAGAAGACGCGATAATCAAGATGGCAGTTTCTCCTTACTTAAAGGACTTGATGATAATAAAGACCAAAGCTATTTTTTGCATGCCATAAATCAATACCAGCTTTCTAAGTCATTATTTCCAGTTGGAGAGTTAGACAAACCTGAAGTAAGACAAATCGCTGAAGATAATGGCTTTGATAATTTTGATAAGAAAGATAGTACGGGTATTTGTTTTATAGGTGAGCGAGACTTCAAAGATTTCTTAAATAAATACTTACCTACAAAAAAAGGTGAGATGAAAACACCTGAAGGTAAAGTAATTGGTGTGCATGATGGTCTTAGCTTCTACACTCTTGGACAAAGAAAAGGGCTAAAAATAGGTGGCCAAAGCAATACACTTGAAGAACCATGGTATGTTGTAGCAAAAGACCTCAAGACAAATACTTTAATTGTAGGGCAAGGGCATGACCACCCTCTTCTTTTATCACCTGGATTAGAAGCGGATAGCCTGCATTGGATATCAGGACATGAACCAGGAAAAGAGTTTGAGTGCTATGCTAAAACTAGATATCGCCAACCTGATCAAAGATGTAATGTCGTTATAATGGATAATGGAACTTGTCGGGTTAAGTTTGAAAAAAAACAACGCGCAGTTACCCCTGGTCAGTCAGTAGTATTTTATATTGATGATGAATGCCTTGGTGGTGGTGTAATTGACTGCCCACTTACTGATATTTAAATGAATAGTATATTTTAAAACGGATTTTTAATTGGTGAATTAATGGCAAATAGTATCGAAGATCAAACATTAGCTCTTGCAGGGGTAATTAAGCCATTACTGCTTATTTCGAAACTTGCTAATAATGGTTCAGTTGACATCATGGAGATTGAGCCATGTATCAGATCTATTTTTACAACTGAGCCAGAAAACACTATCGATGTATATGGTTCTGTAGATAATTTATATGAAGGATTAAAATTATTGGCAGAAGATGGGCTTAAAAAATCTGACCCTGTTTTCATTCGCCATTTTCTTACAGTACTTCAGCTTGAGAGCAAAGTCACTAAAAACAAGGACCTACTAAACACCTTATCCTCTGGCATTGATAAAGCTAAGAGCCAAGCAGAATACTTTGATAATACACATGAAAATGTTATCGCCAATCTTGCAGGCCTTTACCTTAATACTGTCAGTAAGCTTACCCCAAGAATATTAATAGAGGGTGATGAGCAAACTTTAAAAAATCAAAGAAATGTTGATATTATCCGAACATTACTGCTATCTGCAATCCGCTCAGCCGTACTATGGCGCCAATGTGGTGGAAGTAAACTTAAAATAGCCTTCAGTAGGAAAAAATACCTGGATACAGCAAAAAAATTATTACGCTGATTATACCTATATAGTTCAGCATTTATTCTACCTAAACCTAGATGCACATAAAAGGCTGAATAAACAACATTTTTCTACACTCAACAGCTTTTAAATATCTTATGCAGATATTTAAAAGCCTGTTAAACATAGCCAACTGCCATGTAACTAAACCTTATAATTTTCCAACTCATTAAAATTAAGGTAACTATAAATATCTTTAGACTTCCCTTCTAACTTTTCCACATGCTTTTCATATTCCTCAAAGTCTGGAATATATCCTAGAATAGAACAAACTGCAGCAAGTTCAGCCGAGCTAAGATATACATATGCACCATCACCAATTCGGTTAGGGAAGTTTCTAGTTGAAGTTGATATGGCTGTAGCACCTGGAGCGATTCTGGCCTGATTTCCCATGCACAAAGAACACCCTGGCATCTCCATCCTTGCACCAGCTTTACCAAACGTACTATACGCACCTTCCTCTATAAGTTTGGTCTGATCCATCTTGGTTGCAGGAGATACCCAAAGTCTAGTCGGTATATTTTCATGACCAGTTAAGATTTCAGCCGCTGCCCTGTAATGACCTATATTGGTCATACATGAACCTATAAACACCTCATCAATCTTAGTTGTAGCTACATCAGAAAGGGTTTTAACATCGTCAGGATCATTAGGACAACAAAGAATGGGCTCTTTGATCTGTGAAATATCAATCTCTATCACATCTGCATACTCTGCATCAGAATCTGCTTCCAATAACTCAGGGTTATCAATCCAGCCTTGCATCGCATCTATTCTATTCTGCAGTGTATTTGCATCTTGATAACCTTCAGAAATCATCCACTTTAATAAGGCAATATTAGACTGTAAAAATTCAATTATTGGCTCTTTATCAAGCTTGATTGTACAACCAGCAGCTGACCTTTCAGCTGAAGCGTCTGAAAGTTCAAAGGCCTGTTCAACAGAAAGATCTCCTAAGCCCTCAATCTCAAGAATACGCCCAGAAAAGACATTTTTCTTGCCTGACTTTTCTACAGTCAAAAGACCTTTTTGGATTGCAATATATGGTATAGCATTAACTAAATCACGAAGTGTAATACCTTTTTGCATTTCACCTTTAAACCTAACCAATACACTTTCGGGCATATCAAGTGGCATCTTGCCAATTGCTGCAGCAAATGCAACAAGGCCTGATCCAGCAGGAAAACTCAGACCAATTGGAAACCTTGTATGAGAATCACCGCCAGTACCAACAGTATCTGGAAGAACCATTCTATTTAACCATGAATGAATCACACCATCCCCTGGGCGCAAAGCAACACCACCTCGCGACTGTATAAATTCAGGCATTGTTTGATGCATTTTCACATCGATAGATTTTGGGTAGGCAGCAGTATGACAAAATGACTGCATAACCAAATCAGAGTTAAATGAAAGACACGCTAACTCTTTCAGCTCATCTCTTGTCATTGGCCCTGTTGTATCTTGAGATCCAACAGTAGTTATTTTAGGTTCGCAATATGTTCCTGGTCTAATTCCCTCAATACCACATGCTTTACCAACCATTTTTTGTGCAAGGGTAAACCCTTTTCCAGTATCATTAGCAACAGGAGCGGCTCTAAAGCAGTCCGAAGGATCTTTTCCTAAGAACTCACGCGCTTGATTTGTTAAAGAACGTCCTATTATTAAAGGTATGCGACCTCCAGCTTGAACTTCATCTAACAACACATCTGTCTTAAGCTTAAAAGTGGAGACAACTTCTCCTGTTTTCTCACAAACAATTTTACCTTTATATGGATAGATACTTATTATATCGCCAGCATTAAGCTTGGTTACATCGCACTCTATTGGAAGTGCCCCTGCATCTTCCAGGGTATTAAAAAATATTGGAGCTATCTTTCCACCAATACAAAACCCACCAGCCTTTTTATTCGGCACATAAGGAATTTCTTCTCCAATATGCCAAAGAACAGAGTTTGTAGCCGATTTTCTTGAAGACCCAGTTCCAACAACGTCACCAACATATACCAGCGGATAACCACTCTTTTTAAGCTCAGATATTTTCTCAAGAGGATTATCCATACTACTTTTAAGCATTGCATTTGCGTGCAAAGGAATATCTGGCCTACTCCATGCGTCACCTGCTGGAGACAGATCATCTGTATTTGTCTCTCCATCAACTTTGAACACACAGAGAGTGATTTTTTCCTCTAGTTGCGTCATATTATTAAACCACTCAGCCTCAGACCAAGATTCAATAACATCTTTTGCAAAAGAATTATTTGCAGCTTTAGATGAAACTTTTTCAAAAGATTCAAAAATTAACAGGGTCTTTTTAAGTGATTCAGCAGCCAAGGAAGCGAGGTTTTTGTCATCTAAAAGATCAACTAAGTAGCTGACATTATAACCACCGAGCATTGTGCCTAAAAACTCAACTGCTTCTTGTTTAGATATAACTGGGCAGTTTTTATTCCCTAATGCAATATCATTCAGGAATTCTGCTTTAACTTGCGTCGCAGCATCAACACCCGGTGGCACACGGTGAATAAGTAACTCTTTAGAATATTGATATAAATCACTACAAGGCGAACAAAGTATCTTTATTAGCTCTTCTACCTGGGCTGTATTTAATGCCTCTGGTGGAATATTTAATTTACGCCTCTCTTCTAAATGAATTTTGTATTGCTCTATCATTTTAATACCTTGATTGTGTGATTTATGCACAAGTTTACAAACTAAATGATGTTTTTTGTAGAGTTAACTTCAAGATTTTTATTTTTAATTGATAACCCAATTTTTTTTTAGATAGTTATACTATAGTTAACAAACATATGGGCCATTTATGGCGTAAAATTCAGGAGCGTTAAATGAGACATCTAAAACTTTTTTTAATAGTATTAATTGCACTACCATCTATTGTTATGGCTGAAGTTACACGTGATGATGTACAAATACTTGTCAACAAAGCCATTACTTATATAGAAGCAAATGGATTGGATAAAGCAAAAGCAGAGATTAAGAAAACAGATGGTGGTTTTATTAATGGTGAGCTATATGTTTTTATCATAGACTTTGATGGAGTGATGGTCTCACATGGTGTAAAAGACTCACTTGATGGAAAAAACCTCATGAAGCTAAGAACACCTGAGGGCACATATTTTATTCAAGATATGATTAAAGTAAGTAAAGAAAAAGGGGAAGGATGGGTTGATTATAAATGGACTCATCCACAATCTGGAAAGGTTACCCCAAAAGCTAGTCTTGCTAAAAAAATACCTGGGCAAAATATGCTTGTTGGAGCCGGATTATATCTGAAGTAATCTGTTAATCGATTTTATATTTAAAAAGCGAGCTTAGGCTCGCTTTTTAAATTAACTTAATTAACAACACCTCTATATAACAACAGTATTAAGCTTAGATGAGGGGCATTAGGCTCAGAACAAGGCTTTTTACATCTGCCATGCCAACATTAAGGTTATTCTCAATATCTTCCATGGTGATCTCTCCAGCATCTAATCCAGCTGCCCAATTGGCCATTACAGTAACCGCCGCATATGAAAGCCCAAGTTCTCTAGCTAATGCAGCTTCTGGCATCCCGGTCATTCCAACCATATCACAACCATCTTGCGTCATTCTTTTAATTTCAGCTGCTGTTTCAAGACGTGGCCCTTGGGTTGCACCATAAGTACCACCATTAGCAAATTTAATACCCGAATTTATTGCTGCCTGAACCAACTTTGACTTTAGATCGAAACTGTATGGATTAGTGAAATCGATGTGTGTTACACAATCAAGGTCATCCTCAAAATAAGTCTGCTTTCTAGAATAAGTGTAATCAATAATTTGATCAGGAAAGGCGATGCTACCTGGAACTAGATCTTCACGAATAGACCCAACTGCAGCAATAGCTACTACAGAACTAGCCCCTACACTCTTTAGTGCCCATATATTAGCTCTATAGTTCACTTTATGTGGAGGAATAGTATGTCCGTATCCATGTCTTGCTATAAACGCAACCTTTTTACCCGCAAGAATTCCATGAGTAATTGGACCTGATGCCTCACCGAATGGAGTATGAACCACTTCTTTACGAACTATATCTATAGATTCTAGTGTCGTTAAACCTGTACCGCCAATAATTGCAATATCAGTCATTATCAATCCTTTTTAATCAATCTTCATCCGAAAGAGCGTATATGCCTGATAGATTTCGCAGATACCCTTTATAATCCATCCCTTCGCCAAATATATACTTATCTTCAACTGTTAAACCAGTATAATCAGCCTGCATATTCATAAACCTTCTATCGTGTTCTTTATCAACAAGAACTGCAGTTTTTACATCAGATGCACCGCACTCCTCTTTACAATATTCGATTATTCGCGCCAATGTATGACCTTCATCGAGAATATCATCGATTATCAGCACGACTCTATCTTTCAATGACGACTTTGGTTTTACGACCCACTCAATATCAGCACCTGTTATACCACCCCTATATCTTGTAGCGTGTATATAATCTACCGTAAATGGAAAATCCATTTTAGTTAATAACTTACCGACAGGTACCAACCCTCCGACCATTACACACAGTACAATAGGGTCTTTATCACCAAGTGTTTCAGTTATTTCAATTGCCATACGCTCCAGTGCAATTTCAATATCGCCAGCTGGAACAATTAAATCAGCATTTTTTCTAACCCTTAATACCTCTTCAATCGACACTACCACAAATAATCTCCTTTTTTTATATGAAGGCTAGTAATTAATATTACTTTAACGCGCGTTATTTAAATCTCTTTAAGTCTTTATAATCGAATATCCATTCAGGGGTTATCAGTTTTCCTGAAGGTTTCGCATAATACCAGGGACCATTCCAAAATTTAGGATTTTTCAGGATATGGATTTGCTGTGCAGGCATATAGCTTTGGGCGATTAGAAACGTCCTGCTACCATTTTCATCTTCTGCAACATCTAGCACTACAACAGCATGTCCTGGGAACCCACCCTGAATAAACAAATCACCGGGTAGAATATCAGAAGGATCGCTTACAGTTGCTAACTCTTTAGATAATGATGCGGAACCTGCATACATAAATACTGAATCTAAATATTTTCTGAAATTATGATAGGAATCATTGGAAGTAGACTTTTTTACCCATGAAACTTTATTCCCTTTTACTACTGGACGTATACCATTTTTCCAATCTAACCACGAGGCCTTGTCACCACTTGTATAGTTAAAATGGATCTCATCAAACCTTCCAATAGAATAAAGGTATTCTGCTCGGAGGCGCATAACAGCATCGGCACATTGTTGCAGATCTTTTGTTCCAACATCAATATCAATAATAGAGTGATGGGCAAGTTGATTAAATTTCTTTTCACCGTTATATAGATGAACCGTATCATCATCTTTTAAAACAGGGAGATTTCTTAACCAAAAGCCATAGCTATCCGTTTTAAGGTTTAAACGTTTAAAACCTTCGAGTGGATCTATTGAATTTTGTACAGATGTATAATTTGTATCTACTGATATCCATGAATAGAGACTGCTATTCTCATCAGCAAAAACCACACCAGTAAAATATATAATTGAAAAAAAAGTAAGTATTAACCCGTAAATCCATTTACACACATCAACCACCTAAAGATTATCTAGTTTGGCTATTAGGTTTTATATTAAATGCTACCATTAAAATAAATGGTAACATTTTTAGCAATGTAGCTTATTGAAGCCTTTGAAGCAGTGTCTCAGGAGGCATATATCCTGGGAAAATCTTACCTGACTCTGTAACGATTCCAGGTGTACCACGTATTCCAATCTCTCGTGCAAGATTATATTGTTCAGCAATTTTATTATCGCAAGTTTTATCTGTAACTGTTTTGCCATTTTTAAGATCTGTTAAGGCCTTATGAGGATCATCAGCACATACAGCAGAAACAGCTTTACGATATGAAGCAGATTGTAAACCAGCTCTTGGCATAAATAGATAACTTATCTGAATCCCCTTCTCAAGATATCCATCCATTTGGTTATGAAGTTTTCTGCAATATCCACAGTCAATATCTGTAAAAACAGCTACTTTATATTTGATTTCTGTTTTAGGTTTATAAGTAATACCACCATCAGCTGCAGCTTGCTTAACAATCTTAGATCTAGCTTCTTCTCTGATTGGAGTTGATAAATCTTTACGCTGAGAAATATCGAAAAGATCACCATCAAACATAAACTTTCCATCTTCCGAAAAATAAAGTAATTGCGAACCAACTACTACTTCGTACATCCCTTTTATAGGTGATGGAGAAACAATATCGGCGGTTTTACCTGGCAAGATTGTTCCAATTGATTGTTTAATAGCAGTTAAATTTACAGTTTGTTGAGCAACTGCAAAGTTTGAAAAAATTATTGCCGCAGCGAGGACAAATAAACGTAAACATCTAGACATAATAACTCTCTTTAGAATTAGCGTACAAAATTAGGTACATTGAATAACTATTATTCCATAGAACATATGACATCTTTGCCAGATAAATGTTCAAACCAGAATTAGCATTTATGACCAAGATTATACTAGCATCATTTGAAATAAGTACATATAGTACACACAAATTGGATTAAACTAATTCAAAGGAAATCTTGTTCTGCATGAAAAATGTTGATAATGCTGAAATTGAAAAGTTTAACAAAATAGCATCTGAGTGGTGGGATCTTGATGGTAAATTCAAACCATTACACACACTTAATGACACTCGCTTAGAGTTTATTGAACAAATAACATCTTTAAAATCAATAAAAACTCTTGATGTAGGTTGTGGCGGCGGAATTCTTACAGAAATGCTATGCAAAAAAGGGGCTAAAACATTTGCTATAGATATGGCAGAGCAGTCTCTTGAAATTGCGAAAAACCACGCTGATGATTATAGCCTGGACATTAATTATATACTGAGCACGGCAGAGAACTACTCACTTGATAACCCGTGTTCATTTGATGTTATAACGTGCATGGAAATGCTTGAGCACGTACCTGAACCTTATGATGTAATATCTGCATGCGCTCAAATGCTGAAAGTAGGAGGAACTGCTTTCTTTTCTACCCTAAACAGATCAATTCCATCATTTCTATTTTCAATAGTCGGAGCTGAGTATTTACTTAATCTTCTCCCAAAGGGTACTCACAGCTATGAAAAATATATCAAACCATCAGAACTATGTGCGATGTGCTCAGCTGTTGGATTGGAAATCATAGATGCAAAAGGCATTAGCTATAACCCGGTACTAAACACCTCAAAATTATCAAATAACCTTTCTGTTAACTACATAGCTGCATTTACTAAATCAGATTAACATATGAATATAAAAAATATTGAATGCGTACTATTTGATCTTGACGGGACTCTGCTAGATACAGCCCCGGACATGGTTGACGCTATAAACCAAATTCGACTTGATAAGAATCTTAAGCCAAAACCATATAATGAATTAAGGAATGTCGTCTCTCACGGTGGTGCCGCATTAATCAAAGCAAGCTTTGTAATCGATGAAAGTGATTCTGAGTTTGAGCAAATTTTAAATAAGTTTCTTAATATATATAAAGCTAACATTGCAAATAAGACTTCACTGTTCCCAGGAATGGATCTAGTTCTAAAAAAGCTTGATGAAAATCACATTCCTTGGGGTATAGTCACCAATAAGCCTCACTGGTTAACATCTGATTTAGTTAATAAACTTTCTCTTGATACACGTACAGATTGTATCATTTCCGGTGACACGTTAAATCAAAGAAAACCGCACCCAGCCCCTCTTCTACATGCCTGTAAAATTTTAAATGTATCACCAGAAAATACAATCTACATTGGCGATGCGCAAAGAGATATTGAAGCTGGCAACAATGCTTCTATGCACACCCTTATCGCTTTATTTGGCTATATTGATGAAAAAGAAAAACCAGAATTATGGCAGGCCGATGCCTTAATAGAAAAGCCTGAAGACATCCTTAAGTGGCTTTAATAAAAAGCATTGTATTTATTTCTATAAAACACACTAATGGCATGTTGAATAGAGGGTATTAGAATAATTTATATTAGCTCACGCGCCATTACGATAGCATCTTCGCGCCCCTTTGCTGCCGGATAATACGATTTACGCATCCCAACCTCAACAAACCCAACTTTATTATAGATGCTGATAGCTGCAGAGTTTGACTCTCTAACTTCAAGAAAAATAGTATCTACATTCTTTTGGGCAACATCAGCAATTGCTTCCTTTACCAATGTATTACCAATGCCACGCATACGATGTTCTTCTGCTACACATACGTTTAGGATATGCGCCTCACCTACAGCAAACGACTGGACGATATACCCGATAATTTCACAACAGTGCTCATAGACCCAGCAGTTATAATTAACTTTAAGGCAGTCTTTGAAAATACCTTCAGTCCATGGAAAAGGGTAATGGAGATTCTCTAACTCCAATACTCTAGGTAAATCACTATTCTCCATCACTCTAATATTTGTCACGCTATTTAATTCCACTTCTATATACTCATAAATCAAAAAACTGCTTAATGTAGTTATACTAGCGCGAACAATTTTAAAATGTCAGTCGCATTTAACATGTGTGAATAATTATTTGATTTTTGTAGATATGATCATACTATCTATATGAATTGTTTCTCTTAAAAAATGAGAAATATCACTTGATTTAATCAGCCTGCGAAAGCAAAAATCTAACAAACTTGATATCATCCCATGACCTTGCTTTGTCGACAGGTGAGCTTAATAAATATTCAGGGTGAAATGTAGCCAAGAGAGGAATACGCATACTACCATAATCATGAGGCTGTCCACGCAATTGGGAAAGTGGAGTATCACAGCCAAGTAAACTCTGTGTTGATAACTCTCCAAGCGCTAAAACCACTTTAGGTTGAATCAGTTCAATCTGTTTCTTAATGAAAGGAATGCAACTGGTAATCTCGCTTATTTGAGGCTTACTGTGATCCACTGGTTTGCAGTTTACAACATTTGAAATAAACACCTGACTACGTTTTAGATTGATAGATCTGAGTAGATTATCCAGAAGTTGACCAGTTTTACCTGTTAGCCCTCCTTCCTGTGTATGCTTATCTGCATCAGGTGCTATACCAATTATCATAAGATCAGCTTGATCATTACCAATGCCAAATTTTGTATCAGTTCTACCCGATGATATTCCACACTTAGAACAATTTGAAATAGTTTCATTTAGCTGTTGGAGGGTGCTAATCCCGTCTAAATCAATAGTTTCAGAAATATCTAATGTGGCCGCAACTACAACTTCACTTTCTTTATCATTTAGAACCGCTTTATTTGAATCAGATAGTTGAGCGCAAACTTGTGCACTTACCCCTTGATCAATTTTGTGTTGTTGTGGTTGTTGCATGAAAGCTTGATTAGATATCTCACTTTTTTGAACCGCTGCTTCAGCACACGCAATTTTGCTTTCACTATCTTGATTCAGATTATTCTCTGAAGCCACCTCTAGATTGTTTTTTGCAGCATTTACAGCAGCAGTTTCTCTCAGCTCCCACTGATCGATACCAATTAGTTTTAAGTACTGATTTTTAGTACGCTTCTGCACAATATTATTAGACATTTAAAATCCAGATACAGGAATAAAAGGGGCTATCAAAATAGCCCTAAATTAGGCCTAACTCTATACCTCATCAACTTGAGGATGCGTTCTATCACTCTTAGTAAACATCAAATTTAGTGCATTTACATATGCTTTTGCAGATGCAATTACAATATCAGTATCTGATCCATGTCCATTTACAATGCTGCCATCTTTTTCAAGCCTAACTGTAACTTCACCTTGAGAATCGGTTCCGCTTGTAACATTACTAACAGAATATAGTTGCAGCTCTGATTCACTGACTATAATCTCTTCAATTGCGCGATATACGGCATCAACGGGACCACTACCATCTTTTTCCGCCGACCTTTCATCACCATTAACAATTAATGTCACCTTGGCAAAAGGAACTTCACCTGTTTCAGATTTAGAGCAAAGAGAAACTAATTTAACAATCTCATTTGTGCTCTCAACACCACTATTGGTGACCAATGCCTGAAGATCTTCATCATAAATGTCATGTTTTTTATCTGCTAGCTCTTTAAAGCGTCCAAAAGCCTCATTCAACTCATTTTCTGATGAGAATTCAACCCCTAAGTCTGCCAATCTAACTTTAAATGCACTACGACCAGAATGTTTTCCTAAAACAAGGCTGTTTTCGCCCCAACCAACATCCTCTGCACGCATAATCTCATATGTTTCACGGTTCTTTAATACGCCGTCTTGATGAATACCTGCCTCATGAGCAAATGCATTAGCACCAACAATCGCTTTATTTGGTTGCACAGCAAACCCCGTTATACCAGACACTAACTTAGAACATGAAACAATCTGAGTAGTGTCAATAGAGGTATCACATTGAAAAAGGTCTTGTCTGGTACGAACAGCCATCACGACCTCTTCCAACGAGCAGTTGCCAGCTCTTTCTCCAAGACCATTAATAGTACATTCAACTTGTCTTGCACCGTTTAAAACGGCAGATAATGAGTTTGCTGTAGCTAAACCAAGATCATTATGACAATGAATAGAAAATATCGCCTTATCAGAATTTGGCACTGTCTCAATAATGTGTTTTATTAAGGCACCGAATTGATTAGGTACATTATAACCAACAGTATCAGGAATATTGATTGTTTTAGCGCCAGCAGATATTACAGCTTCGATAATTCTGCATAAAAATGCTGGATCAGAACGCCCAGCATCTTCTGGTGAGAATTCAACATTATCAGTATATTTTAATGCCCTTTCAACAGCCCAAATCGCTTTATCAACTACTTCATCTGGCTCCATCATCAATTTTTGTTGCATGTGGATGGGTGATGTAGCAATAAAAGTATGGATTCTTGGAGATACAGCATCTTTTAGAGCAGCACCAGCCTTATCAATATCCTCTTTTCGAGCACGAGCAAGAGCACAGACACTGCTAGATTTCACTGCAGCTGCTACAGCTTGAACTGAATCAAAATCACCTGGACTAGATGCTGGAAATCCAGCTTCCATTACGTCCACATTAAGCTTTTCAAGCATCTTAGCTATGCGAACTTTTTCATCTTTTGTCATTGATGCGCCAGGACTCTGCTCACCATCTCGCATCGTTGTGTCAAATATTATTAACTTATCTTTATCATTACCCATTATCTTTCTCCGGGCCAAACCTGTAGATAAATCCATATAAATTACAGGTGAATACAACTGAGTTTGCAGAACTTCCGTAACCGCCAAAAAACTATTCTGATATGCGTGCCTCGCCAGGTTAGGATCATCTGCCCAAAGGCAGGAGTCGCAGAACAAGAAGGAGAAGTTGAGTTGGAGCAAAAAATGACACAGCAGATTTCGCTACTGAAGAGCGAGTATTGCGTATGTAACATTCTACTATATTAGCCATTTAATAAGCGATCCGAAAAATTTCCAACTTACCTAGATAATAGCGAGTCTTTGTAGTGCAGCCAAGAGGGAATTTAGAAAAAATGTACTTTTTTTATTATATTGTGGAAAAATGTGATCTTTAAAGGTTATTAGTCCTGTTTTCAGGAAGAATCACTCAACATTTCATGCTAATAATATTTAATAATGCTGATAACTATAAAGCCACTGGCAAACTAAACCAGTGGCTCCGATAAAACTTATAATAAATACACCAAGACTATTGAGATTCTTTATCCTCAGAAGGAGCATCATCTACAGCAATGTCATCAGCAATAATATCAAGTTCAGGTTCGAGTTTAGACGATCCAGCCTCTGTTTTCTTTTGCAAACGCCTTTTTCTAACTTCCATAATTGTCCATATTGGTCCTGAGAAACCGTAGCCTGTGAAAACAACCAGAACGGCGATAACAGGAATTAAATAGATACCAGCAAGAATAAGAACGATGGCAACAATATTGATAAATGATACCTTCTTATATTTATCAATATCTTTGAAGCTGTAGTATCGAACATTACTAACCATCAAAATACCTGTGGCAACTACTGCAAAAAGGCAAGCAGATGAAATTAATGTTTGCGGCAGCACCTGCTTTACCCCATAGTGCTCACCCGCCAGTACTATACCCATAAGAATAGCCGCCGCAGCTGGACTGGCTAAGCCTTGAAAATATTTCTTATCAATTACTCCAACCTGAGTATTAAAGCGCGCTAATCGCAGAGCTGCGCAAGCTGTATAAATAAATGCTCCTAACCAAGCAACTTTTCCTAAAATGGGACCATGATTTATAAACTCTTTTAAAGCCCAATGGTACATAACTAATGATGGGGCAACACCAAAAGATATAAGGTCAGATAAACTATCGTATTGAACTCCAAAATCACTTTGAGTATTTGTCATACGAGCAACTCTGCCATCTAATCCATCAAAGATCATCGCTAGAAAAATAGCTATAACTGCAGATTTATAATTCCCATTAGTTGCCGCACCTATTGCGTAAAATCCACCAAATAACGCTGCAGTTGTAATAGTATTCGGTAATAAGTAGATTCCTCTACGGCGTTTCTTTTTTGTTTTTTCTTCCATTAAATTTTCCATCTTGATAATCCAGTTTATTTTCCATCTTATTAATGGTTAAAGCTACGTAACTGTAGCATCAATATCGGAAACAAATTCAAACTTATGCCCTTCTTGCAGGCAATATCGCAACCATTTATTAAGAAACTTGTTAAGTTCCCACCGTTTTTCCAGTTTTAAATCAGTGCGCTGTCGGCAATTCAATTCAATTTGAAACTTTTCGATAACATCATCAACAGACACTTCAGCCATACGTGCATCATGATATATATTCACCACCAAACCAGGGTCATCATATGTCTCACCACCATCTTCAAATCGATGAGTTAAAAATATTGTAGTTGTAAACTTGTGCCTATTAACCACTTTAAGCAATAAAGGGACGCCTCCATGCACAATAGACATCAACCCAACATCAATATCTTCTGTATTTGGTATCAATCTCCTGATTTTAATATAGCTATCTTCATATAGCTCCATCAAACTTGCAAAGGTTCTTGGCTCAACAGTCGTGAATTTATTTTTTAAATAGTCAAACATCATAGTTAAAAAATATTAACAGATACGGCCATTCATTTCTCTAACAAATCACCAGAAAAGGATAGGTTTCTTTGACAGACAAGATCACCAATACTATTTTTAAGCCTTTCAGCAACCAAAGAACACTTAGAAATCAACAAGAAAAAAACCTCTTTATCGACCACTTCAGAAAGTGTTTCAAAATTACCCTGCCCTTTTGATATGATTAAATCTGCATTTGAGTAAACAGTATTAAATTCTTCAGAAGTATATTTAAAACACGTACCTGGCGAGCAATCTCCATTTGAAATAACTCTATAATCTTCAGTTAATCCTATATATTCGGCATCTTCAATAGTGGCATCATTCAAAATAGGTGCACCTCTTACAGCAATTGTAATTTTCTCCCTATCAACAATATTATTGTTAACAAGTGTATCTATGAAAATTTTATCGAATACAATTTCACCTGCATTATCAGCCAAATACAAAATATTATTTGCAGCTTTAATTCTTGATGTTAAATAAGACGATTCATCGACTGTAATATTTTCTGATAAGGCTCTTGATATAACCGTCTCATAATCCATCCCATGATCAGTTCCAAGGTCAATAATATTGCCTGAAATAGCAAGCTTTAAAGCCGATAAAACTTCATCATTAGAGGATTCAATAGTGCGCATAAATGAATCAAGATTTGCAATAACCTTATCATTATCGATTTTCTTTTCTTGTGCATATAAATCGGTTAATCCAAGTTCCGTTCTTAAATGTAAATGTACTGCTCGTGCAATTTCTGGCGCACTCATATCAAAATCTACATTTGATAAATAATCTAAAAACCAGCGCACTAAACTATCTTTTTTTTCTTGATTAATATCCTGCTTATCTACAATATAACAATAACTTGATAATGCACATTCGAGACATTTATATTCTATTCTCAATTCTATTCACCCTATAGCTGTGATACGCTTAACTTTGCTTGGCTTCCAATGCATTAATATTTGCCTGCCAACAACCAAAAACCCTACTATCTCCTTAAAAAAATATTTGGATTTTATGAAAAACAATAAACTCCTACTTGGAGCTTTTTACCTGATTATTGCATTTTTTCTATTTTCCAGCATGGGGGTCATGCTTAAAATTGCTTCAAAAAATCTTAATACTTCAATGATTGTATTCTTTAGAAACTTTTTTGCATTACTTTTACTTATCCCTTGGTTATTAATAACGAAAAAAAACTCTATGAAAACTTCTAGGTTCAGTATGCATCTATTAAGATCCATTGCTGGAATTATTGCAATGTACTGCTTTTTTTATACCCTTGGAAAACTTTATCTAGCAGATGCAATTTTATTGAGCTATTCCGCACCAATTTTCTTACCACTTTTTTCATATGTTTTTTTAAAGGACAAATTAAATAAAATTTCATGCTATGCCGTACTAATCGGACTATTCGGAATAATCATTGTTCTGCAGCCAACTAAAGGCATCTTTAATCCAAATGCACTTTTTGGGGTTCTAGCCGCAATATTCGCAAGTTTGGCTATGATTACTATTCGTAAGATGTCTGATACTGAACCCGCATCAAGAGTAGTTTTCTATTTTACGTTGCTATGCACTCTATTCTCGTCAATCCCTATAATACTATGGCATTGGCAACCAATAGACATGAATACAGCAGGAATTATGCTTGCTGCAGGTTTTTTAGCCGCGAGTGGACAGCTATTTTTGACAAAAGGCTATTCTATTGCCCCACCTGGTGAGGTTGCGCCTTTTCAATATAGCATTGTTATTTTCGGCACTATTTGGGGCTGGCTAGTTTGGGATGAAACAATTGATCTCCCTAAATCTTGTGGGTTTTTTATTGTATGTATTGCTGGAATAATCGCCAGCATGGCAAATACAAGAAGAACAATAAAAGCCAGGGAAAGTGAGGTTGAAGAACTTTAATGTACTGTACTCTATAAAACTGCTGCTCGTTGCTAATAAAAAATAATAGATACGAACAGCTTAAATTATGTTTCGCATTAAGATCTAAGAAACCTTTAAAACTTAATGAAATGCTCTCGATAATATTTTAATTCAGCAATAGAATCTTTAACGTCATCCATAGCAAGATGGTTAGATTCTTTGTTATGCCCTTTATAGACATCTGGAGCCCACCTTCGAGCTAATTCCTTCAGAGTGCTTACATCTAAATTTCTATAATGAAAGAACTCACCTAGTTCCGGCATACAGCGTAAAATAAATGCCCTATCTTGTCCGATGCTATTACCGCACATTGGTGAAGTATTAGCAGGCACATACTTTTCAAGAAATTCTATAGTTAACTTTTCTGCATCTGATTCACTTAGTTTGCTTTCTTTAACACGCTGAGTTAGACCAGATTTACCGTGTTGAGTAGTGCACCACTCGTCCATTCCACCCATAATTTCATCTGACTGGTGAATGACAAGAGATGGGCCTTCTATGATTTCATTTAACTGGGGATCAGTAACTATAGTTGCAATCTCAATTATCATATCATTTTCGCGATCTAAACCTGTCATCTCCAGATCGATCCAAATCAAATTTTCTGGATGTTTTTCCATTACTTTTCCCTTAGTTGAATTTTACTAACCAGTATATGTTATATAGTTTAAGTGTAAGTTGAAATCATGCAACATTTTCTTTATCGTAGTCGTCCTCTCAACTAAGATCACAAATTAATGTCCAATAAAAAGAAAAGCGCAAGCAAGAAGAAAATAAACCTTCAAATAGGTAAAGTAATAGTAAGCCACCGGTCTGAAGTAATTGTTGAAAATATTAACCGCGAAACATTTTTATGCAAATCTAAAAAAAGTGCTGGCAGGCCAATTTGCGGAGATAATATTGAATTTGAATTAATCAATGAAAATGAAGGCTTAATTCATAAAATTGCCCAAAGAAGAACAACGCTCACTCGCCCCGACTCCAGAGGCAAAATAAAATCCATTGCAGCAAACATTGATCAACTAATCATCGTAAGTTCAATAGTTCCAGAAATTAACTTAGAACTAGTGGACAGATATATCGTTGCTGCAAAAACTTTAGGTATTAACCCTGTACTCGTACTGAATAAAATAGATTTAGCAAAGAATATTAGTGAATACGAAATAATACTAAAGGAATACGGAGCTCTTGGAATACCTGTTATCTATACCAGCATCAAAGCTGAAAATGGTATGTCTCATTTTGAAGAGCAGCTTAATACAAGATTGAGCATATTGGTTGGCCAATCAGGAGTTGGAAAATCATCAATTATAAAACATATAATCCCAGATCTTGAAATAAGGATTGGGGAGATCTCCAGCTACCATAAAGAAGGCAAACACACGACAACTGCAACTACTCTTTATCACCTTGACTGTGGCGGAGATATAATTGATTCACCTGGAGTAAGGAACTTCAGACTATGGAACCTCTCGAAAGAGGAGATTCAATACGGATTTTCGGAAATACATGAAGCCAGCAGCCTATGTAAATTCAATAATTGTATCCATAAAAATGAACCAGGATGCATTGTAAAAGCCCAAGTTGAATCTGGACTAATTACACCGAGAAGGCTCAACAGTTTTCATCAAATAATTCAGTCATTAGAGCTAAAGTACTAAACTTACCTATCATTTTTATACGTAATAATTGTTAATTCAAAATGAATATAACTATTTTATGTGTACTGCCAATTTTTCTTGGCCAACAAAACAAACTGCATAACCAAACATTAATTTATATCAAAGCCTATACATATGCGGCTATGCACAATAAATTACCAGCAGACGCATGTTATAGTAGTCGTACAGCAGTGTTATATCAGTCACATTACCCAGTTAGATAAGGTTTTTTCTACATATTTTAATTTGACATTAACTATATTTTTACTTAACCTTTAAACATGGAATTTTGCAATGCAGCAAGATAAGGAATATCTTAAATTAGCAATTGCATGAACTTGGTGGAGTAATATCCTTAAACTTTTATGGACATACCTGGAGATTATATTATGGATTTCAATTCAATCATTGAAAAATTCAAGCTAGACGCTTTTAACATGGATGCATTTAAAATGGATGCTTTCAACATGGATGCATTTAAATTTGATGGCTTTGACATGGGTCAATTTACTACTGCAACTAAAGAAGCAATTGATTCTGTCCTAAAAATCAATGAAGCTTTTACAACTCGTACAGAACAGATTTTCCGTCTATCTTCTGATATCGCTACTGATACTCTAGAAAGCGGTCTTAACCAGCTTAAAGCTTTAACTGATATCCAAAAGCCTGAACAGTTCATCGAAAGCCAAATGAACTTCGCAAGCGATTCAAGCAAAAAAGCTGTTGAAAACGGTCAAAAAGTTGTCGATCTTCTAGTGGAAACACAAACAGAAATCGGCACACTTGTACAAGGTTCAATTGCTAAGAAGTAATTGTAAACTGCTTGTATAAAAGATTATATAAAAAAGCCCCTTCTACGGGGCTTTTTTATTGCAATGAAATTAGTCAAAATTAATAATTCAACTGCTCACTACTGCTATTTAAATACTGTAAGAGTCTTCATAAATAATCAAATTACACAACACTATGCTTAGAGGTATTCTAACGTTTAACCCCTAGGGTGATGCTCTATAAAAATCTGTTTTAGTCTTGCTTGTGCAACATGAGTATAGATTTGAGTTGTAGAGAGATCACTATGACCTAAAAGCATTTGCACAACTCTTAAATCTGCTCCATGATTTAAAAGATGTGTAGCAAAAGAGTGGCGCAAAGTATGTGGTGAGATATGTTTTTTTATCCCCTGCAATTTTGCATTACGTTTAATAATGTGCCAAAAAGCTTGCCTAGTCATCCCCTCCCCCCGCTTTGATAGGAATAAAACATCAGAAGCGACTCTCTTGGCTAACACTGGTCTAGATTCTTCGTAGTATTTTTTTAACCAGTATATCGACTCATCACCTGTTGGAACTAAACGTTCTTTATTACCTTTTCCGATTATTTTTAAGTAGCCTTGATTTAAGTTAACTTGGTTAACCTTAAGCTCTACAAGTTCAGTAACCCTTAATCCAGTAGCATAAAGTAATTCAATCATACTTCTATCGCGCAAGCCTAAGGTTTCTTCCACATCTGGCGCATTTATTAATTGAGTTATATCTTTTTCTGTCAAAGATTCTGGTAAGGGGCGACCAATTTTAGGAGCCTGTATCAAATGAGTAGGATCTACAAGTATAACGCTACGCTGTTTTAATAACGTGTAAAAACGACGCAGCGTAGAGAGAGCTCTAGCTATAGATCTACTACTTATACCTTTTGTTGCTTTAAAGCCTAAATAGCGAAGTATCTCACTGTTGTCAGCCCCTTCAATACTGGAAGTTTTACTATATAAATGCTGATACCATTCAGCAAAAGAATTAAGATCACGACGATAAGAATCACATGTATTTTTACTTAAACCAGACTCTATAAATATAGCGTTGATAAAACTATCGATCTGTTTAAAGTTTTCTAATGAAACTTTTCTTTCCATAATATTCTATAGCATTATTACTGTTTCTAATACCATTTAAAAAGGCCGTATAAACGGCCTTTTTAAATTAAGCTTAGCTATCTAAAGCTCTGAAAATTTTCTGAGTTATATCACTAAGCTTGCCACTTCCCTCTATAGAGATATATTTAAGATCGCTAGATTTAGTTTTATCACTGTAAAAATCTACTAGTGGTTTGGTTTGATCATGATATACGCTAAGCCTGTTTCTTACAGTATCTTCTTTATCATCATCACGCTGTACCAGTTGCTCTCCAGTCTCATCATCTACACCTTCAACTTTAGGTGGGTTATATTTTACATGGTAAGTTCTTCCTGAAGATAAATGAGCTCGCCTTCCAGCCATGCGCTCGACGATTTGTTCATCATCAACCTTTAATTCGATAACAGCCGCGATCTCAATCCCCTCAGAAATCATAGATTCAGCTTGACCAATAGTTCTTGGGAAACCATCGAAAAGGTAGCCAGAATTACAATCATCCTTGGCAATTCTTTCTTTAATTAATCCCATTATAATGTCATCAGAAACAAGGCCACCCTGATCCATAATCTTTTTGGCTTCTACACCAAGAGGGGTTCCTTCTTTTACTGCTGCACGCAACATATCACCAGTAGAAATTTGAGGAACTGAGTACTTTTCAGATATGAATTGTGCTTGCGTTCCTTTACCAGCTCCTGGTGGGCCTAATAAGATCATTTTCATCAGTAAATCTCCAATTTCGGGATGTATAAATTTAGCTGAAGACTAACATCTAGCATTGAATTGCGCAATAAGGTGGCGGTATAAAATGGAGTAAAAGTATATAGTTAAAAATCAACTGGGGTACGGATACAGTCGATAAATATAGTGCTTCAAAAATTTATGTTGCAAGCTGATTTGCAATATTGTCTAAACTATCACTTTCATTCATTACTTTCTCAAATACTTCATTTACTTTATCGAGTGTTAACCCAAGTCTATCAAGAACTATTTGCGGGATCTCTTCACCATCACCATCGCCAAATCCCTTACTTTTTATCAAACTATCAGCGACAAGAACTAAGCCTGGAAAAATACTGTGGGGGCCATCATATTCGGGATGATGGTGTTCACCAATGGTAATCACAACTTCATCTGGCATATTCCAAGAGTGCATCAACCAAGCTCCCAGCTTTGCATGGCCTAGACTTATAACATACTGCGCATCCCCCATACCTAACACTTGTTTTTCAAGATCGGTTATTGGTACATCAGGATTAGCACTAACTAGCTTATTTAACAAAAAGAATTCTGGTTTGAATAAATGCCCCAATAGAAGATACCCAAAGTTATGAACTAAGGCCGCTAGGTAGGCTAAACCGGGGTTAGGACGTCTATCTTTTGGCAACACTTTTGCAAGTTCTTGCACTATAGCTGATGTATAGGTTGCCTGGCGCCAAAATTCATTTAATCCTAAGGGACCATCTGCAGGATTTTTAAAGCTTTTACCAGATGCAAGACCAATCGAAATATTAGTTACCATGCTAAATCCTAAAACCTTATGGATCGCATCACGAATATTATTGATATCACCTCTATAACCAAAAAATGGAGATCTGGCATATCTAACAACCTGGGCAGCCAAACTTGGATCGAGCTCAACACAAGACGCCAAATCATCCACTGTGGAATCTTGATCATCTTTGATCTGTAGTATCCTCAATGCCACTTGAGGCATTGGAGGTAGCGAATATAGCTGGTCTAGACGTTTTCTAACATCTGCTGACGGCATATATTTATCGAACATATTACCTTCCTGGTCAATGCAATTTGCTATATTATTAGTGCACTTTTGAGAGAACTGTTCAGTAACACTAACTGCATTCATGTCATTAACTTTAGTCGAGAAACCAATATATTTCGATGTTTTTAGCAACCTTTTCCAATTTTTTTTCCCAATACGCAGTAATTTACCCTGCTTACCAGCTTCTATATTAATAAACTTATGTTCTAACAATGACTTGTCGCATATTGACTCTAAACAATATGCATCTGGAATCGGAGGTACTGTTCCTTTTTCACAGTCAGCAAATATTTCAGTTACCATTTCTGAATTTGCTATCTTAAAATTACGCTTTAATTTTTTAGCAATACATGAAAAATCTATGATGCAATCAGACGGCAAAATTGCCAGCATAACACCTAATTCGTCTGTAAGCAGAACACCCCTTGCAACTGACCCACTATCGAGTCCAGCTCCAGCTATCAATTGCTCCAAAGTGTTAGCTTCTGGAATATCAAACTCTTCATATTCAATTTTTTTTTGTTCAAGGTTTTTTATTATTTTATTTGGTAGTGACATATTTATAACCCTCCTTAGTTAAAAATATATGAAATATAGGCATGAATGATATAACTATTTCACATTCTAGATTAAGCGTAGCTTTTTACCGACGAGCAAAATCACTCAACATTTAAAGCAAAGGCCTTACTTGAAAAGCATTGCTTAATTGAACCTTTATTATCTAGGTGTTTATATTCATAAAAGCCTAGCGCTTTATTATTCATATATATTAATGAAGTTAATACACTTCCGTATTTTTCTAAATCCACAAATATTGATGATAACCCTTGCTCAATGTCGATATCGATACCTGTCTTAGGTAATTGATCAAGAGGATATTTGCTCTTATTAAGCATAATTGATAGTAAATGATCTGGAGTTACATTACCGCAATTAATCATTTGATGAAGTTGTGCCTTTGCATCAACGAGCTTTGGCCATGGCGTATCTAATAAATGATTACATATACCGTATATTCCAGGAGTTATAAGTTGAAATTGATCAGTTTGATTTGAGTACCAATATAGTTCGCGTTGATCACCAAACAGGAGGTTATAACCGTTAAATTCTGATTTTGATTTACGAATAGTTGCTAAAAACTCCTGTGGAGCTATATCAGAATCTAAGAAGTTTCTTACAAGTTCGCCCCTAGATTTGAGTTGTTGATCAAAATCATACCCTGAGCGAAAGTTTGTTATGGCTGCAATTCTTCCAGCTTGGCTAACACCAGTCCATCCACCATTTGCTGTTAGATCAATGCCAGATATTACTTGCTTACTATCTCCCCATCTATGAGCTGTTGTAAATTTTCGATCACAATACTCATCCCTATTTGCCATTAGCAATAGATCGTAATTTGGGTCGACTTTATAGGCAAATATAATCAGGCACATTTAATTTCAGTTGTCTAAATCATCGTATTTTGACAACAGCAACCTCTCCGGTTTCACTCTGACAAATAATAAAGTCTTTGAATATTACTGGTTGCTGTCTAATTGCTGAATCGAATAGTTCAACCCTTGCAACGATTTCTCCAGTCATTTTATCGATAAAATGAAGATACCCTTCGTAGTCTCCAAGTACTGCGTAATTATTATATACATTTGGCTTTGAAGTATTTCTACCTACTAAATCAGATTGTTTCCAAATTGAGGCGCCATTATCGCTATTAACTGCCCAAATATTACTTTCATCATCAGCGATTATAACCATATCATTATCTAAATATGGACCTGAATAACTCGATATTTCCCTTGACCAGAACTCTCTTCCATCACGAATTGAGTAAGCTCCTAGCTTTGTTCTATAACTGGAAACATAAATCTTTTCTCCATGTAAAACAGGAGTTCCATCTATATCAATTATTCTCTCAACCTCAGATCTACCCCTTCCAATAGCAACCTGATTTTCCCATATTACTGTGCCACTGTTTACATCAAGAGCTACGAGTTTTCCATTATCAAGTCCGGCATAAACAACGCCAGAATCAATTATCGGGTCACTTGTTCCTCTTAAGGTTAATACAGGCATTGATCTATCAAATACCCATTTCTGAACTCCTGTTTTAGCATTCAGAGCAAATATACTACCATCAGCTGTGCGCACAACTAATATGCCATCTGATACTATAGGTTTTGAAAGTATCTCAGAGCTCAAGCTCACTGACCACTGCTCATTACCTGTATCTTTTTCAAATGCAGTTACATTTGCATTGCTATCACCAACATAAACGAGTTCTTCATAAGCATATGGTCCCGCTGAAAACATATAATCCGTTGACACATCCCATAATTGATTACCAGTTTCAAGGTCATATGCAACCAATTTTCCATCTCTAGAAGCTGCAAAAGCAAGAGAATCCAAAACATGTGGTGACAGCTTTACATAGTTATACTCTGTTCCACCACCGACTGATACATTTGCTATTACATCAAAATTAACTTTGTTTTCAATATCTTTTAGCTCAGTTGGCTTGGTACTAAAAGCATCATCTTTACTGAACCAACTACAACCTGAAATAGTAATTATTGAAATTAACACTAATATGATACGAAAATTTTTACTCATTGGGAGTTCTCATGGCGTGGAAAAAAGATATTTACAGAGGGTATGGCAATTGAAATAAAAAAAGATTCAAAAAGCACCTGCATTAATTTGCAGGTGCTTTATATAATTAAGACTGATTACCACCAAGGTTTTTGAATTTTAACTGAAGTGAAGTATTTCTTTTAGCTTCATCACCCAAGATAGTAATTGACTCTTTATATAGCACTAATGCTTTAGCTTGGTCACCTTTCTCATTATAGATATCAGCTTGAAGCTCTTTTATTTGCGCCTCTTGCCCTTTATCTTTAATATTTCCAAGCGTCTGTAACGCTACATCTAAGTTACCCTTTGCATATTGAACTTGTGCAATTCTAAAATTTATAACTGGCTTTAACTGCGCACTATCTGCAATTTTAAGAGCTGAATTCAAATGGGTTAAAGCGAGATCATAGTCTTCACTTTCAACTGCTACTTTTGCAAGTGTCATTGCAGTAAATTCTGCATAAACAGTAGAGTTATGATCTTTAATTAACGCTTCGGCTCTTTTTACATCACCTTCTTCAGGCTCATCATGTAACTGTTTGATAACCTGGCTATACTCTGCAGATGCTTTATATGCTGTGTTCAATTTCTGCTTCTGCCAATATTTATATCCAGCAACAGCAGATAAAGCTATTGCTAAGCCTATGATTATGGCTGTTCCGTTATCTTTCCACCATTTTTTTAAAGCTTCTACTTGTTCATCTTCTGTGCGAATTTCGTCCACAACTAGCTCCTTACGCTATTGTTCTAGTTTCAGTTGTTAACTACATCTTGCAGTTTTGTCACCAATTGATCAAAACTACACTCAACCTGTTCAGAGTTATCCAATAGAGGCTTAACTCCGTATATTCCTTTTTCCAATTCATCATCGCCAATGATTATAGCGAATTTTGCACCACATTTGTTTGCTTTTTTAAATTGTGATTTAAAGCTTCCACCACCAGCATTTGTAATAAGCTTTATTCCTGCAACTGTATCACGAATTTGCTCTGATAGATAAATAGCATGTGGTTGCGCTTTTTCACCTGCTGCAACAATATAAACATCAGGAGTATTGCATGGAACTTGAATGTTTAACTCCTCAAGCATTGCAATTATTCGCTCAACACCGAGTGCAAATCCAACTGCTGAAGTTGGTTTTCCACCGATTTGTTCCACGAGGCCATCATAACGACCACCAGCACAAACGGTTCCTTGAGCACCTAATTTAGTAGTAACCCATTCGAATACCGTACGATTATAGTAATCAAGACCGCGTACCAACCGTGGATTCAATCTATAACTTATACCATTTTCATCTAAAATTTTAAGCAGGCCTTCGAAATGAACCCTTGATTCTTCATCAAGATAATCAGTTAAAACTGGTGCATTCTCAATTAATTGCTTCATATCTTGATTTTTAGTATCAAGTATTCTTAGCGGGTTAGTTTCGAGTCTTCTACAACTATCCTCATCAAGCTGATCTTTATTTGCTGAAAAATATTCAACCAGAACTTCTCGGTATTCAGCTCGTGCTTCGTTGGTACCTAGAGAATTAATCTGAAGCTCTAGATCAGTTATCCCTATCTCTTTCCAAAAGCGAGCTGAAAGTAAAATAACCTCCGCATCAATATCGGGTCCATCTATACCAAAGGCTTCAACACCAATTTGGTTAAACTGTCGATATCTTCCTTTTTGAGGCCTTTCATGACGAAACATTTGACCTGCATACCACAAACGTTGTTGTTGGTTATGCAGTAGCCCATGTTCTATACATGCACGCACACAGCCGGCTGTTCCTTCTGGCCTGAGCGCAAGACTATCACCATTTCTATCAGGAAATGTATACATCTCTTTTTCAACAATATCAGTGACTTCACCAATCGAACGGCAAAAAAGATCAGTCATTTCGACAATAGGCATACGAATCTCATTATACCCGTAACTATTTAAAACTGACCGAAACTTCGCTTCAACAAACTGCCATATATATGATACATCAGGAAGACAATCGTTCATTCCACGTATGGCTTGAATTTTCTTACTCAAAAAGAACCTCTATCACGAATTTTAAAAGGTGGGCTATTTTAACTGAAACTTCGCTACTTCACCAAGATCAAAGTTACCAAAATCATAGTTCTGACCATTAAATTCGACTTTAACAGCTCCAGCATTGCCAAGTTTGATATTGAATGGGCTTTGCCCTTGTATAGTTTTTATGGATGAACTAGGAATTACAGTGAAGAAAAATTTCTTTCCCGTAGCATCTTTTATTTCGACATATGAATCTGCAGCAAATGTTAATTTAACATTGTCATCTTTCATGCTGGCAGCTTCATCTTTTTCAGTACTGGAGCTAGCATCATTAGCAACTGATTCTTTATTACTTTGTTGTTCTACTACTTGATCTTTAGTGAAAGAATTATCACTTGATTCTGGTTGTTCAACACCACCACTGCTAACAGGATAATTACTACTTGGAAGCGAAAGAGACATTGTTTGCGTTTTCTCAGTTGAACTTAGTACTTCTGACTCAAATACAGAACTCTGATCAACTGGTAAGCTATTAACTGACTTATCTTCAACTGGAGAACTTATGTTTGATTCACCTTCAGTTTCAGCACTCTCACCTTGAGTTTGGTCATTTGCTTGCTCTATGGCTATTCCTGCACCATTACTTGCAGGAAATGGTGCAACTTCTCTGGTTAGAAAAGTCCATATTCCATAGCCTATAGTAGCTAAAACTATGACCAAAAATACAATAAACAATGTTGATGAACTGTCTTTTTTGCGCTTATATTTTTTCTTCTTAATTATCGTTCTACTAATGGCAGGCTGAATATTGGTTGGCGCCTTAACACCTTCACCACTTGCTGAAGTTAACTTTTTCTGCCTTTCAAGCAAAGGTTCTGGGTCAATACCTAGAAGATTTGCATAGCTTCGCAAATAACCTCTGGTATAAATAGCTGGAGGAAGATTGCTATAATCATCCCTCTCTAAGCCATTTATTATTTCACCAGTAACATTAAGTTGTGTTGCCACATCATTAATTAAAAGTCCTTTCGATTCCCTGGTATCGGCTAGCGTTTGACCAGGACCGTACTCGAGAGAAACTGCTACATACTCTTCGCTATTATTTTCAATTTCAGTCATGTTATTTCTTATTATCGTTGGTTTTATTATTTTGTTTTATTTCAGACTCTAGAATATATGCCTGATGTGTCTGTTTAGAGTCTGGAAAATCATTTTTTAATCTATTAAAAAACGTTATTGCTTCTGAACTATTACCTAAAAAATTTTCAATTTCATATGCAAGTACAAGAATATCTGGTGTAGTTGGCCCTACGACAAAATATCTATCAAGATATGCTTTAGCAAGCGTGTACTGCTTTTGTATAACAAATAATTTTGTCATATTTAACAATGCTGGATAGTAGGTGCGATTATTTTTTAAAGCTGTTCTGAAATACTCTATGGCTTGGTCATATTTTTTTGCTGAAAAAGCACAGTAACCAGCGTTTGTGTATGATACTTCGCGATTTTGATATAACTTATTTCTAAAGGCAACCTGGAAAAATTGATCTGCCTCTTTATAACGGGATTGTCCACATAAAAAGCGTGCATAATTATTATGAGCCGACGCAGCTTTATCTTCCCCTTCAAGCTTTACCGCTTCTCTAAAAAACTCTTCAGCTTTATCTTTATAACTTAACCGCTCATTAAGCAATCCAAGCCCAAGGTTAACTTGGGTAGATTCTGGGTTTTGAATATACGCTTTAGCTAACTTCATATCGGCTTTTTCAATATCACCGCGACGTAAATATGCTATGCCTAATTCTGCATTAATTTCTGCTGCTTTTATAAAACGATTTGGATCAGATTCATTTTGAAATGAACTTGAACTGTTATCATCTTGGGAAACTTGCTGCTGATTTTTATACTCTAATTTTTTTATCGGTTTAAGACCGTTTTTATCTGGCTTAACCTCTTCGCCACCACATGAGGCTAATAAAACAAACAGAGATATAGTTAATATACGTTTAATGCTTGTCATTCCGTTCCTATTGATTATTTCCCTTGTCATTCTTTCCTGCCAACTGTCCGCATGCTGCATCAATATCTTCACCGCGAGACCTTCTCATTGTAACCGTAATTCCGGCATTAAGTATGATATTCGCAAACCTTTCAATTCTTGCGTCATCAGAGCACTCATAATCACACCCAGGAAATGTGTTAAACGGTATCAGATTTATTTTAGATGGTACATGTTTAATTAGTGAAATTAGCTGCTTTGCATACTGATCTGAATCATTAATTCCTTTAAGCATCACATACTCCCATGTAATTGAGCGATGATGCGATCCTTTAAGATAGTCTCTACAAGCAGGAATTAATTCTTCTAGTGGATATTGTTTATTTACAGGTAGGATCTCATCTCTGATTTCATTATTTGGAGCATGCAATGAAACCGCTAAACTAACATCTGTTAGTGATTTCATCTTTTTAATTGCAGGAACTACTCCTGCAGTACTTATCGTTACTCTTCGTTTGGAAATATTAAACCCAAGATCATCCATCATGATATTAGTTGCGGTTATGGAGTTATTAAAATTTAGCAGCGGCTCGCCCATCCCCATAAGCACAATATTTGTAATTGGATTTTCTCTTTCCATTCTAGCTATTGTTTCCTGCCTAGCTAAGAATACTTGGCCGATGATTTCTGCAGCAGTTAGATTGCGAGTTAACCCAAGGGTTGCTGTTGAACAGAACTTACAACCAAGTGAACACCCTACCTGAGTTGAAACACACAGGGTTCCTCTATCTTCAGTTGGTATGTACACCATCTCAACAGCGTTACCATCGTCAAATACTACCAACCACTTTATGCTGCCATCTTCTGATACTTGAGTCTGTTTTATTTCAGGAAGAGAAATGGATGATATATTAGCTAGAGCATCACGAGATTTCTTACTTATATCAGTCATTTGATCGAAATCAATCACTGAGCGATGATAGATCCACTTCATTAACTGTATAGTCCGAAATGGCTTTTCGCCCATTCCACCTAATAGCTTATCAAGCTTTTGCTTATCTAAACCTAAGAGGTTTATTTTTTCAACGGCTTCGTTCACGACAACTCTTTTATTTTATTTTTTCTTCGATTTCAGGCAGGCAATCTTTGATCCATTGCATGGCTTCATTTGCATAAATTAAAGGTGGTTCACCACCTTCTAGAAATAGCCCATCTGTCAATTCGGCTAGAGCCGCAGATGCGATAAGAGAGCATTTATACTCACGATAATCTGTATGGGTTACAAACACGGCCGCATAATCCCGATCCCCCACATATTTTAAATCCTCTGGCTCAAAGAATTCTTCATCAATTTCACCTATATATAACTCAAAACCTGTTTCAACATCATCAAGTTTGAGAGATACAAAACCTTCAAAATCTTCAAATTCAAAATCTTCGAGTAGTTCTACTTTGAAACCTGCATTGTTAATTTGCTCAATAAGCATGGATGAGGTCAATTTGCAGTTTTTACTGAATACTACGATATTTTCTACAGACATTGCGAAGCCTTGTGTATATGTATGGGGTTATAGGGATTTTATAGAATAGCAGCTGTTGAAGCTACAACTATTGCTAGCAGTAGCTTACATTTGTCTCTTATAATCAAGGTGCGGGCTATTATTCTTCCAAATTTCTTTCTTCAAGGGCTTCAAGAACCAACTCTACATAACCACCAAGGATAATTTTATCATCAACAACATATATCGGAGCCAACTTATGACGGTCTTCAAGCATTGAATAGAATTCCTTACCATGCTCAGATGTTTTTAAATCATATTCAACAAAATCAATATTCCTACGTTTAAGGTCATCACGAGCCCAATGGCATGTCTTACACCAAGAAAACACATAGAGTTCCACCTTATCGGATTGCGCTACATAATCTATTTTAACTTCTGCATTCTCTTGCCTTGCTTTTTCTAAAGCTTCAGCTGAATAGTAATCAGAGGTACCTGCATTTGATAAATAACCCGATTCTACTATGGCATATTTAATACCGAATACAGTAGCTATGACTATTGCTAGTCCAAGCATATATTTCACTGCTGGATTTTCACTGACAGGAACATGTGCACACTGAACTCCTACTGTTTCATTACTCTTTGATGATTGCACATCCTGCTCTTCACGTTTTCTGATCTTATTTAAATATACTCCGCAACCAGGGCATTGTGGATTAACACTACTCTCAGCACTAGTTATATTCTCACCACAGTTTGGACATTTTTGCCCATCATTGGTCGGTTCTAATGACAGCATTATAACTACCTACTCCTGCTCTTTGGCTTTATTCCATAAATCATCTAATAATTGCAGCTCTGCGGAGTTTATATCTATCCCGCTACTACGCAATTCATTTTCAATTGATTTAAACCTTCTTTCAAATTTGGCATTGGTACTAGTTACTGCTGACTCAGGATCTATATTAAATTTTCTAGCTAGATTAGCTATTACAAATAGCATATCACCGATCTCTGCAGTTAGTTTTTGTTGATCGCCAGCTTCAATTTCAACAATAACCTCATCTAATTCTTCTCTAATCTTTTCAATTACACCTATATGGTCAGGCCAATCAAATCCAACATTTGCGGCTTTTTTTTGTAGTTTAATAGCTCTCGACATAGCGGGCATTCTCATGCTTATGCCTTCTAACACTGAAGTTGTTTTATCTCCACTCTTCTTAAGCCTCTCTTCGGTTTTTATCTGCTCCCAAGCTTTTGCCTGCTCCTTCGCAGATTCAATTTTGCTATCAGAGAATACATGCGGGTGTCTACGCTCCATCTTTTCACAAACAGCTTCTACAACATCATTAAAATTAAAGTGATCTTGCTCTTTAGCTATCTGAGAGTGGAATACTACCTGAAACAATAGGTCGCCTAATTCATACTTCAGCTCTTCAATATCGTTACGATGGATGGCATCTGCAACTTCATATGACTCTTCAATTGTATAGGGTGCAATTGTAGAGAATGTTTGTTCTCTATCCCATGGACATCCATCTTCCGGATGGCGCAGTGCTTCCATTATTTTGAGTAATTTTTTAATATTCCCCATCTCTTTCCTATTAATTTGTGGTTTAAAATTTTACGTATCAAAAGATTGAAGCTAACGCGGTGGAATCTCAATTTCGATTAGAGCGCCACCGGTACCGCTTTTCCCAATTATTAACATTCCTAGATATGAGTCGACTAGATCTTTTACTACTGCCAGACCTATACCGTGCCCTAGGGTGGAGGTGTCTGCTCTACCACCTCTAGCTAAGACATGATCTACTGACTCTAAATCTATTCCTGGACCGTCATCCTCAATAGATATCCGAATCCCTTTTATTCTGGCATCTTTCTCAATTATTTGCTGAATTTCAACACTTACTGAACTGGTAGTCCATTTAAATGCGTTCTCTAGCAAATTACCCAGAATTTCCATTAAGTCCCCCTCAATGGCATTTATCTCTATATTTTCATCGCACCGCAATTTACAGCTTACTTTTTTATCTGCAAAAACCTTATTCAAGGCTGAAATTAATCTTTCGGCCACGGGAAAGACTTTTATTGCAGATGCATAGGTAATGCGCCCTGATAATGCCGCACGTGACAATTGATATTCAACCATTGAATCAATACGATCAATTTGCTCTAACATGACAACATTGCTGTTAATAACCTCCACTTCATTACGCAACACTGCAAGTGGTGTTTTCAAACTATGAGCAAGATTTGCTAATGTATCCCGATATTGTTTTAGACGTTTACGCTCGTTCTCTACTAAGACATTAAGATTATGGGTTATCCCTTTTATCTCTTTTGGATATTCTCCGGTAAGTGCATCTGACTTACCTGTTTCTATATCTATTATATCTTGCTCAACTTTCTGCAATGGGCTTAATCCCCACTTTAAAATATAGAGCTGTACCACTACCAAAATAACAGCAAGACCTGCCATCCAACCGTATAAGGTATTCCGATAAGACCAAATCTGTGCATTATAACCTTCGCTATCTTCAACAATTGCAACAGTAAAAGCATATTCATTCTGGCCATAAGACTGCCAAGCTACCCCATACTGAAGAATTAACATCTCTTTCGGTGATTGTATTTTTGATGTTTGCTCAGCACCTGTTTTTTGAAAGTTTATCTTTTGCGACTGCAGGCCAATAGCTGAAGGAGAGTTCCAAATAACTTCTCCCGATTTATTAACAACATATGCATATAAACCAGATTCTGGCAGCATAAGCCTTTGCTCTGAAAGTGTCTCTGGCAATACCAGCTTTTGATCTTCTAGCTCTGCTGCGGCTAAAAGCGTATAGACATTTGAGTGCAGCCTTTCATCTCTTGCCTCATCGGCAACCGACCTAAAAGCTTTTTCTAAAGTAACAGCTGTTATAACGAGAAAAAAAACTACGACTACCGATCCAACAATTAATAAACGTCTTTTTATTGAGTGCATTAAATCAACCAGCCACTAATCCAGTAGTATTTAGGCGATAGCCTCTGCCACGAAGGGTTTCGATTGGTTTTATAGAGTTATTCGGATCTATCTTTTTTCTTAGTCTACCGATGAATACCTCAATTACGTTGCTGTCACGATCGTAATCTTGTTCATAAATATGATCTGTTAATACAGTTTTCGAAACTACTTCACTAGGGTGAAGCATTAGATATTCCATCACTTTGTATTCATAGGCTGTTATATCCAAAGGCTCATCATTCACTTTGATTGTCTGTGCTTTGATATCAAGAGAAATGGGGCCAAAATCAACTGTTGAAGTAGCGAAACCTTTTGATCTTCTAATTAAGGCATTCAATCGAGCCAATAACTCTTCGGTTGCAAATGGTTTAACTAGGTAATCGTCTGCACCAGCATCCAATCCCTCTACTTTGTCTTGCCATTTACCTCTAGCTGTTAGAATTAAGATGGGAAAAGATTTATCTTCTGATCTAATTTTTGAGATCAAATCAATCCCTGACATTTTAGGTAAACCAAGATCAATTATTGCGACATCAATTGGAAATTCTGATGCTATGTAATATCCATCCTCACCATCTGCAGCACTGTCAACTGCATAGCCTTCATCTCTTAATTTTTCAGACAACATATCGCGGATATGCTGCTCATCTTCAACTACAAGTATTCTCATAGCTACTCTCCATTAATACCATTTCAACAATATGGTTCCAGATCCAATAACCGAGCCCAATAAGATGGATATCTTAATAACTTTTACCCGTTTTAGGGTCGATTCTTATAAGGCGCACTCTTCCCTTTTTCATGGTTTTTATTAAATAAAAATGATCACCTTTTTTATCCACTTGTTTTGCTGAAAGCACCCTTTCACCTGTAGTTTTTTTTACGTGATCTACAGCAGCATCCAAGGTTAAAGGTTTAATGCTATCTGCTGCATAAAGTGTCGGAGCGAAAAAAGATAAAGCTGTAAGGAGAAGAACTATTATTACGTTTAAACTGTTTCTCATGCTGGTCTCCTCCAATGAGGGTTTTAATATCATTAAAAATTAATAAGTCGCTCGATATACTATATATAGAGCGACTAATAAATATTGATATTATTTTATTACATTGCTGGTGAAACAGATACTATTACTCTTAACCTTTTTCCTGGGTGTCTATCTGTAATAGTGTGATAAATCTGTCCGTTATACATATATTTAACCTTGTATCCCTCTACCCTTTGCTCCTCATGATATGAATCGATTGTTCTACAACGTTGCTCTGTTGTTGTATAACTTTTATAGCCTGAGCGATTTCTTCCCATATTATGCCCAATACCTGCACCTAAGAGTGTGCCAGCTGCAATTGCTGCTTTATTTCCATTACCTTTTCCAAAGCGATTCCCTATAACACCACCTAAAACACCACCAAGAATCATGCTGCCAACATTATCATTTGAACCTCCTGAATGTTGAACCCGCTCATCCCAGCACTCTTGCTGCGGAGTTGATACCCTTACCATTTTAACTATAGGTTTTGCTCTTAACACTTTTGCATAGTCATATTGGCCTGCATAAGCTGCCATAGAAAATAACATTGAAGTTGTGCAAATCACTGCGCCTATTATTTGAGTTAACTTTTTCATCTCTAAATCCTCCTAATTCCATTACAGTTAATAGATTTTTTTATCTATCCTTAATTCTTAACTTTAATAATACTCCTGCTTAGCTGAACGCTAACTGAACACAAAAAAGAATCTGGGATTTTTTGAATATACGAATAGATGGGGGGCAATTTCAATCCTGAAATCGCTTATTTACATGATTATGTTTGAGAGGTGATGAAATTATTTAAGCAATACGTAGTAAGGTACCTTAATTTTAGATTAGGAATTACCGAGCATTTTGATAAATTTAAGAAATTTTTCTTGTTCGAAAAAACCAACCATTTGGTCTTTCATCAATAGTACTGCATTAAATGGTTTGCGAGCATCCGAGTATGACCTATTTGTTGTTAAGGCATCATATACATCTGCAATTGATGCTATCTTAGCATTATCTGAGATCATGTTCTCAGTTAAACCATCTGGATACCCTGAGCCATCTATACGTTCGTGGTGATGTAAAATCACATCTAATGAAGCTCTGGGTAAATAATCCTTCATCAAATGGTAACCATGACGAGGGTGCTTTTTTATCTCCGAAAACTCATCATCATTAAGTTTGCCAGGTTTGTTTAATATTTGCTCACTGACTTTAGTCTTTCCCACATCATGAAACATACAACCTAAGGTAAAGTCCATAAGCTCATCAATTGAGCCTTCAACTATATAATTCCATAATCCTATTCCGAAAACAGTCACATTTATACAGTGAGTGAAAGTGTAGTAATCATGGGAACCAAGTGCTAGCAATGAAGGTATAGAAGCATCACTTTGAAGTGCAAAATCAATTATATGAGAGCTAATTTTACGGGTGCGATTAATATTTTGACCACTACGCGGATCATCAAATACGTCTTGCATAACATTTGAGGCGCACTCATAGATAACTTCAGATTTTTTTTCAATCGATGTGTCAGCACAGCGAATAATATCCCCAACTGACTTTTCAAGTAATTTCTGTAACTGTTTATAACTATGATCTTTTATAAGTACATCAGCACCACCATGATCACGCAGTTCTTCCGACAATTTTATGCACTCTGTTCTGGCATCAGCTATCTGCGTATGGTTTACAACATGCCCGGTCTCATCCACGTTAAATGAGAACACATCAAAGCCTAGCGCGCAATCATGCGTAAGATTAACAAGATAATCTTTCGGTACTACCCTGAACTCCTCATCCAACAACTTCATTAAATTATTTATTCTTATATAACAGTAAGAAATAATTATGGGTTATTTCTGCAACAAAACAATTAAGTAGCTCACACTATTTTTGATATCTTTCTTAATATTTTAGCTGTAGCTCCCCAGATGTAGTGTTGATGATGCTTGATCTCAAAAAATCTATGGTTTCTGCCGCGATAAAAAATTCTTCTAGCGAGATAGTTTTCAATATCCATGAAGTGAGCAAAAGGCACTTCAAAGGCAGTTTCGACTTCATCTAAGTGCAGATTTAAAGTGTAATCAGATTGTAATTCACCAATAACTGGTATGAGAAAATATCCTGTAGGAACTTTCATCGGCTCTAACATTCCCCATATTTTTATCTTATTATCTTTAATGCCTAACTCTTCGAAGCATTCCCTTATAGCAGTTGCAGCTGGAGATTCATCTGTAGAATCAACTTTTCCACCGGGAAAACAAACCTGGCCAGGATGGTTCTTTAAATTCTCATTGCGTTTTGTAAGCAAGATATAGAGGCCATCTTCACGCTGGACAACAGGTATTAATACAGCTGATGGTTTATATTGACTGTTTGGAAACTCAGGAAATTCGCCATCCGCATTTGTAATTAAATTATCTAAAGCTTTTAATAACTCTTCGCAGTCCATAGAATAATCTCTTTTGTTGGAACATCTATTATGGCAAAAATAATACTATTTAATAAACCCTTTAATATTCTGTGCCAATTTACTGATTCTGAAGGGAGAGAAAATCTATCTGATTTCATCAAGATACCCGAGGTATACCCTGCAGGAAGATTAGATCGCGATAGCGAAGGTTTACTTGTTCTCACTGATGATGGGAAGCTACAACATAAAATATCACATCCAAAACACAAAGAATGGAAGACATACTGGGTTCAGATAGAGGGTGAGATAAACGAAGATGCCATCACCAGGCTTAAAAGAGGTGTAATTTTAAAAGATGGAAAGACTAAACCAGCTAAAGTAAAAATAATGGATAAACCGGAAAACCTATGGGAACGCAATCCACCCATTAGATTTCGCGCCAACATCCCCACTAGCTGGATTGAAATATCAATATTTGAAGGCAAAAATCGCCAGGTTAAACGCATGACTGCTGCTGTTGGCTTTCCAACCCTAAGACTAATTCGCTATTCAGTAGGTGAATGGGATCTTAAAGGTATTTTACCAGGAGAATACACTGAGATTGAGCTATAAAATTCATATCTCAAATTAAATACTAGATTGAGTTCTAATATGGGTTATTTGTATTTTTTCTGCTATTGTCGGTTAGGTAGTAAATTGTTACTACTGGTTATGAAATGATGGGGAATTAAAGGAGAGGTTTATGTCGGGTTTAGGAATATTTGTCATAGTTGTAGCTGTTCTTGCAATCGTAGTGGTTGTAATGAGTATAAGAACTGTTCCACAAGGAAATGAGTACACTGTAGAAAGATGGGGTAGATATGTAAAAACCCTTACACCTGGGATGCATTTTATAGTCCCAGTAGTTGACCGTGTTGGAACCAAGATGAATATGATGGAACAGGTTCTTGATATTCCATCTCAAGAAGTTATCAGTAGAGATAACGCTATGGTTCAGGTTGACGGAGTAGCATTTTTCCAAATAATCGATGCACCAAGAGCAGCATATGAAGTTCGCAACCTGATGCACGCAATTAGAAATCTTACCATGACCAACCTAAGAACTGTCTTAGGTTCTCTTGATCTTGATGAGATGCTCTCCAAAAGAGATCAAATCAATAACCAACTTCTTCAGGTTGTTGATGAAGCAACAAACCCTTGGGGAGTTAAAGTCACTAGAATCGAAATTAAAGATATTACACCTCCAACTGACCTTGTTGATGCGATGGCACGACAAATGAAGGCAGAGCGTATAAAAAGAGCGCAGATTTTAGAAGCTGAAGGAACAAGACAAGCTGCTATTCTTGAAGCTGAAGGTGAAAAGCAATCAGCCATTCTTGAGGCTGAAGGTTTGAAAGAAGCTGCATTCCGAGAAGCTGAAGCACGAGAAAGAACTGCAGAAGCAGAAGCTAAAGCTACTGCGGTAGTTTCTAAAGCCATTGCAGAAGGTAATGTGAACGCGATCAACTACTTCGTTGCGCAAAAATACATTGATGCACTAGGCCAGATTGCTAGCGCTGACAACCAAAAACTTATCATGATGCCTCTTGAAGCTGCAGCTCCTATCGGTTCAATTGCCGGTATTACAGAGATCATCAAAGATACTTTTAAATCATAAGCACATAGGTAAAAACAATGGGTGACTTTTTTACTACAATCAACCAATGGCACTGGCTAATACTGGCAGTTACTTTGATTATACTTGAGATATTTATCTCTGGGTTTGTACTTTTCTGGCTTGGACTTGCTGCCGCAATCGTTGGCATTATATTAGCGGCATTTCCTGGAATGAACTGGGAAACACAGTTAGTTATTTTCTCTATCTTTTCTGTGTTAAGCATTATCCTCTGGTTTAAATATGGGAAGAATCGCGGAGCTGAATCAGACCGCCCTACCCTTAATAAACGCGGTGAACAATATGTCGGCAGAACCTTTACCTTAAACGAACCCATCATTGATGGAATAGGTAAAATTAAAGTAGATGATTCTTCATGGAGAATTGCTGGTGACGATGCTGAAATCGGTGAAAAGATTAAAGTTGTTGGAATTGAATCAACTACTCTAAAAGTTGAAAAGATATAATTTCAAACCATACAACACCATAAACCATACAAGAAGAAAACAAAAAGCCGGATAGTTAATTAACTAACCGGCTTTTTTATTTTGTATATATTTAAACTACTAGCAGTTAATGCCTAATATTGTAAAACGTCACCATCTTCAACTGCAATACGTTCGCTACGTGAAGAAAGCCATGCAGTAATATCAGGCCAAACTTGATTTTTAGCCATAGACCCGACTAAAACTCCGACGTGCCCACCTTTTTTCATCATCATCGTTTTATCTTTTGACCCTATTATTTTTAATGACCCTTCAGCACATTTAGGGGTAACAATATCATCACGATCTGCAGCAACTGTCAGTACAGGACAAACTACCTTCTTGAAATCAAGATGACGACCATTCATATGATACTTATTAGTCATCAACTGATTCTGCACATAAAACTTAGTGATATATTCCTTCCAAAAAGCTGATGCCATAGGGACATTATCATGCACCCAGTGATCCATTGGAAAAAACCCTTCCAGTGCCTTTTTGTTCCACATTATATTCCAAAGCGCATTATTGCTCATCATACTACCAAACACATTTTTCAAATCAAATCCTGCCTGTATAAAATCAGCAGGAATCAGATGATCGTAATGACGGACAACCCGATCCACATCGAGATAACGAGAATCAGTCAGGCGGGTAAGTATGCCGTCATCATCAAAGTCAACTGGTGGTGTCAGCAAAGTAAGATTCTTGACCTTATCCTGATGAGCAGCAGTATAGATTAATGACATTAGTGCACCCAAGCAATAACCAAAAAGATTAACTTGCTCTACGCCAGAGATCTCCAAAACCTTATCGATCCCGCGATTAAGGTACTTCTCGGTGTAATCTCCGATAGTGTTTTTGCCTTCAACTTTACAGGCTTTACCCCAATCTACCATGTAGACATCAAACCCTTTTTCTAAAAGATAGCGCACAAAACTTTTTTGCTCTGAAATATCCATAATGTAATAGGCACCGATTAGGGCATAAACAAAAACAATAGGGGTTTTAAAACGAACAGGATGATCTGATTGAAAATGCAGTACTCTAAATCTACCTTTTTGGTAAACCACCTCATAGGGGGTAACGCCAGTTTTATTGGCATATTTACCTTCCAAAACATCAATACCATTAGTAAAACGGGCTATATTTCTAGCAGCTTCCTGCTGGAAAAAGCGTACATCTTGCATTACCTGATGTTCAAACACCCCTTCACTCTTAACTTTATCCGCGTCTATACTAGCTTCGTTCGAATTCTGACTTTTTGTATTAGGATCCTTTGACATGAAAGCATTCCTTATTTTTGGGATTGTTCGATTTTTTCAATACGCTCGGTGATATCTTCCAGCAAGTCAATCACAAGCCTTTGGGAATCAACCAAATCTCGGATATCATCCTTGGAGGCAATCCGGGTATTTTCCAGAACATCCTCCATAGCTTTATCCGTTTCTTCCTTATGATCGAAATAATAGATATGGAACATTTTGATTGATTTTAAGAACTGTTCGCTCCGCATGGTATCAAGCCATGAAGACTGCATGGTTTTTACGTTCATATTCAGATTTTTCTGAAATAGATCATTAAATTCTTTAAACATATTACTCTCCCAAGGGATTATTTTTTAACCATAACCTTAGCCATCACTTTTATTGTATCCTTGGTACTGATAATACCTACCAGCTTATCGTCATCCATAATCACGATTCTATGAACAGGAGTTTTGACAAATAAATCTACAGCATCCAATAGGTCATCTTGCGACGATAATGAAATCAAATCTGTGGTCATCAACCCCCCAATCTGAGTTTCAAATAGCTCCTCTGTATAATACTTATGAATCTCAACCAAACCGCTCGACGGATCAACTTCATAACTATCTTCACTATGCGCCATATCACGTGTCACATAATGACTGCGTTTAATGACATCAGTAGCCGAAACGACACCGATAACATTTCCTGAATCGTCAGTCACAGGCGCACCACTAATTTTATGCTCCTGAAGAAATCGAATAAACTCCTTAACTGTCATCTCTTTGTGAACTGCGATGACTTTTTTAGTCATAAATTCTTTAATTTTCATAAATACCTCTGATAGATTGCTCTTTCTAGTAAAACCAGTTTATCCATTAACCCGCGTATACATACAACCTCTGCCTTAGATTCAAATATCATTCGGGCTTCCCCTTTTTATTTAAATATAAGCATATATATTGAGTATAGATCATATGTAGAAAAAATCTGGCGAATCAAACTGTTGAGTTAAACCATCAAATGTTTTTTTATTAAAGTAGATAAATACTAGGGTAAGTAAAAGGGTATTCGGGTAGTTTATAAACTAATACCGCATATGACACCGATAAAAATTAAATATCCGGAAGCCTATTATTCTTAGTAACTAACTAGGACAAATTTCTTTAGACGCAATATCAATATGTCATACACTATTGAATAGTTATTAATATCTTCAATAGTGTATGACTTTTTATGTGATCATAATTTTATTAGGCAAATAACTAACGGGAATAACAGACTTTACCTTGGCCTTTAAATATATTTTTATTCATCTTAAACCTCATTTATCAAATAGCACTTTTTGCCAAATTTTAAATTACAAGAATAGCATTAACCATTAATTCTTCAATAAGCATAAAAACCGGTCATATAACCAAGAAGTTTGCTGCTATTTTTTATGGCTTATGTAAAAAACATTAAAAATAAATTCAACTTGTTTTTTTATAGATAGATTTTATAGCGCCAAATTTAGTTCGTTAGAAGCAAAACAAACACTCCATAAATACCATGCCGCGACTAGTTCTGACAAGCAATACACATAGATTAAATAAAGAGAAATGCAATATTTTATGTATGACATATCCATTAATACCGTTAGTTAAAATGGTGCAGCACCGCAAAATATTGAATAACATTAGTCAATTAGCTCCATTTCAATAAAAAATTACTTTCATTATGAAATGTGATGAATTTCTCAGTATATATGAATATTAATATGTATAAATATTAGGCGTAGGAACACACATATGTACATCCATACATATATAAAATATAAAAATGCTAGGTAGCTTTATTAAAAATATACATTAAATAAGTTTTGAGGAGTCGTAATGAAAACACTAACAAAATGCTCTACAGCATCAATTTTAAAAACAACGCTTGCCGCAGTTGTTATTTCCCTAACATCTTTTTCTGCACATGCTGCATGTACAGATTCAGTAGTTCTAGTACACGGAAATGCAGGCAGTCCTTCTGACTGGGATAATACAAAAAGTGAGCTAATTTCTAGCGGTTATTCAACCAGCCAAATTGTTATTCCAAGCTGGGGCGGTTCAAACGCAGCAAGTAATGACCATAATGGAACGGAAGAAACTCCGGTTAGAAGTGCAATACAGAGCGCAATTAGTAGCTCTTGTACTGGTAAGATTGATGTTATCGGCCACTCCATGGGTGTGACTCTAGCAGCTCAACAAATTATTAAGCTAAATGTAAGTAATAAAGTAGATACTTTTGTCGGGGTAGCAGGCGCTTGGAGGGGATTACTATCTTGCGGAGTTTATCCATATAACGTTTGGAGCACGACGTGCGGAAGATATGGTCTATCAGTTGGCAGCCCATTCTTAGGCACAATTAAAAATAAAACTATAGCTAGCAAAGTGTACTCAATAAAAAGTTATGTAGATCAAATTGTCTGTGGAACAGGTACATGTCTTGTTTATGGTAAACACAGTAGCCAAATCGATGGTGAGAACAGTAGCTATAGCTATAACTATGGTCACTTCGGTCTGCAAATGTATACATCTGACAAGCAAGTTCAGTTGATTCAATAAGCCTTTATATCCTCCAGATAATTTTGGTTTTTCTGGGGCAGCAATATTTTGCTGCCCTTTTTTATATTTGTGCAAAGAGCATAAAAAAATAAATTCAACTTGTTTTTAAAACAGATAGATTTTAAGCGCCAAATTATTTTAGTTAGAATCGAAATAAATGCGTCACAAATACCACATAGCAACTAGTTTAACTATGCCAAATACCCAGACTATTGCTAAAGTCATGCAAAAATTTATGCGCGACATACCCATTAACACCGTTAGTAAAAATGGTGCAGCACCGCAAAATACCCTGCAAGATTAGTTAATTAGATTCATTTTAATAAAAAAACACTTTAATTAAAAAGTGTGATGTATTTCTCAGTATGTATATATATTAATATGTATAAATATTAAGCGTAGATATGCACATATGTATATTTCTACATATTTAAAACATAAAGATACAAGGTAGTTTCATTAAAAAATATATTAGATAATAATTTGAGGAGTCGTAATGAAGACACTAACAAAATGCTTTACAGCATCAATTTTAAAAACAACATTTGCCGCAGTTCTTATTTCGTTAATATCTTTTTCTGCACATGCTGCATGTAAAGATCCAGTAGTTCTAGTACACGGTAATGCAGGAAGCCCTTCTGATTGGGATAACACTAAGAGTGAACTACTTTCTAATGGTTACCTAACCAGCCAAATTATTATTCCAAGCTGGGGCGGTTCTTACGCTGGTAATAATAATCACAGCGGAAGCGAAGAAACTCCGGTTAGAAGTGCAATACAAAGCGCTATTAGTAGCTCTTGTACTGGTAAGATTGATGTTATCGGCCACTCAATGGGTGTGACATTAGCAGCTCAACAAATTATTAAGCTAAATGTAAGTAATAAAGTAGATACTTTTGTCGGGGTAGCTGGCGCTTGGAGGGGATTACTAACTTGCGGAGTTTATCCATATAACGTTTGGAGCGCGACATGTGGCTACTACGGACTATCTGTCGGCAGCCCATTCTTAGGCACAATTAATAACAAAACTATTGCTAGCAAAGTGTATTCAATTAAAAGCTGGGTAGATCAAATTGTTTGTGGCACGGGTACTTGCTATGTTTATGGTCAGCACAGTAGCCAAATCAGTGGTGAGAATGAAAGCTTTAGCTATAACTACGGTCACTTCGGTCTACAAATGTATACCTCTGACAAGCAAGTTTCATTGATTCAATAAACCTTTATATCCTCCAGATAATTTAGGTTTTTTTAGGGCAGCAATAATTTGCTGCCCTTTTTTTAAGGTTACACATAATTAAGTTAAAAACTTATTATTATCGCAATTGAAAAACATCTGAGAAAAAACAAACTGCCTTTATATAAGTACAGATAAACAGACAATTATGCGGCTATTTTATATCAACAAATAGGTAGTACTCAATCGGTCATCATCATGAATATTATGTCATTACAATTTATATATATTGCATATAAAAGGATTGAGTTAATAACTATTCTCAACAATAGATCATGTGAATTTCAAAATGGAAATAATTTGCTTACGAAGTGTGACGCATCTCTCAGCATATCGCTATTTTAATATGTATAAATACGATCCTAGATATATATAAGTCTAGATTTTTATCTACCGACACTAATTACCAACACCCATAGATTTAAATCTATGGCTCTAGTGCTAACAAGCACAATACGGTTAAATGAATAAGCCTTATTTCTCTCCTAACAATTTAAGGCTTTTTTTGGGGCAGCTCTCGCTGCCCCTTTTTTTATTTTTATAGGTAATGGGTATATCCAAGGTAGGTTGGGTTGCCGACAGCGGTTTTATTTCCATTGATTGATATGTTAGCTGTATTTTTTTGAGTACATACGATAACAAACCGCCAAAACCAAGCAAGTGCAACCTGGTACAAATAAGGCTGCAAAGCTGAAAAGGCCAAATAGGTACGCACCGAACGAACCACCAAGTATAAACCCTAGAATAATCAGCATGAAAAGCACCGCTTTTCTTTTGTCAAAAGTTTCTCCTCTTAATGCTGAGCCAAACATAATACCTAAATCAGTAAATATACCAGTAAGGTGGGTTGTACGTATTACGGCTCCGCTGTAAGTAGTAGCTAAAGCATTTTGAATTCCGCAAGCTGCCGATGCAGCGAAATTGCCATAAAAAGAACCTTTTGATAATAAATAAAGCGCAACAAATATTAGAATTGACTCCACTACCAAAGCGGTGTCGTAGTGACGCCCTAACTTCAATGTAGCGCCATGCAATAACAAACCAGATAAGGAAGCACCTATAAAAAATGCGAATAATACTCCGCCCAGTTGAAGAGAAACATCAAATGAATTTTCAAAAATGCTAGTGCCAAGTAAAGTTGCACTTCCCGATAGATGTGAAACAGACTGATGCTCGAACCCCAATATGCCAATAGCATTTATGCAGCCAGCTATGAATGCTAAAATAAATGCACCATATTCAATCCACTTTGGTAATTTAGATATCAATGTTTATACCTATGGGCAGCAAACCATTATTAGCCACCAATTATAGATATAGACATCAGTTTTATACATCAAACATGACATCTAAATCTTAAAAAGAAACGTTTGCTTATTATTGCATATTCCCCACTTTCAAACTAGGCAACATCTACCACAAACAACTCGTCATATGAGCAGAGCATCATAGACTTTAGTCGATTCTGAACGAAATCAAAAACTAACTGTTTTTTTGTTATAGGTTATCCGAACAAATTGGGTAATGACGAGGGATGATTCCTGTTTTACACCCTGCACTTCGGCCTTAGTTTATTTAGAGCGTAGTCGAGAGGCTCAGGATATACCAAATCGACTCCAACACGATGAAGTTTAATCATAATAGTAAACGTTGGGTGTCCTTTATATTACTCTTTATATTAGCTTTTTGTGTGACACTGGGCGCAGCGAAAACACAAAAAGCCGCATTGTAAATGCGTCGCACCCAACTCATCGCTATATACTTTTCATTATATAACAACCACTTACCAGATTTCAGGTTTATTAAATGCTTCTACGCAATATGAAGCACCTGTTATTGGGTCTACTTTTCCACTAACCAATGATTGAGCCAGCCATCCATGTGGCTGTGACAACTTAAAGGGGGCTTTTGCTATTTGTTCGGAAATTTGGTTAAAACCAACTTTCGAATAAAAATCAGGGTAACCATAGGTAAAGACAATGCTTACACTGTTTTCTTTTAAATGCCTAATGCCAAAATTAATCAACTTTTGCCCAATTCCTTTTCCTTGGTAGCCTGTATGCATGGCTACAGGAGATAGCAGAAAAGCGTTAACTCCATTTTCAAAAGATAACCTTGTAAAAAAAATACTGCCGATGATTCGATTGTTTTCAGTGGCTGTAAATCCATATAGATCTTGAGCATCAGTACGAGTCATTATGTCATGAGATAAATTTCCTATTAACACACCTTCTGACTGTCCTTCTGAATCTGAAAACACTTTAGTGAATAGCTGTTGTATTTCCTCAATATTGTTTGGTTTAAATGTTAAGAGTTTCATATTAATATTTCCATAAAGTATGCAAGTTTTATCTTTAAATCAACTGGGGTCCGAGTCAAATGGAAACTAACGAATACCTAAATCACCACGGTAAAACAAAATCAAAGATTCTTATTCTTTTAATTGATTATGTGCTTCGCTCTATTGGTACATAGATATCGATAACTGAATTAGGTTTGTTCCAGCTAAACCGATAGTCATAACGTTCGTAATGTATCAGTATTCTATTTTCATTTAGGTCATAGTTAGATGATGGAATAATTTGCTTATAAATTTGATAGATTGTTGACTTAATAAGCCCTATCGCTCCTACATGCTGAAAACAAACATATCCACCGGGATTTATTATTTCAGAGTCAAATCCATCAATTTCGATATCAGATGGTATTGCAGCCATATAAAAATAGTTATTACCTATTTTTTTGGTGATACCGTACTTCACCCAACTTGGGCCTAATTTTATTTTTTTGGATTTCAAAGCATTGTTGAAATTTTTCCAATGCTTGGTGATTATTTGATAGTTCTCACTTTGTGAAGTTGTTAACTCAGTGCATAATCCATAAACTTTGAATTTCTCCACGATCACTGGTTTAAAATCCATACCATTTACCCATTGAATTTAAATCAGAAAAACTGATTAATAACTGACAAGATAGCTAACTCCCGCTTAAGCGGACAAAAATTGTTGGGGTACGAAACATAACCAACTATTTTTATTCCGTTTAAGCGCCTTGTTATGAATATTATTCGAGCTCAACACCGTACCTTTTAATTCTCCGCTTGTTTATTTCGCTTTCATTTCCAATTTTTCGAAGTGCAATCATGAGGTTTTTTGATATTGACGAATCTGTATTTTTTTGCAATGTATACCCTCCTATTCGCTGTAGGGCTTCAATAGACATAGATAAATCTTTACCATTTATATTTTTCAATAATGTATAAAACACATTACTCAATATTTTTTCAAGACATACAATATCACTTTCACTCCACCCATTACTTTTCGCAAGGCGTGCGATTACATCTTCTGGGTTTTCTTCTTCGAAGGAATTTTCCCAGGTGGCCTTGAATTTCTTTCTTACCTCCGAGTCTTGAATGTCACTAGAAAAAGGGTTGGCAAATGTATCATCCAAATTAAAAATTACAGGGGTATTCTTTCTCTTTTCAATATATATATCGATAATTTCATTTGCTTTACTTTCTTCTCCGAGCTCTCTAAACAAAGTTACAGTCCCATTTAGATTCATGGGAGAAATATATTCAGCATTTTCTTCAAGACTTGAATAAAGGGCATTTATCACTTCTTCTTGATTGTTTTCTAGAGAGTAATGATAAAGCTCCCATGCTTTAGTAAATGAGCCTTCTGATTTTGAAGCGATTACTTCCCGGTTCTTTGAATTAGCCCTCTCAGTTAATCTCTCTTCAACAAAGTAACCAGTAATCACCGCTTGTTTTATCTCAAGATCAAGTTCGTCAGTTACGTAGTAACTATAATGTTGAAGAATGCTATCCCATGCCTTTTCTTTATCTAACTTCTCTTTCTTTTTCCCTAAACCTAAGGAACGATAACCACGGCCTGTTACATACTCTAATGACGGAACATCTTCATTATCTTTAGAGCAGTAAAAGCACCAAGAAAATAGTACCAAAGAATGAATTGCTTGATACTTTACTTCATCCTCTAATGTTCCAACAATTTCGCAAGTAGATTCAGCCAAGCGTTGTATTTTCTTAAGAACACGTATATTTCTAATGCTTAGCTTGGTAGACAGTTCTTTTAAAGTCACCGCGAGCCAATCGCCGCCCTTAAATGCGGTATTAACGCATTCTTCAGCTGTTGGTAAAAACTCTAGCTCGACATCAACTACCTTCTCTCGATATTTTTTGTAGTCTTCGATACCGTCTTCATTATCATTTAACAGAAGCACCACTTTGCAGCCCTTTTGCTCTTTTAATAGTGATATAAGGCCAAGTATCTCTTTTACTTCGAGCTTATTTCCCTTCCTTTCCAAATCATCAAGACAAATAAGAACATTATTGAGGGAAAGAAACGATATCGATTCTAATGCAGGGGCAAACCCTTTTGTAAAAGGATTTTTGCTAAGGAATATCGAAGATTTTCGACTGAATTTTTCGAAGAGTGCGATAGTATTTTCTTTAAAAGTTTCTAGACTAGCTTCTTCACCAATAAGCTCTTTCTTAATTACATTTTCAAAAATTGAAAATTTAAGGTCATCGATAGAATTGATACCAAAAAGCGATACATAGGAATACCTATTCAAACTGATATCTGATTTGTATTCTTTCAGGTATTGCTTCCAAGAAAATGTTTTACCAACTCCCCAATCCCCTTTAATAGCCATCACGTCGGGAATATCACTTTTAAGAAATGACTGAACTTGCTTCTTAACTACATCAATAGACATGATTGATCTCAATATTCATAACGCCGCATTCACTGGTGGAGCAAATTGGCGCGTGTTTTTGCGCTTTTTGCAAAAATCGCGACTGTTTGCGGAGTCCAGTGCAATGCCTTGTTAAAATTATTTTGGTGGTGGTTTTGGAGGTTCCCATGCTTTACCCGGAGCATCACGATTTGGAGTTGGTGATGGAGAGCTTGGTGGTTGCCTTGGTGATTGCCTTGGTGGTTGCGGTGGACTGGGTGGCCGCCTTGGTGGTTGTTGCGGATTCTTTGGCATTACTCTCTCCTAGATTTAGAAATATAAATAACGATATAGTCAATAACCCTACTACTAAAGATACCGCAGCTATTCTACTGAACCATTTTGTCAAAGAGGAAAACAAGCCGCCAACTTTTTCAGATCTTATCGTATCTTCGTCAAGTTGAGTAACTGCTTTTTTATAAGCCTCTATGCCAAAAAGAATTTCACCAAATATAGATGCAAGACTAAGAATAAACAATGACCAAGATAGGATTAGCATCCAAACAAACTCAGCATCCTTTAGACTAACGATATCTTTTAAAAAGGTAATAGAAAGCGCTAGTGCTCCTCCGGATAGAGTTACGACCAATTTATCATAACTATCATTTAATTGGTGCTGTGTAGAAATAAGCAAATTTCTATATTCAAGATCTTCTGGTGACATAGCCTTCTTCTATAATTTTAACTACAAATAGACACCCAAAAAGGTGTCTAAATCTATTGGACAATGCAGCATCATTTAGCAACATACCAACTTCCCAAAACAATTGGTATGTATTATTGCATGCATGACTACGTTAGCAAATAGGAATGTCCTAAATCTTCGGCTCAGCGGGCGGATCCTGAATCGTACTCAGGCGACGAAGGTTGTGGATACCGGCCTTCGCCCACTACTGTCCGGGTAAAGTTCAAATGGCATAGCATATTGTTTTTCCTTCATTATTAACGCTTTGCTTTGCCTATACCTCCGCCGTATACGCTGGTAAATTCCGGACTCTCTCTGAA
>JAWSVA010000021.1:2500-5594 GCA_033852155.1 Gammaproteobacteria bacterium | reverse complement strand
TAACATCAACAATCAAATGTCATGCAGGAACATGAGAACCAGGATTGAATGGCTCACCAAATACTTTGTCCATACTCAAGAAATAAAAAAACCCAGTTAGAATTAACTAACTGGGTTTAGTATTTTAATGCCTGGCAGTGACCTACTTTCACATGGGGAGACCCCACACTATCATCGGCGCTAAATCGTTTCACTTCCGAGTTCGAGATGGGATCGGGTGGTTCCAACTTGCTATGTCCGCCAGACAAGACGGTTATGACATACGCTTGCGCATATATCTAAAATTCGGAATTTGTAAAAAACGGGTATGTTGTTAGCGTTTAAACTGACTTATCGTCTTACAACTACCCAAGTCAAATCACTTGGGGTTATATGATTAAGCCTCACGGTCAATTAGTACTGGTTAGCTTCATACATTACTGCACTTCCACACCCAGCCTATCAACGTTGTAGTCTTCAACGGACCTTCAGAGACTTCAAGAGTCTAGTGAGATCTCATCTTGGGAGGGGCTTCCCGCTTAGATGCTTTCAGCGGTTATCCTGTCCGATCGTAGCTACCCGGCAATACCACTGGCGTGATAACCGGAACACCAGGGGATCGTCCACTCCGGTCCTCTCGTACTAGGAGCAGCTTCCCTCAAATCTCAAACGCCCACGGCAGATAGGGACCGAACTGTCTCACGACGTTCTAAACCCAGCTCGCGTACCACTTTAAATGGCGAACAGCCATACCCTTGGGACCTGCTTCAGCCCCAGGATGTGATGAGCCGACATCGAGGTGCCAAACTCCCCCGTCGATATGAACTCTTGGGAGGAATCAGCCTGTTATCCCCGGAGTACCTTTTATCCGTTGAGCGATGGCCCTTCCATTCAGAACCACCGGATCACTAAGACCTACTTTCGTACCTGCTCGATGTGTCTATCTCGCAGTCAAGCGCACTTTTGCCTTTGTACTCATTGCGCGATTTCCGACCGCGCTGAGTGCACCTTCGTACTCCTCCGTTACTCTTTGGGAGGAGACCGCCCCAGTCAAACTACCCACCATACACTGTCCTCAATCCCGATAAGGGACCCAAGTTAGAACCTCAAACATACCAGGGTGGTATTTCAAGGGTGGCTCCACGATAACTAGCGTCATCGCTTCAATGCCTCCCACCTATCCTACACAAATAGGTTCAAAGTTCAGTGCAAAGCTGTAGTAAAGGTTCACGGGGTCTTTCCGTCTAGCCGCGGGTATACTGCATCTTAACAGCAATTTCAATTTCACTGAGTCTCTGGTGGAGACAGTGTGGCCATCGTTACGCCATTCGTGCAGGTCGGAACTTACCCGACAAGGAATTTCGCTACCTTAGGACCGTTATAGTTACGGCCGCCGTTTACCGGGGCTTCGATCAAGAGCTTCGCGTTAGCTAACCCCATCAATTAACCTTCCGGCACCGGGCAGGCGTCACACCCTATACGTCCTCTTACGAGTTAGCAGAGTGCTGTGTTTTTAGTAAACAGTCGCAGCCACCTGGTCTCTGCGGCCCTCACTAGCTCAGAAAGTAAATTTCTTCACCAGAAAGGGCGCACCTTCTCCCGAAGTTACGGTGCTATTTTGCCTAGTTCCTTCACCAGAGTTCTCTCAAGCGCCTTAGGATTCTCACCCTGTCCACCTGTGTTGGTTTGGGGTACGATCACTTATTACCTGAAGCTTAGAGGCTTTTCTTGGAAGCATGGTATCAATCACTTCGTTCAATAAAGAACTCGTCATCCACCCTCAGCAACACGAATACCCGGATTTGCCTAAGTATTCTGCCTACAGTGTTAAACCGGACACCAATCTGCCGGCTGATCTAACCTTCTCCGTCCCCTCATCGCAGTAATAACTGGTACAGGAATATTAACCTGTTTCCCATCGGCTACGCCTTTCGGCCTCACCTTAGGGGTCGACTAACCCTGCGTCGATTAGCGTGGCGCAGGAAACCTTGGACTTTCGGCGTGCGGGTTTTTCACCCGCATTATCGTTACTCATGTCAGCATTCGCACTTCTGATACCTCCAGCAAACTTCTCAATTCACCTTCAACGGCCTACAGAACGCTCCTCTACCGTGCATAATAAATTATGCACCCGCAGCTTCGGTTTACCACTTAAGCCCCGGTAAATCTTCCGCGCAGGCCGACTCGACCAGTGAGCTATTACGCTTTCTTTAAAGGGTGGCTGCTTCTAAGCCAACCTCCTGGCTGTCTATGCCTTCCCACATCGTTTCCCACTGAGTGGTAATTGGGGACCTTAGCTGACGGTCTGGGTTGTTTCCCTTTCCACGACGGACGTTAGCACCCGCCGTGTGTCTCCCGTGATTGCACTTGCTGGTATTCGGAGTTTGCATCGGTTTGGTAAGTCGGGATGACCCCCTAGCCGAAACAGTGCTCTACCCCCAGCAGTGATACACGAGGCTCTACCTAAATAGATTTCGAGGAGAACCAGCTATCTCCGGGCTTGATTAGCCTTTCACTCCTATCCACAGCTCATCCCCTCATTTTTCAACATAAGTGGGTTCGGGCCTCCAGTAGGTATTACCCCACCTTCACCCTGGCCATGGATAGATCGCCCGGTTTCGGGTCTACTCCTAGCGACTAAGACGCCCTATTAAGACTCGGTTTCCCTACGGCTCCCCTATCGGTTAACCTTGCCACTAAAAGTAAGTCGCTGACCCATTATACAAAAGGTACGCAGTCACACCTCAAGGATGCTCCCACTGCTTGTATGCACACGGTTTCAGGTTCTATTTCACTCCCCTCTCCGGGGTTCTTTTCGCCTTTCCCTCACGGTACTGGTTCACTATCGGTCGATAAAGAGTATTTAGCCTTGGAGGATGGTCCCCCCATGTTCAGACAGGATTTCACGTGTCCCGCCCTACTCGTTTTCACATTAAAAAAGTTTTCATATACCGGGCTATCACCGTCTATGGCCACACTTTCCAGAGTGTTCTATTAACTTTTAAAATGCTTAAGGGCTAGTCCCATTTCGCTCGCCACTACTTTGGGAATCTCGGTTGATTTCTTTTCCTCCGGGTACTTAGATGTTTCAGTTCCCCGGGTTTGCCTCTACACC
>JAWSVA010000020.1:0-2195 GCA_033852155.1 Gammaproteobacteria bacterium | reverse complement strand
TCAATAAGAGTTGGAACAGATAAAATTGACGAGCTCATCAATATGGTAGGTGAGCTGGTAATTACTCAATCTATGCTCGGTGTATTAGGTGAAGATTTCAATATGGGTAAAGTTGAAAGGCTTCAAGATGGACTAACTGAGCTAGAAAGGCATACAAGACAATTGCAAGAAAGCATCATGCGTATCCGCATGGTCCCAATCAATTTCGTATTTAGCCGTTTCCCACGCATGGTACATGACCTAAGTATCAAATTAGAGAAAAAGATCGATCTTAAAATATCAGGGGAAAATACAGAACTTGATAAGACAGTTGTCGAACAGATAGGTGATCCTCTAACTCATTTAGTCAGAAACAGTGTTGATCATGGTATTGAAACTCCAGAAGAAAGATTAAAAGCAGGAAAACCGGATTCAGGAGAGGTTCATCTTAATGCATACCATAAGGGTGGCAGCATCGTCATAGAGATAAGCGATGACGGAGCAGGATTAAACATAGATAAAATTCTTCAAAAAGCGATTGAAAAAGGGATAGTAGAAGAAAGCGATGAGCTTTCAGAAGAAAGAATACAAGAGCTGATATTCCACCCAGGATTCTCAACAGCAGATGAAGTAAGTGATGTATCAGGTCGCGGCGTCGGCATGGATGTTGTTCGTAAGAATATCATCCGGTTAGGCGGAAATATTGAGATCAAATCAAAGCAGGGGCAAGGTTCAATATTCAGAATCAGCCTACCGCTAACATTAGCAATACTAGATGGACAAATCATAAGTGTTGGCTCAGAGAAGTACGTAGTTCCAATCGCATCAATTATCGAATCAATTCAAGTCAAACCAGATATCGTTAATAAAGTGTCAGGTAAAGGTGAGGTATTTGAGTTAAGGGGTGAATATGTCCCAATTCTTCGAATGCATGAGTTTTTTGGCATTGAAGGAGACTTCGCCCAAGACTTGGAAAATGGAATTTTGGTAGTAGTTGAAGGCGATGGAAAAAAGTGTGGTCTATTCGTAGACCAACTTCTTGGACAGCAGCAAATAGTAATCAAATCGCTTGAGACCAACTTTGTCAGGATCCAAGGTCTATCAGGAGCAACCATATTTGGTGATGGTTCTGTGGCACTAATTCTCGATATACCTGGGATGGTTCGTCAGGCTATAGAAAAGCAGATGGAATCCGCTTAAAGCCTTTGGAGAAAAATATGACAGATGTAGTTGAAACAAAAAAATCTAATGCAAATGACGCATTGGGAAAAGCAGAAACAGGCGCGAGCCAATACCTATCATTTGAACTTGATGGAGAATATTACTGTGTTGATATTCTTCGGGTGCAAGAGATCCTTGGTTTTACTGAGATGACACGAGTCCCAAATACTCCCGAATTTGTAAAAGGAGTGCTTAATCTTCGTGGAGCAATTGTTCCAGTTATTGATTTACGCTCAAGATTTGAACTATCAATAACTGAGCATAGCAAGACCACAGTTATCGTTGTATTAGCAGTTAAAACCGCAGCCAAAGAAAAAGTAGTAGGAATCATAGTTGATGCCGTATCAGATGTTCTTAATATCACCAAACAAGATATTAGATCTGTTCCTGAAACGGGAACAAAGGTGCAGACAGAGTTCCTAACAGGCTTGGTTTCCAGCGAGAGCCGTATGGTAATGATTATGAACGTTGATAACCTGCTCGATCCTGAAAACTTTATGGAAATCACAATTTAACTTTTAAATAAGGCGTTTAAAGAAGGCTATTAAGATGGATTTTGATGATTTGAACACAGCAGAAGAAAGTTCTGTTAATGAAGCTCTCGAACAATACCTTACCTTTGAGATTGATGAAGAGATCTATGGAATAGATATCCTCAAGATCAGAGAGATAAAAGGCTGGGAAGGTGTGCGTGAAGTGCCAAATACCCCAGATTTTATGAAAGGGGTAATAAATCTACGCGGGATAATGGTACCGGTAATTGACATGCGTCTCCGCTTTGGGATGAAGCAGGTAGATTACACGCCAACAACAGTAGTTATCGTAGTTTCCGTAATGGTGGAAGATAAAGAGATCTTAATAGCATTTGTAGTAGATGCTGTTTCAGATGTTATGGATATATCAGATGAAAATTATCGAGATATACCAACATTTGGGTGCAAGATAGACGCAAGATATATGTCAAGTATGGCTGTAGTTGATGACAAAACCGTTAT
>JAWSVA010000009.1:0-315095 GCA_033852155.1 Gammaproteobacteria bacterium | reverse complement strand
GTGGGCGAAGGCCGGTATCCAGTACAGTTTGCAGCGTTGTATAGAAACATGCCGTTGCGCGAAGCGTGAGTTACTAAAAAGCTAATCCCACAATTTTCCTGCTCAAACCAAAGTGCCTTAAGATTTTTAGCGCAATTTAATTATTAATTTTATTGGGCGGGATCCTTCGGTTTTGGCAGGTAAATTCTGGAATAAATTAATCTCCAACCTACACCACAGTTCTATTCTTGTTTCCTCAGCTCCGGCGTCAATAGCAACGGATCTATCATATTACCATTCAGGGAAACCCCCCAATGCAGGTGTGGGCCGGTTACCCTGCCCGTGCTACCTACGTAGCCAATAATATCCCCCTGCTTAACTGATGTTCCATTTGCTATAGATATCTTGTCCATATGGCAGTACATGGTTATCACCCCATTACTATGATCAATAAATACTACATTGCCATTAAAAAAGAAGTTACCCATCTCAGTGATGTTGCCTGCTAAAGGAGCGTATATTGGGGTCCCCTTTGGAGCTGCTATATCAAGGCCACTATGAGGTTTGCGCGGTTGTTTATTGTAATATCGACGTAGTCCAAATGGACTGCTGATTACCCCTTTGGTTGGTGACTTTAGGGTAAGTGATTTTATATTAAGTTGATTCCAGTTATCTAAAGCTTTTCTACTACGCGCTTTCTCTTTTTTATGCCTATCTAGGTTGGCTTTACTAAGGTTTACATGTTTATTGGATTTTAGGGTGATGTATTGAGATTCATACTCAGCTTGTTTTATAGTGAAGCTGATGCTTCTACTGGATTTAGAGGTGGAAACATCTATCTTATGTGTCCCAGGTTTTGCAGATAACCCAATTCCAACTACAGCTTGCCAGATGCCATTATTATTAAATGTTAAAACTCGATTGTTTTTATAGGTAGCAGTAGGAGCTGACTTTGATATACCAATATCTATGACAGCAATACCACCAGGGACAGGTTTCTGATAGATTTCAATAGCAAAACAACTTGTGCTGAGAATAAAAAATAGTGAAATAAATAATCTGCAAATCAATGTGGCCACCAGAATAGAAAATAGATAAATGATTGGATGTTAAATCGGTAATCTATAGAGAATATACTATCGAAAATTACTTAACTATCAAATTAGAGCCAAGATTTAGCTAAAGGTTGCATAGAAGGTTGGAAGTTAGTGGCTAATATCGTTATTGCTCTCGATTTTCTTGTCACGTAATTCGATCAGAGATTTAAATTCATCATCTAAAGTTGTTTCCAGCGAGCCTATTTGTTCATGCAGCTTAAATGTTTCTGCAAGTATACCTTTGCTATTAGCTGCATAGTTTTCAATTATTCGTAATATATTTTGTTCCTGATAGTCTGAAAGGTCCAGAGCAATGAGGGAGTCATTGATATCAGATATCATAGAGTGAATCGCACTTACATTTTTTTCAGTTAAGTTATTGTGCTGTTCTTTAAAGCAATTTAAAGTGGATGAGATTTTGCCAAGCATTTGCTTCCTACTTTGGTCTAGTCTTGATTCAAGAATTAGTGATTTAATTCTCTCTTCAGCACCAGATACGAGGGTGAAAATTGTATCATTAAGCGTTCCGTAGCGTGCTTCATCGTCAATAGGCATGTTTCTAACAAGTAGGGCAATGTGAGGGAAGTAGATGATAGTTTTTTCACCCATATTAAAAAAGCGCTTTTTCTTTGCTATCGCAGTTTCAAATACGTTTATTTCAAGCGGAGAGGTTATCCCTGTATCAGAGAAATAAAACGGACTATCTTTAATATACATTCGAACAGAACATGAAAGGCCAAGCTGCGATGTGGTTTGAAAGACGGTGCTACCTAGCTCTTCAAAATTTTTACAGCCATGACTTGATTCAAAAAAACGTAGTATGTTCCCTAAATCACTAGAATATGTCATAGCCTGCATAGCTGTGTTAAATGATTCTTTCAGGTTATGTTCTAGGTCGGCTTTTTCAGTTGCGGCATCCAGAACATTCTTTATTTTTATGGTTAGCTCATCATATTCAAATGGTTTGGTTATATAATCAAATCCACCGGCTTCATAGCCCTTTAGTTTGTGATCTTTTGTAATCTTGGCAGAGATAAATATTACGGGTATATTTTGTAGTTCTTTATCCAATTTAATTTTCTTGCAAGTTTCATATCCATCCATCCCTGGCATGGATACATCAAGTAGTATTAGATCTGGGGTAACTACGGGGGCGATTTTTAAACACTCTTCACCGCTGAAGGCGAACTCAATTTTATATTTTTCGTCAAGAATCTCTTTGATTATCATCTGGTTAATTGATGAATCATCAACTGTTAAGATCGTAGGTTGTGTCATAATAAAAGCCTCTAATACAAGCAAAGATTTTTTATCCATTACTACCAATAATATTGTAGTTGCTGAACAAAAAAACGCATTGTTAGAAGTGCTGAAATTTGAATATTGATAAACTGGTCATAAATTTGAATATAGTAAATAGATGGCTGGTATATGACGCTTTAAATAGTTAATAAACTAAAATGTATCCCTTTGCATTAACCATCCACTGATTTTTTCAGGGAGAGTAGAAAGATTTTTTTTGCTAATAAAAGAACTGATATGCCCACCTTGAGCGACTATTTCATGATAGTCAGTAGTTGATGTAGCCCCTCTCAAGGCTTTTGAAGATTCTTGCGGAACGATTTTATCGTTATCTGAAAATATATTAAGTATTGGAGTGCTGACTTCTTTTAAGTCTATAGTGTGTTCACCAATAATGATTGATGCAGATAACAGCTTGTTTTGTTGGTAAAAGTCAGTGCAGAATTGATTAAATGCAGTGCCTGGTTGGTCTGGGCAATCAAAGCTCCACTTTTCTATCCTTAAGAAAACATCACTTTTATCTTTATCATCAATGTTATTGGAAAAAGTAACATATTTTTTGGTGACAAAATCCAGTGGGTTTGTGCTGATTAAATTTAGGTTTAGCATTGTGCCAGGTATGAGATCGTGTGATTTTGCGAGCTGATCAAATTTAATATGTTTAGCAAAGTGAGATAGGCGGTCATTCTTGGTGCTAAAATCAACAGGTGTGTTGAGACAAATAAGATTTGATACGCTATTTGGGTAGATAGATGCATAGCATAAATTCATAACCCCACCTTGGCATATACCCATAAGATTAATTTTTTCTAAGCAGGTTTCTCTTTGGATATATTTGACACAGGTATGCATAAATCCATTTATATAATCATCAAGAGAGAGGAATTTATCTTTTTTCTGCGGATACCCCCAGTCTATCAAATAGATCTCAAACCCTTTATCAAGTAAGTTTTTGATAAATGATCTGTCTGGCTGTAGGTCAAGAATATATGGGCGATTTACTAATGCATAGTTAATTAGAATTGGGGTTATTGCTTTTTTATGTGCAGTTGGCTGATAGTGATAAAGCTTAAAAATATTGCTACATAGCACTTCATCTCGCGGTGATGGAGCTACATCAATATCATTTTTCTTTGACACGAGGGTAGATGCATCACAAATTTTGCGATTAAATTCATTTAGCTCGGAAATTACTTTCTCTGCGTTAAAGGAGTATCTATCCATGGTATAACCCAATGTTTTAAAATTTCGAAACTACTTAATTGAGCGCCCAGATTCAATTCAAAAGCGCAGAAATTAATAATAATTCCTGGTAGCCATAACTCAGGGTGTTCAATATTTCATATGAGCGCAATGAAATCAATCTAATCTTATATTTTCAACTGGTAATGGTGTTCTTGGTGAGTTATAAATTTTAGATGGCTAAGGCATGAGATTTATAGGGTAGACTGTTAATGAAAGCCATCACAGTTATTTGTTTCTTGATCATCATTAGGGGAATTATCTAGAAGCCCCTTTAACTGAGAAATTTGCTGCTTAAGAATTTCAATCTCACTGGAGAGATTGTCGATCTTATGGGTATTGATTTGGTTATCGATAGTGTGTTGATGCTGAATGGTACTAAGGTCTTCCTGTATAGAGTGTTGTTGTTTACGTAAGATATATTGCTCTTTATAGGATGAGTCCATATCTTTTTGGGTTGGTAGTCCAGAAAATGTAGATAGTGTTTCTGTACAGTTTGCAGTCGCTAGCTTTAACTCACAATAATTATTTATTAGTGCCCCATAAGTTATTGAAAATTCATCAGATGAGGTTGTATGCAGGTAAGCATTCTCACAGCACTCTATCCATATAGAATATAAATCAGAAATGCTGAATATATCTTTGTCTGCAGGGATATCATCTGCAATTCGTTTTTCAAAATTAAGCACTGCTTGCGGGATGGCTAAAGATACAATTGCTTGCAGTTTATGGTAGTTTTGATAAAAGCTATTCATTAACTGAAATCCATTATAGATTTCATGCTGCCATGAAGAGCCAAGTGATTTAGCTCTAATAGCGTTTAGTGATTCTTCAATATTAGCAACATTGGCAGGGTTAAATGGTAATGATGTGTCAATATTAATGAAAAAAGGTGTAAGTTTATCAGGGTGTATTTCACTGGTGGTATTATTATTTAGAGCCACGCTATGATTAGCAATATTTGAATGTTCGTTCAAAAGGTTATTAGCAAGGCTATTCCAGCTATTTTGTTTGCAATTTGATTCAGAGCTATCAATGTTTTTCAGGATTGCATCCTGAACAGTGGAAAATCCAAGGCCATTTTTCATCAGTGCCGCTGGAATCTCGTCACAATTTGGCAAGAGTTGAGGTTCATCTGGCTTTTCAGTGTCGATATTAAACTGGTTCTGCAGAATATTGTGAAATTCTTTTTTTATTGATTCCCAGGTGTCCGCGCTCTGACTTTTTACAGTGCTTTCATGGCTATTTTTGTACTTATTTTCCATGCGTCAGAATACATCCAGTAATATAATCGCGGTGTTAATACTAACATGGTGAATTTTGCGCTGCAACAGTGTTCTAACGCATTTATTGAATATCTATTACCATGTTCAGAAAACAGATTTTGTGAGCATATTTTAAGCCTTTTCCATGTGATAAATGTGACCTAGATAAAACTATGAGTAAGAAGTTGTTCGCATTTACTGTTTTGTAATTAAATCGGTATATACTTTGTTAGCATGAAGGTAGATTTGTGGATAACTAGATATTTTTATTAAGGATTCATCACTGTGACACCCCACCAAAATCTAGAGTTACAAAAAGCTCAAGAAGAGATTTCCCAGTTAAAAAAACGTCTTATCGGATTTGATAAGGAAAAATCTCTGTTGCAAAAAGTTTCTGCAGCTCAATCACTTGAAGCTGTTTTCAAAGATATATCTGGTTTTTTGAAAGAGCGCTGGGGATTTGACTCATTTGGTGTGCAGCTTGTTGATCATAAGGCCAACCTGTTAAGATTCCTAAGTAGTTATGAAATAGATCATAGAGAAGGTCAGGTTGGGAAAAAGAATTTTAATTTTGATAAAGACTCTATAGAAAATAAACCTGATGAAGATACTTTATCCAAATTAAGCGTTGATATTGATTTGAGTGGTAAGTCATTAGCTGCAGCAGTTGCTCGTAATTGCAAATTATTTTATGCAGATGCTTCTAAAATGATAAAAAGGCATCTTGATAAGTTACCAAAAGAAGATCGTGAAGCTTTAATAGCTGGAAGAATTGCAGAAGACTTGCTAATACCACTTGCCGATAATAATGGGAATGCTATTGCTGTATTGCATCTTATTTCTAAAGGTAAAGCTTTAGGTTTAAGAAAAAAAGATATTGCTAGTATCCAGGATTTTGTACAAAGCATAGTTGGTCATGTTAAGCGCGAAATTGATAAATTTGAGCTTGAACGCCTTAAGCTTGAGCAACAAAGAGTAATTGAGCAGGTTAAATTAATAGGTTCTCATATTGAGTTAGATGGACTGCTAACCATAATGGGAAATGAGATTGAAAACTGTAACCATTTTGATGGCTATCTTATAAATCTAGTTGATGATGAAAAAGAAAACCTGATTTGCGAGAAGATCAAACTTCCAGAAGAGTTTTCTGAGATTGAAAGTTCATTTTATAAAATGAATTATCCTCTTAAGGCTAAAGATGTAACTGTCGATGCCTTTAAGCGCCGTAAAACTCTCTATTTTGATTCGGATACTATTCGAAAGAATGCAGGCAGCACTAGAAATCGTTTTGAACGATGGAAAATGCAATATTTGGCAATTATTCCAATCATAAGAGATTCAGAGCCACTTGGAACCATTCTGGTATTTAAGCAGGAAGAGAGTCTGCAGCCAGTAAAAATTAATTACATAGAGTCTATTGCTTCGTTATTTTATGATCAAATCAATAACGCTATTTTTTACAGTAGACTTAAAGAGAAAGAAACCCTGATAAATACCGCAAGCTCTAGAAATAAGAGGATGCTGGAGGTTATAAATAAAATAAATAATATAACCTCAACTGATGAAATATTTAAAATGATTTTAGCCGAGCTTTTATCGGTATTTAACTTTGATCTTGGTTCGATACTTTTACATACAGATGAAAAATTAGTGACCATTGAAAGTACAGTGATCAATGATGAATTTGCAGATATAAATAAAGACTTTTATGCCTGGAGTGTAGCCAACCCTTATGGGATTGATATTACTCAAGGTTCTACGGCAATGGCATTTGTTAATAATATACATCTTTATTTCCCCCATTTGGATAAAATCAGAGAATTACCAATGGCGTTGCGTGATAAGCGTATTTTAGATATGATTGAGCCTAAGTCATTGATGATAATGCCAATACGTCAAGGTGAAAAAGCTATTGGGATTATTTGGCTGTTTAGTTTGAATGAGATTGTTGAGTGCTCACAGCAAGATGTTGACTTGATTGAAATGTTAAGCTCATTTGCTGGTACTGCTATTCATAATGCAGAGCTATATACCAAAGTTGATGAGCAAAATAAGCAAATTGAAGTCTTAATTGATAACCTTGAAGAGCAAAATCGTAAGTTAGCTGATATGGCTCGTAAAGATAAGTTAACGGGGCTGTTTAATTTTGGCCATTTTCAAGAGGAAATGGGTAGATTAATAAATGAATATCAAAGATTTAAAGGGCAAATGAGTCTGTCTTTGGTGATTGTTGATGTTGATCATTTTAAACGGTTCAATGATACCTATGGACACACTGGTGGAAATATAGCGCTGCAAGATATTTCGAGTAGAATTAAGCATGCTGCACGCCGAATGGATATCGTCTGTCGATATGGTGGTGAAGAGTTCATTGTTATTCTGCCTAAATGTGATCTTGATGGAGCGGTGCACTTTGCTGAAAGGTTACGAGAGGATGTTGCATCAAGCCCGGTTAAAACTGATGATATCGATGTGCCGGTAACTATTAGTCTTGGTTGCTCAGTTTATAACCCTAATGAGAAGATGACTGAATTTATCGAACGTGCTGATCAGGCCCTTTATCGTGCTAAAGAAGGCGGCAGAAACCGTGTGGAATATGGTGGGGATTTAAAAAAGCAATAGGTGTTGCTCCAACTCCCACTAAGCCAGCACCTAAATCCTAATACAGTTTAATGCCATTTATCAGTTAATAAATTTGTAATCAGGTTAACTGAATTGAATTTTGTTGCCCTACCTAACAATAATATTTTATAGAATAGTCTATTCTTAATGGAGGTATTAACTCGATTATTAGGTATGCAGATTTAATGCATGGGGGTAGCTATGGATCAAATCAGTACAATGTTTGCACCAGCCGAAAGAGCTGATATGGAAAGTGTGTTTAAAGATGTTGATATACTTGATGGTTCTGAACTAGCTCATCACATATCAAATGTGATTCCATTTACAGTATTAATTTTGAATGATAAACGTCAAATTGTGTATAAGAGTAATAAATTAATGCATCTATTGGGCGAAGCTGATGTTGATAGCATCTTAGGCAAACGGCCTGGAGAAATTTTTGGTTGTATACATGCTCACGAAAGACCCGGAGGGTGTGGAACAACCGAATTTTGTCGTGAATGTGGTGCGGTTAAAGTGATTCTTGAATCGCAGAAGAGTAATAAAATATTTCAAGATGAATGTAGAATAAATACTAAAAGTGGTGATGCATATGATTTTAGGGTCTGGGCGTCAAAATATGACTACAAAGGAAAACATTTTACAGTTTTTAGCATCTTAGATATTTGTGATGAGAAGCGTAGGGGGGCTCTTGAAAGAACTTTTTTTCATGATATAACTAACACAGTTACAAGTATCTTAAATTACACTGGTTTACTAAAAACCTCACATAAGTTCGAAAAATTTCCCCAATATGCTGGGGTTATACAGCATGCATGTAAAAGATTAATGGATGAAATAAATTCCCACCGTAAACTTAGTGCTGCTGAAAATGGAGAGTTGGCTATTGATGTGTCAGTTATCCATACTATGGAATTAATAAAGGGGATAGTAAAAACAACTTCTTATAATACGGGCATTCAAACCGGCCATATATTGATTGATGAAAATGCACAGGATTTTAGTTTTGACAGTGATCGATCATTAATATTTAGAATAATAATAAATATGCTTAAAAACGCGGTTGAGGCATCTATAGAGCACCAGAAAGTAGTTATATCATGTGTCAAAAAAGAGGAGCAGGCTATTTTTAGTGTTCATAATGCAGGCTATATGAAACGCTCTATTCAATTACAAATCTTTGAAAGATCATTTTCTACGAAAGGTAGTGGCCGGGGAATTGGAACCTATAGCATGAAGTTATTTGGAGAAAAGTACTTAAAAGCAAAGGTGTGGTTCGAATCTGATAAAGAAAATGGGACTACATTTTATATCTCTATACCGCTTAGATGACTTACATATTATTAATATATGATTTAAGTTGTTTAGCACTATTGATAACAATTAAGTTGGGTTTTATTATTAGCAAGTCATTCTTAATAGCTATGTTGTAGTTTAGTGTTTAAGTGTACTATAGTTTAATATCTAAGAGATGAAATATTTGTTCCAGCTTAATATGTAAACCTAACATTCTTTATGTTTGGTCCAATGGAGTGGGTGAGGTTGAATATGCTGTTTAAGGAGAAGATGATGAGTAATATTGAGGAAATGTTTGCACCCGCAGAAAGAGCCGATATTAAAGAAGTATTGCAGGATGCAGAGCTGCTTAAAGGGACTAGGTTAGTTGAAAATATAATCAATGAGATACCAACAATTTTGATGATACTTAACCAGCATCACCAAGTGGTTTTTATGAATCAAAGGTTAACAGATGAGTTTGGAGTATTATCAGAGAATTTACTAGGAAGGCGCCCGGGTGAAATTGTCAACTGTGTGCATGCTAGAAAGCATCATGCTGGCTGTGGTGCGACCGAATCATGTAATGAGTGCGGATCAATAAAAGTTATTTTAGGGGTTAAAAATAATAAGGTAAGAGAGGAAGATGATTATAGAGTTACTACAGCAGACGGCAAAGCTCTTGATTATAAGATATGGGCATCACCATACGTTATGGATGATAAAGATTATACATTAGTTACCATGTTAAATAATGCAGATGAAAAAAGAAGGCAAGCACTCGAACATACATTTTTTCATGATGTAAATAATACACTTTCAGTTTTATCAAATTATTCTCAATTACTCATTAAAGGTAAAAAACCAGAGAAGACTGAGCATTACGTGGGGATGGTTAGGTCGGCTACGAATCATTTAATAAATGAGATTTCATCTCAGCGCAACTTACTTCAGGCTGAAGCGGGTGATCTTTCTGTAGACCTATCGCAAATCAATTCAATCAGTTTTATTAAAGCCATTACTCAAATTTTTTCCGAATATAGTAACTGGCAGCATAAGTCTATAAGAGTTGATGGTGATGCGGAAGAGTTTGAATTTTGCTCTGATAGATCTCTTTTGAATCGTGTTTTAGCAAATATGATAAAAAACGCACTGGAGGCGACACAAAAAGGAGAGGAGGTTGTGTTGACCTGCTCGCACGAGAATGACTGTTGCAACTTCAGTGTCCATAGCCACAAACATATGGCACATTCAATTCAGCTCCAGGTATTTCAGCGGTCATTTTCAACTAAAGGGGCAGGCAGAGGAATTGGTACTTACAGCATGAAATTATTTGGTGAAAAATACTTAAAGGGTAAAGTTTGGTTTAAATCCTCTGAAGAGAGAGGGACAACTTTTAATATCACTATTCCGACTTACTATTCCGATTCATGCATGACTATCAATATGATTGAGTCAAATGATTTAGAGCATTAAGCGATTACTAGATGAAAAAGGTTATTTGGATCAAAGCTCATTAAATATGAGTCATGAATGTTGTTAATCGTTGTAATACATATTTTGCGTTTAAATTTTTAAAAAAAGGATTGGTTATGAAAATTAAACTTTTAATAGTTACTATCGCTTTTCTGCTGAGCATACCGGCTTTTGCAGCTAAACCATCCTGGGCAGGAAAAGGTAAATCTAATCAGGAAGAGCATAAGCAAGATAATATAAATACCATGCATGAAACGAAAGAAAAAAAAGCAATGAAAGATAAGGTAAAAAAAGAAAAAAAGCATAAAGAAGAAAAAGTGAAGAAAGAGAAAAAAGACATGATGAAAGAGGGGAGCATGGATGAAGGGGTTGTGGATGAAGATGTTAAAAAAGGGCTTGAAAAACAGAAAGTCAAAAAGGCTGGGCAAGAGCAGAAAGAGCTGGGCAAAGGCTCTGAGCAAGGTCAGGAATCTCGTGGTAAAAGGAAAAAATGGTATAAATTTTGGGAATGATTTATTAAATTGCCTCGTAATTGAGTAGAAAAACGAGCCCTTAATCCTTAAAGCCCCGATTAGATCTAATAGTCACTATGTTAAAAAAGTGACTATTAGATCTTAGCTATATAGCCAGCGCATTAATACGATTTAATACCATGAATTTATTCTTACAAATAATAAATCCGAACCCTTTTATCTTCAAGAGGTCTTAAAAGTAACAATTGATGTAATGGACTAACGTGATGAACAACAAACTTGTATTAGCCTTGTCGGCAGCTATTTTTATTTTGTCCTGTAATGCCTACGCTGAAAAAACCATTTTAGCTGGTGGATGTTTTTGGTGTATGGAATCTGATTTTGAGAAACTTGAAGGGGTGACAGATGTTGTATCTGGATTTACCGGTGGAACTGTAAAGAATCCAACATACAACGGTAATCATAAAGGTCATTACGAGGCGGTTGAGATCACTTATAATCCAAAAAAGGTTAGTTATAAAGAGCTGCTGGATTATTACTGGGTAAATATAGATCCTTTTGATTCAATGGGGCAGTTTTGCGATAAAGGACCAAGCTACTTAAGTGCAATTTTTGTGGCAAACGATACGGAACGAAATATTGCTGAAGAATCTAAGCAGGAAGTTGAGAAGCAACTCCCTAATAAAAAGTTAATAACCCCGATTTTAAATGCCTCGATATTTTATCCAATTAAGGGTGATGAAAGTTACCACCAGGATTATTATAAGAATAATCCTGTTCGATACAATTATTATCGTTGGGGTTGTGGCCGTGATAAACGCTTGAAACAGATTTGGGGGGATAAGTCTGTTCATTAAGATTAAGGTATATTAATTGCGTTAAATGCTACAAAACTGGGAGTATACCCCGGTTTTGTTCGGCTTTATAAAAAGCAAAATCCTATTTAAATTTTAAAAAACAGAATGTAATGGCCGTTAATTGTTCTTTATACATGTTTTTTTACCCCCTAATAAATTACGTATTTTATTTGAATATTATAGGAAAAATGGGAATACATTTTTTTAAATACTTACTTAAGCAATGTCGGATAGATATTTGCTATAGAAGAAAAAGATGAGCAGTTACTGTTATCGTTAGTTCGCTATTGTGCTAGGATGATAAAGAGGGCAGCAGAGTCTTCACCGTGCATTGATTGATGTACAGGTTGTGTGATTTTAACTAAGAGAGGAACAGTTATGCCTATAAATGTAGATAAGTTAGAGACCCTTGAAGATTTTTATGAATATCTTGGTGTTCCAGAAGATAAACAAATGACTGAAGAAAAACGGGTAAGCATTTTGGCTGCATTTAAGCGTAATTTAAATATGTCACCCGTAAATCTTGCTACAGATATTAAAGCTTGCAAAGAGATTATGCTTGATTCCATTGAGTTGGTAGAGCTACAAGAAAGCGGTGTTGTTTTTCATGAGAAAACAGGTGGATGTGGCAGTGGTGGTGGCTGTAGCGGATGTGGCAATCACTAGTTAATAAATAGTTCGAATGTTGAATGATCCTGGCGGGTGAAAAAGTTTATCTAGCCAGGGTCCTTTCAAAGTAAAAGTTTCCCCTTCATATTTTAGAATCCTGAAATATTTAACTTGTTAAGCCCATTTATAGTTAAATATAGCGCGCTTAATCATACCTGTTTTTTAATTAAATGATTTTATATCAATTGGATATATGCTATTAACGCTTCTTTGTTTTTTTAATGTATAATGCGCACCTTGTTGTTTTTCCATCTGTTATTCAAATATGGAAAACATGTGAAGAATTCAATCAGATTATAGGGAAAAGAGATGGGTATATTATCAGGTAAGAAGTTTCTGATCACTGGTATCGCAAGTGAAAGGTCAATTGCAGCAGGTATTGCGGATTCAATGCATGAGCAGGGAGCAGAGCTGGCCTTTACATACATGAACGATAAGTTAAAAAGTCGTGTAGAAAAAGTAGCAGCACGCTGTGGTTCAAATATTATACTGCCGTTGGATGTAGCTTCAGACGAGCAAATAAAAGACTGTTTTGTAGAGCTATCTAAAAAGTGGGAAAAGTTTGATGGATTTGTTCATGCAATTGCATTTGCTCCAGCCGGACAACTTGATGGTGATTATCTGGATGCGGTTACCCGTGAAGGCTTTCAGGTTGCTCATGATATTAGCTCATACACCTTTGCAGCAATGGCAAAAGAAGCCCGCCCTCTACTTAATCCAAAATCATCTCTGATAACGCTTAGTTATCTTGGTGCTGTGCGCTCAATGCCAAACTACAATGTAATGGGATTGGCGAAGGCATCTCTGGAAGCAAATGTAAGATTTATGGCAGCAAGCCTTGGTAAAGAGGATGTTCGTGTGAACGCTATCTCTGCAGGCCCTATCCGTACACTAGCAGCAGCTGGAATAAGTAACTTTAAGAAGTTATTGTCTTCGTTTGAAGCAACAGCCCCTATACCTCGATGTGTAACTATTAAAGAAGTGGGGAATATGGCAGCGTATGTAGGTAGTGATATGGCTTCATGTCTTACTGGACAGATTTTATATGCGGATAATGGGTATAGTACGGCTACTGCCCCTATTGATGCTGGCTAAAAGTTCTAAGGTTAGTTTAGAATTTGAAAAGGCGGGTGATCCCCGCCTTTTTGCTTTTTTAAGAGTATAAAAGATGTCTGCGCCTTTCGGCTACGCTCAAGATAAACTAAAGCCGAAGTCTCAATATATTCTGAGATGGCCATCAAGTCAGAATTGTTTCCTCTTTCTCAATAATATTTTTTGCCCACTTATTTATTGTGTTGCCGAGGATTTGCCTGTTGACTGGTTTTGTAAGATAGTCATCCATACCTGCCGCGATACATTTTTCTTTATCTTCTTTCATTGCGTTGGCAGTGAGGGCGATAATAGGGATATTTTTAATCTTTTCAGTTTTACGAATTATTTTAGTGGCATCATAACCATCTAAAACTGGCATGTTGCAGTCCATTAATACCAAGTCATATGGGATGGTTGTAACGGCTTCTACTGCCTCCTGACCATCACCTGCAATATCTGCACGATAGCCAAGCTTTTCTAATTGGCGAATAATAACCTTCTGATTTACAAAATTATCTTCAACCAATAAAATTCTTATTTTTAGCCAGTGTTGTTTTTCTTGTACTGTATGTCTGGTTACAAATTCGCGTTCATATGCTGGTACTGTATCGACTTCAGATAAAATAGTGATGATAGTTTCGTGCAAAATAGATGGGTTTATTGGTTTGCTTAAGTAGCCTGCAAATCCAATCTCTTTCATCATCGCAGCCTCACCTTTTTGCCCTCCAGATGTAAGCATGGCTAAGGCAGTATCAACAAGATTTGGATCGCGCTTAATGGCTCTGCCTAGTTGTGCTCCATCCATGTCAGGCATTTGATAGTCAAGCAGTGCTAACGGAAATGGCTTGCCGTCTTCAGCTGCCATGCGTAGCTGAATTAGCGCCGATTCAGCATCTGGCACATCTATTGGCATACAACCCCAATTGGATAACTGATTACGCAGTATTTCGCGGTTTGTCTCATTATCATCTACAACAAGTATCTTTTTACCACGAATGTCTGCGGGAGCTAAATCTATATGTTGCTGTTTGGATGTCTGTTTTTTTAGTGTTGTAGTAAACCAAAAATTTGAACCGACTTTGAGTTGACTTTCTACACCGATTTCCCCACCCATTAATGCAACTAACTTCTGGCAAATTGCTAACCCTAGTCCAGAACCGCCATACTTTCTGGTGATAGATGCATCAGCTTGAGTAAAGGAGTCAAAAAGCTCACCAATTTGATCTTTTGCGATTCCAATACCAGTATCAGAAACAGTGAAACGTAGTACTGCATCTTCACTTCTTTCTGTTTCAAGAGTAACTCTAACTACAACCTCACCCGTCTCAGTGAACTTAATTGCATTATTGCATAGATTGGTTAGTATTTGCCGCAGGCGCCCAGGATCACCCAATAGCTGAGTTGGAACATCATCATTTACATGCCATATCAGTTCAAGTTGTTTTTGTTCGGCTCTAATTGAAAGTAGGTCAATCACATCACTAATTGTATTTAAAAGCTGGAAGTTTATGATCTCCATATCTAACTTGCCAGCCTCGATTTTAGAAAAATCGAGGATGTCATTAATTACTGAAAGTAGGGCGTCGGAACTATTGCGAATGGTTTCTGTATATTCGTTTTGCTCTTTACTTAATTGGGTATCAAGTAATAGTCCAGTCATCCCAATAATCGCATTCATTGGTGTTCTTACTTCGTGGCTCATATTGGCTACAAAAGCACTCTTAGCTTGTGATGCTTGGTTTGCTTTTTGTGCCGCAAGTTGAAGCTCTTTTTCGTGATTTTTTTCCGCTGATGTATCCTGAATCAGGAAAATATAACCATCAATATTCTCACTGTTATAGTGAATCGCAGAGATAGTTATCAGCACAGGGCAGTTCCCACCAGTCTTCATTACTAATTCGGTATTAATTTTAACGTTTGGTTCTTGCTCAATTTTGAACTTGATTTCACTGATTAAATCATCAGAAAAGATAAGTTGAATATGACTGTCTTGTAACTCTTCATAAGAGTGTCCAAGCAGATCTGTTACAGTCGGGTTAACAATATTTATACGAAAATTATTATCTGTAACGATTATAGTTTCAGCCGCTGAATAAATTATAGAATTTAGATAGCGTTGAGCTTTTAATGAATCGATATAGTGGCTAGCTAATTTAGTCACAGATTGATTCATTGAAGAAAGTAACCCACTAATTATGGGGGGACGTATATTTGAGGTTCCATTTTTATCAACGTCTTTAATAAAGTTATCTAGATCTGCAACTGGTTTTGCTATCTCTTGGATGGATAATATAAAAACTATAACTGGAAGAAGAACAGTTAAAAAAATAACTCCCATGATGATCTTGTATATCACACTAAAGGGGGATTCTATTTTAGTAACCACACTAATTTTATTGTTAACTAAAGGGTTGATCCAGTATTCATAACCTTCGCTACTTATAGTGTATCCACTGGTAATTGTTTTTGATATAAGCTGCTTTGTTAGGTTTAACCTTTGCTCTGTGGTGGAAAAAATTACCGCGTAATTTGCATCCACAACCCAAATATTTTCAATGAAAATATCCTTAACCATATTGTTTATTGCAGCTTCAATTTTTGATTCTGGAGTTATTTTGATATCAGCTAGATACCTATCTTTAGCTTGCTCAAGCAAATGTGATTCGTGACTCGTTAGGAATAAAAAAAGGAGTGCGGTGAGCACTCCTATTGTCGTAGATATAATAACGGTGGTTAACGTAACCTTCCTGGGTATTTTATGCTTCATATTTTAAACTTATTTCTAATAATAATTGATGTTTATAAATGATATTATTTTTTGAATATTTTCAGGTCTGCCATTAGCCAAGAGAATAATCTGCCTATTATACCTTTGCGTTTTTCTGGTTCGTTTTCTTCTATTATATCTGGTTGCTGCTTTGGTTTTCTTACGGGTATAACTTGTTCCGAAGCTGCGGGCTCTTCCTTAGGCTCTTCAGCAGATTCTTTTTCTTCAAGTTCAGGTGCTGGTGCAGCAACAATTTCTTCTATCTCTTCAACTTCAGGGACTGCCATCGCTTCCGCTAGGACATCACCAGAAAGAGTGATCTCTTCAACATGGATCATTGGGGTAGTCATTGTCCCTTTTCGATCCTTTAACTGCATCTCAACTTCTGCAACCTGTTCACTCATCTGCTTAGCAGCTTCACGAACCTTGTCAGAAACAGTTGGATCATTCATTATTTTCTTGAGGTCATCCTGAATTGATCCTGCTTTATCAGTAGCATCTTTGCGTAGGCTCGAAGCCTCACTTTTCAACTCTTTTAATTTATTGCGAATCTTTTCAACGGGAACATGTAACTCATCCGATTTTTGTAGTCTCGCCATCGGATTACGTTTGCTGATAAGGGTTTGTATCGCCTGAGTACTAGCTGCACCTTTTCTGAAGGCCTGCGTAACTTTTAGCAGAGAGACATTTTCAGCCAGATCAACCCTTGGACCATCAATGTCATCTTCATCAAGAATCTCTGTGCGAAGGCAGATGATCTTAAGGCACTTTGCGCTTTTTTGCTCCATCCCTTTGAAGTAGCGAGCCATGTCATCGAGTGATAACCCTTTGGTTTTCTCTTGGGCTGCGATAAAGGCTTGTTGTGTTATGGGGATTTTCTTTCCAGATGCAACTGTATCAACTAGAGATAATGCTCCGGACTGGTTTTGTAATTCGCTGCCAATCGCAATCAAAGCCCTCAAAGCTTTCTCTTTTTCTTTAACTACTTCTAGGGCTTGTTCCCCTGCTGATAATTTATTTTCGTCTTCCATTTTATTATTTTTAATCACTAAATTGCTTTAAAAGGACATTCTTAGATGCTATGTATTCATTTATTATAAAGATAGGTTATGAATCACAAAAATGCCTTAAATATATTTCTAAAATGTTAAAGGCATCAAATAAAGTAATAAAATGATTAGTGGTATAGAATATGGAAACACAAAGAAAACAGTCAATACTTATTAATATTTAAATGTCACGGATGATTTAATGAAAATGCAGTCCATATTAACTCTATTTTTTGCTTCATTAATGATGATAGGTTGTTCATCATCCCCACCATCTGATCTAGATAATGTCTGTAAGATTTTTCGTGATAAAGATGACTGGCATGAAGAAACTGTAGATGTGTTTGAGAAGTGGGGAGTACCAGTGCATGTGCAGATGGCAATAATCCATCAAGAATCTAAATTCAGGTCAGAAGCTAAGCCAGAACGAACAAAGTTGTTATGGGTTATTCCTTGGAGGAGACCAAGTACAGCTTATGGTTATGCTCAGGTATTAGATCAAACTTGGGATTGGTATAAGGATAAGACCGGTAATAGCTGGGCAGATAGAAACGAGTTTGATGATGCTGTTGATTTTATCGGTTGGTACGGGAATATTTCACAGAAAAAGCTGGGTATCTCCAAGTGGGATGCCGAGAAGCAATATCTGGCATATCATGAAGGCCATGGTGGCTTCAAACGTAAGACCTATAATAAAAAGCCGTGGTTGGTAAAGGTTGCTGCTAAGGTTGGGCGTAGGGCAGAAAAATATCGAGATCAATATGCCAAATGTAAACATAATCTTGATTCAGGTTGGGGTTTCTGGCCGTTTGGTTAAAGCTAAATATTAGCACTTCAAAATTGCAGGAAAAATTAGTTCTGTTATATGTGGTTGAACTTAGGTAAGTATATGACTTAATCAACCAGTGGAAAGCTGCATGGATTTTATGATTTTGCCAATGATAAACTGCTGAATCGATTGGGTGAAAGTCGCAGTTTGTGTAAATAGCGACTCTGATACTCAAATAGTTTAATATTGATTTTTTATTGATGGGAACAAAAACAGTTTTTTGTTACCCTATGCGCCATTAAATGTTTAAAAAATAAGGAAATAGCATGCCTGATTATCGTTCAAAAACTACAACTCAAGGTAGAAATATGGCTGGTGCACGTTCGTTATGGCGTGCTACTGGAATGAAAGACGAAGATTTCAAAAAGCCAATTATTGCCGTTTGTAATTCATTTACTCAATTTGTACCAGGGCATGTGCACCTGAAAGACCTAGGTCAACTAGTTTGTCGTGAGATCGAAAAAGCTGGTGGTATTGCTAAAGAGATGGATTCAATTGCTATTTGTGATGGAATAGCAATGGGGCATGATGGCATGCTTTACAGTCTTCCTTCACGCGATCTTATTGCGGATTCAGTGGAATATATGGCAAATGCTCACAGTGTTGATGCTCTTGTATGTATCTCTAACTGTGACAAAATCACCCCGGGAATGTTGATGGCTGCAATGCGCTTAAATATTCCAGCAGTATTCGTATCAGGCGGCCCAATGGAAGCTGGAAAAGCAACAATTAAAGGTGATGTTGTTTCTCTTGATTTGGTTGATGCAATGGTTTCAGCGGCTGATGCAAGTGTAAGCGATGAAGATGTAGATAAGCTTGAACGTTCATCATGCCCAACTTGTGGATCATGCTCCGGCATGTTTACTGCAAACTCTATGAATTGTCTGACAGAGGCGCTTGGCCTATCTTTTCCTGGTACTGCTACGGTAGTTGCTACCCATGAAGATAGAAAAGAGCTTTTTGTAAAAGCAGGACACAAAATTGTTGAGCTTGCAAAAAGATATTATGAATATGGTGACGATTCGATTCTTCCAAGATCAATTGCCAACTTCGAAACGTTCGAAAATGCAATGTCGCTTGATATAGCTATGGGCGGTTCAACAAACACAGTTCTTCATTTGCTTGCGGTTGCGCATGAGGCAAAGGTTGAATTTACTATGCAGGATATGAATCGCCTGTCAAAGAAAGTTCCTTGTCTTTCAAAAGTTGCTCCCTCCTCTTCATATCATATGGAAGATGTGCATCGTGCAGGTGGTGTATATGGGATTCTTGGCGAACTTGATAATGCAGGTCTTATTCACAGAGATCAGGCAACAGTTCATTCAGCCACATTAGGCGAGGCTTTAGATGAGTGGGATATTGCTCGCGCAAGTTGCTCAGAAAAAGCAAAAGAGTATTACCGTGCTGGTCCAGGTGGGGTGCCTTCTAAAGAAGCATTTAGCCAGAAAGCTAGATATGCAGAGCTTGATGATGACAGAGAAAACGGTTGTATTCGTAGTGCAGAGCATGCTTACAGCCAAGATGGAGGTCTTGCTGTATTGCATGGTAATCTTGCTGATGATGGATGCATTGTTAAAACAGCTGGTGTTGATGAAAGCGTGCTTACCTTTACTGGTGCGGCTGTGGTTTTTGAAAGTCAGGATGCGGCAGTTGCAGGAATTCTTAACGAAAAGGTCAAGGCTGGTGATGTAGTGGTTATTCGTTATGAAGGTCCTCGTGGTGGCCCAGGAATGCAAGAGATGCTTTATCCAACGTCTTACCTGAAATCGATTGGTTTAGGTAAAGAATGCGCTTTGATAACAGACGGTAGATTCTCTGGCGGAACATCTGGACTATCTATTGGCCATGTTTCTCCTGAGGCAGCAAGTGGCGGAAATATAGCACTAGTGGAGGATGGTGATTCAATTAAAATCGACATCCCAAATCGCACCATTTCTATCGATATTTCTGCTGATGAACTCGCAAAACGTAAGGTAGAAATGGAAGCTAAAGGGCGTGATGCTTGGAAGCCAAAAAGCAGAGATAGAAAAGTTTCTGTTGCATTACAGGCATATGCAGCCATGACGACTAGTGCTGATAAGGGTGCTGTTCGTGATTTAGAGAGAATTAATAAATAAGGAACAGGTTGCGCCGCTAACATGTGTGTATAGTCGTGATCCTGTTGTGCGGCGCACAATATAACTTGTTGTTTTATATGGATTTATTGACAGACTGATGGTTTTTTGATAGTCTATTGATTCTCGTTGTTCCCAAGCTGCCTACTAAGGATGGTGGGCGGCAACAACAATTATAAAGAATAATTACCAATCTCATCCATAGTATATTTATTCTGACTAGTTAGCTCTAATGTTTAACTCATCTAAACTTTTATTAGCCATTTGTAAAAGACCTGTATCTAGGTATCGATATTCACTAAAACTTTCTAAATACCACTCAATACCCGCTAACGAGTTGGTTAAAAAATCTATGTCAGTGTTGCTAGGATGTGAGTTGCTTTCTATGATGTTGTTTAATATATAGTTATTGCAATCTGCAATTATCGAAGCTGCTTGATCAAATTCAAGAATAAAAAGAGCACCATGAATCTCATTTAGTAAAGATGGGATTTGAGAAATTTGACTTGGGCCTATATATGAATCCATATAATCTTCCATGTTAACTTTTACCCTGCTCATATTTGAGCGACTTTCTTTTATGACAATATCTAATGCATCATCAAAATGGGAGTTAGTTATTTGTCTTTGATCGCTTTGATTTTGATGGTTACTTCCAAAGTTTTTTATCATTGAATCAGCAGCCTCTATTGAGTCAGCTGCGTAAGCTATAGTCGTATTAAAATTATCGCTAGATCCAGATAAGATAGCGCAGATATCATCGTCAATATCATGGATGGCATTAGCTGCATCATTTAAACCAAGTAATGACAGAGTACTATTAATGTTGAATAAGTTTTCGCGTAATTCAGAAATAACATCGTCATTTAATTTACCATTGCTGTAGAGGGAGAGAAGCTTATCCCTTGCAATATTTAATTGTTCCTCAATCTCAATAGATACTTTGTTTAATACAGAGCTATCAGGTGAATCTAAAATAGACTTATCTAAAGCTATTTTATCACTGGTGAATATTGGTGCAGATGATTCATAACGATTGCATATACGGTTTATAGCAGAGTTTTCAGAACCTGACTTTTTTAAATAGTAATAAATGTTGAAAATATTCTCATCAGATGGAGTCGTATCAATATAGTTTGAATCGTACTTGGTAAGGTGGGAAAATTCAAAATTGATCGATGCTAATAGTTCCTGAATCGAGTGATCAAATTCAATTTGTTTTTTATAGATAACATCTATAAGGCAGCGGGTGAGGAGCCAGTATTCTCCGCAATTATATTTTTGAGTTATTTTGTAAGCTTTGCCAAGAGCCTGAGCCATTAGCTTAAGATGAGGTTGAGACCAACCGTTCTTCATGGCTCCTAATAGCCCGATTTGATAAACATGCTGAATTTTTTTAAGCATGATTTGGGATTTATTAGAAATATTTTTAGGTGCATTTTTGTCAGAGGGCAAATTAGATCTATTATTAAAATCAGCAAACATAAATTTATGCTCAGCAATGATTTTTTGCCCGCCAACTTTACGTAAAAGGTTGATGGTGTCTAAAACTAGAACTTTATTATCAGTCTTATTCTGAGATACACAATCGATGTAGCGATTAAGAAAAAATATAGCCGTTATTAAAAGTTCAACTATCTGCCCTGAATCTGTAATAGACAGCTTTGTGGTATGTTCAAGTGATTGAACCATTTGAGTACATATTTCAATCCCTCCATGGATATTCAAAAACTTTAGGGCGCCAGAAATTTGCTGTAAATTATCGATGCTATTTTCAATAAGATTGTTTTCCCCAGAATGGTGAAAAGTCTCAATATCATGAGCAATGCTTTCCAAAGATGTTTTTATCTCTGTAATGGCTGCTGCTGCTGAAGTATCAAAATAGTATTTCGTCATTTAAAATAATCCTAGTGGCATAGGCATATTTTAGCTCGATTATTTGATAAAAACAGGAAGTACTTCGTTTTCCTGGTTAAATAGTTTTTGCAGGTAGATAACCTTGTAACATATCGCGTTTTTTCCCGAAACCTTTAACTTTTTCTACGCAGTAGCCACATTCAATTAAAGTTCGTCGTACTTTTCCCGCGGCAGTGAAAGTGCTAAAAGTAGAGTCATTGCGAGCTATTCGTGCAATGTTTTTTAGAACATGTTTATTCCACATCTGTGGGTTTAGTGAAGGGGCAAAACCATCCAAAAACCAGCAGTCACATGAGTTGCTAGATGACTTAGCAATAGTATTGTTAATGTCCCCGATAATTATAATTAGTTCAGTGCGAAAACTATCAAGTTCAATTCTATTTTTTCCAGGCTGTAAGTTTTCATATTTTGGTATTAGCTCGGAGTAAATTTCACTTAGCTCAGGCCAAATTTTTGCAGCCTTTATGAGGTCGTTTTTTGAGAGAGGGTGCTTCTCATAAGTTGTGAAAAAAAGAGTTGATGATTCTAAAGATCTTTCAGCCCATAACTTACAAGTTAAGGCAAAATTTAAACCAGTGCCAAACCCAGTTTCACTAATAGAAAAATCAGGTACTATTTTGAAACGTTCAGGCAAAAAGTTGTTATTTATGAAAATATACTCTGATTCTTGAATACCGCTATCTGCAGAAAAATACACATCACCATAGTAAGTTGATATAGGAGTGCTATCGTTTTTCCATGTTATGTCGGTAGTTTCTTGGTTGTTCTTTGCGTTGTTCATAACAAAATTATTAGCTCGCTATCTTTAGGTTAGTGGTTGAATTTTAAAGGTAATCGCTAGGTTTTTTGGTTTGTGAATTATTGTTCTGGTGAAAAATTGTTATTCTCGTGCCCACAGTTTAGCTTACATTTAATTGAAATTTAACAAAAAAAACAGTTTGTACACTGGAATTTTATATCTGCAGGGTGTAATCTTCTTTTGTATAAATTCAGGCGCCAGGCGCGCCTTTTCTTACTTATGGTACCAGGGACATTTAGGAGATATTTAATGGCTACAGGAAAAGACATTAAGTTGGCAGTTGATATGGAAGATACTATTGCTCAAATGCAAAAGATTCAAAAAGCCAACGCAGATTTTGTTCAGAAACTAGCAGCAGGTCAAATGGAACTAGTTAATGAACTAATAGATGGAACAATGAAGCACTTTGATGCACTTAAAGGCATCAAAAAGCCTCAAGATATGGTTGAATTACAAAACCAATATTTTTCAGAGACAGCTAAGAAGATAACAACAAAAGGTAGAAAAATATTTGAAATCTACTTGTCTTCTCAGCCTGCAATTGCAGCATTGATGCCAGCAGCAGCTAAACCAGCAGCAGCTAAGCCAGCGGCAAAACCTGCAGCAAAAAAAGCTCCAGCTAAGCCAGCGGCAAAACCTGCAGCTAAAAAAACTCCAGCTAAGCCAGCTGCAAAACCTGCTGCTAAAACTGTATCAAAAAAGGCTACTCCGCCAAAGCCAGTGGTTAAGCCTGCAGTAGCAGTTAAGCCAGCGGCGCAACCAGCGGCAGCAGCTAAACCTACAGCTACGAAACCTGTAGAAAACAAATAGAATAGTTTTGTTTTATTTAAAAGGCCGCGTTTGTACGCGGCCTTTTTTGTTGACGAAATGATAATATAAAAATAGAATTGGTGGTTATTAACTGATATGTTTTTCAGTTGTTCGTTAAATAATGTTTATGGGGAAAAATATGAATATAAAAAAGGTTGTTGCCTTTATCTTTCTATGCTTGTCTTCTGCCAGTGCTTTGTGCGCGCAGGTAAATATTAATACTGCTTCTGCAGATGAGATAGCAGATTCTTTAACTGGTATCGGGAAAAAGAAAGCTACTGCAATTATTGAGTATCGTGAGAAGTATGGTGATTTTACATCTAAGCAACAGATTACCAATATAAATGGTATTGGTAATAAAACGCTTAAAAAAAATAGTTCTGATATTCAACTATAAAGAACAATGTTACCAATTAATTGAAACTGTCAATGTGTGACAAGATTGATTAATTGGTAATGCTAGTTTTGGTTGCAGTATTTAAAACACAACTCTTTACTTAAAACCCTTTTAAATAAAAATTCATCTGCATATAATCTGTGGCGCTTGGGCCAGAATAGAGTTTTGGCGGTATATATTGGATATGGCTATCAGGAATAGATAAAGCAGGAATTAATATGACAGTAAAGATTCGTAAAGCAGTTTTTCCAGTGGCAGGATTAGGCACTAGATTTCTTCCGGCTACAAAAGCCAATCCAAAAGAGATGCTTCCTGTGGTTGATAAACCTTTAATTCAGTATGCAGCTGAAGAAGCTGCGGAAGCAGGGATAGAGGTGTTAGTGTTTATTATTGGCCGTAATAAGAGGGCTATCTCTGATCACTTTGATAAAGCTTATGAGCTTGAGGCTGAGCTGGAAAAAAGTGGTAAAAAAGATATGCTGCAACAAGCTCAAGAGATTCTTCCAAATGGGGTCACTTGTGTTTATTTGCGTCAGGCAGAGGCTCTTGGATTAGGGCATGCGGTAGGATGTGCAGAAAGCGTTATTGGGGATGAGCCTTTTGCAGTGATACTCGCAGATGATCTGGTTGAAAATGGCAGTAACGGTTGTATGAAACAGATGGTTGAACAATATAACGAGTTGCAAGGTAGCATTTTAGGAGTGCAGCGTGTACCGCAAGAGCATACTAAAAGATATGGTATTGTAGGATCAGAACCGTATAAAGAGCGTGTCGAGAAGATTAATACCATAGTGGAAAAGCCTGATCCAGAGGTTGCTCCATCAAATTTAGCGGTGATAGGACGATATGTACTTTCAGGTAAAATCTTTGGTGAGATAAAAAAGACAAAGCCAGGTGCTGGTGGAGAGATTCAGCTTACAGATGCTATAGCTAGTTTAATGGAATACGAAGATGTTTATGCCTATGAGTTTGAGGGGGTGCGGTATGATTGCGGGGATAAGCTTGGTTACCTGCAGGCCACTGTCGAGTTAGGCCTTAAGCATCCTGATCTAAAAGATGGGTTTGCAGAATATTTAAAAGGATTGAAACTATAGCTGCTGTTAATACTTATCGCCCGACTTGTTTCTATAGTTACCTATTTAGCTATATCGAGTTCATATAATACAGGTGAAATAGTTCGCTTGTTTTAATGCTTTTTAACTTATATATAGTGCGCGCTTAATCAGGTTTTTTTTAGATTAAAAAAATGATGATTTTGCATGCAAAACCATCATAAATCAGGTATCCTACGCTGCTTCAAAATATTTAGATTTATTCTATATTTACCTAATTTAACCGCCACAGTATTTATTGAGGAGTTTCCTATGTTTTCAAAAGATATGAGTATTGAAAGCTTTGATTCAGAAGTTTGGGAAGCGATGCAACAAGAGGCTCGTCGTCAAGAAGACCATATCGAGTTAATTGCATCGGAAAATTATACCAGCCCAAGAGTAATGGAAGCTCAAGGCAGTGTGTTAACCAATAAATATGCAGAAGGGTATCCTGGTAAAAGATACTATGGTGGTTGTGAGTATGTGGATGTTGTAGAGGCAGCAGCTATTGAAAGAGCAAAAGAGCTTTTTGGTGCTGATTATGCGAATGTACAGCCGCACTCAGGTTCGCAGGCAAATGCAGCTGCATACTTAGCCCTTATTGAAGCAGGCGATACCATTCTTGGAATGAGCCTTGATCACGGTGGTCACTTGACTCACGGCGCAAAGGTTAACTTTTCTGGTAAGATCTTTAAGTCATTTCAATATGGTTTAGATATTGCAACTGGTGAGGTTGATTACGCAGAAGTTGAACGTCTTGCGCTTGAGCATAAACCAAAACTTATCATTGCTGGGTTTTCAGCTTATTCAAAGATTATGGATTGGCAAAGATTTAGAGATATCGCTGATAAGATTGGTGCATATCTTGTTGTTGATATGGCTCACGTAGCTGGTTTGGTTGCTGCTGGCGAATATCCGTCTCCAGTTCAGATAGCTGACGTTACAACTACTACTACCCATAAAACACTTCGTGGGCCACGTGGTGGTTTGATCCTTGCTAAAGCAAATCCAGCGATTGAGAAAAAACTAAACTCTATTGTATTTCCGGGTACGCAAGGTGGCCCTTTGATGCATGTTATTGCTGCTAAAGCTATAGCGTTCAAAGAGGCTTTATGTCCAGAATTTAAAGAATACCAAAAGCAAGTTGTAAAAAATGCAAAAGCGATGGTTGAAGTTGTAATGCAGCGTGGTTATGACGTGGTTTCTAACGGTACTGATAACCATCTATTTCTTATTGACTTAGTAAGTAAAGGAATGACTGGCAAAGCAGCTGATGCAGCTCTTGGTAATGCAAATATTACGGTAAATAAAAATACAGTTCCAAACGATCCTCAGTCTCCATTTGTAACAAGTGGATTGCGTGTTGGTACACCGGCGGTGACAACCAGAGGTTTTAAAGAGCAGGAGTGTAAGGATCTTGCTAACTGGATTTGTGATTTGCTTGATGATATAGATAATCAAGAAGTTAGTGCAGTTGTAAAAGCTAAAGTTATTGAGCTTTGCGCTAAGTTCCCGGTTTATGCAAGCTAATTATTGTCTAGTGATTGAAAAGTAATAGCGGAGAATTATAGTTAATGCGCTGTCCTTTCTGTGGTGAAAGTGAAACAAAAGTGATTGACTCAAGATTGGCTCATGATGGTGACCAGGTGCGTCGCCGTCGTGAGTGCATGACTTGCTCTGACCGCTTTACCACATATGAATATCCTGAATTGATTCTGCCTCGTATTGTTAAAGGAAATGGCAGTCGAGAGCCATTCAGTGAGGAAAAGCTAAGGGCTGGAATAGCTAGGTCTTTAGAAAAAAGACCGGTTAAAACAGAGATGGTCGAGGAATCGATTAATAGAATTAAACATCAGTTGATAGTTGCTGGTGAGCGAGAAATTAAGAGTAACAAAATAGGTAAGCTTGTTTTAGAAGAATTAAACAACTTAGATGTAGTTGCCTATATAAGATTTGCCTCAGTGTATTTAGACTTTAAAGATTCAGATAGTTTTCGTGAGTTAATTGAGTCAATTGAAAAAACCCCTTCTGTTGAGCTAAAAAAGCATCAAATATCCCTTCTTCCTAATGAAGAAGATCAAGAATAAACATTTTTAAATCCCCTTTAAAGCCTTCCTATGTCTAATTTAAAGTAGTTTTATAGCTATATTTTTGCCATGTTAACCAGTGGTTAACATAATGCTTTTTAAATATAGCTATATTCCTATATAGAAGATAATTTCAGTATGGTGAAATATATGTGTAGTTAAGCAATAGATGCGGCTTAGCAAATATTACCCCAAAGATGTTGTTATTGAGGAAATTATGTCAACTATAAAAATAAACGGTTTCGAATGCAGGTATGAAGTATCTGGCAATTTAGAAGCTAAAGACACAATAATATTTGTAAATGGCATTGCTAACTCCTTAGAGACTTGGAACCTGGTTAAAGAGTGCTTGCAAAAATGTTACAAGATAGTTACTTATGATCTCCGTGGGCAATGGTTTTCAGAGGTAACTAATGATATTCCATACTCATTTCGTGGTATGGCTGATGATTTAGATGCATTAATGAATGCTCTTTCCATTGAAAATGCTCACTTGGTTGGAACAAGTTTGGGGGGGGAGATTATTCTTTGGTATGCCCTAATGTATCCGCAAAAGGTTAAGTCGTTATCAGCGGTGGCTTCTGTGTCAGAGGTTACAAGCTTGCTTCAGCGTCAGGTTGGTAGATGGCGCACTATAGCGCTGGAAGCATTGCAAGAGATTGATGAGACAAATGGCGAGAAGGCTGTATTAAAAAAATGGGGGCATAAGTTCTATCAGGGGGCGATACCTGAGCTGTATGCAAACTCATTTCTTGAAGAAAATTATGATGTAGTTGAACAGCGAGATATGGTTTTTCAAGAGAACTGCCATAGAGATTTTTTCAGAGGCCACGTATATCTTTGTGATATGTTTTTCAGGCTAAGAACGGATGAGAAGTTAACTCATCATTTAGGGGAGATAAAATGCCCAACCTTATTAATTGCAGGTGAAAAAGATGTTATCAAGCCTCCCTGCTTTAGTGAAATGATGGCTCGAAAAATTGCTGACTCAGAAATGCATGTTATAAAAGATAGTGGTCATGCAGTGATAAATGAGAAGCCGCATGAGCTAGGGGATATGATAAAAAGTTTTTTGTTCAAGCACGACTCCGATTTAACAACTCCAGAGATGGACGCTGCGGCACCAAGTGCAAATATGACAATTAACTAAAATAAAGCGTATTAGCTTATGTCTGCACGCCAATTTATGGCGGTGTTTTTTTTGCCAAAGAAAAATTGCAGTGCTTTCACAGGTTGTTACAAAGAAAAATCACTAGTACTATCCTTAATATCATTAAGTATCTTCTAAATGGAACTTTATAGTATGGATGTGCAGTCGGCAATATATGGTTTTTTTATAGGGTTTATCGGCGTTTCAATTGTTGGTGTGATTATATTTCGTGTAATCAATGGCCCCCTTAAAAAACATAATAGCTCTTTAAATCAAGAGTTGGTTGAGCAAACTGAAAAAAATGAGCAGGCTATTTGTCATCTGCGGCATGAGCTTGAGCGTGCAACTAAGTATGCAGAAACTCTGCTTAAAGAACTGTCAGAAAAAAAGATAGAGCTGGCCGTTGCGCATGAGAGGATGGATAACTTTCGTGTTATTGAAAGCGATCATGTTCAGCTTAAGCCTAAGTATCATGAAATGCTTACTTCTATAGCGTCCTATAAGCAGCAGGTGGCTGAGTATGAAAAGAAAGAGCTGGAAAATAAAAAACAGCAGGATGCCGTTAATTTCATTATTGTTGAAAAAGATAAGTCGATAAGCCAGTTGCATATAGATATTGCAGATATTCGGGTGCTGAATACAGAGTTGGCAACCAGAATCGAAGAGGAGCGTAAGCAATCGGAGCAAAATTTAAAATTATTGGAGGATGCTCAGGAAAAGTTATCGGAACAATTTCAGAATTTAGCCAATAAAATCTTTGAAGAGAAAGGTAAAAAGTTCACAGAACAGAATAAAGAGCATATTGGTGTGTTGATCAATCCGCTGCGTGAGCAGTTGGGAGATTTTAAAAAGAAAATTGAAGATACGTATGAAAAAGAGACGCGGGATCGGGTTTCATTAAAAGCAGAGATTGCTAATCTACGTGAGCTAAACCAACAGATAAATCAGGAAGCAAAGAATCTTACCAATGCTTTAACTAAGGATAATAAAGCTATGGGGGATTGGGGAGAGATGCAGCTGGAGAGAATTCTGGAGGATGTTGGTCTTGTCAAAGGGCGTGAATACGAAGCTCAGGGTGTGTATGAAAATGAGGAAGGAGCCAAGTTGAGGCCGGATTTTATTGTGCACCTGCCGGAAGATAAAGATGTTGTAATCGATTCTAAAGTGACCCTTGATTCTTATGTGCGCTATTGCAGCACTGAAAATGAGGTGGAAAAGGGTGTGGCTCTAAAGGATCTTATAATTTCAGTTAAGGCTCACGTTAAAGGGTTGAAGGATAAAGATTACCGTGATTTAAAAGGGGTGCGTACTCTTGATTTTGTGTTGATGTTTATTCCTGTAGAGGGGGCTTTGATGTTGGCTTTGGATTCAGAGCCAAAACTGTTTAAAGAGGCGTTTGAAGCTGGGGTGATGATAGTTGGGCCCACTACGCTGATGGGAACCCTGCGTACTATAGAGCGGATTTGGCGTTTTGAGAGGCAAAATAAAAATGCGCAGAAGATGGCTGAAGAGGCTGGCAAAATTTATGACCAATTTTTCTTGGTTGTGGAGTCGTTGGATGATATTGGTGATAAGCTAGAAAAAGCGCATAAGGCATATGAGCAGACACAAAAGAGGTTGGTTGATGGGCGAGGCAACCTAGCTACTAGAATCAATAATCTTAAAAAGTTAGGGGCGACCACTAAAAAAGAGCTTGCAGAAGAATTTATGGAAAAGGCTGAATTGGGGGATTCAAGGGGGTGATGGTCTGGTTTTTTGTATGGTGTAAATAAACATAAAGTGAGCGCGCCGCGCTGCATGTTTTATTGTTTTGTATTGATTTGTTTTAGGTATAATTTTTTATAAATTCCTGTTATAGATTTTATTCGTTTGATGCTTGGTTAAATTCCTTTTAAAACAGTGCTCTGCTGCTGTTAGTTTTGTTAGGTGTGTCGTTTGAGTTTTTGCCAAAAATCCCACCCGTTTTCGTCTTTAAATAATTATCTAGGAAGCTGTAAGTAGATGGCTGATTGTGGTAATATTTCTGCGGAAAAATTTATACGTATAGCAACCTGGAATTGTTACGTTAACAGTCGCAAATACAGGTGGATAGGGCGAAAATCAGGAATATTATTTATCTATGGAATTTGCAAAAGAGATTACCCAGGTAAGCCTTGAAGATGAGATGAAGCAATCTTATATGGATTACGCAATGAGCGTGATTATTGGAAGAGCGCTACCTGACGTGCGAGATGGATTAAAGCCGGTTCATAGGCGTGTTCTATACGCGATGAATGCATTAGGGAACGATTGGAATAAGCCATATAAAAAATCAGCGCGTGTTGTCGGCGACGTTATCGGTAAATATCACCCTCATGGTGATTCAGCTGTATATGACACAATTGTACGTATGGCGCAGCCATTTTCATTGCGCTATATGTTGGTTGATGGTCAAGGGAACTTTGGTTCGGTTGATGGCGATTCACCTGCTGCTATGCGTTATACAGAAGTTAGGATGTCTAAAATTGCGCATCAGATGCTTCTGGATCTTGAAAAAGAGACCGTAGACTTTGTTCCAAACTATGATGAATCTGAGTCTGAGCCTGTTGTATTCCCAACCAGACTGCCTTCGCTTTTAGTTAATGGTTCTTCTGGTATTGCGGTTGGTATGGCAACAAATATTCCGCCACATAACCTCAATGAAGTTATCAATGCTTGTGTTGCATTGATTGATAATCCTGATTTAACCATCGATCAAATTATTGAATATATTCCAGCTCCAGATCTACCAACTTACGGCATTATCAATGGCGTAGAAGAGATACGTCAGGCATATAAGACTGGTCGTGGACGTATGTTCATGCGTGCACGCTGTGATATTGAAGATATTGAAAACTCTTCTAAGCAGGCGATCATCGTTACTGAACTTCCATATATGGTGAATAAAGCTCGCCTGGTAGAGAAAATTGCTGAGCTTGTGCGCGATAAGAAGATTGAAGGCATTACTGAGCTTCGTGATGAATCCGATAAAGATGGCATGCGTGTTGTAGTTGAGCTGCGCAGAGGCGAAGTAGCTGAAGTTGTTCTAAATAACCTATACAAGCAAACCCAGATGCAGTCTGTATTTGGAATTAATATGGTTGCCATCGTCGATGGTCAGCCAAAGCTATTGAATATTATGCAAATTCTTGAAGAATTTGTACGTCATAGGCGTGAAGTGGTTACTCGCAGAACTGTTTTTGATCTACGTAAGGCGCGTGAACGTGCGCACATACTTGAAGGTCTTGCTGTTGCCCTTGCTAATATCGACGAAATTATTGCTCTTATTAAAAGCTCATCAAATTCTGCAGAAGCTAAAATAAAACTTCTGGATAAAGACTTTGCTCCAGGTGGAGTAATGGAGCTGCTAGGAAGAGCGGGTGCTGATTCATCAAGACCTGATGAACTGCCTGAAGATGTCGGCCTGGTTGATGGTAGATACAGACTTTCTGAAGCACAAGTGCAAGCAATTCTAGAGATGAGACTGCATAGACTTACTGGTTTAGAGCAGGACAAGATTGTTGCTGAATACAAAGAGTTTCTTGAACGCATAGCCGAGTTGATCTCAATCCTTAGCAGCGTAACTAAACTGATGCAGGTTATTCGTGATGAGCTTACCGAAATGCAAGAGCAGTTTGGTGATGAGCGCAGAAGCCAGATTCTTGATAGAAAGCTTGATTTGAGTTTAGAAGATTTGATTACAGAAGAGGAGGTGATGGTAACACTTTCTCATGCTGGTTATGCCAAGGTGCAGCCACTTGATGTTTATAAAGCACAAAAACGTGGTGGAAAAGGTAAGAGCGCTACAGATATTAAAGATGATGATTTTGTTGATAAGCTATTCGTGGCTAATACCCATGATTGGCTGTTGTGCTTCTCAAGTCTAGGCAAGGTTTATTGGCTTAAAGTTTATCAATTGCCACAGGCAGGCAGGAATGCTAGAGGTAAACCAATTGTTAATATGCTGCCGCTTGACGAAGGCGAAAGAGTTAACGCAGTACTTCCAGTGCGGAAATTTGAAGAGGATCAGTTCGTCTTTATGGCAACTGCGAAAGGAACTGTTAAAAAGACACCTTTACCACAATTCTCACGTCCAAGAGCTAGCGGAATTATTGCTCTAGAACTGCGCCCAGATGATTACCTAATCAACGTTGAAATAACTGATGGTAATCGTGATGTGATGCTGTTTAGCACCGCAGGTAAAGCGATTAGATTTAATGAAAATGATGTGCGCTCGATGGGTAGAACTGCTTCAGGTGTACGTGGAATTAAGCTTGATGATGGGCAAAAAGTTATCTCGTTAATTATCATTGATGAGGAAGGTAAGATACTGGCAGCTACTGAAAATGGTTACGGTAAAAGAACAAAAGTATCCGAATTCTCACCACAAGGTAGAGGCGGTCGCGGAGTTATTGGTATTCAGGTTTCAGCTAGAAACGGCAAGGTTGTCGGTGCAATTCAGGTCGCCGATGAAGATGAAATAATGCTTGTTAGTAAGGCAGGAACTCTCGTTAGAACTAAGGTTGATGGCATCTCTGTTGTTGGTAGAAATACCCAGGGTGTCACCCTTATTTCGATCGATAAAAAAGATCAGCTTGTAGCCATCGATCGTGTGCTTAGCGCTGACGATGAAGACGCCGAAGGCGGTACAGCCGAAGATGATGCCGGCGAACATGGTGAAGGCGAAGAATAGATTTAATTTTAATTTTTAATATTAACCCGGAGGTATATAGATGTCCCGTGTATTTAACTTTAGTGCTGGTCCAGCAACATTGGCAGAAGATGTTCTAAAACAAGCTCAAGAAGAGATGCTTGATTGGAAAGGAACTGGAATGTCAGTAATGGAAATGAGTCATCGTGGTAAAGACTACGTTTCTATTGCGGAACAAGCAGAAGCAGATCTACGTGAGCTTATGAATATCCCAGCAAACTATAAAGTTCTATTCTTGCAAGGTGGAGCTTCTGCTCAATTCGCAGCTATTCCAATGAACATTCTTGGTGGTAAGAAAACTGCTGATTATGTATGCACAGGGTCATGGTCGAAAAAAGCGATTGCAGATGCAAAAAAATATTGTGAAGTAAACGTAGTTGCTCAACCAGAAGCGTTTAATACAATTCCTGAGCAATCAGAATGGAAATTAAACCCAGACGCAGCTTACCTGCACATCTGCTCTAATGAGACCATTGAAGGTGTTGAATTCCCATACACTCCAGAGAATGGTGATATTCCACTAGTAGCTGATATGTCATCAAACATTCTTAGCCGTCCAATTGATGTGACTAAATATGGTCTTATCTATGCTGGTACACAGAAAAATATTGGCCCAGCAGGCATGGCAATTGTTATCGTACGTGAAGACCTAATTGGCGACGCAATGTCAATTACTCCAAGTGTGCTTGATTATCAAAAGCAAGCTGATGCTGATTCAATGTTGAACACTCCTCCTACATACACATGGTATATGGCTGGTCTAGCGTTCAAAAACTTGAAAAAAATGGGCGGTCTAGAGGCTGTTGCTAAGATCAATGATCGTAAAGCCGCTAAATTGTATGCGTGTATTGATGCTTCTGATTTTTATGCAAACCCAGTAGAAGTAAAATACCGCTCTATCATGAACGTACCTTTCACTCTAGCAGATGCTGGTCTTGATGCCGCATTCCTTGATGGTGCTAAGAAAGCTGGCCTAGTAACTCTAAAAGGTCATCGTTCAATTGGTGGAATGCGCGCAAGTATCTACAATGCAATGCCTGAAGAGGGTGTTGATGCGCTAATCGCATTCATGCAAGAGTTTGAAAAAACTAACGGCTAATTCAGGCTTTTTACTGAAATAAATATTTGAAAGATTCGGGGAGGAGATCCTCCCCGTGATCAGAAAAGACTACCGAAAAGGTTAATAGGAATCACAAATGAAAAAAATACTAACCCTTAATAATATCGCTCCAATCGGTTTAGAGCGTCTACCTCTTGATCAGTATGAGATCTCTTCAGAGTCTTCTGCTCCAGACGCGATTCTTCTTCGTTCATTCAAAATGCATGATATGGAAGTACCAGCTTCTCTTAACGCTGTTGGTCGTGCAGGTGCAGGGACAAATAATATCCCTGTAGAAAAAATGACAGATCTTGGTATCCCTGTATTTAACGCTCCAGGCGCAAATGCAAATGCGGTAAAAGAGCTAACAATCGCAGGTATGTTATTAGCAGCAAGAAACATCTGCCCAGCATGGAACTATGTGTGTGAACTAGACGGCGACAATGCAAAGATCAGTAAAGATGTTGAAGCTGGAAAGAAAACCTACGGTGGTTTCGAACTTCCAGGCAGAACTCTTGGCGTTATCGGCCTTGGTGCTATCGGTGTAATGGTAGCAAACTGTGCTAAATCACTTGGTATGAATGTAGTTGGCTTCGATCCACAATTAACTGTACGTTCTGCATGGCAGCTATCTGCTTCAGTTCTTCAGGCAAGTGGCATTGATGACTTGGTAACAAGATCTGATTTCATCACATTCCACGTACCTCTAAATGACCATACCAGAGGTCTTATCAATCGTGAGCGTATTGCGATGATGAAAGATGGTGTTGTTGTTCTTAACTTCTCTCGTGGCGAAGTTGTTGATGACGAAGCTATGATCGAAGCTCTTGATAGCGGAAAAGTTCATACATATGTAACTGACTTCCCAACTAAAGGGCTTAAGAATCACCCTAAAGTTATTGGTCTACCTCACCTAGGTGCTTCAACTGGTGAAGCTGAAGATAACTGTGCAATTATGGTTGCTGACCAAGTAAAAGATTACCTTGAAAATGGAAACATCATTAACTCTGTAAACTTCCCAGAGCTAATTGTTCCAAGAGCTGGTAAGTCACGTTTGACAGTAGTTAACAAAAATATTCCTAACATGGTTGGTCAAATCTCGACAGCTCTTGCTGATGCAGGGTTAAATATCGCTGATATGACTAATAAATCACGTGGAGATATTGCTTACTCTATTGTTGATGTTGAGTCAGATATTGATGCTGACACAGTTGCTAAGATCGAAGCGATCGAAGGCATAGTAAAAGTACGTGTAATATAAAAAACGGTTGAAAGCTATTGCGCTTGCTTATTCAGTGTTGGGAATTGGTGAAAAATACTCATTTACCTTTCTTGTTAAAGACGGTGTAAACTGTTTTTTAATCAATTTCCGCCTTGCCTAAGCTTCGCTTATAACGTTTTCATACAGTTTTTTCTGTTCATGTTGAAAGTAAGTAAGTGTAGGAAGCTATGAGTCAGAAAGAGAAGACCAATTTAGAAACTGTTAGAGCTCAAATCGATAGTATTGATGCTCAAATACAGAATTTAATCGCTCAAAGGGCAGAGTGTGCAAGTGAAGTTGCACGTGTTAAGAGAGAATCTGGTGAGACCAGTAACTTTTATCGTCCAGAGAGAGAGGCGCAAGTTTTGCAAAAAGTTATGCAAAACAACCAAGGTCCTTTGGCTGACTCTCAAGTTGCTGTGATTTTTCGCGAGATCATGTCTGCTTGCTTAAATTTGCAACAGCCGCTAAAGATTGCGTTTCTTGGCCCCCAAGGAACGCATACCCAGGCAGCAGCTCGAAAACATTTCGGTCATGGGGTTGAAGAGTTGCCCATGTTAAATACCGAAACAATCTTGCATCAGGTTGAGTCTGGTGCTGCAGATTATGGTGTAGTACCTGTGGAAAACTCCACAGAAGGTGTGGTTAGTAATACTCTTGACTGTGTTATGAAAACTAACCTTATTATAAATGGCGAAGTTGAGCTAAGAATCAACCAAAATCTATTAACCAAAGCTAAATCACTGCAAGATATAAAATGTGTATATTCGCACCAACAGGGCTTGGCTCAAGTGCGTACATGGCTGGATAATAATCTGCCAAATGTAGAGCGTATTGCAACTAGTAGTACTGCAGAGGCAGCTCGTCTCGCCGCAGAGGATAAAACTGTTGCCGCGATTTCGTCAGCAACAGCTGCAGAGATCTATGAGATTCCAGTATTCGCTGCTTGCATCGAAGATAATCCAAATAATACCACTAGATTTCTTATAGTCGGTACCAAAGCATTGGGTCCAAGTGGTAAAGATAAAACCTCGATCCTACTTGCTAGTAATAATGAACCTGGTGGCCTGTATAAATTGCTTGAGCCTCTGGCTAATTATGAAGTTGATATGACTAAAATTGAATCCAGGCCTTCGCGTGAAAGGGTTTGGGATTATGTATTCTTTATAGATATTGTTGGGCATAATCAGGACGCCGATGTTAAGCAAGCTCTTGAGCAAGTTGAAAAAAGAGCTAGTATGTTCAAAGTTCTTGGCTCATATCCCCTGGCAGTACTATAAGGTTTATAAGCCATTATAAAGCCAGTGTTTTTAAAAAAATAGCTAGGTTTTGTAGAAAAAGTATTCTTGTGTGCTAAATTCAAATTAATGGACGAATGCTATTTAAAATTATTTAGCATTGTTATTTGAATTAGTACAAGTCAAAGGAATTGGCATGTCAATACTGCACGCAGTAAATCAAGAGTTAAAAATTGTACTTAGCACTTGGATTGGTGCTGTTTCTGATTTATATATTTTACAGTCATATAAAAGACTGTATGAAAGTGAATTCTGGAAACCCGGATTTAATGAGATAATAGACCTACGAAAGGCAGGTTTGGGTGCTATTACGGATGAAGGGCTGTTAAACCTTAATTCTCTGGTAAGAAGCTATACCGACGGCAAGTGTGATAGTTTTGATTCTGTGCTTGTTGCTACTGATGAATTGGCTAGTGATCTGGCTTTAACTTATGAAGCATTTAATGAAGACGCACCAGAAAAAATAATGGTATTTAAAAGTCTTGGTGAAGCATTTGAGTGGTTTGGGGTTGATGGTTATCAGTAAAATGGTGAGCCAAAGCTATTTTTGCCATTATCTTTAAAAGGTTACTGCAATAAATTTTGCTGTGGTTATTAATGTCACATTAAATATAATAAACAAAAATCATTCACACTGGGAAAAACGCCCGTTTTTCGCTACTATTGCATACTCTTATGGATTCCCGTCTTCGCGGGAATGACGAATATTTTGTGCATCAATTACGAATATTAGGTGGAACGAAAATTGAATCAGAACAAATACCTAAATCTTGCTTGTAAGGGTGTAAGGGGTTTAAAACCTTACATTCCTGGAAAACCAATTGCAGAGTTGGAGCGCGAATATGGCGTTACTAACATTATTAAGTTGGCTTCAAATGAAAATCCATTGGGCGCAAGTAAAAAAGCAATTGCTGCAATGCAAAAAACAATGCAGGAGATTCATCTTTACCCAGATGGAAATGGATTTGAATTAAAAAAGACAATTGCAGATAAGTTTGGGTTTGAGATAGATCAAATTACTCTGGGTAACGGCTCAAATGATATTTTAGAGCTTATAGCCAGAGTATTTCTGACAACAGCTGATGAGGCGCTTTTTTCTCAATACTCCTTTGCAGTATATCCGTTGGCTACTCAAGCAGTTGGTGCAAGTCTAAATGTAGTTCCAGCATTGCCAGAAGACGCTCCGATGCCATTAGGGCATGACCTTAAAGCGATGCGCGCAGCTATCTCTGATCGTACCAAGGTGATATTTATTGCTAATCCTAATAATCCGACTGGAACCTGGTTAAATGCCAGCGAGCTGGAGCAGTTCATCGCTTCAGTTTCGGATAATATTATTGTGGTTCTTGATGAAGCGTATTTTGAATATGTGCAAGAGGTAGAATATCCAGATTGTTCTAAGCTAGTAGCTAAATATCCAAACCTTATAGTTACTCGCACCTTCTCCAAAGCACATGGTTTGGCTGGTGTCAGAGTTGGGTATTCATTCTCTAGCGCAGAGATCGCAGATCTTTTAAATCGTGTCAGACAACCATTTAATGTGAATTCAATGGCGCAAGCTGCTGCCGTAGCATCCTTAGGTGATGATGAGCACATTGCAGAATCGGTAAAAATTAATAGTGCAGGTTTAAAACAGATAACAGGGTTTTGTGAGAATAAAGGGTTAAAGTATATCCCTTCAGTTGGAAACTTTATCTGTATAAAGGTGGGTGCCCATAATGAAAAGCTAGGGGCAGCAGATATAGATGAGAAATTGTTACAGAATGGAATCATAGTGCGCCCGGTAGCCAACTATAATATGCCGGAATATCTACGTATTACCGTAGGAACTAAAGAAGAAAACAGCAGGTTTCTACAAGCGCTAGAAAAAATAATGGAACTATAGATGATAAACAAACTTTGCATAATTGGTGTTGGTCTTATTGGTGGTTCATTGGCCCGTGCTCTACGTGAAAAAGATTACTGTAAAAATATAGTTGGTAGTAGCAGGAGCGCATCTCATCTACAAAAGGCCGTTGATCTAGGAGTAATTGATTCTTATTCAATCGATATGCAAGAAGCAGCATCAGGTGCAGATGTAATAATAGTATGTGTGCCACTTGGTGCAATGGAGATGGTTTTTTCACAGATTAAAGGTGTAATAACTCCAGAGACCATAATCACAGATGTAGGAAGCTCAAAGCAAAGTGTGGTAGATGCAGCGCAAAGAGCTTTTGGTGAGATTCCACCAAACCTTATTCCCGGTCATCCAATAGCAGGTACAGAGAAGAGTGGTGTTGAGGCATCATTTGCAGAACTATTTCAACGCAGGAAAGTAATCGTTACCCCTCTGGAGCATAACGATCCTCAGCAGGTGGCAAAAATAAAACAAATGTGGCAGCAAACAGGGGCCGAAGTTCGGCAAATGTCAGTTCAGCATCATGATGAAGTGTTAGCTGCAACATCTCACCTTCCTCATGTTTTGGCGTTTGGAATTGTTGATACCTTGGCCAAAATGGATTCACAGCAAGAGATTTTTGAATATGCTGCCGGAGGCTTTCGTGATTTTACCCGTATCGCATCAAGCGACCCGGTGATGTGGCGTGATATATGTGTTAATAATCGTGAGGCTGTATTGAAGGTGATGCGTAATTATATATCTGATATGGAATCAATGGCCGATTTGATTGAGAAATCAGATGGCGAAGCAATCAAGAATCTGTTTGAGGATGCAAAGGCTATCCGTGATAAGTTTAATACCATGTTACATGGGTAGTACGACTACTGTAAAGCGCCCTTCGGCTACGCTCAGTTATCTTGATTTTGTTAATTAGCTTTTCCGGCCAGTAATGCGCATAGGTGGGAGTCCAGTAAATGTGAATTAAGTATGTAGGGTGCTTCGTTTATTGACATTCTACGAAGTTGAAGCCCAACAAAAATACCGCAAAGATTAGAATTAGGTAAGAATTAATGAAAAATATTAAATATATAGTAAGTCCAGGTAATAAGATTAGTGGCGAATTCCGCGTTCCAGGTGATAAATCTATTTCTCATAGATCAATAATGTTAGGGGCGTTGGCCGATGGCACCACCAATGTAACCGGTTTTCTCAGCGGTGAAGATAGTCTGGCAACTCTCAAAGCATTTCAGGATATGGGGGTGGATATTGAAGGACCAGTTGATGGGGATGTAACGATACATGGTGTTGGAATTGATGGTCTAAATGCTCCAGCAAAGCCATTAGATCTTGGGAATTCAGGCACATCTATGCGCCTTATGAGCGGATTACTTGCTGGGCAAAAGTTTGATGCCACCTTAATTGGCGATGAATCATTGTCATCTAGGCCAATGAAAAGGGTTACTGATCCACTAGCTCAAATGGGGGCAAAGATTGCCGCTACAGCTCAAGGTACAGCACCCCTTAAAATATCTGGCGCAAGTAAAATTAAAGGGGTTACCTATGAAATGCCAATGGCCAGTGCACAAGTAAAATCTTGTCTACTATTAGCCGGGATATACGCTGATGGTGAAACAGTAGTTACAGAACCAGCACCAACCAGAGATCACACCGAAAGGATGTTGACTGGTTTTGGTTATAAGGTTGATGTTGATGGTGCGACAGCGACTATAAAGGGTGGTAGTCGGCTAACGGCAACAGATATAGACGTACCTGCAGATATCTCATCAGCTGCATTTTTTATGGTAGCTGCAGCAATTGCGCATGATTCAGAAGTTATTATTCAGCATGTAGGTATAAATCCAACCCGTACTGGCGTAATCGATATTTTAAAGCTAATGGGCGCTGATATTGCTATAGAGAATGAAAAGGTGGTTGGTGGAGAACCAATTGCTGATATAAGAGTGAAAAGTTCAAACCTAAAAGGTATTCAGATTCCAGAAGAATTAGTACCACTTGCGATAGATGAGTTCCCGGTAATTTTTGTAGCTGCTGCTTGTGCTGAAGGCACAACTGTATTAACTGGCGCTGAGGAGTTAAGGGTTAAGGAATCGGATCGAATCCAAGTTATGGCTGATGGCCTGCAAACATTAGGTGTTGATGCAAAACCAACGGCAGATGGAATGATAATAAATAGTAGCAAAATAGGCGGAGGGTCTGTTGTAAGTCATGGGGATCATCGTATAGCTATGTCATTTGCAGTAGCAAGCTTGAGGGCGACTGCCGATATAGAGATAAATGACTGCCTAAATGTGAACACCTCATTCCCAGGGTTTGCGCAGTTGGCTCAGCAAGTTGGGATTAAGTTGCAAGAGGTAGAGGTATAGCGCATGCATAATAATATTCCGGTAATTGCAGTCGATGGTCCAAGTGGATCAGGAAAAGGTACGCTTAGTCGTATTATCAGTGAAAAGTTAGGCTGGAGCCTATTGGATAGTGGCGCTATGTACCGCCTTCTCGCTTTAGATTGCATAAAAAATAATCTTGATCTACATGATGAGGTGTCAGTTGCAAAATTAGCCTCTGAAATGGCGATAGAGTTCAAAAATTGTAAAGAAAGCCAGCAAATAAAAGTATTCCTTGATAATGAAGATGTTACGTTACAGCTTCGTACCGAAGAAACTGGAAATGCAGCATCAAAAGTAGCTGCTATACCAAGTGCCAGAGCGGCTTTGCTGCAAAAACAAAGAGATTTTGCTTGTGCACCAGGGTTGGTCGCCGATGGTCGCGATATGGGAACAGTAGTATTTCCTAATGCACAACTTAAAGTTTTTTTGACAGCTAGCGCACAAGAAAGAGCAAAAAGACGATATAACCAGTTGAAGCAAAACGGATTCGATGTTAACCTTCACGCACTTTTGAAAGAGATAGAGGAACGGGACGAGCGAGATATGAACCGAACTTCTGCCCCTTTAAAGCCAGCTGATGACGCTTTAATAATTGATTCTTCCAGCATGACCATCGATGATGTTGTGCATTTTGTAATGGAATCATTTGTAAAATAAGTCAAGCAAATCAGTTGTTTATTTTGAGGTTGATCATAAGGATGTGAATGACCAATATATTAATTGACCCGTGTAAAATGGAGTGCACTTATACGGTAGAAAGTTTGGGTTCAAACGAATCCATAGGATAATAAGAGTATGACCGAGAGTTTTGCAGAATTATTTGAACAAAGTCTTCTAGAAACACAAATGGCCCCAGGATCGATTGTCAAAGGGGTTATTATGGATATTCAGGGCGACTTTGTAATTGTAAATGCCGGATTAAAATCAGAAGGCGTTATCCCTGTTGACCAATTCTTTGATGAGAGCGGGAAATTAGAAATTCAAGTTGGCGATGAAGTAGATGTTGCCCTTGACTCTCTTGAAGATGGCTTTGGCGAGACTAGGCTTTCTCGTGAAAAAGCAAAACGTGCATCAGCATGGATAGAACTGGAAAAGGCTAGCGAAGCAAATGAGACCGTAATGGGTATCATCAGCGGCAAGGTTAAAGGTGGCTTTACTGTTGAGCTTAAGCACATCAGGGCATTCCTGCCAGGATCACTTGTAGACGTTAGACCAGTTCGCGATACAAGCTACTTGGAAAATAAAGAACTAGAATTCAAAGTTATCAAACTCGATCGCCAAAGAAATAACGTTGTTGTTTCGCGTCGTGCAGTAGTTGAAGAAGAATACAGTGCAGATCGTGAAGCTCTACTTGAGAATCTGCAAGAAGGTCATACTGCTAAAGGTGTTGTTAAGAACCTTACAGATTACGGTGCATTTATCGATCTTGGTGGAATTGACGGACTTCTACATATCACCGATATGGCTTGGAAGCGTGTTAAGCATCCATCAGAAGTTGTTGAAGTTGGTGAAGAGATCGAAGTACGCATACTTAAGTTTGATAAAGAGAAGAACAGAGTATCTCTTGGTCTTAAACAAATGGGTGAAGATCCATGGGTTGATATCGCTCGTCGTTACCCAGAAAGCTCAAAATTATGTGGAAAAGTTACTAACATCGCAGACTACGGTTGCTTTGTTGAGATCGAAGATGGCGTTGAAGGTCTTGTTCACGTTTCTGAAATGGACTGGACTAATAAAAACGTTAATCCAAATAAAGTTGTACAGCTTGGTGATGAAGTTGAAGTTGTTGTTCTTGATATCGATGAAGAGCGTCGCAGAATTTCACTAGGTATGAAGCAGTGTCGCACTAATCCTTGGGATGAGTTCGCAGCAACTCATAACAAAGGCGACAAGATCTCTGGTAACATCAAATCTATCACAGACTTCGGAATCTTCGTTGGTCTTGATGGTGGTATTGACGGTCTTGTACATCTTTCAGATATCTCTTGGAACGACGTTGGTGAAGAAGCGGTAAGACAGTTCAAGAAAGGCGATGAAGTTGAAGCAGTAGTTCTTTCTGTTGATTCAGAGCGTGAGAGAATATCTCTTGGTGTTAAGCAGCTTGAAAGAGATCCATTCTCAAACTTTGTTGCTGAAAACGAAAAAGGTAGCCTAGTAAAAGGTGTAGTATCTGAAGTTGACGCTAAAGGTGCTGTGATCAATCTAGGAGAAGGTATTGAAGGTCAATTAAGAGTTTCTGAAATCTCACGTGAGAGAATTGAAGATGCTCGTTCAGCTCTTGAAGTTGGTCAAGAAGTTGAAGCCAAGTTTATTGGTGTTGATCGTAAGAGCAGAGCAATCACTCTTTCAATTAAAGCAAAGGATGTTGCGGAAGAAGCAAGTGCAATTCATGATTACAATCGTGAGTCTCAAGCGTCTGCATCTGCTGGATCATCCACAATTGGTGATCTACTTAAGGCACAAATGGATAGCCAGAAAGAGGGCTAATATTGAGTAGCTGCATCAGGAAAGTTCTGGTGCAGTCAATTAATACATTTTTTTGATTAGGTAGGTTCGATGGTTGATACAAAGAAAACAATGACAAAATCAGAGTTGATAGAAGTTGTTGCAAATAGTCAGCAGCATCTCGCATTTAAGGATGTTGAGCTAGCGGTAAAAACTCTGCTTGAGCATATGAGTGAAGCCCTATCTTCTGGAGAGCGAATTGAAATTCGTGGATTCGGAAGTTTTTCACTTCACCACAGACCACCAAGGATTGGAAGAAACCCTAAGACAGGTGATTCGGTTGCATTGCCAGGAAAATATGTTCCTCACTTTAAACCGGGGAAAGAGCTAAGAGAACGTGTTAATGAAGTCTTTATTGAGTCATTAGGTTAATCTCTTAACTGAAAAAGTTATTTAAAAAGCCGCATCCTAGTGCGGCTTTTTTTATTGATTTTTCTTGACCCTTTCCTTGGTTTATCTCGAGCCTCTCGACTACGCTCGAGATAAACTAAAGTCGAGAGGCTCAGGAATCTTGAACAATCAAGTCTCGAAAATACTAATATTATTCAAAGCCACGGCATATAACGACTTACATCGGTTGCTTATATTTATCTAGGACAGTAGTGCGCCTCCGCGGGAGTGACGACCCGATCAAATTCAGAAATTCCATTCTTCTCCCCTTGAAACCCAATATTTTGCCCCCATAAAGTTATCAAACCGAATAATTATTTATGGAAAATTGAAAATTAGGAGCTGTAATCAATGACTGTTTCTGCAAAAAAAGAGACTCATGAGTTTCAAACCGAAGTAACCCAGCTATTGGATCTAATGATCCACTCTCTATATAGCAACAAAGAGATTTTTTTACGTGAACTTGTATCTAATGCATCAGATGCTGCGGATAAGTTACGCTTTGAAGCTTTAGCAAATGACAAATTGTTTGAAGAAGATTCTGAACTAAAGATCAGAATATCTTACGATAAAGAAGCAAAGACAGTAACAGTTGCTGATAATGGTATTGGCATGACCCGTGATGAAGTGATTGATCACCTTGGCACAATTGCAAAATCGGGCACCAAATCATTCTTTAATTCCTTAACTGGTGATCAGGCTAGAGATGCACAGCTTATTGGTCAGTTTGGTGTTGGTTTTTATTCAACATTTATCATTGCAGATAAAGTTACAGTAAAAACTCGAAAAGCTGGTCTTGAAAGCTCTGATGGTGTTGAGTGGATATCAGGTGGCAAAGGTGATTTTTCTGTAGAGAATATTGAAAAAGCCGATAGAGGAACAGAAGTTATTTTGCATCTGCGTGATGATGAAAATGAATTTTTAGATGACTGGAGATTAAGAACAGTCATTAGAAAATATTCTGACCATATATCGCTACCAATCATAATGAAAAGTATTCCAGTACCCGCCGAAGAGGGTAAGGAAACAGAAGAACCTGTTGATGAAACAGTAAATTCTGCATCAGCACTTTGGACTAGAGCTAAAAAAGATATTACTGCAGAGGAATATGATGAGTTTTATCAACATGTTTCACATGATTTTGAGGCTCCATTAGCTCATATTCATAATCGTGTTGAGGGTACCCAATCATATATTTCACTCCTTTACATCCCTAAGAACCCACCATTTGACCTATATGACCGCGAAAGTAAGCATGGTTTAAAGTTATATGTAAAACGTGTTTTTATTATGGATGAAGCCGATAAGCTTTTGCCTAGGTATTTGCGTTTTATAAAGGGGGTCATTGATTCCGATGATCTGCCACTAAATGTGTCGCGTGAAATTCTACAGCATAACAAAGTGATCGATATGATTCGTGGCGGATCTGTGAAAAAGATCCTTGATCTGTTGCAGAAAATGTCTGAAAAAGAACCAGAAAAGTATCAAGAATTTTGGAAGGGGTTTGGGCGAGTTCTTAAAGAAGGTCCAGGTGAAGATTTTGCGAATAAAGAGAAGATTGCCAAGCTATTCCGTTTCGCATCAACTCATACTGGCACTGATGAACAGAATGCATCATTTGATGATTATATCTCTCGTATGAAAGAAGGCCAGGATAAAATCTACTACATTGTTGCTGATAGTTTTGCAGGAGCAAAGAATAGTCCTCATCTTGAGGTATTTGCCAAGAAGGGATTAGAGGTTTTACTTCTATCGGATCCAGTAGATGAATGGTTGGCTTCTCATATAACTGAGTTTGATGGCAAGTCACTACAAGCAGTTTCTAAAGGCTCTCTTGATCTGGGTGAATTTGATGATGAGAAAGATAAAGAAGAACTTAAAAAGAATGAGACTGAGTTAAAAGACCTACTAGAAAAGATGAAAGAGTCATTAGAAGACAAGGTGAAAGAGGTTCGTCTTACTAGTCGTCTTACTGGGTCACCATCATGTCTAGTTGTTGAAGAACATGAGATGGCAGTTAATATTCAAAGAATGCTTAAATCAGCTGGTCACGCTATGCCTCAAGGAAAACCAATTCTTGAGATCAATCCAGAGCATGTTTTGGTTAAGAGAATGAATGATAATCTTGTAGATGAAACTTTTGGTGATTTAGCGCATGTATTGTTTGATCAAGCCTTGCTTGTTGAAGGTGGGCAGATAGATGATCCAAATGAGTTTGTCAGAAGAATGAATAGCTTATTGGCAAAGTCTTAAGCAAATTATCAAAACATAGAAAAATTATACTTGAACCATTGTAAGATGGAGAGTATAAAATAGGTCTCAGGAGTGATTGTGCACTGCCATAATCGCTCCTTTTTTAAGGGTTGTTTTTAGGATAGTTACTGTAAATAGCACATTAACTAATTGGCCTAATGGACTTGGCCAGACAATCGTCATAAATGGAAAGCATTTTGTTATATGGTTTTAAAATCAAAGAATAAAATTCAAGTGGAGCGGGCCTTCGAATTCAAAGGTAGGATGCTTACACTTACTGTGTTAAATGTGATCGAAAATGATCTAGCTGCTATTGATCAGCAACTAGGTGAAAAGATTGCTCAAGCACCTGAATTTTTTAAAAACTCCCCAATAGTAATAGATGCAAATGTTTTTGAGAGTATTGATCTAAAACGGGTTGCAAACATTATTCGTGACCATCAACTGGTACCAGTTGGAATTATTGGTGGAAATCCTAAACAGGAGCTGTTAGCTGCCGATATTGGATTAGGGGTGTTTCCAAAGATTAGAGCTGTATCTAGTGATAAATCTGATAGAAAAACCAAGAATAATAAAGAGCCAGAGACTGGATCATTAAATAGTGTCACTGGAAAACAGCAAACAGTTGAAAATACTCAGGAGCAACTAGTTCCAGTAGTAGAGATAACCAAATCGCCAACCATGTTAATTAAACAGCCTGTAAGATCTGGTCAACAGATATATGCAAGAGGCGGCGATCTGGTTGTTATGTCATCAGTTGGAGCAGGTGCAGAAGTACTTGCTGACGGACACATTCATATCTATGGTAGTTTAAGAGGTAGAGCTCTTGCAGGTGTGCAAGGTGATACCCAGGCGAGGATATTTTGTAATAATTTAGATGCAGAATTGCTATCGATCGCAGGCCAATACAAAATAAGTGATGATATCCCTCAGGATGCGAAAAATGGGTTAGTTCAGATCTATCTTGATAATGAACAAATGAAGATTCAAGGGTTATAACAGGCTTTGCCTATAATGGTAGGCCCAGTTAAATATGGAGGTGTATAAATGGCAAAAATAATTGTCATAACGTCAGGAAAGGGCGGTGTGGGTAAGACCACAACGAGTGCGGCTATCAGTACCGGATTGGCTAAACGCGGTTATAAGACTGTTGTAATTGATTTTGATGTAGGTTTAAGAAATCTTGATTTGATTATGGGTTGTGAGCGTAGAGTCGTTTATGATTTTGTAAATGTGATCAAAGAAGAAGCAAATCTTAATCAAGCATTAATTAAAGACAAGCGTGTCGATAATCTATACATCCTCCCAGCTTCACAAACAAGAGATAAAGATGCACTGGATATCGAAGGTGTTCAGCGCGTAATAGACGATCTGGCTAAAGATTTCGCCTATATAATCTGTGATTCACCTGCTGGTATTGAAAAGGGTGCGATGATGGCGATGTATTTTGCTGATGAAGCAATCGTTGTTACTAATCCAGAGGTTTCATCTGTAAGAGATTCAGATCGTGTACTTGGTATTTTGGCTAGCAAAACTAAAAGAGCAGAAGAAAACCAAGATCCAGTAAAAGAGTCGCTATTGCTTACCAGATACTCTCCAGAAAGGGTAGAAAAGGGTGAAATGCTTAGCGTCGAAGATGTAAAAGATATATTGGCTATACCTCTATTAGGTGTTATCCCCGAGTCGGAATCGGTTCTTCAGGCTTCTAACTCAGGTCAACCAGTAATTTTGGATGAAGAGAGTGATGCAGGAAAAGCATATGAAGATGCGGTGGGCAGACTATTAGGGGATGAAGTTCCGCATAGATTCCTTGAAGTGGAGAAGAAGGGATTCTTCGGGCGACTGTTTAGAGGTTAATATAAGATGAATTTATTAGATTTTTTTCGCGCTAATAAGAAGAAAAGCGCATCGGTAGCAAAGGGAAGGCTGCAGGTAATTATTGCTCAACAGCGTGCTGAGGTTGGTGGCCCTGATTATCTTAGAGCAATGCAGGAAGAGATTCTTGCCGTAGTTAAAAAATATGTATCAGTTGGCGATGATGCAGTTAAGGTGCAGATGGAAAAGGCAGGGGAGTGTGAAATTCTTGAATTAAACATCACCCTACCAGATAGTGTCGATAAAGAATAAGTTATCTTCCATTATCAGAATGTAGAAAAAAGCAGCTTCGGCTGCTTTTTTTGTTCTAATGATTAGTAATGGCACATGTTCAATGTCTTAATGGTAGTTGCGCCAGCTATTCATTGGCACGCATCCTATGTAATCAGTCACAGAAATAATCAAACAACCACCCTATACTTATTTCAAAGAGTGCAGTTGTTTGCATTTGCATAGCGTTTGGGCTCCTCTCTTGTAGTTTTGATATTAAGTTGGAGTGATGCGGTTATGGCATTTGTTAATTGGAATGATAGTTTGAGTGTTGGTATTGTAGAGGTTGATAATCAGCACAAGAAGCTTGTTGGTATGCTTAATGATTTGAGTGAAGCGATGAAAGCGCGCAAAGGAAATGAGGTTCTGGGTAAAATAATTTCTGACGTAGTAGCTTATACAAGGACACACTTTGCAGTTGAAGAAAAATATTTTGCACAGTTTTGTTATTCAGATGCTGCAGAGCACAAAAAAAGCATGCGGGCTTTATTTAGGAGATAACTAAATTTAAGGTGGATTTTGAAAACGGAAAGATATCAATATCGATTGATGTTATGAAGTTTTTAAGTGGTTGGCTGCAAAAGCATATTAAGGGAACGGATCAAAAATACACAAAGTTTTTTAATGATAATGGTGTAAAGTAAGTTATAACTTATATATAGATTGTCACCTCTTCTTCCGAGTAGTAAGAATTGCTACGTGGTCAGAGCGTTAGATAATCGGTAATTTTTAGTGGAGGGGGTTTATATGGATTTAATAGATTGGAGTGACAGTCTATCTGTAAAAAATGTTGAGTTAGATAGCCAGCATAAAAAAATTATTTCTCTGATTAATGACTTGCACTTTGCATTGCTCAAAGGAAAGAGTAATGAGGTTCTGGATGACATACTCGCAGAGCTTCTTAATTATACTAAGGTGCATTTTTCTGCAGAGGAAAAGCTATTTAAACAGTTGGAATATCCTGGTGCAGAAGCTCATAAAGATAAACATCGCGAATTTGTTGATAAAATATCAAGTTTTAAATTAGATCATAAAAAACAAAGGGTGGCACTTTCAATTGATGTTATGGAGTACTTAGTTAGTTGGTTCCTTAGACATATTCAAAGAGTGGATCAAGAATATGTTAAAATTCAAACTGACAAATAGAATCAATCTGTTTGATTATTCTTTTTTATAACCAGTTATAAATGTGTAGTTTTGACTGTATATTGAGGCTAAATATGATTGCTAACTGGATAAAGAATGGCTAAGGGTGAATTTGATTTAATTCAAAAGTATTTTTGCACTGATGCGAGTAGTAGCGAACTTCTAGTTGGGAATGGTGATGATGCTGCCGTTATTGCCCTTCAATCAGGAAAAGCGTTGGTGACCTGTGTTGATACCTTGGTTGCTGGAGTCCATTTTCCTAAAGATGCACCTGTTGATTCAATCGGACACAAAGCACTAGCAGTAAATATTAGTGATATTGCTGCTATGGGTGGAGTGCCTAAATGGGCTACTTTGGCGTTGACCTTGCCTGAATACGATCATGATTGGTTACAAAAGTTCTCCAGCGGCTTTTTTGCATTGGCCGAAAAATATGGAATAAAGTTAATTGGCGGTGATACTACTCGTGGTCCTTTAACTATATCTATACAGCTTATGGGAACCGTGGGTAGAAATAGACAACTACTTCGTAGCGGAGCAAATATTGGAGATAAAATATTTGTATCTGGTCCTCTTGGTGAAGCTGGTATAGGTCTTGATTCGTGGCAGGGAAAAATTTCTTTAGGGGATGAAACTCAATATTTCCATGACAGATTGAATTATCCACAGCCACAAGCTGATTTGGGGGGAAACCTCTTGAATATTGCCAGTGCAGCAATAGATATATCAGATGGTTTAGCATCTGATCTAGCGCATGTATTAAAGGCAAGTGGTGTTGGCGCAGTTGTATCTGCGGATAAAATTCCATGTCCTGTTTTGCCTGAAATCATCGCCTTTTCTATGCTTAAAATGCCCCTAGAATACGCATTATATAGTGGTGATGATTATCATTTATGTTTTACAGTTTCTCCGGCTAATGTTGAATCTTTAAAAGATATATCCTCTACGATTTACGAAATTGGTGAGATTGTGTCTGGTGATAAGTTTGTTATAGAGAATGATTCAGGAGAACAAAAAAGCATTAATGCCGGCGGTTATAATCACTTCTAATACATAATTAGCCTCAAAAGCAAAAACTATATATTCAACTATAATTTGCCTATACACATACTAATCACAACAGGCTATAAAAAGCGTATAAAAGATGGTTATAGACAGAATTGTTGATAGGTTAAGATCGATAGGTTTGTTCGTTAACACGATTGCTACGATGCTGCTTATGTTGTGCTTGGCAGGTGGGGTAATCTTTTATGTGTATTATATAGGGGCTAAGGAAAAAAATCAGCGCAGAATAATGCAGCTGCCAGAATATGTTCTGGAGAGATTTACTGAAAAGATAAAGCATAAAGAATTAGTGCTTAATGATTATGCACAGCTCGTATCTAACAAGATTTATTACAATACTGTATCAGCCCGGGGCAAGGTTGATGCTGTAAAGCTTAAAAAAGTGCTTTCAGATAGCGCGATAAGGTCACACTTCGATTACATCACTGTTTTATCCAGTGATGGAAAAATGTTATTTAGTAATAGATACGATGTAAAAAAATATTCAGGTCAGCAAGCACTAGAACTATATAAAGAAAATGTAGCTTTGGTCAAAGAGAATGGGGTCAGATCCTTATCAAAAAGAGTGGCTATAACCGATGGCGTTAATCCTGCAGTTGGGCAGATAATATTTGGAATTAAATTAAGAAAAATTATAAATGAGATGCAACAGCTCAGTTTTGATGGAGCTGATATAAAAATTAATATTTTAAGTAAAGATGAATTCCTATTAAGAGAAAATAAGAATCTAAGTGTTGGGCAGCAAATAAAATCTGTGATATCAAAAGATATATCAATCGATAGTAAAAAACATAGAGTTGAGGTTGAGTATCCATTGGTTATTGGTGATGAAGATTTTGCATCTCTGATTTTTATTAACATAGAAAAGATCTTATATATTAATAATAGCCAGCAGTTAGTTATGGGATTGGTTATTTTGATAGTGCTTGTTTTTTTAGGTGCGATTGGTGGCGGTTTTTTACATCATTTTCGCAAGATATTGCAGAGATTAAATAATAGTGCAGAGCAATTGACTAGAGAGGTTTTAGGATCTTCTAAACGATTTGAGACTAATGATGAGTTGGATAAGTTAGGGGTGCTGCTTGATTTTGTATTTGGCAGGGTTAAGCAAAATATATTTGAGCAGGCAAAAAAAGAGAAAATACTCCGTATTCGTGAGCACAACCTTACCAAGATGCAGGAGCTTGCAAGAGTTGGAAGTTGGGAATACAACTTTAAAACAAAAGACCTTTACCTGTCTGAAGAGTTGCGCCGTATATATGGTTTATCGCAAATTAAAAAATATGCATCTTTACAAAAAATGGTTAATGAGCTGGTGCATCCAGATGATCATGAAAAGGTTAGTGGTGCAGTGGAATACGCGATTAATCACCATTCAGGTAAGAGTTATTCCCCATTGGCTTATAGAATCATACGCAACGGTGAGGTGCGTTGGGTAGAGGCGATGACCCCGGAGGTGAGTCAATATGATGAATATGGAAACCCTAAAGTGTTGCTGGGTACAATTCAGGATATTTCGAATAATAAGCTGACGGAAGAGAGAATAAGAAAAAGTGAAGAAACCCTGCGCCTATTGTTTGAGAATATGAGGGAGGGGTTCATAAGTATAGATAATGGAAAAATATCTATGCTATCGATTTATGCGTTGAGGCTACTTGGCTGGGTATCAAATGATGAAGTTATTGGATTACATGCTGAAGTTATATGGGGTGATTCCAGCGAATATAAAAGATTTTCTAATGATCTGATTAATAATGATGGTGAGTTAAGTGATTACGAAGTTATTTTCTTTCGTAAGGATGGTTCTGAATTTATAGCTAGTCTTAATGCAACCCAGAAATTTAATGATAAAGGCAAACCATCTGGGTTTGATACCACATTCCGCGATATAACAGCACGTAAAAATGAAGAGCAAGAGTTGATAAAAGCTAAGGTTGATGCAGAAGACGCTAGCCGGGCAAAAAGTGAGTTTCTCGCGATGATGAGTCATGAGATAAGGACTCCTATGAATGGTATTCTAGGGATGTCTTCAGTTTTGAAAGATACAGAGCTGAATAGTGAACAAAATGAATACCTTGAAATAATGGATCAATCAGGTAAATCACTACTTAAAATAATTAACGATATTCTAGACTTCTCTAAAATTGAAGCCGGACGTATGGAACTGGAGTCTATACCTTTTGATCTTGAAAAATCCATATATGAAGTTGTGCAGTTACTAGAAGCAAAGGCAAGTGAGAAAGGACTCGAGTTAATAGTTAGATTTGATGCGGATTGTCCAAGCAATGTAATGGGTGATCCAAGTAGATTTAGGCAGATTCTGGTAAATATGATTGGAAATGCGATTAAATTTACAAATAGCGGACATATCTTCATAGATCTTTCGGTACAGGAGATATCAGGTGATAATGTTTCATTAACAGTAATGATTCAAGATACCGGGATAGGGATAAAAAAAGAGGATAGAAAGAGGCTGTTTGATTCATTTAGTCAGGTTGATGCTTCATCTACCAGAAAATATGGGGGGACAGGTCTTGGTCTTCCTATAAGTAAGCAATTAATAGAGATGATGGGTGGACACATATTTGTTGAGAGTGAGTATGAGATAGGGTCTACATTTAAGATCGATCTATCATTTAAGTTTATTCAAAGCATGCAAGGTGAAAAGGCCCAAATTAAGCATGGAAAGCGAGGGTTGCTGTTTGTTGAGCATGATATCGTAGCTCGAGTAATAAAAGAGATGCTGACTAACTCCGGAATGTTGGTTGATATGGTCAATAATGTCGGGGCAGTTAGGGATGCAGTGCTTAATAGCCAAAATCTATACGACTTTATAATTGTTGATGGTTCTGTGGAAAATGCCAATACAAATGAAATTGCATCGTTCATAAGAGTAAGAAGTAACTTAGCCGCTATATCGCTAATAAATTTAGTGGCAAATGCAACTGCCGGAGATGCTAGAAAGTCGCACCAGCTTGGTTATGACGCATTTATTACTAAGCCAGTTAAGAAAGACATATTTATTGATATTGTCACAATGGCTATATTAGCTAAACAAAGCGGTAAAAAGATTCCATTACTGACAAAGCATAGTGTTATTGAAAGTCAAAAGCATGATCGTGAAAAAGATATATCTTTAAGTGGAAAAATATTGATTGCTGAAGATAATAAAACTAACCAGCAAGTAGCTAAATCAATGTTGAATCATATGGGAATTGACGTTGAAGTGGCAGATAATGGCAAAATTGCTGTAGAGATGTGGGAGCAAGGTGATTACGACTTGATTTTGATGGATTGTCAGATGCCAATACTAAATGGTTATGATGCCACCATTGAGATTCGTAAAAAAGAGGCTGAAAAAAATCTTCCACCAATTTGTATCATTGCTTTGACTGCAAATGCAATGGCTGGTGATGATGAGAAATGTAAAGCTGTTGGTATGGATGATTATATGTCAAAACCATATGCTCGGATTGATCTTGCCCTTATGTTGCAAAAGTATATGCAGGGGCGACAAGGGGCAGAATTTTTATTTCAAACTCAGGCAGATGACAAAACTATCGAGGAAGATGCTTTCCCAGAACCTAAAGCTATACTTAAACATCAACAAATAATAGAGCTAACAGCTGAAAATAATAGTCTGGAGTTTCTTAATGCACCTAAGGTTGAAATGATGAGAGATGAGTTTGGAGATATGTTCCCCCAGCTTATTGATACATTTATAGATGGTGCCAATGAGTATGTTGACCAAATAAATAAAGCTGTAATAACAAAGGATCATGGGACATTGTCAGCAGTAGTTCACGGTATGAGGTCAAGTTGTGGCAATGTTGGGGCTGATAAACTGGCTGATATGGCAGCAAATATAACCGCAAGTGTGGCAAAAGATAATGGTTCAGATTTTACGGAATTAACCCAAGAGTTTAATGAATATTACCAGGGTGTGAAAAACGCTCTTCTAATGTATAAAAATTAGCTTTTTGCATATATTGCTCTACGGCTCACAGAAAGGAAAATGAACTTCATCACCATTTTATAGTTAATATATATAGTGTGGTTGAAATACCCCCCCTATGCTATAGACTGTCCACCTAAAAAACGATGCGGACCATATTATGATAGATAATCAACAGCAGCTACAAGAATTGATAACAAGAGCTATTGCCTCTGGAAGAGTTGCTGTGGATACAGAGTTTGTTTGGGAGAGAACTTATTATCCTAAATTAGGTTTGATCCAGATTGGTTTGTCAGAAGATGATGTCCACTTAGTAGATGTCCCTGCATTAAAAGATTTAAGTCCGATTAAACAACTGCTGGAATCAAAGCAGACCATCAAGATTTTTCATGATGCACAGGGCGATTTGTCAATATTATGTCGTGAGACTGGTGCATTGCCGCAGAATATCTATGATACACGCCTAGCAGCTGGATTTACCGGGCTGGTATCCACTATATCGTTACTTAATCTTCTGCTTGAAGTTTTGCAAATTGAACTGGATAAAACAGAAACCAGAACAGATTGGCTTAAAAGACCGCTTTCCAATCAGCAAGTTGATTATGCCTTAGAAGATATTAGGCATCTGCATAAAATTTATCAGTACCAGGTTGATAAGTCCCAAGAAAAAGGGATGCTCAGTTGGATGCAGCAAGAGATGACATGTTTTAATGAGAATGTATTTTCTTTTAGCAAACCTGCCGACCAGCTTTATAAAAAAGTAAAAGGGGTTAATAGTTTAAATGCCCGTGAGATAGCAATCGTTAGAGAGCTGGCGGCCTTTCGTGATGAAACAGCAAAAACAATTGATTATCCTAAAGGTTGGGTGATCTCCGATCAGGACATGTTAAAGCTTGCTCGTGGCGTTAAATGCAACGCTGAAAATCTAGATGTATATCGTGGACACTGGGGGAAAAATCTTGAACAATTTGCTCCCAAGATAACGGCATGTATAGAAAAAGCGCTGTCATTACCTGAAGATCAATGTCCACAACCACTGCTTTTGACCTCAGAAGATAAAAAAATAGGGCGTCAGGCTAGTAGTGTAGTTGCTGCTATTCGCGCTATTTGTGAACAACGTGATTTAGACCCTATGCTGGTAACTAGTAAAAAAGAAGTTGTATCTATAATTAAAAATAAAAAGAGCGCAAATATACTAGCATCTGGTTGGAGAAAAGAGTTGTTAGGTGATTCTTTTTGTCAGGATAACTCTCTCTAATTAGCGTTTATTTTCTCTAATACTGCGTTACAGTTGCTGGATAAGTTTCTGAGCGCACGTCAACATAACTCATCCAATGGCATTTAATCAGAGTTCATTTTTGATCAATAAGCATCATCTCCAGTATAATGCCGTCTGCTTTATTTAAAATGGAAATAAAATGACAATTATATCTGAGCAAGATTTTATCCAGAGTATTGAAAATGCCTTACAATATATTGCTAACTATCACCCACTTGATTTTGTACAGGCATTAAAACGAGCTTATGATAAAGAACAGTCTGCACCGGCAAAGGATGCTCTAGCTCAGATTCTGCAGAATTCCCGTATGTGCGCCACCGATAAGCGTCCGATTTGCCAGGATACCGGGATCGTAACCGTATTCTTAAAAATTGGGATGGATGCCAAGCTTGATACCAAACGTGAGATTGATGATTTGGTAAATGAGGCAGTGCGTAATGCATATGGCTATAAAGAGAATGTATTGCGTAAATCCGTTGTTGCACATCCTGCAACAACTAGAGATAACACCAAAGACAACACCCCGGCAATTATCTACCAGCAATTGGTACAAGGTGACACCATTGATGTAAAGGTAGCTGCTAAAGGTGGTGGATCTGAAAATAAGGCGAAGTTTGCGGTACTAAACCCTAGTGATAGTGTCACTGATTGGGTGGTAAATACGATCCCAACTCTTGGTGCCGGGTGGTGCCCACCTGGAATAATTGGCATAGGAATCGGCGGAACTCCGGAAAAGGCCATGCTCATGGCAAAAGAGTCGCTACTTGATTCTATCGATATTGACCAACTAGAGAATAAAACCAATCTGGACGAATCTGAACAAATGCGTTTGGATCTGTTTGCAAAAATAAATCAGCAAGGTATTGGTGCTCAAGGTTTGGGTGGACAAACAACCGTACTTGATGTGAAGGTAAAGCAATTCCCAACACATGCCGCATCATTACCAGTCGCAATGATCCCCAACTGTGCAGCAACCAGGCACACCCACTTCGTACTCGATGGTTCAGGGCCAATAGAGTTTGCCGCTCCAGATATCAACAATTGGCCAACGATAGCTGGGCCACAAGATGAAGACAAAGGGAGGCCAGTGAATGTCGATAACATTACTCGTGATGAGATATCTCAATGGAAGGTAGGGGAGACTCTATTGCTCTCTGGTAAGATTCTAACTGGGCGCGACGCAGCGCACAAACGCATAGTTGATATTATGCAGTCAGGTGAAAAGCTACCAAATGGGCTCAGTTTTGAAAATCGCTTTATCTACTATGTAGGACCGGTTGACCCTATAGAGGGTGAGATTGTAGGACCTGCAGGCCCAACGACGTCAACTCGTATGGATAAGTTCACAGAGCATATGCTGGATAAGACGGGGCTGATCGGCATGATTGGCAAGGCCGAGCGCGGAACAGTTGCAATCGAATCAATAAAAGCACATAAAGCAGTCTATCTATCTGCAGTTGGTGGGGCAGCTTATCTAATCGCTAAATCCATCAAGAGCTCAAGGGTAGTAGCGTTTGAAGATCTTGGGATGGAAGCGGTATACGAGTTCGAGATCAAAGATATGCCGGTAACTGTGGCCGTTGATTCCGAAGGAAGTTCAATTCACGAGATTGGCCCAAAGAAGTGGAAGGTTTAATTAAGCTTTTGTAGGGTGGGCATCGCCCACCAACTGTCTATCTATTCAGCGGGTTGGGGGAATAATGAACCATGGCGACTCTATTTGTGAATCTAAAGAATTCTTTAGTGGGGTCTGATGGTCGTGTAATATTGTTGCACTTTTGTATGTGTAAGTAGTCCAAAGTTCTAATAGTTGAATTATTTAATAGGAGCTTTTCTATATTTAATCTTAGCTATTCAAAATAGGAGGATTGCCTTCATGAAATATTTTTATTCAGAAGTTTTATTGCGTGGGCCCATAAGCAAAATTATAGGGTCATTAATATTTTTTGCTTTAATAGCTTTGCTGGGTACTTCATGCTCTGCAAAAGAGCAAAAAATGAATGGATTCATTGTTGAAAATGCCTCGATAAATAAAGACAAAATTATGTTTGGCGGCCCTCCAAGGGATGGGATCCCATCAATAGACAATCCTGATTTTATTCCGATATCAAGAGTGGATTATCTACACGATAAAGATATTATCCTGAGCGTAAAACGTGGTAGTGAAGTTAGAGGATATCCAACCAGAATTATTGTTTGGCATGAGATAGTTAATGATGTTATTGATGGCAATTCTATTGTTGTAACCTATTGCCCCCTTTGTGGTACAGGGATGGTGTTTGATCGTATTGTCGATGGAAAATTAAGAACATTTGGGGTTTCTGGGCTGTTATATCAAAGTGATGTTCTCATGTATGACAGAGAAACAGAATCATTATGGTCACAACTAGCAATGAAAGGGGTTAGCGGGCCTGCTGTTGATAAAAAACTAACCTGGATGCCAAGCGAGCATCTTACTTGGAAGGCATGGCGAGAAAAGTATCCTGATGGAAAAGTTCTATCAATAAATACAGGCTATAGTCGTAATTACGCTGGAGAGGCATATGCGACATATTTCGCCTCAAATGAAATAATGTTTCCGGTACCGCAAACTCGGAAAGAACTACCCAATAAGACCAAGGTCATTGGGGTTTTTATTAATGGCAAAGCGAAGGCTTATCCATTAAATGATTTACCTTCAGGGAAAAATATTAAAGAAAAAGTTGGGGGGCAAGAGATCATGATTAGCTATGATGCAGAAAAACAATTCCCCCAAGTGACTAATGCAAACGGAGAGCATATTACCTCTGTAGTAGTGTTTTGGTTTGCATGGCAAGCATTTTATCCTGATACGAAATTGTGGAGGCCGTAAGGTATAATTTATCCTCTGCATTGATGCATTTGGTTAGAGTAATTATACTTAATATATAATTACCTAACTTGTGCAGCCAAATGAAGAGAAACCTATTTTATATATATCTTATAATTATCCACTTCTTGCTGGCTATCGTATTATTAAAAACTGATGTAGTTAGTCAGCTGCAAGTTAGGTTTGGGGTGGCTGATTTGCAGGAACTTACTCCCAATTATCATGAGTTGGTTGCTTATCATAAAAGGATGGATGCTAATCTTCTTAAGGGTACGGTTGTTTTTATTGGGGATAGTATTACGCAAGGGCTTGCGGTTTCTGCAGTCACACCACTTAGTGTTAATTATGGTATTGGTAATGATACGACGGTGGGAGTATTAAATCGTATTAATGAATATCATTCCCTTAATTCTGCCAAGGCGGTTGTGCTTGCAGTTGGGATTAATGATCTTAAACGTAGAGATCCTGCTGAGATTATAGAAAATTATACTGCTATTTTGGATAACATTCCGCTGGAAGTTAATGTTGTTATCTGTGCGGTTAAACCCGTGGATGGGCGAGTCAGGCAGGCCAGTGGCAGGACGTTGCAGCGTATTGATCTGGTAAATGCTGGTTTAAAACAGTTGAGTGATAGATTGCCAAATGCGCAGTTTTTGACAGTGAATGATAAATTGGCTGATGCTGCAGGCAATCTGGTTCGAGTGTATCATATTGGTGATGGCGTGCATCTCAGCGCTGCAGGATATGAGATTTGGATCAAAGAGTTGCGGCGTGTTATCAGTCAGCTTGATAGAAATGTAGGGTGGGCATCGCCCACCGATTAAAAGCAAATTAACGCAACTGGTGGGCAGTGCCCACCCTACAAAGAGGAATAATGCAAAAAAAACGGCATCAGTCAGAATTAGACTTAGCCAGAATTTTTGGTGCGCTAAGTGTAGTTCTGTTTCATTATACGTTTCGTGGTTATGCCGCCAATGACCTCTCTATTTTGCACTTTCCTGTGCTCGGATCGATCTTTAAATATGGCTACTTAGGGATTTACCTGTTTTTTATCATGAGTGGGTATACTGTGGTTATGTCCATGGGGAATAAAGGTGGAGTGAAGTTTATATTCTCGCGGATGCTGCGTTTATACCCCTCTTTTTGGATAGCGGTTTGCCTGACTTCTGCGGTTACCATTTTACTTGGAGGGGATAGGTTTAGCGTTGAGTTGGATCAGGTTTTAGTTAACCTGACTATGCTTAATGGATTTATTGGCGTTAAACCAGTGGATGGGGTCTATTGGTTTTTATTGGTGATGTTGAAATTTTATTTTCTTATAGCTTTGTTGATTATATTTAGGCTTAAGCGGTTTTATAAATATGTAGCTGGTATTTGGCTTTTATTATCAATAGCTACGACAGTGTGGCAGATTCCTAAGATTGGCTTTTTCTTGATCCCTGAATACTCGCCATTTCTTGCTGCAGGGATGATCTTTTATGCGGCGCGAGAGGAGGGGTGGGGTGCTTTCAAGGCTGCAATTGTTCTGGCTTCTCTGTTTTTTTCTATTTATCTAATAGGCTTAGATTTGCCGGGATTTGAGAAAAAATATAGTTCCGATATCTCATTGGCTGTGGTGATCTCATCGGTTATTGGAATATATCTATTTATGCTTTTTGTGAGTGTGAATAAGCGCGTGACAAATCTTCCCAAGGTATTTATTATTTTTGGAGCCTGTACTTATCCACTTTATCTAATTCATCAAAATATTGGATATATGTTGTTTAATTATTTAGGCGCTGAAATTAATAAGTATGCATTATTAGGGAGTGTTTGTGCTCTGATGTTCCTGATTTCATTTGTGGTAGTAAAACATCTAGATCCATTTATTGTTAAAGTTATGAAGAAGATTTTTAAAAAACCAGGGTCTATGAATTGGATTTAAAAGAAGGGGACATAGTAGCAGGCAGCAACAGTCTGAGATCTTATCTATATTTTGGATTGAATACTTTTAAACGTTTCTTGTAAGAAATGAGAGAATTGCCTGGTTAAACTCTTCTGGCCTTTCAATTAAAAGCATATGCCCTGTTTTTTCCATTATTTTAAGCTCTGCGCCTTCAATATTGTCAGCAAGGTAGTGAGCATTATTCAGGGGCCATACTGCATCGTCATCACCGTGGATAACTAGTGTGGGGACAGTGATATCTTTTAATCTAGTAGAGTTAGCTGTGTGGGTAAAACATGCGGCTAATTGACGTTTATTAGCGTAATTAGGCTGGCCGTGACTAGATCTTCTGTGGGTCATTTTATCTACAAGGTCTGGGTGTTCATCACAATAAATATGGTGATAAAAAACAGATATATAGTCTTGTAGATATTGGCGAAGTTCCTCTTCCTTTTCTGGTGTGGGGGTACCTAGTACATCAAGTACTTTTTGCTCGGCCATAGCGAACTCTGTATCGTTTGGTCCGACACCTGTGCAGGCTAAGATCAGTGCTTTTACTCTTTCTGGGTGTTTGTGGTAAAACTCTTGAGCGATTAGGCCTCCCATTGAGGCTCCAAGAATAATTGCTTGCTCGATCTCTTCTTGGTCAAAAATTGCAGCTAGATCATCTGCAAAGATATCCATGGTATATGGTTCATCAGGCATTGCTGAACGGCCAGCACCGCGGTTATCTGGAGTGATTAGTGTGTATTCGCTGGAAAAGTCATTTAGCTGAAGTGCCCAACCGTCAGATGTTCCTCCAAGGCCCATTATTAGAACAAAAGGAGTTCCATTGTGGCTATGTACTTGGTAGAAGATCTTTTTATCGTTATTTACTACAAATGACATGATTTCCTTATGGGGTTTTCGATAACCATGATAAGGCGGGGACATTAGTCCCCGTCTTGACGTATTGGCTAGAACTTGAAGATGTTACACCCAACAGATAGTCCAGCTCCTGAAGCTACAAATGCAACGGTATCGCCACGTTTGATCTTACCATCTATTACAGCATGATGAAGAGCCATAGGGATACAGCCTGAACCTGTATAACCATACTTATCCATTACAGTTGTGGTTTTTTCCATACCACATCCTAAAATCTTAACAACTTCTTCAATTACAGATTTGTTGATCTGTGTGAAGATGAAGTGGTCAACATCGCTAATTTTTAAACCAGCTTTTTCAACTAATTGCTCTGCAATTGGTGGCCAAAGTTCGATGTTTCTTGAGCCAGGAAGTGGCTTAAGAAGTTGTAGACCGTACTCATTGTTGTCCAATCTCTCTTTTGTGATCGGATTTTTAGCTGCACCAGCATAGATACCGATGAAGTCCCACTGGGTTCCATCTGTAATTTGTAGGCCGTTTATGTAGCCAGACTCATTGTCATCTTCAACTCTTTCAAGAACAACTGCGCCAGCGCCATCAGCGAAAATAGAGTAGGCAAATGCATCACCTTCAGTAAAGAAGGCTGGCATGTTGTAAACGCCAATAACAACAGCGTATTTAATGGTTGGGTCGCAGGCAAGTTTTGCAGCAGCCATATCAAGTGCGATTGTGAAGCTGGCACAAGATGCATTCATATCGAACGCTGCAGTTTTAAGTTCTTTGCTTTGAACTCTACCTTGAACTAATACGCCAGTACTTGGAGAGATGTATTCAGGTGTATCAGTCCCTACAATGAATAGGCCGATTTCGTCTTTATCAATTCCGGCGTTTTCGATAGCTGCTAATGCAGCATTGGTAGCGAAGTCGGCTGTCGTTTCCTTAATGCCGCGTAGATGGGCGATATGGCGTTTTTTGATGCCAAGCTTTTCTTCCATCTTTTGACCATCAAACTCTACTTTAGCGAGTTTAATAACTTCTTCGTTGCTTAGAGATTCGCCAGGAGCATATAGTCCAGTTCCAATAATTTTTGCCTTAGCCATATTTCTATTACCTAATGTTATTTGATCAAATAAGTGTAGGGGTATTCTACAATAATGTGTATGCCATATAAAACAATAGAGGATAAATATTGAAACTGGTTAACAGTTTGTTTCTTTAATTTTCAAGTTATCCCTTATGTTTTGGTGGTTGAAAGTTGGTTTTCATCATGATCACCATATAAGTATAGTTTGTTGCTGGATTATTGTTGTTGTAGATCAAGTTATTTTTTATTTGTATTTTATGAGATTATTTATGCGCACTTCGTGGTGCTATGTGGTTGATGTTCATGTATTTATTTTGAATGTGATTGTGTTGTTTTAAAAGGTGATTATATGTCTATCGGTGATTAATGTTATTGGTTTTCAGTAAAAAACTACTAAATTACTATGAAATAGTATGATTGTACGGCTTAACACTATAATATTTTAAAAAACACCTCTGCTTAGGAGAAATAAGATGGCAAATGTTTATTCAGATAACTCTAGATCAATTGGTAACACTCCATTGGTTCGATTAAATAGAATCGGAAATGGAAATATTGTTGTAAAGACAGAGGGTAGAAACCCTGCATATTCCGTTAAGTGTCGAGTTGGAGCCAGCATGATATGGGATGCTGAAGAGCGAGGTGAGCTTAAAGCGGGTAAGGAGATAATTGAACCAACAAGTGGTAATACTGGAATTGCATTGGCGTTTGTTGGTGCTTCGCGGGGTTATCCGGTTACATTGACTATGCCGGATAGTATGAGTTTAGAGCGCAGGCGTGTTCTGAAAGCTCTTGGTGCAAACCTTGTTTTAACAGAAGCAGCTAAAGGTATGAAGGGTGCAATTGATAAGGCTCGTGAGATTTATGAGTCAGAACCAGAAAAATATGTTCTTCTGCAACAGTTTGATAATCCAGCAAATCCAGCCATTCATGAAAAAACTACTGGCCCTGAAATTTGGAATGATCTAGATGGTGATATAGATATATTGATATCAGGGGTTGGAACCGGAGGTACAATCACTGGTGTTTCCCGCTATATTAAAAATACCAAGGGGAAGCAGATAACATCTGTTGCTGTAGAGCCAGAAGCCTCTCCAATCATAAGCCAGACCTTAGCTGGTGAAGATTTACAACCAGCGCCGCATAAAATTCAGGGGATTGGTGCTGGATTTATCCCAAAAAACCTCGACCTTTCAGTTGTTGATAGGGTAGAGAAGATTAGCAATGAAGATGCAATTGAATATGCGCATCAGTTAATGAAGCAAGAGGGTATCTTGTGTGGTATCTCTGGTGGTGCTGCGGTTGCAGCTGCAGTCAGAGTTGCAGCGGAACAGGGGAATGAGGATAAGACGGTGGTGGTTATTATTCCAGACTCGGGAGAGCGTTACTTGTCATCCCCTTTATTTGAAGGGCGCGATTAAAGCTATTGCGCTTGGTTACTCTGTGTTGAAAATAGTTAAAAAATGAGTCATGCACTATTCGTGCACTCAACATGTTTTTAGCCATTTTCGCCTTGATTAACCTGCGCTCATGACGCTTTAATGTTTTTTTAAGAGTATTCGTGCCTATTCTTCCAAACACTTTGTTGCAGATAATATCTTTTTTCAGTAATCTACAATTTGTAAACTCCATCAAAAGATATTGTCTGCGCCGCGTCTTTGAAAGAATATGCTGCGAATTAAAGTCTATTTAGATTGCTTGTGCTGTGTTGAAGGCAAGAAAATGTAGGGTGTGCACTGCCCACCACTAGGTTTGGTTAGCATATAATTGGTGGGCGGTGCCCACCCTACGAAGAACTTCGGCTACGCTTAGTGCTCTTGTTTGTTTTACCAATCTAACTTTTAAATATATAAAAAATAACGATCCCCCCTGTTTTCTAGTAAAATCCCTTTTTTATTTTCTACCTTGATAAGTAAATGAACGATATTGATAAAATCTACGCTTCATCCTATGAGGATGTCGATAGTTTCAGGTTTGATGAGACTGTAACCGCTGTATTCCCCGATATGATCAATAGATCTGTTCCTGGGTATCAGGCTGTGGTGCAGATGCTTGGTGTTTTGGCCAAGATGTTTGTGAAGGATAAGACCAACGTCTATGACCTTGGCTGCTCGCTGGGGGCTGCCTCTATCTCTATTCTCGAAGCGATTAGGCAAAATAGCGATGTTGAACTGATTGCGGTGGATAACTCTGCGGCGATGGTTTCTCAGTTGCGTGAGAATCTAACTAAGTTTGATACTGCGAATAATTGTATAACTCTTTTGCAGGATGATATTCAGAACGTTGATATAGCAGCTGCATCGATGGTGGTTTTAAATTATACGTTGCAGTTTATATCACCGGAGCAGCGTCAACAGGTGATTGAAACCATCTATCGTGGCGTTATTCCGGGTGGATGCTTGGTTCTCTCAGAAAAAATAATATTTGAAGATGAACAAGAGGGACAGTATTTAAATGATCAGCATCTGGTATTTAAAAAAACCAATGGGTATTCGAATCTAGAGATTAGCCAAAAGCGTAGTTCTTTGGAAAATGTATTGATCTCAGAGACAATTGATACGCACCGCCAACGGTTATTAGATGCTGGTTTCTCGGAGTGTTATCAATGGTTTCAGTGTTGTAATTTTGTCTCTCTGGTGGCTATTAAATGATCGATTATAGTGAGTTTTTTACTAAGATTGCGGAAAATCCTTTGGTGCAAATTGAGGATAAATTACGACAGATACTGGAGCAAAAACTACATGAGCGTGCTCACGGTCATCTGCCTAAGTGGCTGGATATTATTGCATCTATGCCTTCAATTGAGCCATCCGCCATCGATTTTAATGCAGATGCGGTAACTATAGGTTCTGAAAACGATTGCACTGCTGAGCAGCGCCAGCAGATGCGTGAAGGGCTTATGAGTTTTAAGCCTTGGCGTAAAGGACCTTTTTCCCTGTTTGGAATTGATATAGATACTGAATGGCAGTCGAATATGAAGTGGGATAGGGTTGCAAAGGTGATCTCCCCCCTTAAAGATAGGCTGGTGCTGGATGTAGGTTGTGGGAATGGGTATTACGCCTGGCGTATGCTTGGTATGGGGGCAAACATGGTGGTGGGGATAGATCCATCATGGCAATTTTTGATGCAGCATTTGGCTTTTTCCAAATATATTGCTGATCCGAAGTTCTTTTTACTGCCTCTAGTTTTGGAGGAGTTCCCACGAAACCGCCAGCTATTTGATACGGTTTTTAGTATGGGCGTCCTATACCACCGTAGATCCCCTTTGGATCATATCCTTGAGCTTGGCTCGCTGCTGACCAAAGGCGGGGAACTGGTGCTGGAGACGATTGTGGTTGATGGTGAGGATGGTTATTCTCTTCTACCTGCAGGGCGTTACGCGAAGATGAATAATGTTTGGTTTTTGCCTAGTTGTTTAACGCTTAAGTCATGGCTTGAAAGGTGCGGTTTTGTTGATGTTAATATTGCTGATGTATCAATTACGTCGATCGAAGAGCAGAGATCTACCGAGTGGATGAGTTTTGAGTCTTTGGATGATTATCTGGATCCAAATGATGAGACTAAGACGGTGGAGGGGTATCCGGCGCCAAAGAGAGTTATAATGACAGCCACCAAGAGTTAATTCGCATCTATTTTTCCAAATACTGCGTTACAACTCCAGGCAAGGTTCCTGAGCCTTTCGACTCCGCTCAAGATAAACCAAGGCCGAAGGGCAGTTACTTACTTATATGTAAGCTCCTTCATAAGGCTTCGTTGCTCCTTGTCTTTGAAAAAATATCCTGCAAATTGGATGTCGTTTGTTTTCTCAACGGCGGAGCTACAGCTGCAGGAGTTGTTTTTGAACTCCGCGATCTTAGTGTTGTGTGTAGGGGACTGAATATTATTGCTGGGAGTTATTATCTTTGGTGGAGGGTGACAATTTATAGTACCTTTATGCGTTCTTAGAATTATTTAGTTAAAAAAACGCCACATTAAATTGTGGCGTTGTTTTATGCCTTCAGAAAACCGTGCTTTCACATGGCTTTGAAGTTTTTAGTTAGCTGTACAAGCTGCTTCGGTTTTGTAACCTTTGCCATCTGTACCTTGGTACAAAGTGTATGATACCCATGACCATACAAGGTTGTTATCACCTGTAGTGAAGTAGTACCAGCCAGTCTTCTTAACTAGACCTGCATTAACAAGATCTGGATTAACTTTTCCTGTTACTGCTACGCAGCTTCCAACTTCTTCAATAGTGAATGAAGTTGCTGCTGCATCAGTTAACCCATCGTTATCAGTAGCTACAACAGTTACATCATACTGGCCAGGTTCCAGGTCAGAGATGGTTTTGCTGAAGCTGCCGCTGGCTACAGTGTACTCAGTACCGTTAACCGCAATAACTACTGATACAACGTTACCATCGCTGTCAGTTGCTGATCCAGATATGGTTGCAGTAGTTTTGCTAACTGATGCTGAAACTGAAACTTTAGGAGCTACTTTAATGATCTCTTTGATCTCAAAGTTAGCAGAAGCTGTAGCTGTCAGGCCATCGTTATCTTCAGCAGTAGCTGTAGCGGTGTACTGTCCAACTTCTAGGTCTGTAAGAGTTTTGCTGAATGCTCCAGCTGATGTTGGTGTTACTGAGTAAGTAACTCCGTTAACATCAAGCGTTACTGAAGTAACAGTGCCGTCTGTATCAGTTGCGCTTCCTGTGATAGTTGCTGATTTGCCTTCAACTATTACAGAGTTTAATGTTACAACAGGTGGCTCAAGAATCACTTCAGAAGTAGTGAAGTTTACGGTTTTTTCTATTCCAAGACCATCGTTGTCAGCCACTGCAATAATAAGTTCGTGCTCACCATAGTCAAGATCTGGCATATGAACGCAGAAGCTACCGTCAGGATTCATAGAGATCTGTTTGCTGCTACCGTCAATAGAGTATACAGCGGCGATAATCTCACCGTCTGCATCTGTTGCAGTACCGCACAGTACAGCATATGTATCATCAATTTCTACCTGATCGAGGGTAAGTGTTGGAGCAAGCTTTTCAGACTCTTTAATTTCAAACGTTGTTGTTGCATCGTCAGTCAAACCGTCATTATCAGTTACGATAACTCTTGCTGTATATTGACGAGCTGCAAGGCCGGAAATTGTTTTTGTGAAAACACCATTTGAGTTAACTTCAATAGGGTAGTCTGTGCCGTCAAGAGTGATCACTGTAGAAACGATAGTTCCATCTGTATCTTTAGCAGTACCAGATAAAGAAACTGTGCCTGTAGATGTGATGCCGTTGAATGAAGTTATCTCAGGAGCGATCTCTTCGTTACCGCATGATCCTGAATACATAATTGCTTCTTGGATCTGTTCGCCTGAAGCATTTTCAAGAGTAACTTTAATTTCTGCTGGGCAGTCAACATTGCTTATCTCAAAAGAGTAGAAATCATTTTCTGGTTTAGTAAAATCTGCAGAGTTAGCTACATTGATGTAAACCATTGCTTCGCCGCAATTTTCAGTAGCATTGCCGTTGGCAGTGAATATCTTGGTGTCTTTATTATAAGTTACGTTGTTGATAGAAACGTCGTTACAAGTTTCTGGTTTTGGATCTGTAACTCTGCGGTTATTGGTTGTGAAGTATTCACCAAGGTACATGCCATAATTAGCACTTGATCCGTCAATATATGATCCTGATGCACCAGAGCCGCCAGGCCATGCATGACCAACGCTTCCAAACTCAACCATGCTTACGGTGCCGTCAGTCCATGTGCTCTCTTTTACATTAGCGAAACCTTGAACTTCATTTATTTTATCTGTTTTAGATGATTCATATATGATTGCCATAGCTGCAGCATTATGTGGTGCATATGCTTTTCCTACCATGCCATCTGTTGTGCCAAATGCAGTAGATGTGATCTGTGTTGCAAAATGCTCACTATAGCTTCCAGCTGCATTTTCACATTTTGTTGCAGTTGTTTCTATTGAATCTGGTGGGTTGCTTGTGGAATAGCCAGAACCGATGCTTGGTGCAGCATCAAGTCCCATACCTGCAAATACATCAGGAGCTAGACAACCAACAGTCATCGCAAATGCACCGCCAGATGAAAGGCCGCTGATATATACTTGATTTGGATCGATATCTAGGGAAGTATCAGCAATTAATGCTTGAGCTGCTGTGATTACACTATTGAAATCACCAGAATTTCTAGAGTACGCATTCCAATAACCCCAGCAGTCAAAACCAGCAGGTGAATTTGGATCAGCAGCAGCAATCACCATGCCGTACTCTTCAGCTGCCTTATCTAAATTTGCAGTTTTGAATGCGCTTGCAGCCTGTGTGCAGCCTCTTAAAACAAGAAGTAATCCTCGTCCTTCACCGATCTGAGATGTTGTTGCAGGAACGTATGTATACACGCTTCTCAATCCGCCGATATTTTGTGCGGTACTCCAAGTAGCTGCGTGTGATATTGAAACTGTCAGTGATAAAGCTATACCTACCAGAATCGATAGTTTTTTTCCTATTTTCATTACACTTACCTCCAAGAACGATGCAAATTATCTTTATTTATTACACTAATGTGATCTGGTTGTGGTAAAAATTAGACCTGATTCACATTATGGCTAGTCAGAAAATAGGTAATTTGCCGTTACAAGTCAAGTTTATCTATGTATATAATTACTAAGATGTTTGTGTCGCGCTGCAGCAATATCTTAGTAAACATAAGCCTATCTTGTTTTCTTAATGGTAATGGTAGTTTTAGGCTATGTTAGTAGGTGCAGAGGTTTTTATAATTCTTTTTAAGGTGGTAATTAAGAGAGGCGGCTAAAGCTTATGGGTATTGGCTGGAGGAGAAATTGACCGCAACACTTTATTGATATTTGTGTTGCAGTCATTTGTTTGGATGCTTACTTATTAATTAAGAGTTTTACTTGTCTTTTAAATAGTAGCTATTGTTTACAGTTAGATCATCGTTAAGTTCATAAACAAATGGTTGACCAGTTGGGATCTCAAGAGATGTTATATCAGCATCTGAAATTCCATCTAAATGCTTCATTAGAGCGCGAAGACTGTTTCCATGTGCAGCAATGATGATGGAGTCTTTATCTTTTAATACAGGAACGATCTCTTTATCCCAGTATGGAAGAACACGGTCAAGTGTGGTCTTTAGCGATTCAGTTCCTGGTAGTAGGCTTTGATCAAGATACCTATATCTGTGATCGTTTCTCGGATGTCTTTCGTCATCTTCAGCTAGCTCAGGAGGAGGTACATCGAAGCTTCTGCGCCAGATGTGTACTTGTTCATCGCCGTACTCTTCGGCTGTTTCAGCTTTGTTTAACCCTTGTAGACCACCGTAGCTGCGCTCGTTAAGTTCCCATGCTTTTGTCATTGGGATCCATAGTTCATCAAGCTCATCAAGAACTGATAGGCAGGTGCGGATAGCTCTGGTTAGATATGAAGTGAATGCAAAATCAAATTGAAAACCGTGCTCTTTAAGTAGTTGTCCGGCTGCTTTAGCCTCTTCTCTACCTTTAGGGGTCAGGTCAACATCTTTCCAGCCGGTGAACCTGTTTTCAAGGTTCCACTCACTTTGTCCGTGTCTTATCAGTACCAGTTTCTTCATATTGCTTCCTCTACTGCGGAATTTAAAAGGATCATAAAAATGAGTAGGTATTTTACTTGGATTCAACTTGTAAGTGCAAGCAGTGGGTGTGAAACCTTGTTTTTCAGTGAGCTTTTTTAGTAAAGAAATAGCCAAAGTGTGATTGCGTAAGCATATTGGCAACATTTTTGAAAAACAGTATTTCCTGTGGTGCAATGCACTGTTAATATATGCCGGTTCATACTATTAGTTATGTTAGTAGTGTTCTGTAGTTTATGTTTAATTGTATTTGGTTTTGGGAGGCGCTTTATGGGAATTGAGATTGAGAAAAAATTTCTATTGAAGAACGATAGTTGGAAGAAAGAGGCTGGAAAAGGGGATCTATTTCGCCAAGGTTATATGTCAGGAAGTAATAGGAGCTCTGTTCGCATCAGAGTAGCTGGAGACAAAGCTAATATAAATATTAAAAGCGCAACTTTAGGTATTACACGTAAAGAGTTTGAATATGAGATACCTCTTAAAGATGCCAATGAGATGTTGGATTCTCTTTGTGAAAAACCATTTATCGAAAAACGTAGGTATTTTATTGCAAGAGGTGCACATACTTGGGAGGTAGATGCGTTTGAAGGAGATAATTCTGGTTTAGTTGTTGCGGAGATTGAACTGAGTGATCCTGATGAACCATTTGACTTACCGAACTGGGTCGGAGAAGATGTCTCTGGTGAGCCAAAATATTACAATGTATGCTTGGTGAATAACCCTTATAAGAACTGGTAAATGAAAATGCGGTAACAAAACCGCTCATAAACTGCCTAAGTGAAAGGAATCCAAGGTAAGAATGTTAAAGCAGGTTAAGAATGTCGAAACTAGGTAGATGGATCTATTTTGTTTCCTGTGTAGTGCTGTCGCTCTCTTTGCTGGTTTCCTGTCGATCAAGTATTGATAAAAATATTATCCGTTTTGGCTTGGATAGTATGCCAGTCAAACTTGATCCGCGCGAAGCGACAGACGCTACTTCATATAGAATTAATCGACTTATTTATTCTTCTCTTGTCGATTTTGATGAATCGTCTAAATTTGTTCCTGGCATTGCTAGTTGGAAGAAGGTTTCTTTAACTCATTATAGGTTTACTCTGTCGAGTGATAGAGGTGGCTTTCATAACGGCCAACCTCTGAATGCAAAAGATGTGAAGGCAACCTATGATTGGGTGCTTGATGCAACAAATGCTTCCCCCCATAGGCAGTCACTCAGTATTATTGAAAAGATAAATACTGACGGTGATAATACTGTAGATTTTTTTCTTAGCAATCCAGATCCATTATTCCCAGCCTATCTGGTGATAGGGATTATGCCAGAAAAGCTGATATCTAAAGGGCATGATTTTAATCAAGACCCAGTTGGTAGTGGACCATTTAGCTATATATCTAGACCTGATCCAAATCTTTTGCAATTAAAGAGGGTTAGAGATCAGCGTATATTTGAATTTATTAGAATAGCATCTCCTGAAGTAAGGGTGATGAAGCTTCTGCGCGGAGAGATCGATATTCTGCAAAATGGAGTTATGCCAGAACTAAAAAGATTTCTGGCTAAAAATAAAAACGTTAAAGTTTCGTATCTTGATGGAAGTGATTTTGCTTATCTTGGTTTTAATCTGCAAGATAAAGTTGTTGGACAACACAAGGTGCGACAGGCTATTGCCTATGCTATTGATAGAGAGGTGATTATAGAACATCTCTATGGTGGTAAAGAAAAGTTGGCCACAACGTTTTTTCCTGCTGAGCATTGGTTTGGTAATCCTGAGATAAAACCGCTTAAACATAATCGTGATTTGGCAACCTCACTTTTGAAAGAGCTTGGCTACGGCCCTGAAAACCCATTGAACATATCCTATAAAACTTCTACCAATCCATTTCGTATTAGAGTAGCAACGGTTATTCAGGATCAGCTGCGGCATGTTGGGATCAATATGTCGATTAAAAGCTACGACTGGGGAACTTTCTACGGTGACATCAAAGCGGGAAGGTTTCAGATGTTTAGTCTGAAATGGGTTGGAATTAAAACCCCTGATATCTTTGACTACGTGTTTCATAGTAAAAATATACCGCCAGTTGGTGCAAATCGTGGGCGTTATATGAGTGAGAAAGTGGATGGATTGATTGATTCCATCAAAAATTATGAATCTCTTGATGATAGAATTGATGTGTTTCGTGATATACAGCAGCAAGTATTTAATGACTTACCATACGTTCCTCTTTGGTACGAGGGGCATTTCGCTGCTACCACAAATGATTTAAATGGATATCAATTAGCATCGGATGGAAGCTATGACTCGCTTGCCACAGTTGAAAGGGTGGCAGTTAAAAGGGGGGAGAACTGATGGATTTTGATATCAATAGATCTCGCTACATAAAGATATCTGTAGCTAAACAGTTATTACAGATTGTAGAGGCTGGTGAAGCAATTAAAAGCTTTGTCATCTCAACAGGAAAAAATGGGTGCTCAGAGCAAAATGGGAGTGGCGGCACTCCAACAGGTTGGCACTATATTCGGGTTAAAATTGGTGAAGCTGCAGATAAAAATGCGGTATTTGTCGGTAGAAGGGAAACAGGTGAGATTTATAGCCCATTATTGGCTGAAAATCACCCCGATAGAGATTGGGTTTTGGGGCGGATTCTTTGGCTAAGTGGTCTAGAAAAAGGTAAGAACAGGCTTGGCAATGTCGATACAATGCGCCGCTATATCTATATTCACGGTACTCCAGATATAGAACAACTTGGAATGCCAGCTTCCCACGGATGTATAAGAATGAGCTGCACTGATGTGGTTGAGTTATTTGCAATGATTGATACTGGAATAAGGGTGCTAATCTGTGAGGATCATCTTAGCGTCATGGAAAAGGAAAACTAGCGAGTATGATTAGATTTATTCTACAAAAGCTAGTTGGCGCTGCTATATCAATTTCTGGTGTTGTCTGCTTGGTATTTTTATTGATTCACTTAGTGCCAGGAGACCCAGTGGAGATGATGCTGGGTGAATCTGCACGTGTCGCAGATCGCGCTGCTCTCGCAGCCAAGCTTGGCTTGGATAAATCTATGTTGCAGCAATTTATAAGCTTTGTGCATGGAATTTTTACCTTAGATTTTGGTGAGTCATATGTAACCGGTGAGTCGATTACACAAATGATTCTTGATCGCTTGCCGGCTACGGCGCTTTTAGCCGTGGTTTCGCTTTTGATTGCCGTATTGATTGCTTTTCCGATGGGGGCAATTGCCGCCTTGAAAAAAAATAGTATCGCTGATAATGCAGCGATGGGGTTTTCGTTACTCGGTGTCTCTATTCCCAATTTTTGGATGGGGCAGATCCTGATCCTGATCTTTTCTTTGTTGCTCGGTTGGTTTCCTGTGAGTGGTTACCAGGGTGATGGCGCGATTGTATTACCTGCAATCACTCTTGGAACTGCGCTGGCAGCTATCTTATCGCGCATGATCCGTAGCACTTTGCTTGAGGTTCTGGGAGAAGATTATATTCGTACAGCGAAGGCCAAAGGGTGCTCTCAGACACGGGTTATTCTGTTTCATGCTATGCGCAATGCAATATTGCCAGTAATAACCTTGATTGGTCTGCAGTTAGGGACTCTTCTTGCAGGTGCGGTTATTACCGAGAAGGTTTTTTCCTGGCCTGGTATTGGTCTTATGGTGGTGGAATCGATTCAGAAACGTGATTATCCAGTGGTGCAGATAGCGGTATTGTTAATTAGCAGTACTTATGTATTGGTGAACATGCTTACCGATATTCTTTACGCGGTAGTTGACCCTCGCATTAGATATAGGGAGCAGTAATGTTTAGAAAATATTTCCCTATAACCATACTTGTGCTTTGGGTTCTAATAATTATATCGGGATTAATATTTCCATTTAATCCAAATCAGATTGATCTTAGCCAGATTCTTACCACTCCAGACTGGAATAATCTTCTTGGAACAGACGATCTTGGACGCTCAGTGCTTGATCGTGCGATAACAGGTGGTTTTACATCCTTTATTGTTGCAGCATTTGTGACCATTATTTCAGTTGTTGTTGGTACTGCAGTTGGTTGTATAAGTGGCTATGTTGGTGGCTGGGTTGATGTTATTACCGTCAGGATAATTGATATATTTCTCGCTTTTCCAGGGATTTTGTTGGCGATTGCACTTTCTGGGGTGATGGGGCCAGGTATTGAAAACGTTATTATTGCTTTATCAATTGTTGGCTGGGTTGGTTATGCCAGGTTGTCTCGTGCACAGGTTCTTAGCTTAAAGAACCGTGAGCATGTGCTGGCAGCTCATGCATTGGGAACTGGTAATTTGCAGATAATTAAGGCCCATATTTTACCGTTGATAATGGCGCCATTGATCGTTGAAGGGACATTTGGTATTGCCGGAATAGTTATTGCTGAGGCGGGATTATCTTATCTTGGGCTTGGGGTTCAACCCCCTGCATCATCTTGGGGAAGTATGATAAGGGACGGTTCTCAATACTTGCTGGTAGCACCTCATATGGTGATTGCTCCTGGAGTCATATTGATGCTGGTGGTGATGTCAGTTAATCTTCTTGGAGATCAGATAAGGGACTATCTTGATGTTAAGGATATGAATGGTTAGTTTTTTGTTGGTGGTAACTAAAAATTAATAATGAATTTTTTTAGATATAAATAAAAATCAGGAAGGAATTAGAGATGACTTTTGGCCCCTTGATGGTTGATATTGATGGATATGAACTAAGCGCTGAAGATAGAGATATTCTTTCACATCCACTAGTTAGTGGTGTGATATTGTTTTCTCGTAATTACAAAGATAAGAATCAGCTGCAGCAACTAACCCAGCAGATTAAAGAGATAAAAACTCCGAGGCTGGTTATTGCTGTAGATCAGGAAGGTGGTCGTGTCCAAAGGTTTAAGGAAGGTTTTACTAGGTTTCCTCCTGCAAGTGATTATGCCAGGGCATATAAGATTGATCCTGAACAGGCAAAAAAGATGGCCTATGATACAGGAGCTCTTTTAGCTGTTGAGCTATTAGAGGTTGGAGTTGATTTTAGTTTTGCTCCAGTTTTAGATGTTGATTATAAAAATAATCAGGTTATTGGTGATCGATCTTTTGGAACAGATCCAGAGCAGATTATTGATCTCACTTCGTCAATGATTAATGGTTTTAGTGCTGCTGGAATGATATCAGTAGGAAAACATTATCCTGGGCATGGATATGTGGCAGAGGATTCTCATCACGAGCTTCCAGTTGATTCTAGGTCATTGGAAGAAATATCAGAAAAAGATCTGCTCCCATTTAAGAAATTAGCGGATAAATTAGTTGGAATAATGCCAGCTCACATAGTTTATGAAAAAATAGACTCAATGCCAGCAGGATTCTCAGAGTTCTGGATTAAGAATATTTTACGAGAGCAGATAGGTTTTAATGGCATTGTCTTTAGTGATGATATATCTATGAAGGCAACAACTAATTATGGTTCTATAGCTCAGCGGGTGAAGATGGCCCTGGGAGCTGGTTGTGATATGGTATTGATCTGCAATGATAGAGATGCTGTAAATAAAGCACTGTCTGAGAGCTGTGTCTATAAAGATTTAGTGCGGGATACACAAGACTTTTCCATCTTATATGGAAAGCTAAAATAGAGAATTCATGTGGTTAAGAAAGTAGGTGAATTAGAATGAAAGAGAATTTTATAGAGCAGTTCAAGGCTATTATTCGCGGGATGACAGGTGAGTATGCAGATATTACTCAGGTATTTATAGTTGTTCTTGCTGTAGTAATAATTAACCTTCTGGTACGAAAGTTCCTAAAGAAATTGGCTTTAAAATTAGAGAAGACTAAAAACCCTTGGGATGACGCCTTGATTAAGGCAGTTGGCAAGCCACTTAACTGGTTAACCTGGATAGTTGGGATAACCTATGCTGCTGAGGTTGCGCAGGATCCGCAAAATCCAATTCAGCTTTTTGAAAAGGTTTGGGTGCTACGTAATGTAGGCGCTATTCTGATTATTACCTGGTTCCTTATCCGCTTAGTGCGAGAGATTGAGATTAATCTGTTAAAAGGGAATGGGATTAAAGAGGATAAAATAGATGCCTCCACAGTAGATGCAATTAGCAAACTTATACGTTTGGCAATTATCATCACTTCAGGGTTGGTTACTCTGCAGACTTTAGGAATAAGTGTCTCCGGTATTTTAGCTTTTGGTGGTATCGGTGGTATCGCAATTGGTTTTGCTGCCAAAGATCTATTGGCAAACTTTTTTGGTGGATTGATGATTTATCTCGATCGTCCATTCTCAATTGGTGATTGGGTTAGATCTCCAGATAAAAATATTGAAGGGACAGTTGAGCATATTGGGTGGAGATTAACCCGTATCCGCACTTTTGATAAACGTCCGCTATATGTTCCAAATGGAATTTTTGCCAATATCTCAGTTGAGAATCCATCGCGTATGACCAACCGCAGGATCAAAGAAACAATCGGCATCCGTTATGATGATGCTAACTCAATGGGTAGCATCATCTCTAGTGTAAAGGCTATGTTATTGCAGCATCCTGATATCGATACATCACAGACCTTGATTGTTAACTTCAATAACTTTGCTCCATCATCGTTAGACTTTTTTATCTATACATTTACTAAGACCACAAACTGGATCAAATTTCATGAAGTCAAACAGGATGTCCTGTTAAAAATTGTTGATATTGTTGCGGAGCATGGGGCAGAGATGGCATTCCCAACATCAACTATTCATATTCCTGATGAGTTAAAACTAGCCGGCAGCGCTAATGGCGCAGGTATTGAAGGTGCTGTTGAGGGTGCAAAGTAGATGATATTGATTCTTGTATCTTGGTATGTGGTTTTTGTGTTTTCTGCAACAGTACATGAAGCTGCACATGCCTGGGCAGCAAAGAAAGGTGGAGATCTAACCGCTTATTACGGTGGGCAGGTATCTATTGATCCAATTCCGCATATGCGGCGCGAACCTTTCGGGATGATACTGCTGCCAATTATATCTCTAGTTGCTATAGGTTGGCCGCTGGGTTATGCCAGCGCACCTTATGATCCATATTGGGCGATAAAACATCCGCGTAAGGCTGCTTGGATGGCACTGGCTGGACCAGCATCAAATTTTGCGTTGGCATTAATCGCAATGATTATTATGGTAGCTGGTTTAAAATCTGGGTTTTTTGTCCCACCAAAAGAGTGGGCGGTATACTCTCTAGTTGCTGGGACCAGTGGTTTTGCCAATGGCGCAGCAGTATTAGTCAGCATGACTTTTTTCCTGAATCTGTTGCTGGGGGTATTTAATCTGCTGCCATTGCCTCCCTTAGATGGAAGCGAGGCAGTTACTTTGTTTATGAAGGAAACAGTTCTGCATCGTTACCGGGAGTTTATTCGCCACCCAACTTTTAGCATGTTTGGAATGTTTGTCGCTTGGATGATATTTAGCAGAATATTTGCCCCTGTTTATGCATTTGCAGTAGACGTATTATATTCTTTGGCATTTTAGAAACAGTAAAATATTTGGTTTTTATCGATACCCCGAAACTTACACCTTAAATAAGTCGGGGTATGACATATCATTTGCAGTTAATTTTCTTTCGCTGCATAAATAATCTTTATCTCTTTTTGGAATGATTCTTTTTCAATCTCTTTTTTTACTTCAGGTGAACCAGAACCAATGGGGGAATCAATGGGGTCAGAGTCATTTGATTTTGATTCAATGGTGGTGGAAATTAATTTGCTTTGATTTTGCCATTCAGCGATAAAACCAGAAATATCATCCCAGTATTTATCGTTTTCCTGCATCTGTTTACGATCGCTTGAATAGTTGATTTTTGTAACCTCTCCCTTCCAGCGTGAAAGTAGCTTTTCTGCAAACTTAGGGCGGTATAGTTCATCCTCGTCAGCTATTAATGCTGCAGTGGGTAAATCCAAAGTTGGAGCCAGATCAATTGATGAGAAATGATGCTTTAAGATATGGCGTACTGGCAGGTATGGGTGCTGGTCTTCAACTACACTAACCATGCTGTTGAAAGGTGATGATAGAATCAGGGAGCCAATATTGCGATAGTGGGCCATCACCGTCGCAACTCCTGTGCCTAGGCCATGTCCATAAATAACCACGTCTTTAAATTCAATATTGTTATCAGCAGTTATTTGGTCAAGTATATCCAGCGCATCCCCAATTAAATAATTTTGAGATGGTTCACCGCTACTCTCACCATAACCACGGTAATTAACCAATAGTGCTGAGATATTAGTCATTTTTTCTAGGCGTTGCAGGTATTGAGATATCTCTTGGTCGCTATCACCATAGATTACTAAAAGAGGGGTGTTTTTAATTTCTGATCTATTAATAAACCAACCGTGCAGAGTCTCACTGCCGCGAAAAATGGCTATTTCATGCTCTGAGTAGAGTTCTCTATCTGCAAAATTCATTTTTTGTGGGGAGAAAACCAAATCCCCCTGAGATTGATAAAGATAAGCAAATGCCAAAAAAACTGGGATTAATAGGTATTTACTTTTTTTAATCATATTTTTGGAGACCATTAATTTTCCTGCTATAGCTTGTATATAAATTGGCTGATATTCTACAAGAAAAACCCGCAAGGAAGATATAAAAATGAAAACTCTTCATCTAATTCGCCATGCAAAAGCCTATAGTGGCGATTCATCTAGCAGTGATATTGATCGACCTTTGAATGACCAGGGTAAGAGAGCATGTGCAACAATGGCTCAACGTATCGTTGATGCTGGTTGCGATTTTAATCATGTATTTTGCAGTACTGCAAATCGAGCACAGCAAACGATTGCTTGGATTAATCAGGCTCTTGAGGATAAAAATATTGAGTGGAGCTTGGATGATCAACTTTATACTTTTGATTCACAGGAAATTTTGAGGTGGTGTAGGAAGTTAGGTGATTCGCTAAATGATGTCGTGATTGTTGGCCATAATCCGGCAATGACTGAATTTTGTAATTATGTTGGTGATAGATATATAGAAAATATGCCGACATGCGGATATGCCAAGCTAGAAATAGCTTCTGAAAGTTGGAATGATCTAGAAGAAGATGCAGCTAAACTGGTTACCTTTCTGGCCCCTGGGCTAGTCTAATAGTTTGGTTATTACGTATTGGTTTTGTGTCGTGTTAAAATATTTGGTATTTTCTGGTTGCAGTTCTGTGCATAAAACTATTCAGACTCTATTATCAATAGTGTAAAATCATTTCTCATTTTGAATTGGTATTGGCGATGAAAATATATCTTAAGGCGCTTGGTTGTAGGCTTAATGAAGCAGAGTTGCAAACATGCGCTGCTGAATTTCAGGAATATGGGTATCAGGTTGTAAATGGTCTAGCTGAGGCTGATATTGTTGTTTTTAATAGTTGTGCAGTCACGCAAGAGGCAGAGAGAAAGTCGCGTCGTGCCATAAGAAAGTATTATCGCGATAAGCCAGATGTGAAAGTGGTTGTAACAGGGTGTTATGCGACATTAAGTCCAGATGATATTGCTGAGAAACTAGGGGTAGACCTGGTTGTAGATAACTCCCAAAAAGATAATTTAGCCAAAATTGTAAGAGATAATTTCGAGCTATCAACAAGTTCGGTTCATGCTGCTGAGGCAAATGAATCAGTACTTTTTTCTAGAGGTAAGGATAGAGCATTCGTTAAAATTCAGGATGGGTGTCGTAATAGCTGTGCGTATTGTATTGTCACAGTCGCTCGAGGTGAAGAGAGAAGCAGAACCACAGAGGACATTATTGCTGAAATCAATAAAATTAATTCTAATAATATTAAAGAGATAGTTTTAACTGGAGTTCATGTAGGTGGTTACGGTAGTGATATTGGTAGCTCATTAGGTGATCTGATTGAAAAGATACTGGAGCAAACTTCGGTTCCACGAATTAGAATCTCATCTTTAGAACCTTGGGATTTGACAGAAAAAATTCTAGGATTATTCAAGAATAAGAGATTGCTTCCGCATATGCATCTTCCTCTGCAAAGTGGGAGTGATAGCGTGCTAAAACGGATGGGTAGAAAGTGTGACCGGGATACTTACCGAAGGTTGATTGAGAAAGCACGTGAGAGTATCCCTGGAATTACTGCTACAACAGATATTATTGTAGGCTTCCCTGGAGAGACTGAGGAGGAGTGGCAGCAAACGCTTGAATTTGTACAGGAAGTTGGCTTTAGTCATATTCATATATTCTCTTATTCACCAAGAGTAGGAACTAGGGCTGCTGAGATGGATGGTCAGATTGATTCAGATCAGAAAAAATTGCGCTGCAAAGAGTTAGAGCATGTCGCTAAAAAAATGCGTGAGAAGGTGATGCGTACTAATCAGGGGAATATATTTGAAGTCCTTTTTGAATCATATAGTGTAGATCTTAATTCACATGAGAAGAGATATTTTGGATACTCTGATAACTATCTTCGAGTTGCCGTTGATGTGCCTGACGAGATTAATGATCTTGCTGGTGTGATTCATAGGGTTAAGCTTGATTGTGTTGATTCGTCGTTGGATTTTATGGTTGGTAGGATTCTGGAAAGGTAATATAAAATGATGTCATCCCCGCGAAAGCGCACTGCTGTCCGGGATATTCAAAACTGAAAAACAAGCTGGGTGAGCCTTTCGGCTACGCTCAAGATAAACTAAAGCCGAAGTCACCTTGTTTTCATTAATTTTTCTTGACCCTTCGGCTACGCTCAGGAATCTTGAAAAATTCAAGTCTAAAAAACACCAGTACCTTTTATAACCTGAGTCTACAACCCTTTTCAGCAATAGATTAAATTTATTCCGGACACTAATGCGCGCAAGCGGGGATTTAGAAAACACATGCGCCAAAAATGTTTTCGCTTTTGTGGGAATGACGAATAAAAACTACTTTCCGCAACACCCTTTCTTTGTCTCTTCTGTAGCTGCTTTCTTGCTGCTGCAACAACCGGATTTCTTTGGTTCAACAGCCTCTTCTTTCTTTGAGCTGCAACAGCTTTTCTTTGGCTCTTCGATTGCTTTTTTGCTGCCGCAACAACTTCCTTCTGTCTCTTGCTTCGAACTGCCATTTTTTTTGCTAAAGATTGGCAGCCAAAATTTACGAATATGTTTTTGCGATAGGATTAATATTACAACAGCAGCCCAAGCAACGAAATGGGGAATTAGATGTTCTTGATCTTGCAAATTGGAAACTACATCAATTCCAAGCCTGGTTGATATCTCATCCGTTAAGATTCCGAATCCAAGTGCACACAAACCAATAGCGGAAAGATAAGCAACCATCGCTTTTTTACCTAGTTCTTTACTGATTACGCCAAGTGTTGCGATATTGGTAGCAGGACCAGCAAGAAGAAATACCAATGCAGCCCCAGGGGATACACCTAATGCAATTAGACCAGCAGCAATAGGTGTTGATGCAGTAGCGCAGGTATACATTGGAACGCTTATAAGCATGATTAATAGCATGCCAAGGTAGCTATGACCAAGCGCAGAAAAATAATCTGGTGGAACGTAGGTTAAAATGGCACCGGCAGCAATGATGCCGATAAATAGCCATTTAAAGGTGTCATCATAAAGTCTGGTGAAGGAGTATTTTTGGCCTGTTATAAATCGTTCAAACTTACCTGTAGATGCAGTTTGATCTTGTTTGTCTTCGCTACTGCTGCAGCAAGACTTTTGCACAGGTTCCGTGAAGGACGGTTTGCTTTCATCGGTAACGGCATCAACCAGGATTCCCGCGGTGATGGATGAGATCAAGGCTGCAATCGGTCGGGCTAAAGCCATAAATGGACCTAATAACGCGTAAGAAACTGATATTGAGTCAACTCCAGTCTCAGGGGTGGCAATCATGAATGATGCGGTTGCACCTTTGGAGGCGCCTTGCTTGCGCAGCCCAAGAGCAACAGGGATAACCCCGCAGGAACATAGTGGTAGTGGCATGCCAATAAAAGCAGCCTTTATTACCGGTTTTAGGCCGGTTCCGGAGAGGTGTTTTTTTATCAAAGTATCTGAAGCAAAGGCTTTAATAAGCCCTGATACAAATAACCCAATAAGTAAAAATGGAGCTACTTCTAATATGATATTTAAGGTGTTCTCTAACATGACGGATACTCCAAAATTGTTACTCTAAATCTTTACATGAATCTAATGCGTTAAGAATATTGCAATGGTCTGCGCTATTGCTGCCGCCATCACAGCTGTTAACGATATTTTCCAAGGCATTTTTGATGTTGGTAAGCTCGGAGATTTTTTCCTCAATATCCACTAGCTTCTTACTGGCGAAATCTTTTACATCATGGCAGGTCTTGCTGTGTTTTTCATGACGAAGGTAAAGCAGATCCTGAATCTCTTTAATAGAGAACCCAACGTGCTTTGCTCTTTTGATAAACTTAAGTCCCTCAATGTATTCATTTGAGTACATGCGATAACCTGATGCAGTACGTTCAGGTTTGTTCAATAGGCCAATCTTTTCGTAATATCTGATTGTTTCAATTGGGGTATTTGATGTTTTGGCTAATTCGCCAATCTTCAAATGTTTCATATTTTTGCCTTGATTTACTCTATGACCATTATTATAAACTATGGAGTTAACTCCAGGGTCAAGGGTTTGGTATCAATTATTTGAAGCTAGGCATAAAATCCACTTAAATTAGCAAGATAAGCAGTTTTATAGTAAAATCACCACTTGTTTACCCCTAGATAAATTATTCTTTGGATATGAGCTCTTTTACATCTGCTGACTTTAAATATATGCGCAAAGCTATAACCCTGGCGCAAAATGGTATCTATACCACGGATCCTAATCCGAGAGTTGGCTGTGTAATTGTAAAAGACGATAAAATCATAGGTGAAGGTTGGCATCAAATTGCTGGCCAGGCTCATGCTGAAGTCAACGCCTTACAAAACTGTATTCAATCCCCGAAAGACTCTACGGCTTATGTCACGCTTGAGCCATGCTCTCATTATGGTAGAACGCCACCATGCGTTGATAGATTAATCCAAGCTGATGTGGTGCGGGTTGTTGTTGCAATGCAGGATCCTAATCCACAGGTTGCAGGACAAGGGGTTGAAAAATTAAAAGCAGCCGGAATCGAAGTAGTAGTCGGCTTGATGCAGCAAGAAGCAGAATTACTTAACCCAGGCTTTATCAAACGTATGGCCAGCGGAAAACCATACGTGCGCTGTAAAATGGCAATGAGCCTAGATGGTCGAACCGCAATGGCATCCGGTGAAAGTAAGTGGATTACCGCTGAAGACGCTCGAGCTGATGTACATCATCTGCGCGCCAGAAGTGCAGCAATAATAACCGGCATTGGATCGATACAGCATGACGATCCGCAAATGAATGCTAGAATTGAAGATGTAGAAGTTAAACAGCCACTTAGATTGGTTCTGGATCCTAAATTTCAGATGTCTACTGATGCAAAGATATTTGGTTTGGCTGGCGAGGTAATGATCTTTGCTAGCAGAGAAGCTATCGATGCTAATGCGCAGAAAGATAAACAGCTTGAGCAGGCTGGGGCAATAGTGGTTGCTGCCGAACTTAAAGATGCAGATAAGATTGATCTTGACTGGTTACTGAGTTTTCTGGGGTCGATAGATGTAAATGAGTTGCTGGTAGAAGCAGGCGCTACATTATCTGGTGCATTTCTACAAGCTGGATTGATTGATGAATTGGTTGTATATATGGCCCCTCATATCATGGGCAGTAGTGCAAAAGGGTTATTCAATCTGCCAGGCCTAGATAAAATGGCAGATAAGATCGAACTGGATATTAAAGATATTACTGCGGTTGGTTGTGATTGGCGGATTGTTTGTAGGCCGAAAGGTAAAAGCCAAGCAGTCTGAGCCCTTCGGCTACGCTCAGGGATCTTGAATATTTAGGTTAAGTAAAAAGTAGGGTGGGCACTGCCCACGCAGAAAGAACAAAGGAAAAAAATTGTTCACCGGAATAATTGAAGATATTGGCAAGGTAAAGCAGCTGCAAAATAGCGGTGGTGATGTTCGGCTTGAAGTAAGTGTCGGCAGCATGTCTCTGAGTGATGTAAAGCTTGGTGATAGTATTGCTGTTAATGGAGTTTGCTTGACCGTCACCGATCTTACAGCGCAAACCTTTTGGGCCGACGTATCTAAAGAGAGTTTGAGTAAAACATCAATGGCAGCTGCAAAAGCTGGTTTTAGTGTGAATCTAGAAAAGGCATTAATGCCTAATAGTCGTATGGGCGGTCATATAGTCAGTGGTCATGTTGATGGTTTAGGTGAAATTGTCAGTCGCGAAACTGATGCGCGTTCGGTTAAATTTAAGATTAAAGCACCAAGTGAAATTGCTAAATATATTGCAGCTAAAGGCTCAATAACTATTGATGGCATTAGCCTGACAGTGAATGAGGTTGAAGGAAATGTGTTTGCGCTCAACATAATTCCGCAGACTCTAAAAGAAACTACATTAAATAATGCGAATATAGGCAGGCAAGTTAATCTAGAAGTAGATATAATAGCGCGCTACCTGGAAAGGCTTCTCCAAGGTGGAGGTGATACACAGGTAGGTACAGCAAGTGATTCAGGTTTGTCATTGGGGTTTCTTGCAGAAAATGGTTTTGCTAGATAGTTAATTTATTCAACAATAGTTGTAATAGAAAGTTCTTTAAAGAAGAGAAGAGAAAATGGCGTTAAATAGCGTAGAAGAGATAGTAGAAGATATCCGCCAAGGTAAGATGGTCATCATAATGGATGATGAAGACCGAGAGAATGAGGGCGATCTATTGATGGCTGCCTCCCAGGTCAGACCGGAGGATATTAACTTCATGGCGCGTTATGGCCGTGGACTCATCTGCCTTACCTTGACCCAACAACGATGCGATAAGCTCAAACTATCACTGATGGTTGAGAGCAATGATTGTAAACATGGCACCAATTTTACTGTTTCTATTGAAGCGGCCGAAGGCGTCACCACTGGTATATCAGCTGAGGACCGTGCCAAGACAGTCCAAGCGGCAGTTTCCCCTGATGCAGTAGCTGATGATATCGTGCAGCCAGGACATATATTCCCATTGATGGCTCAACCTGGTGGTGTACTTACCCGCGCAGGGCACACTGAGGCGGGTTGTGATTTTGCCAGATTAGCAGGTCTTGATCCTTCGGCAGTGATTGTAGAGATCCTCAATGAAGACGGCACCATGGCTCGTCGTGATGATCTAATCAAGTTTGCTCAAGAGCATGACCTGAAGATAGGAACTGTCGCCGATCTAATTAATTACAGAATCGCTAATGAGAAGCAGATCGAAAGAATTGGTCAGTGCGAGTTTCCAACAGAATACGGTAACTTCCAATTAATTACCTACCAAGACAGTATCGATAAAGCGATTCATTTGGCCTTAGTTAAAGGGCATATCAATCCACAAGAACCAACTCTGGTTCGCGTTCATATGGAAAACCCACTTTGTGATTTACTATATGGCGTACGCCGAGAAGAAAAACTTCCGTTGCGTCAGGCGATGAAATATATCTCTGAGGAAGAGAATGGTGTAGTGGTTATTCTACGCAAAAATGATCACAACGAAGATCTATTGCGTTCAGTGCATGAGTATCAATGCTCAATTCCACCGACATCTAAAAATGAAGGCGAGCAAAGCGCCAAGTTAAGAAACTTTGGTTTAGGTGCGCAGATACTTTCTGACCTTGGAATTAAAAGATTGAAAGTGCTGGGAAGTAACAGAAGAATGCATGCTCTTTCTGGCTTTGGGTTAGAGATTGAAGAATATGTGACTCCTCAAAAGGGTCAAGAAAGTTTAAACATTAAATAAGAGGAAACAATTATGAGCTCTATAAATATCATAGAAGGTGATTTCCGCGTTGAAGGTGCTAAATTCACTTTAGTTGCTGCCCGTTTTAATAGCTTCATCGTTGATCGTTTGGTAGAAGGTGCAATTGATACTTTAAAGCGCAATGGTGTACCGGAAGAGAACATAGAACTGGTAAAAGTACCAGGCGCATTTGAACTTCCTCTGGCTGCTAAAAAAATTGTAGCTAGCAAAAAGGCTGATGCAGTTATTGCACTGGGTGCAGTGATTCGTGGCGCAACACCTCATTTCGATTTCGTGGCTTCAGAATGTACCAAGGGATTAGCAATGGTGTCATTGGATGCTAGTTTGCCAGTTAGTAATGGAGTTATTACTACAGATACAATCGAGCAAGCAATTGAAAGAGCAGGGACGAAAGCAGGAAACAAGGGAGCAGAGGCAGCATTGACTGCTATCGAAATGGTAAGTCTTCTTCGCAACCTTTAGAGCAGTACCAAATGACAACAGAAAAGAAAATCCCAACCGTTCATCGTACTAGAGCGCGTCATAGAATCCTACAGGCTCTTTATCAATGGGAGCTTACCAAGGGTGATCTGCATGATATTGAAAATCAATTTCATGAAGATCAGGATATGCGTCGTGTAGATATAGAGTATTTTAAAGAGCTGTTACACGAAATTCCAAAGAATAAAGAGGTGCTTGATGCAAAGATAGAGCCTTTACTAGATCGTCCTATCGACCAGCTTGATCCAGTTGAAATTTGTATTTTGCGTATAGCAGCTTATGAGTTAATCAAACGTATAGATGTTCCATATAGAGTTTTGGTTAATGAAGCAGTTGAACTAGCAAAAGCATTTGGTGCGGATGAAAGTCACAAATATGTCAACGGTGTGATTGATCGCATGGCTGATAGAGTTGAGCTGCGCGTTAAAGAGATGGGCAATCGAGCGCCGAAGAAAAAGCAAAGGCTGAATCAAGAGGTCGTTATTAAGCGTAAAAAAGTTAAGATATCGCAAAAATCAGCTGAAGCTAAAGAGAAAGAACTTAGGGAAAGGCAGATTAGAAAATCAGAAAGAGATGCTATAGCAAATAAAAAGTTCTAATCTGATTTAAATGGTATTTAAGTTGAGAGGGCAGGCCTGTGGTCTGCCCTTGATCGTTTTTTAAAACAAAGAGATATTCATGAAAAATAGCTATGTATTAAGTCGTATCAAATTCGCATTTCAACTCGATAATGAAAAGATCCTAGAGGTGTTTGCTTTGGTGAATAATGATATTTCCTTCAAAGACTTGCAGCTATTATTGGATCAGGCGGAAGATGATAATAAAAAAGACTGCGGCGCAAATATTCTTAGCGATTTTTTAGATGGTTTGATAACTGATCGTCGTGGCCCTAGCGATTCTAAAAATAATAGTAAGAAGAAGAAAGTACAAAAAATATCTAATAATACAGTTCTAAAAAAATTACGTATCGCTTTAGATATGAAAGAGGAAGCAATATTAGCTGTTTTTGAAATGGGTGAGGTTGAATTAACGGCTCTAGAGTTAGGTAGCTTTTTCCGTAAACATGGTAATAAACATTATCGCGCCTGTGATGATAGGTTATTGGATCTGTTTTTTGATGGTCTAGAACTGAAGTTGTCAGAATAATGGCTGATCCAGTTCGTTTATCTAAACATGTTGCTGAATTGGTCCCTTGTTCGCGCCGAGAGGCGGAGCAATATATCGAAGGCGGTTGGGTTCGTGTTGATGGAAATGTGATGGAAAAACCACACTATAAAGTCACCAGTGAAAAAGTTGAGATAGATCCAAATCCTACTTTAGAATCATTAGAACCTGTAACTCTTCTGGTGAATAAACCAGTAGGTTATGACGTCACAAGTAATGACCACAGTAAACTTTTAAGTGCTGAATCCCATGATTCAGATGACCCTGAAGCACGGCGCATATTGTATCGCCATTTTCGTAATTTAAGTGTCACAACATGGCTTGATACTGATGCCAGTGGGTTATTAGTGTTTACTCAAGATCGTGGGATTGAAAATAAGCTTATTAAAAATATCTTAAGAATTCAGCAGGAATATATTGTAGAGGTTAGTGGTGAGATTGTCCCATATGGACTGAATAAAATGCAAAAGGGTATGTGCTTCAAGGGCGATATGTTACCTGCCGCACAGGTAAGCTGGCAGAGCGAAAATGTTTTGAGGCTTGCATCAAACGGTGTGCGCTTGGGGCAAATAGAGTTTATGTGTAAAGAAGTTGGTTTAACAGTAGTTGCTATGCGTAGAATTCGAATTGGTAGTGTATCGATGGGGAAAATCCCAGTAGGGCAGTGGCGCTACCTGCACCCTAAAAAGAAATTCTAGGGTGCAATAAGATAGGAGTTAATACAGGTTAAATCACCTTGATAAATTTTTCTTTATCTTCCATATCGGTTAGCTCACCAATCTCATAGAATGGGTGCTCGATACTTTGCATATATTCAGTAATCTCAGCAACACCTTCTGGTGACACTGCAACCAATAAGCCTCCACTTGTCTGTGGATCGCACATAATGGCTTTTTGCTGCTCAGTTAGATCATGAACCTTGTGACCATAGCTTTTGAAATTTCTGAATAGTCCTCCAGGCAATACTTCTTGATCAATATATTTTTGTAGATTATCAATAGTTGGAACCTGAGAAAAGTTGATCTTTGCGTTTAGCTCACTGCCTTCACATATCTCAAGTAAGTGCCCTAGCAGACCAAACCCTGTTACATCCGTCATAGCCTTTACCGAACTGAAGTTTGCTAATTGTTCGCCAACTTTATTTAGAGTGGTCATTAGCTGTACAATCTGCTGAGTATCTTTTGGATCTGCTACGCCGCGCTTTTCTGCCGTTGCAATTATTCCAATTCCTAGAGGCTTGGTTAAAAATAATTTGGAACCTGCAGTACCCTTATTATTTTGTTTAACACGGTTAGTTGGAACAGTTCCCGTTACCGCAAGTCCAAATATAGGATCGCCAATCTCAATGCTATGTCCACCGGCAAGTGCAATGCCTGCCTCAGCGCATACTTTTCTTGCACCCTCAATAACACTTTGAGCAACTTCGGTAGAAAGTTTATCCATAGGCCAGCCAAGAATCGCTATTGCCATAATAGGCTTGCCACCCATGGCGTAGATATCACTTATTGCATTAACCGAGGCGATGCGACCAAAATCAAATGGATCATCAACAATTGGGGTGAAAAAATCTGTGGTGCTGACAACCGCTTGCCCATTGCCAATATCATAAACTGCTGCATCATCTTTTGATGAGTTGCCAACAAGAAGGTTAGGAATATCTGCATATGAACTATCACTTTTCAATATGGACTCAAGATCCTTTGGTGAAATTTTGCAGCCACATCCTGCCCCAGGACTAAATTGGGTTAACTTAATTGCTTCGCTCATACCGGTAATATCTCTTTTAATAAGTTTAAGAAGTGATTTCGTTTTTGAAACTGATTAACTTCTGCGCATTTATTTGCGGATCGTCTTCAGTTAGATTTAACTCAAAAATTGATAAAGGATCTCGTTTATCTAGTCCATAATTATAGGCTTTGTCATAATATTTTAGAACATAGCTTATTGCATCTGTGAAATTACCTTTTTCAATCGCTTCAATGGCTAATTTTGCTTCAACCGGGTCAAGACGTTTTTGTATACGCTGGATAGTGGCGACAAGGAGCTCTTTTTCTGCTCCGGTATATTCTTTAACTAAACGACGAATTCTAATATCTGTATCCAGATTTATCTTGATAACAGTAGCTTGACGCATGCAATCAAATAATTCGTGTGGTATGTGGTTTCTGCCAATTATCGAGCTCTCATCTTCAAGCCATATGGTTTTGCCTAGATCAAAATCTTTCCATTCATGAAATAGGTTGTTTTCAAATTGTTCATTGGGAAGCTGTTCTTTTTGGCCAATGGCACCGAAGGCAGAGCCTTTATGATTAGCCAGACCTTCAAGGTCTATCATTTGTTCATTAGCTGCAGCTAACTGTTTTAGTATGTCTGTTTTCCCAGTTCCTGTAGATCCACTTAGAATAATGATCTTGGTTGCTTTGGATAACATTAACTTTGAGTAGCGGCGGTATGCCTTATACCCTTTTTTAAGCAACTTTGGCTTTAACCCAATAGTCTCAAACAGCCACGCCATGCTACCGCTGCGCATTCCTCCGCGCCAGCAATAGAGCAGGATCTCACCATCAACAGCCAGTTCGGATGCGGTTGCCGCAAAATCCTTAAGCTTTGGCCCAACGTATTCAAGCCCAAGCAGTACCGCCTTATCTTTGCCCTCTTTTTTATATAGAGTTCCTACGGCAGCTCTCTCATCGTTGCTAAATATGGGGATATTTATAGCACCTGGGATATGTCCCTTGGCAAATTCAGCGGGGGAACGTACGTCAACCATAGGTATCGATTGAGATAATTGTAAAAAGTTTTCAGTGTCGAGCTTGGGGATCATTGGATATTCAAAACAGTAAGTAGGTATGGGGTGTTGATATTGCCCCAACAGGTTTGGATTTGCAAACTCATATTGCTAATAAGATGAAGGCCTTAGAATTTTTTATCTATTACCTATGTTTAAACACTGGTGGATTAATTATTAAATTCATGGAAAAGGCTCAAAAATAGCTGATTTATATGGAAGTGATAAAGAAGATTTTTGTTTTTTGCTTGCGCTGTTTTTGGTTAGATTGTTTAATGGTGAGTCGCTTACTCGGGATTATTAGAAGTGTTAGGATCATATAAGGGTAAATGTAAGATGAAATTAATTAAATATGTCGTAATAGCAATATTATTAATCCCAAATTATGGGTGTGATTTAACAGAAGAAGCTGCGGCAGTTAATGCTAATTTCAAAGAAGAAACGATGTGGACGTTTATATATATAAATATTCCAGAAGAGGGCAATAAGATTGATTCGTATTACTATTATGCGCGTATATCAAAATCGCTTTATCAGAGTATAAGTAGTAATAAGATCAAAAAGGGATTTATCCTGCTTCAAAATGTAAAGTATTGGGGGGATGACGATATAATTTATGATTATAGAAATAATGAAAATACAGGTGATATTTTATTTCGTATTGAGAATATTAGTCGTGTAACTCCGATTAAAGGTGAACCAAAGACAGGAATGGGGCAGGAGCAATTTGAAGATCAAAAAAAGGTAAAAGAGAGCAAGAAACAGTTGGATAAAGAGGTTAAAACTATCGAACCAGATACAGTCAAAGCAGCGATTAAATAAACAATTAAATGTATTAAAATTTGTGAACCAAGCTCAGGAAATATAAATGCCAGTAACAAAAATTGAATTAAGTAAAAAGTGGTCAAGTGAGGAAAAGGAGCGTCTTGCAGATTTTGTGCATGAAACAATGATCGAAGTACTAAAAATTCCTGAATATGATCGCCTTATACGTATTGTCGAATACGATGCTGGTAATTTCTTTTGCCCCAAAAATGGCTCAGATAATTATGTTCTATTTGAGATATCAATGTTTCCTGGTCGCTCTCTTGAAACAAAGCGAGAATTATATAAAAAGCTATGTGAAGGGATGCAGAGCTTTGGTGTTTCGGTGGAAGATACACGAGTAGTTTTATATGAAGTTGCAATGGATAACTGGGGTATTCGTGGCGGACAAGCAGGAAGTGATGTTGTGTTGGGATTTAAAACAGATATTTAATGGTTCCTCTTCTCTGAGAAAATGTAATTTTTTTAAATGGATTAGGCTAAAAACATGGTGTGCTCAACCAATATTTTGACCCCTAAGAGATTAAGATAATTTCGATGATGCTCATAGAGATTCATTTTAGCGTAAAAGTATTATATATGACTTGTGACTTAAAAATCATCAAAATTAAGAATAGGTTAAATAGTCATACTTAATCTATTATTTATCTATGCCGGTAATTTTTATTGTTAATGGATTAACGAAGAGGTTTTAAGGGGATGGAAATGGATAGAGAAAATTGTTTGGCTAATGAGCGCAAGATGACCAATGTCTTCGAACGTTATCTTACGGTATGGGTTGGTTTGTGCATCATTGTAGGTATTTTGTTGGGGAAAATTGCTCCAAATTTGGCAAAAACGCTGGATGGTATATCCATTAACGTAAATGGCGCTCCTGTTGTATCCATCCCAATCGCTATATGTCTATTTTTTATGATGTATCCAATCATGGTAAAGATAAATTTTGCCAGTGTGATTAAGGCGGGAAGAAGTGGAAAGCCAGTATTTCTGACGTTATTTTTGAACTGGTGTATTAAACCATTTACCATGTATGTTATCGCAATGTTTTTCCTAGGGTTTCTTCTGAAAGGATTTATTGGGGTCGAGGCTATGGATCTAGTGAAAATGCCATTTGGCCTCGACCTACCGGTAGGTGCACAACACGGGGCTGGGGCTGTTGTTTTGATTGACGGTATGAAGATGTTGCAGATACCGCTTTGGCGCAGTTATTTTGCTGGATGTATTTTGCTCGGAATCGCACCATGTACCGCCATGGTGCTTGTCTGGGGTTATCTTGCTCGTGGTAATGATGGTCTTACATTGGTGATGGTTGCCATTAACTCTCTTACAATGTTGGTACTTTATGGTGTGTTGGGTGGCTTTCTTCTTGGAATTGGCAAACTTCCGGTACCTTGGCAGGCACTTTTATTATCTGTTGCGACCTATGTGGCGCTTCCTTTGGTAGCAGGATATTTGTCACGTAAGTGGATAATTTCTCATAAAGGGGAAGAGTGGTTTAAAGAAAAATTCCTTCACATATTAACTCCTGTAACCATTTGTGCATTGCTGTTGACGCTGGTTTTGCTTTTTAGCTTCAAAGGTGAAGTGATCCTTGCAAATCCGTTGACCATTTTATGGATATCGATCCCGCTGTTTTTGCAAACGGTGTTTATTTTTGCTTTGGGATATGGTGCTGCTAAGTTGTTTAGACTTAAATATGAAGATGCTGCTCCTGTGGCCATGATCGGCGCATCTAATCATTTTGAGGTTGCTATCGCAACCTCTGTCATGCTGTTTGGTCTATCATCGGGTGCAGCATTGGCTACTGTTGTCGGTGTTTTGATCGAGGTACCGGTTATGTTGATGCTGGTTGGCATCTGTAGAAAAACTGCTGGTTGGTTCCAGGTTGAAGAGGATGGTTAATATAATTCATTCCTTTGATACTGGTTTCTTACCAATATAGAGCCCCGCAATTAAAACAACAATATTGATGAAGAGAATTGGAATCACAACAATATCTATATAGCTAACTAGGGCAACAAGACCAACTCCTATTAATGCAATAACTAGGATAGAAGTGGTGCAGCATACTATAGAAATAATGGTTCCAATTATTCCGCCAGTTACTAATTTCTTATTCATAATGGCCGCAATGAGGGCAGGTTATTGTCGATTCGAGAATAACTTCCATTTCCTCCTCCTTATGAATTTATATGTTCTTGGATATTTTTACCCATATATCCCGTTGGACATTATTTATTATTTCTAATCCATGAATATCTGAAGCAAGAAAATGTTGAAAATGGACAGCAATCTATTTACATTGCTGAAAAGTTAGGATAACCTAAACTTAATATATGTTAGGTAAGCCTAAGTTTTAAATTTCCCTGAGTGAAGGTTATTAAAAAATGAAGTTAAGACAGATGAAGAAAAATCAGTCTGGAGTGATTGCAAAAGTTACAGCTGCCAAGGAGATTGGAAGGCGTATTCGCGATATGGGACTGGTTCCAGGTGCAAAGATTACAATCGGGAATAGGGCTCCTTTGCGCGATCCTATTGCGATTAAGGTATCTGACTGCGTCATAAGTTTACGTAACAGCGAAGCAGATCATATAGAAGTTGAGGTTGAAGATGAGTGAGATAATTGCATTAGCTGGGAATCCCAATGCAGGAAAGACGACGCTATTTAATACCCTAACGGGAACAAAGCAACATGTCGCTAACTATCCAGGGGTAACGGTTGAGAAAAAGTCTGGTTATCACACTATAAAAGAAACCAAATATGAATTAGTAGATCTTCCAGGAACATATTCACTTACCGCATATTCAATAGAAGAGATTGTGGCTCGTGATTTTATCGCCAAAGAGAAGCCCCATGCTCTTATAAATGTTCTTGATGCATCAAACCTGGAAAGAAATCTTTCTTTTACCATCCAGTTGCTTGAGATGGGAGCTCCTGTTTGTGTTGCGCTTAATATGATTGATGATGCGCATCGTAGAGGGATAAAAATTGATTATAAGAAATTATCCGAACTGTTAGGCGTTTCTGTTGCCCCGATCATTGCCAGAAGAGGGCAGGGGGTAGAAGAGTTAATGGATAAGACTGTAGAGGCAATGAATAAAACAGAAACCAAGCCGCTAGAGATCTCTTATGGTAATGATATTGAAGATGCAATCTATAAGATGGTTGCGATAATTGAGGGTAATAGTTTTCTTACCGATCTGTACGTATCACGCTGGATAGCGATTAAGTATCTAGAGCAGGATGAGCTGATCCTTGAAGCTGGAGAGGCGGTTAATAAGCAGATATCTGATGCTTTAATGAAAATAGTTGACGAGGTGACTCACCATATCGAGGAGACACTCGATACTTATCCTGAAGCAATAATTGCAGATCAAAGGTATGGGTTTATCCGCTCAATCTTAAAGCAGGGGGTTTTGACCCGCAGTGGTGATGAAACCAGAGTATTTCTCACTGAGCGAATTGATTCCGTTTTATTAAATCGTTTCTTTGGGCCGATCATTATGATCATGATTATTACGGGCCTCTATTATGCGACATTTAATCTTAGTGAAATTCCCGTTGGCTGGCTTGAATCAGGTATCGAATGGTTTTCAGGTGCTGTAGAGTCAATACTTCCTGATGGGCTCCTGAAGTCATTACTGGTATCTGGAGTCATTGGCGGTGTTGGTGGTGTACTTGGATTTACCCCAATAATAATGTTTATGTTTCTGGGTATAGCCATCCTGGAAGATTCAGGTTACCTGGCGCGTATGTCTTTCATGCTGGATAGATTATTCCGCCTATTTGGTCTGCATGGTAACTCAGTGATGCCGTTTATTGTTTCCGGTGGTATTGCTGGTGGCTGTGCTGTACCGGGTGTAATGGCTGCCAGAACAATAAAATCACCACGGGAGAGGCTGGTAACTATCTTAACCGCACCATTTATGAACTGCGGAGCCAAACTTCCGGTATTTGCTTTATTAGTTGCTGCCTTCTTCCAGGATAATGAAGCAACAGTGATGTTGATAATTACTGTAACCTCATGGTTAGGTGCGCTCATTGCCGCTAAATTATTACGCCTGACAGTTCTAACAGGGGATGATTCTCCATTCGTTATGGAGCTTCCCCCTTATAGAATGCCCACTGTGGTTGGTGTTTTGTTGCACACCTGGGAAAAAGTATGGCAATACATCAAAAAAGCGGGAACGATAATTTTGGCAATCTCAATCGTTATTTGGGCAATGATGACATTCCCCGGGCTTGATGAGCAGAAGTTAGAGGCGTTCGAAAACCAAAGACAGGTGATTGCTGCTGCATACGATAATTCAATTGTAAATGAACTAGAAAATGTAGATGAAGCAATACAATTAACTGAAACAGCGAATGAACTACAAGATAAGCTGATAGTAGTCGATGCTGCTGAAGCAGAGGCTGCTTTGCGACACTCTGTTGCTGGAAAAATCGGTATAGCAATGGAATCAGTTACTCAATATTCAGGTTTTGATTGGAGAACAAATATTGCTCTTGTAAGTGGATTTGCGGCAAAAGAGTTAATTGTCTCTACATTGGGTACAGCGTACTCACTAGGTGAGGTTGATCCAGAAGAGACAGACTCTTTAAGTGATAAGTTAGCAAAGTCGCCCTCATGGAATAAAGCAACTGCATGGGCGTTGATTATCTTCACCATATTTTATGCTCCATGCTTTGTTACTGTTGTGTGTATTGCTCGAGAGTCAGGATCTTGGAAATGGGGTGCATTTTCGGTGGTTTTTAACACCACGATTGCATTTATTCTTTCAACCATAATTTATCAACTACATGCCCTATAGGAGGTCGTTATGGATACTATTGTTGTAATTTGTACTATTATAGTAGCATTGGTTTATATTATTTGGACATTCTATAAAAGCCAAAAGGATCAAGGTCAAGGAGGTTGTGGTTCGCACAAAGGTGGCTGCACAGGTTGTGGCGGTAAACACCACCGCAAAAGTACAGGCAAGGATAGCAAAGATACGAAAGCAAATATTCAGCTTAAGCGTAAGCAGCTTAAATTAAGTATTTTTTAATTAATGGATAAAGCTCTTTAGAGTAAGGTCGCATGGACAGCTAAAGTATAGATATAAAAAACTATATACCTATTTTATTTGCCCTAATCATGGGGCGAAATTTAAAAAGCTATTAAGAGGAAATAAGTATGAAATTGAAACAAACAAGCATCGCAGCGTTAGCGATATTGGCAGCAACATCTGCGGTGACAACAGTACAAGCAGAAGAGAAATTGAAGCTTCCTGAGGTATCATATTCTGGTTATATCAGAGTAGATGGAACACTTAAAAATGAAGATTCTGCAAGTGGAGCATCAACAAGTTCAAGTGATATTAAAGCTTCAAAAGTACAGTTAACGCTTGATGCCGAAATGTCAGAACAGGTAATGGGGTCTGTTACTTTTCAATGGTCTGGCGGTGATGACGATCGAGTAAACGTAGATGAAGCTATTATCGTTATTAAACCAAAAGATACCGGTTTTGAATTTTCATTAGGAAAGCAAACACTTCCGTTTGGTGCTTATAATGGTAGCTTTATGACTGACTCTTTGGGTATTGTACTTGGTGAAACAAAAGAGCATTCAGCTCACGTTGCCTATACAACAGGAATAGCGACTATTACTGGCGCCATCTATAACGGTGATGTTGATGAAACTGGCGACGATGATGACCATATTGATGGCTTGGCTGCAAGATTGGATCTGAAATTTAATGACAACCTATCTGCCGGTGCGTCATTGATCTCAAACATCGCAGAGAGTAATACACTTGAAAGTTCTGATGGAGTGAATGGTGGAACCATACAAGACTCAGTTGCCGGTTTTGCTACCAACGTTTCATATACATTCAATAAGCTGCAGTTTGATGCAGAATATGTAACCGCATTAGATGAATTTCAGGCAGGTGAATTGGCATTTGATGGTGGTAATAAATACCAACCTCAAGTATTCACATTTGAAGCAGCTTTTGATCTTGGTGGAGATTCATTCGTAGCAGGCCGTATTGAAGCTGGAGAAGATGGCGGTGAAGTTATCGCCGAAAACACCTTCGGTATCATCTATCAAACACCATTACTTGATTACCTAACCTTTGCAGCTGAATATCAAAGAGAAGAGTATGAAACCAACAAAGAAGTTGACGCTATTAAATTAAGATTAAAATTAAACTTCTGATATAAGTAATAATTATAGCCATTACAAAAACTGAAAAGGGCAAACATGATGTTTGCCCTTTTTATTGAGTATTAGATAAACTAGCCTTTTCTAAGCAGGACATAAACTGCTCCAGTACCACCATCCTCAATTCTTGCGGAGCAAAAGGCTAATACATCATTTCTATGGCGTAACCAGCCATTAATCATGCTTTTCAAAACAGGTTCTTTCCCTTCCGAGCTATAACCTTTGCCATGAATTACCAGTACGGATCTATTATCACTTAAACAGCAATCATGGAAGAAAATATTAACAGCCCTTTTTGCCTGCTCGGCTGTCATACCGTGCAGGTCTAATTCACGTTCAATCGAGTATTGTCCGCGCTTTAGCTTTTTTATTACCCTTTGTTGAATTCCAGGGCGAAAATACTGAATCTCATCACCTGTTTCAATATATTCGTGGCTAAAAGGATCACTGTTCAATTGTGCCAACACATCAAGATCATCCCTTTGCTGAGAAAGAGGAATAGGTTTGGGCTTAGGCTTGGAAGACTTTTGAATATTTTTTTCATCAATCTTTTTAATTCCAGACATCTCCTGCTGGAAAAGATCAAAGTCATCATTGTTATTAGACATATAACATTACTCAGATTTAAAACTAACTATCTAATTCAGCGTATTCAATCACCTTAGATACAAAATCTTCAACGTGATCTATGTGTGGTTGGTGGCCTGATCCTGGGTATATGTGTAGCTTTGAGTTTGGGGTGTTTTCTTTGACATAGTTGGCTATATCTATGCCGTAGAAGTTGCTTTTATCGCCATAGGCTAGATATACAGGGATGGAGATATGATTTAACACTTCACGAAAGTCTTTTCTTGATAGACTTTTCCAAGTGTCAATCCATGCTTTTGGGTTAAAGTCTTTGAGGCGTTGTGTTCTGTCTTGCATGAAACTGGAGTTTCTTACTATCTCTCGCTCTTCATCGCTCATCTCTTGACCATTTAAGATAAGGTCAATCACTGCATGGGAAAAGTTCTCTTCTAACTCTTGTTCAAAGATAACGTTGTCTTCGTGTGGATAGTTGCGATAAAGGCCAAGCTGCCAGCTGCAATCAGTTATTAGCTTAGGTGTTTGATCGATGATTACTAGTAGTTTAAGGTAATCACAACTGAATAAGTTGATGTATTCCCAAGAGATCAAAGCTCCCATAGAGTGACCAACTAGTGTGACCTCAGTAAGTCCTTCTTGATCTATTAGGTTTTGTACATCTGTTGCCAAACGTTCAATAGATACGTTCTCTTGGTAATATGTCCTTACATCCCAGTAATAGCAGGTGAAATGCTGCTCTAATTGTCTGATGATAGGGTTCCAGTCTTCGGTGTTACCAGTCCATCCATGTTGGATTATTAAAGCAGGACCTTGGCCAACTTTTGCGATATTTAGTTCAAATCCGTCATCAAAGGTAACTCTTACGCGGTTGGTCATTGTGCTATCTCTTTAAGATATTTGAATAAAGCTTTTGCCGCGCCTCTGTGTACTTCGGTTTTTCTTTCTTGCTGTGCTTTGCGTGTGAGTTGACGCAGGTGCTGTCTATCAAGGTCAGGATAATGTTCGGTAACTTTACCAATTGCGCTGTCACCTTCTGTGATTAGTAGTTCACGGAATCTTTCCAGGCGATGGAATTTGGCATTTTCCTGATCGTGATGTCCTTCAATCATTTTTAACGCATCAGAGATGTTTTCAGTATCTATTTTGCGTAATATTTTACCAATGAATTGCCTTTGGCGTTTTAGAGCACCACGTTTATTTTGGATCTTATGGGCTAGCTCTATAGCATCTTCAAGCTCTGGAGTTAGGGGGATTTTTTTTAGATCATTTGGTGTAAGCCCGATTAGTTTTTCACCCATCTCGGTAAGAGCATGTGCATCTCTTTTTAGTTCTGATCTACTTACTTCGACAACTTCTTCTTCAGTTTCGTCTTCGTATTCAAATGATTGTTCTTTTTTCACAGATGCTCCAAAGCTAAGTTGTGTCTTTATAGCAAGAATGCTATATAAGAATTATCGTTGCCAAACCAAGAAATGCAAGAAATCCAATTACATCTGTAATAGTAGTCAATACTACACCGCCGGCAAGGGCTGGATCGATACGGAGTTGTTTAAGAAGTAGTGGTATAGCAATGCCTGAAATTGCGCCAATAATTAAGTTTATTATTATTGCAGATCCTATAATTACTCCAATGGTTATATCTCCAAACCATAAGATTGCTATGCAGCCAACGACCAATGACCATAAGATTCCGTTTAACATAGCAACTGCCAGTTCTTTGAAAAGTAGAGATTTTGCGTTGGTGAATCCAATTTGACCCAGAGCAAGTCCGCGGATAACTAGAGTTAAGGTTTGACTGCCGGCTATTCCACCCATGCTGGCAACAATTGGCATGAGAACAGCTAGCGCCACTACTTTTTCAAGAGTGGCTTCAAAAAGTCCAATAACTGCAGATGCCATTAGTGCCGTGAGAAGATTAACTCCTAACCATACGGCGCGACGCATTGAGCTAGTGATTACTGGGGCAAACATGTCATTGTCTTCATCTAGACCAGCCATACTCATCAAAGAGTGTTCGGCGTTGTCACGGATAACATCAACCACATCATCGATAGTGATACGTCCGAGTAGTACTCCGTTTTCATCGACTACGGGGGCTGAGATTAAATCGTGATCGGTAAAAAGGTGTGCGACCTGAATCTCTGGCATAGTTGCAGGAATACTTTCGGCATCATGCTTATAAACCTCAGAAACTCGCAATTCTGGATTGTTTGAAACTAGCTCTGTTAAGGACAGTGTTCCAAGATACTTATTATGGTGATCTACAACAATTAGATTATCGGTATTTTCCGGAATTTTCTCATTTTGGCGGCGTAGGTAACGCATGACCACATCAAGGGTTACATCTGGGCGGATGGCAACCGTATCGGTATTCATGAGGCCACCAGCTGTGTCCTCTGAATAGGACATGACTGATTCTAATCTTTGCCTTGATTGATCATTCATTGATTGAATAATTGCTTTAGAGACTGAGGATGGAACATCTTGCATAAAGTCTGCAAGGTCATCCATGTCCATACCTTCGGTTGCCGAGACGATATCCTCGGTTTCCATTTTTTTGATAAGAGAGGCTCTTACTTCATCATTAACATGAAGTAGCACATCACCTTCAAATTCTGGATCAACAAGTTCCCAAATTATTTCACGCTTATCGGTTGGAAGGGATTCAATTAGGTGTGCTATTTCTGCCGGATGGAGTGCATTTAGCATTAGCCTGACGGGAGACGTAGGCACGCCTTTATCAAGAGCCTTATTGAAGTCTCTTAATCTAGTGCTCTTATTTATCTCTATGGCTGTATTTGGCATTTCAGACTGCTTATTAGGAGGTGCGGCAACACCTGAAAAAATACTTTCTATCGGCGGCGATTTTATCCTATTAGTAAGAGAATTATAACAGTTTAAAGTAGGATTTTTGGGTATTTATTATTGCGGGTTTAATATTTGTATTTGTGAGTTGTGTATGGGGCTGATTCGCGAGGGATTTTTTATTCTTCTTCATTAAAACGATTGTTGATCAATTCTACAAGGCTGCTAATTGCATCATCTTCGTCTTTACCATCAGTCTCTATTATTATTTTTGAGCCTTTTGATGCGGCTAACATTAATAACCCCATGATACTTTTGCCATTAATCTTTTTTTCTGTATGAGTTACCATGATTTCGCAATCGAATTTTGAAGCGATTCCAGTGAATTTAGCTGCGGCTCTTGCATGAAGCCCAAGCTTATTGATTATCTCAATAGTTATTGTTTTCAAGCTTTTTTCTCTTGGTTTATTAGATTGATCCCATTTGCTCCACCAAAAAGAACTTTTGCTGCCATTTGTTCAAGCTCTAAATCATGGTAATTGAATGTTTTTAGTGCCATTTGTAGGTTGACTCCGGTAATGACTTTTATTTTATTTGGGATCTGCTGTATTACTTTTAATGTAAGGTTGCATGGTGTTGCACCATACAGGTCAGTGAGAATAAGTACTCCAGAACCGTCATCTAAATTCAAGATATTTTCTTTAATTAAACTTAAAGCGTTATCAGTATTGTCATTTGAAGAGATCCCTAGAGCGTTAATCGTAAGTGGTGGTTCGCCAAAAATTGAATTGCAACACCCTAGCAGCTCTTTGCCACTGTTATTATGCGTTACTATTAGCACTCCGACTGTCATGTAAGTTCCCTGTGAGATGAAACAATATTTATATTGTTGCCTTCTTCGTTAAAGAGTGTAGTTAATTTTTCCACGATATAAACTGACCTGTGAAATCCACCCGTGCATCCGATTGCGATTGTAAGGTATTTTCTATTCTGTTCAATATATTTTGGCAGCCACTTCTGAATAAAAGTGGCAATATCTTCAATCATATCTTTCACAACTTCACTTTTATCTAAAAAATCAATGACTTTTGGTTCTAGTCCGGAATGAGGTCTTAGGGTTGGTTCCCAGTGTGGATTGGGTAAACAGCGCACATCAAAAAGCATATCTGCATCAATTGGAAGGCCATTTTTAAATCCAAATGATTTAAAAAGCAGTGATAGAGGAGCTTTTTCTTTCCCCAATCGTTTAATTATTAGATCTCGAAGTTGGTGAATATTTGTGTTTGAGGTGTCAATTACTAAATCAGCAAAGTCATGAATTGACTCTAAGATGACGTGCTCAAACTTGATTGCATCTTCAAGAGGAATCTCAGCGGATGATAGGGGGTGTTTTCTTCTAGTTTCGCTGAATCTTTTTAATAATGTTTGCAGGTTTGATTCTAAAAAAATCACCTCTGCATCAATACCCCGTTTGCGCAAATTAGTAAGAATTGCTTCAAATTCTGGTAGATCGCGGGTGTGATTGCGAGCATCGATACCAATGGCAAATGATTCATAACCAGCATATGCCGGTTGTGTTATTTGTAAGGAAAATGCTTCAAGAAGCCCAAGCGGCATGTTGTCTACGCAGAAAAAGTCTTCATCCTCTAGCGTATTTAGTGCAATTGATTTGCCTGATCCAGAAAGCCCACTGACTATTATTAATCGCATATTTCATTCGCCCTGATTTGTTCATGTAAAATTGTTTTGAACTTATCTGCTGTGATGTGACCTTTAGTGCGTAATAAATGATCGCGAACAGATGCCTCTGTGATTACTGCAAGGTTGCGTCCTGGAGCAACAGGAATTTTTACTTCTGGCACAACTACGTCAAGAAATGTTATTTCACGCCTGATCCCTTCAAGTCTATTTTCGCTATCAAAGCAGATAGATTCTGAAGGTTGCATATCGACGATTAAGCGAAGATTTTTTTTGATTTGCACTGCAGAGTCACCAAACATTGCTTTTATGTCAAGCAGCCCAAGTCCTCTGACTTCAAGCATGTTTCTAATGGTTTCTGGGCAGCTACCGGAAAGGGTGTATGGTGCAATTCTCGTGAATTCTGGTGCATCGTCAGCAATTAATGTGTGTCCGCGATTAATAAGGTCTAGGGCAAGTTCACTTTTACCAATACCACTTCTGCCAGTTATCAATACGCCAATACCAAAAATATCCATCAAAACACCATGAAGAGTTATTTTATTAGCTAGCTTATCGATCAATTCATACTGAAGTAGGGATACTATTTCATAACTATTGGAATTGCTGGTCCAAAGAGGTGTATCTGATGACTCAGCTTTCGTTATGAATTTTATGCTTGGTGTTTGTTGGTCGCAGAATATTACGGCAGTTGGTTGATTAGAAAAGAGTTTGTCTATAAATGAGTTGCTATCTTCTTGAGCAAGATTATTTAAGAAAATAAGTTCATGCTCTCCAATTACCTGGATTCTATTTGGTCTTATTAGATTAAGGTAACCTATAAGGGAATGTTTTGTTTTATCGCTATTTGGAATGGATACTGTGCGATCTTCACCATTTTTCCCTGCCGTCCAATTCATCTCAAGTTTTGTCGAGTGAGAGTTGAATATGGTGTTGGCAGTGATTATCTCTTTCATTCTACTCTGGCTTTGGCCCAGTCATCGAGAAGTTTAAGCATTGGCTCTGCCGTGGTATTAAGCCTTAATAAGTTGCAGAGGTCATTGTCGCTGAACATCTCCGCTAGGATCGCGAGAATATTAAGGTGTTCATCGGTATAGTGCTCAGGCACTAAGAGTGCAAACATGATGTCTACGGGCTCACCATCAATGGCGTCGTATGAGATTGATTTTTTGAGCTTAATAAGGATGCCTATGGCGTTATTAAGGCCTTCAAGTCGCGCATGGGGTATGGCAATACCTTTGCCTAAACCTGTGCTTCCAAGTTTTTCGCGATTGATAAGACTCTCGAAAACCTTTTTAGATGTGGCTTCAGCTCCAATCGAACGGCTAAAAAGCTCACTAATGAGTTCTATAGCCCTTTTTTTACTGGATAAATCTGCATTACATATAATGCGATCGACAGTTAGTAAATCACCTATTAGCATAAAAAATAGTACTTATTCCTGTATCGAAATTCTTCCATGCGTTCCGATAGCATTATTAGGAAAACTAAGCACATTACGAGGTTATTTCCTTAGATAAAAAATCTTCTAACCAAAGGTTAATGTACTTTAATGCCAAGTTATCAATAAATCATTAATTTAAGTGTATACAATAAATGCAAAAAGAGAATATCTTTTGATGCGAAAAGAGGATGATCTCACTTTTTAATGGGATATTGAAGGGGGAAAGTGAATTTCTCCACTTTATTTATGTAAAAAAAAGAAGGCCCAATAAAAATGGGCCTTCTTTTCGTTTAAAGTTATTTTATGCGAGCTCATGCTCCATATTTTTTAAGCCTTTGTTACAGTGCTTATGATTGCTTCTTTTTTCCTTGTGTTTTTTAACTTGCCTATCTAATTTGTCGACTAAAGTATCAATTGCTGCATACATATCCTCTGCAGTAGAATCGGCAAAGAGAGTGTTGCCGCTCAAATGCATCGTAGCTTCTGCTTTTTGATTGAGCTTCTCAACAGTAAGAATTACATGGGTATTTGTAACGTTGTCGAAGTGTCTCTCTAGTTTCTCAAATTTAGAATCAACATAGTTACGAAGTGAATCAGTTATATCTACATGATGACCTGTGAGGTTAATTTGCATATACGTACCTCTCTTTAGTTAGTGTTTTTTCATTTGCAAAGCACGATACCCCTTATGAAGACATAAGGAGGACATTTTCTTAGCTAGCTGAAAAAACGGTTGAATAATACTTATTATTGTTATGACGAATAGCATTAATTGACTTCAAATCCATTAAACTTATAGTGTATTTTATCAATTTTTACCTCGTTCTTCTGTTAACTAATGACCTTAATCATTATATTTTTTGTTTTGTTACTTATAAATTAGTTCATTTTGTCATCTAAATCTAGTAAGATTGCCTGTTTTTTTGGATTTTAAGTTGGTGAGTTTTTAAGTTGTTGAAATATAAGGTGTGCTTTGATAAAGGTGTGTTTTGCAGTAGTTGTGCGCTGGTTATTTGCCGCGCTTTTGGGTATTAAGTGTATGTGGAGTGTTTTTTTAATGGCGTGAAACTATTTTTAGTATGGCAGAAATTAGCTTATGTAATGGAGGCGTATTTCAATATTAGAGACTGTAGACTGTAGACTGTAGACTGTAGGAGGAGAATTATCCTAATCTACGACGTTCATTTGAAGGTGGGATGTTGATTGATTCACGGTACTTTGCAATTGTTCTTCTGGCCACATTTATGCCTTCATCTTTAAGAATCTGAGATATTTTGCTATCACTAAGTGGTTTTTGAGGTGGTTCATTCTCAACTAATATTTTTATCCGTGCACGTATCGCTGTTGCGGAGAAATCATCTCCAGAAACTGTAGACACATGGCTGGAGAAGAAATATTTAAATTCAAAAATACCTTTTGGAGTATGCATGTATTTTTGTGTAGTTATGCGTGAAATTGTTGATTCATGCATCTCTACCTCTTCTGCAATCTCCCTTAGGATCATTGGTTTCATGGCTTCTTCGCCATAGTCGAAAAAATCTACTTGTTTTCTTACGATGCTTGAGGCTACTTTGAAAAGTGTTTCGTGACGGCTTTGAACGCTTTTTAGGAACCATTTTGCTTCTTGCAGGTGGTTTTTTAGACAGGTGTTATCTGAACTTGTATCACCACGTTTTACAAGGTTTGCGTATCCGCTATTTATTCTTATTTTTGGAAGGGCATCATGATTTAGCTCAACAATCCATCGCCCATTTTTTTTGTAAACAAATACATCGGGCACAACATACTGGGTAGTTGTAGCGCTAATTTGGGAACCTGGACGCGGGTTAAGAGATTGGATTAGGTCAATAATCTCTTTAAGTTGCTCTTCGCTAACCTTTAGCCTGCGCATGAGTGTTGTAAATTGCCTGCTTCCTAGAAGGTTTAGGTAGTTTTTAAGTAGCTTCTTGGTTTCTGCAAGCCATTTTGTTTCTACTGGCAATGCGTTAAGTTGGATCAATAAGCACTCTTGAAGATTGCGGGCAGCAACTCCGAGTGGATCGTAGTTTTGAATCTGTTTTAGTACGGCTTCAATTTCTTCATGCTCCAGATCTTGATCTGGATATTGCTGTGAAAGCCCTTCATGTATTTGTTCTGTAGTTTGCGATAGATAGCCATCATCACTAATGGAATCGATTATTGTTGTTGCAATAATTATATCTATATCAGAAAAGCGGGAAAGCTCCAATTGCCACTGTAATTGTTCTTTTAGGGTTTCGCTTTCGCCCGCTTGATTTTCGAAAAGGTTGGAGTAATCTTCAGCTGGTGCACTATATGAGGTGCTGCCATCATAAATGTCATCCCATCCTGCATCTATTGGAAGTTCTTCCGGTATCTCTTGGTTTGCTTCTTGTTTTGGTTCGGCTGCAGCTTGATCTTGTTTCTCTTGCTTGGCTTCAGCTGTTGATTCGCTGTCTTGGTTGACTGTATCGGCATCAACCTTTTCTAGCATTAGGTTAGAATCTAGGACTTCCTGTATCTCTTGTTCTAGCTCAAGCGTTGAAAGTTGCAGTAGGCGAATAGCCTGCTGTAACTGTGGTGTCATTGTAAGGCTTTGGCCTATTGTAAGCTGAAGGGATGGCTTCATTCATCATCTCGAACTGAAAACTTAATAATAAGTCTAATGCATCAATTTCATTCGTCCAGCAAAATTAGTGCCAAATTTGAAAAATATGTATTCGGTCTCGTTTTTATATATCTAAAGTTTGAAGTTTTCACCTAAATATATATCGCGCACGGATTGGTGATTAAGGATATGCTCTGCTGTACCTTCGGTGATTACGTGCCCTTTATTTAGAATATATGCGCGTTCACATATTCCCAGAGTTTCACGAACATTATGATCTGTAATTAAGACACCAATTCCACGGTCGGTGAGGTGAGATACTATTTGCTGTATATCCCCAACTGATATCGGATCTACGCCTGCAAATGGTTCATCTAGAAAGATAAATTTTGGCTCCATTGCTAGTGATCTGGCGATCTCTACTCGGCGTCTTTCGCCTCCGGAAAGGCTGATTCCTGTTTGGTCTTTTAAATGAGTTATATTAAACTCATTCAGCAAAGATTCTAATATTTCTTGGCGTTGTTTTTTATTTAGTTCTTTTCGCAGCTCAAGGATAGAAAGTATGTTTTCAGCAACGGTAAGTTTGCGAAAGACTGATGCTTCTTGAGGTAAATACCCCAATCCCATCCTGGCTCTTAAATGGATAGGGAGGCGGGTAATATCCTCATCATCAAGTAATATTTGCCCTTCATCACACGGAACTAGCCCAATAAGCATGTAGAAACTAGTGGTTTTTCCTGCACCGTTTGGACCAAGTAGTCCAATAACCTCACCGGTTTTTATTTGGAATGATGCTCCATCGACAACAGTTTTAGATTTGTATTTTTTCTTTATGGAGATTGCTTTTAATGTACTCATCTATTCTGCCTGCTTTTTTTCTGCATCTTTTTGTTCGACGTTTTCCAATTGGACCTTATTATGGGGCTCTTTTGTTGAATTGGTTGGTTTGCTCTCTGGTTTTTTGCGTGGGGTAATTATTACTTTGACTCTTTTATCTTTCTGACTATCGGCAAACACCTGGTCGGTTGCTGTTAGGTATTTTATTTTATCCCCGGTAAATGTGTTTGTTCCCTGAATAAGAGAGGCGTTCTTATATAGATTTACCTGCTCATCTTTTTCATACAAAACTTCAATATGGTCTGCTTTGGCATCTATCTCCTTTTTATCATCTGGGGTTTGTTTGAAAGATGCAGGTGTACCAAGAATGTCAGCTTTCTTTAGGTTGCCATCTATGTCTGTGTATATGGTTGCATTATTGCCGATGATTTTAATCGACCCCTGGATTATTTCTACATTGCCACTATAGATGCTTTTCCCGTGGGCGTTATCAATCTCAACTTTATCAGCAGATATCTGTATTGGCTGCTCTTTATCCGATGATAGGGCGTGGCTTAGTGATGTTATGCTAAGGAGTACAGAGCAAAAAATAAGTTTAATCATTTTTGCTTTTCTTGAGTTGATTGCTGCTCTGTGGTTCATGGCGGGCATTAACATTTGTAAAAATCTCCAGAGTATCTGTTTTGATGTTTGCAATCATTTTCTCCCCTTGAATTATGGAAGAAGGAGTGGTTATGATTACTTTTCCTTTTGTGATCATTTTTTCTTTATCAATATCATATATTAGCTGATTTGACTTGGCAGAAATAGGGCGTTTTGCATTGTTAATGTTTTGATTTACAATGACATTTTCTTTAAGTATTACGTTGCTGTTTCCATCTGGAACTTCTCCATTATCCGCTAGAATGTGCCATGTGTTTTTGTTTTGTTTGTAGGTGTGAATTTCGGGCTTTGTAATGAATGACTTTTGTTCTTTGGGTTGGTGTTCAACTTTTTCAGCATTTAATATATAGCGAATCTTTCCATTCTCATCCATGAATTTTGATTGAATGTTACGCATAAAAAAATCAGGACGTTTAATGTTTTCAGTTACTTTAAGTTTTTGCTTCTCATCTTTAGAGTAAAAGTGAATGGTCACTCCAAAAGCTATCGTTACAATAAATAAAGCTATAAGATTTGGTGAGATTTTTTTTAGCATTAGTCAGTTAGGTATTTGTTATAAATAGATTCTAATTTACCTTGAGCATCTAAGATAAGATCGCATACTTCACGAACAGCGCCTTTTCCGCCTTTGTTATCGGTAATTAACTCAGCGACTTCTTTTGCCTTTGTATGTGCATCAGCTACAGCAATTGGGAACCCAACTTTTCTCATTACGGGTATATCAATCAAATCATCACCAATATAGGCAACTTGTTCTGGTGAAAGTTTCAAATCATTGATTAGTTTTCTAAATGAATCTATTTTAACCATCTGACCTTGATACAGGTGTTTGACCCCAAGCCCTGTCATTCTATTTGTAACTGATTTTGATGTGCGACCAGTGATAATCGCAATTTCAACACCGTTATCCATTAATAGACGCATTCCAAGACCATCTTTGATGTTATAGCCTTTTATATCTTCAGTATTTTCGCCTATATATAGCATTCCATCTGAAAGTACACCGTCAACATCAAGGATTAGCAGTTTAATTTCTTTCGCTAATGTCGTTATATTGCTCATTAGACTACCTTTGCTTTTAACAAGTCATGCATGTTAAGAGCTCCAATTAATTCGTTGGAATCATTTACAACAAGTAAGGCGTTTATCTTCTTGCTTTCCATGATTGCTAATGTCTGGGCTGCAAGGATATTTTGTTTTACTGTAATGCAGTTTTGCGTCATAACATCTTTAATTTTAGTTTGATGAATGTTTATCTCTTTATCTAGAACTCTGCGTAGATCACCATCAGTAAATATGCCCATAACTTTATTGTCGTCGCTGGTGACAGCTGTTATTCCCAAGCCCTTTTTTGTCATCTCCATTAGAGCATCCGATAACGCTACTTTATTATCTACTGCTGGGATTGAATCACCAGTATGCATAATTTCGCCTGTAGTTAAGAGTAGTTGACGGCCAAGTTTTCCTCCAGGGTGAGATTTCGCGAAGTCATTTTCAGTAAAACCTTTGGCCTTGAGTAAGGAAACTGCTAAAGCATCTCCCATGGCTAATGTAGCTGTTGTACTTGAAGTTGGTGCTAGATTAAGAGGACACGCTTCTTTTTTTACACTGATATCAAGGTTTACATCTGCTGCTTTCGCTAGGCTTGATGATATTTTGCCTGTCATTGTTATCAAGGAAGTATTAATCCGTTTTAGCATCGGAATAATAGTCATTATCTCTTCAGTGTTACCTGAATTTGAAATAGCGAGGACAACATCATCTTTTGTGATCATGCCAAGATCACCGTGGCTTGCCTCTGCAGGGTGAACGAAAAAAGCAGGTGTTCCAGTGCTTGCAAGGGTGGCCGCAATTTTATTGCCAATATGGCCTGATTTGCCCATACCAGTTACAATTACTTTACCTTTGCATTGGAGAATGATTTCGCAAGCCTTGATGAAATTTTCATCAATTCTTGAAATCAAATCTGTGATTGCTTCTGCTTCGATCTCTAGAGCTTTGATTGCGTATGAAACTAACTGTTTATTTGACATCTTATTAACCGCTTATTGAAAGAAAAAGTAGAACTTGATAACCGCAATAGGCACAAAGTAAAGAAACCCCTTCAATTCTGCTTATTACCCCTGACTTTTTACCAAATCTATATGAAAAAAGCAGTAAAAGAATAGTTAGAATCGTCATGATAGTAAAATCTCTTCTAAGAACCATTTTTTCGATTGGTGTTGGTGAAAGTACCGCTGCAGTTCCAAGTACAGATAGAATGTTAAAAATATTTGACCCAAGAATATTTCCAATGGCTATATCTGGGTGGTTTTTTTTAACCGATGTAATAGATGCTGCTAGCTCTGGCAGGCTGGTGCCAAGAGCTACTATCGTTAAGCCGATGATAAGTTCTGGTACTTCAAATAATTTTGCGACTTCAACTGCGCCCCATACTAGAATTTTTGAACTGCCTAAAAGGACAGCGAGACCAAAAATTAACCAGAATATAGCTTTGGATACCGGTATTTTAGCTTGGTCGTCAGCAAGCTCTTCAGCGCTATGGTCTTTTTCTTTGCGGCTTATGTGGACTGCCCATGCTAGTACAATTATTTGTAAAATTAAAAATATTATTCCTTCAGTACGTGAAAGATTGTAGTCAAAAAAGAAAATAAAGCAGACGATCATAATTGCGAAAAGAATAGGCATTTCACGTTTTATAATCTGTGGGCGGACTGAAATAGGGACTATAATGGCTGTTAAGCCGATAACGAGAGCAATATTGGTAATGTTAGATCCTAAGGCGTTACCAATGGCTATTCCTGGTGTGTCTTGTAATGATGCTATTACTGAGACAAGAATCTCTGGGGCAGAAGTTCCGAAGCCGACAACTGTTATACCAATAATTAGAGGCGATATATTGAGACCACGTGCAATATTACTAGCGCCAGCAATAAATTTGTCTGCGCTCCAAGCCAGGGCTATAAAACCAATTAAAATGGCTGCAATATAACTGGCAATATCCATCTCTTCTCCGCGAATAAAAATAGATATATTACCGCCAAAGAGTGATGTCTCCAATAGTTATTATTATGTAGGTGTAGATTGTATAAAACGTATTGATGTTGTTTTGGTTGGTAGGAGCTTGCCTAATACAAACTTAATAAACTTTTTCTCCTCTATTTTCTACCATAACTGATATATATGGTTTATATTTTAATAGTGGGGCTATTGAATTCTTGAAATGGAATTTAGCTAAATTTAATAAGAGCAAAGTACTTGGCTGGAACAATCTATGAGCTTTGAGATTGATGAATCAAACGATATTCTGATAGAGATCAGGGATCTGCATTTTTCTCGTGGTGAGAGAAAAATATTTGATGGTGTTGATATCGATATTCGTCGAGGCTGTGTCACAGCTATTATGGGTCCAAGTGGAACCGGAAAAACTACTCTTCTTAAGTTAATTGGCGGTCAATTACAGCCTGATTCTGGGACAATTAAAGTCGGTGGTAAGGATGTTCATAAATTAAGTCGCAGTAATCTTTACCGGTTACGGAAAAAGATGGGGATGTTATTCCAAAGCGGAGCTCTTCTTACTGACCTTTCCGTTTTTGAAAATGTAGCCTACCCACTAAGAGAGCATACTAGATTAAAGAAAAGCATGATTCGTGATGTCGTGCTGACAAAGCTTCACGCTGTTGGATTGCGCGGAGCAAGAGATTTGATGCCTGCGGAATTATCTGGTGGAATGTCGCGGCGCGTAGCAATGGCAAGAGCAATTGTTCTTGATCCTATGATGATTTTGTACGATGAACCATTTACAGGGCAAGATCCTATATCAATGGGGGTTTTGGTACAGTTGATTCGCTTATTGAATGATGCATTAGGAATGACATCAATTGTTGTTTCCCATGATGTCAAAGAGACAGCAGCTATTTCAGATGAGATATATGTGTTGTCTGAAGGGAAAATTGTAGAACATGGAACTCCTGAAAAACTCAAAAAAACCGAGTCTAGGTGGGTTCAGCAGTTTATGTTTGGTATGCCAGATGGCCCGGTTCCGTTTCAGTTCCCTGCGGTTGATTATGCTGAAGATTTATATGGAATGAATAAATGATATATGAAATAAACAGCTTGAGAGCAGCTAAATGTTTTTAATCAAATCATTACAATATATGGTTCATGCTTTTTTGCACCTTCTATCTGTGGCCTTTGAGCGTATAGGGCGCAGTCATATATTTTTATTTCACACTTTACTAGGTATTCCTAGTGTGTTGATGCGCCCTTTATTACTGACAAAACAGATATATATGGTAGGGGTTTTGTCTTTGATAATCATAATAGTTTCAGGGCTGTTTGTTGGGGCTGTTCTAGCGCTTCAGCTTTATTATGAACTGCTTAAGTTTGGGGCTGAGAATTCTTTAGGGGTATTGAATGCAGTTTCCTTGGTAAGGGAGCTAGGCCCTGTAATTGCCGGATTGCTATTTAGCGGAAGAGCTTGCTCTGCACTTGCAGCAGAGATTGGATTGATGAAAGCCACTGAGCAGCTGTCTGGTATGGAGATGATGGCAATAGATCCAATAAAAAGAGTCATTGCTCCAAGATTTATGGCTGGGGTTATATCAATGCCGGTTTTGGCAATCACATTTAGTGTTCTTGGTATCATTGGTGGGCATCTAATAGGTGTTGATCTTTTAGGTATCGATGAGGGGGCATTTTGGTCGCAAATGCAGGTTAAGGTTGATTTTTTCTCAGATGTTATGAATGGTGTAGTTAAAAGTTTAGTTTTTGGTTTTGTAGCAACATGGATTGCTCTTTACCAAGGATATGATGCTGTGCCGACATCCGAAGGAGTTAGTCGGGCAACAACCAAAACAGTTGTTTATGCCTCGCTGGCTATACTGGCTTTGGATTTCGTACTTACAGCATTGATGTATGGAGAGGTATAGATGCATAAATCAAGATTAATAGAAGTTTGGGTTGGTATATTTGCTTTCATTGGAATAGCAGGGCTAGTATTTCTTGCTTATGAAGTTAGTAGCTTAAGTCATAGTAATAGTGAAAATATCTATTCAATTAACGCTAAGTTTACAAATGTTGGCGGGTTAAAGGCTCGATCTCCTGTCACCATTTCTGGTGTAAAGATTGGTGAGGTAACATCAATAGTTTACGATCAAGAGTATTATGAAGCGAAGGTTGAGATGGCGATTGAAGCTCAATATGACAAGCTTCCTGAAGATACGTCTGCGAGTATATTTACCGCAGGATTGCTGGGTGAACAATATGTAGGGCTTGATGCTGGTGGAGCAGAGGACTATCTGGAAGAGGGTGGCGAGATATCAATCACACAGTCAGCAATTGTTTTGGAAAAAGTAATTGGCGAGTTCTTATTTAGCCAAACAGCTGAAGATGAGGAGTAAGATAAAAATGGAAGCAAAAAGCTTATTTTCAGTTCATTGGTGGGTAAAAAAAATAACCTTATCTGTATTTGTTGTCTTATGTTCTTCAGCTAGTTATGCCGGAGATGCTGAAAATGATAAGGCAGAAAGAATAGTATCAGAAACTCAAGAAACAACTATGCCAAATCAAATTGTTCAATCAACAATTGATGCTCTATTTAATACCATTAGAAAAGAGAAAACAGAAAAAAACATTAATGAGCTACCAAATGATCGAGTGAAAGAACTAGTAGGCGAGATAGTAATACCAAGTGTTGATTTTGTTGTGATGTCACGCTGGGTGGTTGGCAAGTACTGGCGCAAGATGACTAAAGAGCAGAAAAAAGAGTTCACCCTGTTATTTAAAGAACTACTGATAAAAACATATGCAGGATCGCTTTCAGAGTTCGTTGATTATAAGATAAATTATTTTCCATATAAACATGATGTAAAGGCCAAGAAAGTATCAGTTAGAATGGAGATTGAGCGAACTGAAGGCCCTGAGATTCCATTATCTTTTAAGTTAAGGAAGAATAAAAAAAATCAGTGGAAAGTATATGATGTGCTAATCGATGGAATTAGTTTAATTGCGAACTATCGCACCACATTTTCTTCTATAATTAGAAAGAAAGGGGTGTCTGCATTTATCGATAAACTAAAATCAGGTCAGGCTGATAAAGAAGCTGAAGCGATTAAAGTTAAGCAGGAAAAAAAGTCGATGGAAACAAAAAAAGAGACTAAAAAAGACAAATAGGCGCGCAGATGCAAACTACTAATGCTCCAGTGTGGATAGAAAAATCACAAGAAAACGGTAGATATAACCTCTTTGGAGAGGTAGATGTTGATACCGTGCAATTAGCAAGATCGATAATGAAACCAGTTATCGATTCTATGCAGTTAATTGAGCTGGATTTTTCTGGTGTAGAAAGAGTTGATAGCGTTGGTCTTGCGTTATTAATTGAATGGGTGAGAGAAGTAAAAAAACAACAAAAAGAGATTAAATTTTTCAATATTCCAGAGCAGCTATGCGCGATTGCTAGAGTAAGTAGTCTAGAGTTAGTATTGCCACTATTTCGTAGCTGATTATAGCATTGATAAATCTACTATATCTTCACGCAGATTTAGCGTAAAATCGCTGATCGCAAGGTATTTTCCTTATATCTTATGAAATAAAGCCTAATTAGCCGATTCAGTTGACCGAAAGATAATTTAAGTCTTCCCCGAGACTTACTGTATCGGATTGTTAAATTACCAACTAATGTGAAAAAAGTTAATATTTGATGGATAAATTATTGATTAGCGGCGGTAAACCGCTTGAGGGTGAGATAAGAATTTCTGGAGCTAAGAATGCAGCTCTTCCAATTCTCGCAGCAACATTGCTAGCAGATAGCCCAGTTATTATTGGAAATGTTCCCCATTTACAAGACATCACTACTACTATGGAACTCCTTGGCCGTATGGGAGTTAATCTTACTCTTGGTGATAAGATGACCATAGAAGTGGACCCTACAACTATTACAAGCCAGGTTGCTCCCTACGATTTAGTTAAAACCATGCGCGCATCTATATTGGTGCTTGGTCCTTTGCTTGCAAAATTTGGGACAGCTGAGGTATCACTACCTGGCGGCTGTGCTATTGGTTCACGTCCAGTTAACCTGCATATAGATGGCTTAAGAGCTATGGGTGCAGATGTAGATGTAGAAAATGGATATATCAAAGCAAAAGCAAAAAGGTTAAAAGGAGCCGTTATCTTAATGGATTTGGTTTCAGTAACCGGAACCGAAAACCTGATGATGGCAGCCTCTTTAGCTGATGGAATATCCATAATCGAGAATGCTGCGCGTGAGCCTGAAGTGGTTGATCTTGCAAATTTCCTTAATAGTATGGGAGCCAAGATCACTGGAGCAGGAACAGATAAGATCACCATCGAAGGTGTCGAAACTCTTCATGGTTCTGAATACAATGTTCTCCCTGATAGAATAGAAACAGGTACTTATCTAGTTGCTGCAGCCATGACTGGTGGCAAGATAAAATTAAAAGATACAGATGCATCGTTACTTGATGCTGTGATTATCAAATTGCGTGATGCAGGTGCAGAGATAGAAACAGGTAAAGATTGGATCTCTCTTGATATGAAAGGGAAACGTCCAAAGGCTGTTAACATTCGTACCGCTCCATACCCAGCTTTTCCTACTGATATGCAAGCACAGTTTGTAGCTATGAATGCTATTGCAGAAGGAACCTCAACTGTAGTCGAGACTGTTTTTGAAAACAGATTTATGCATGTGCAAGAGATGCAACGCATGGGTGCTGATATTAATATCGAGGGCAACACTGCCACTTGTACAGGTAAAGAACATCTGCAAGGTGCTCCTGTTATGGCGACAGACTTAAGAGCATCTGCCAGTTTAGTTTTAGCTGCTTTAGTATCGACAAGTGAAACTGAAGTCTTAAGAATTTACCATATAGATCGTGGTTATGAGCGTATAGAAGAGAAGTTGACCCAGTTGGGAGCAACTATTCGCAGGGTTCCAGACCGCTAGTAGTTAAAGACAATGTCTTCGCTATTCAAAAGAATTAAATAAAGCAAATTTAGAAAAAGAGATGAAAGAAAAGGTGTCAACTATGAAACAAGAGCTCACCATAGCAGTATCAAAAGGTAGGATATTAAAAGAGACATTGCCTTTGTTGCAACATGCTGGCATAGAGCTGATTGATGATCCGAAAGTGAGCAGGAAATTGATTCTTGATACTAACCATGATGATGTAAAAGTGGTTATTTTAAGAGCTACTGATGTGCCAACATTTGTTGAATACGGTGTTGCTGATATTGGAATAGCCGGAAAAGATGTATTGATGGAGTTTGGTGGAGGATCGATCTATGAACCTGTCGATTTAAAAATATCTAAATGCCGCTTGATGACAGCAGGAAAACCTGGCGCAAATGAAAGACCAGGAAGACTGAAAATTGCGACTAAGTTTGTAAATGTAGCGAAAAAGTATTTTGCAGAGCAAGGCAAACAGGTAGAGGTAATCAAATTATACGGTTCGATGGAGCTTGCTCCAATCGTAGATCTAGCTGATATGATTGTCGATATTGTGGATACCGGAAACACTTTAAAAGCAAATGGTCTTGTGCCGCTAGATCATATTGCTGATATCAGCTCTAGATTGATAATTAATAAAGCATCTATGAAAATGAAACATGAAAGAATTCAATCCATAATAGATTCAATACAACAAGCGGTTGGATAAGTAAAAAGTAAAGAATAGGGTAAGAAAATGTTAGATATCACCAGGCTCACTACATCAGATACACGATTTTGGAAACAGCTAAAAGAGCTGCTAGCATGGGATGAATCTGCAGATGCAAATGTAGAACAGGTAGTAAAGGATGTGCTATCTAATGTTAAGCATGATGGTGATAAAGCAGTTCTTGAATATACAAAAAAGTTTGATCGTTTAGATTGTGAGAATATCGAGCAATTAACCATTGGCAAAGACCGTCTTAAGAAGGCATATGACTCTATCTCTATAGAACATAGGGATACGATGGAAAAATCAGCACAGCGTATTCGTGCTTATGCGAAACACCAAAAGATAGAATCTTGGAGTTATACCGAAGAAGATGGCACATTACTTGGCCAAAAAGTAACACCGCTGGACAAGGTTGGTTTATATGTTCCTGGTGGTCTTGCAGCTTACCCATCATCAGTATTTATGAATGCTATTCCTGCGAAGATAGCAGGAGTTCCAGAAGTTGTTATGGTAGTTCCTACTCCTGATGGGGTCGTCAATGAAATGGTTTTAGCCGCTGCCCATATTGCCGGTGTCGATAAAGTATTCTCAATCGGTGGAGCGCAAGCAGTAGCCGCACTAGCATATGGAACAGAAACCATTCCAGCAGTTGATAAAATTGTTGGCCCAGGAAATATCTACGTAGCCACTGCAAAACGTATGGTTTTTGGAATTGTGGGTATCGATATGATTGCCGGACCATCTGAAATTCTTGTAATTTGTGATGGTAAAACAGACCCAGATTGGATAGCAATGGACCTGTTCTCGCAGGCAGAACATGATGAAATTGCCCAATCAATTCTAATCTCTCAAGATGCAGATTTTCTTGAAAAAGTTGAAGAATCAATCCTTAAACTGATGCCAACTATGGAACGTGAGTCGATTATAAAAACATCTATTGCTGGGCGCGGTGGGTTGGTTCTGGTGAAGGATCTGGATGAAGCTGTTGAAGTTGCAAATTATATTGCTCCAGAGCACTTGGAATTATCAATTCAGAACCCACAAGGCTATGTAGAAAAAATAAGACATGCTGGAGCTATTTTCATGGGGCAATATACCTCTGAAGCTCTTGGTGATTACTGTGCAGGACCAAATCACGTATTACCAACTTCAAGAACAGCACGTTTTTCTTCGCCGCTTGGAGTTTATGATTTCCAAAAGCGGACAAGTTTGATTAATTGCTCTCAGGAGGGTGCAGCTAATCTATCTAAAATAGCGTCGGTATTTGCAAGGGGTGAAGGGCTAACTGCTCATGCCCGTTCTGCTGAATACAGGCTTAAAGAAGATTAGATTGCCACTGTTGTAAAGCCCACTTGGTTACACCTAAAGGCTTTACTGCATTTCTTTTTCTAGGAACACCATTTTAAGGTGAATTTGCTTGAAGTATTAATTTAAAAATAGTCGTAATGGAATTACTCTATTTTTATAATATGTAAAATTCAAAATTGAGAAAACAATGACTGAAGCATCAGATTTCGTAAATAGGTTAGTAAGGCAGGAGATAAGAGATCTAACTGCATATCACGTAGCTGACCCTGGTGAAATGATAAAACTTGATGCGATGGAAAATCCATATCAGCTTCCCGCAGAAGTAACTCAAGAGTGTGCAAACAGGCTCAAGCAAGCATCACTTAACAGATACCCAGATCCAAATGCTACTAAGTTAAAGCAGCGCATTGTTGATGCGATGTCTATACCATCTGATTTAGGTTTAATCTTAGGTAATGGTTCTGATGAACTGATTTTGATGTTGATGATGGCGTTGGCAGGAAGCGGCAGACCAGTGCTTTCTATTTCACCAAGCTTTGTAATGTATAAAATCTCTGCTATATCTATTGGAATGCCATATTTTGACGTGCCACTGCAGGAAAATTTTAGCCTGGATATGGATAATATGTTGGCAGCGATAGATGAGCATAATCCTGCATTAATCTTTCTTGCTCACCCGAATAATCCAACGGGTAATAGATTCTCTCAAGAAGATATCGAAAAGATAATTGAATATACCGATGGCCTTGTTGTAATTGATGAGGCTTACCAACCGTTTTCTGATTATAGTTTTACCCAAGAAATTGCTAAGTATCCAAATGCAGTGCTTATCAGCACTGTTTCAAAGATGGGTTTAGCAGGGTTAAGATTAGGGATGTTGATTGGAAAGCCAGAGTGGGTTGATGAACTGGAAAAGGTACGGTTGCCATATAATATAAATATATTAACGCAGGTTATCGCAGAGTATGCTTTAGAGCATAAACACATCTTTGATGAGCAGACGCAGGCCATCATTGCAGACAGAGAAGAGTTGTTTCAACAACTACAAAAGATAGGTGGTATAAATCCTTACCCAAGCCAAGCTAATTTTATATTAATAAAATTAGCTTCTGCTAGTGCAAATCATGTATTTCAGGAGTTAAAAGAACGGGGGATTCTGATAAAGAATTTGCACCCAAGTGGTGGCTTATTAACCAACTGTTTGCGGGTAACTGTTGGTTCTCCCGATGAAAATGATTTATTTATCTCAGCATTAAAAGAGATCTTACAAAAAGGTTAATGATGAAATATATAGATCATGTAAATATTGTAGTTAATGATCTTGATGCTGTACGTGAATTTTTTCTGTTATTTGGTTTTGAAGAGCGAGATAGTTCAGAACTGAAAGGGGAATGGATATCCAAGATAGTAGGTTTGGATAATGTACATGCAAAATACTCAATGCTTTGCCTACCTGAGGGGCAGACTAATATAGAACTAATTAAATATTTTAACCCTCAATCACCACCAAATAAACATGAAGAAAAAGCAAACCAATATGGATTACGTCATATAGCATTTGTAGTCGATGATATTGAACAACAGATTGAAAAACTTAAAGGGGTTGGAATAAATTGTTTTAATGATGTCCAAACCTATGCAAAAAATGGTAAACGACTGGTTTATTTCTATGGTCCTGAGGGAATAATTCTCGAATTAGCGCAATATTCATAACCATAAAAAAATAAATTATGCGCTTTGATTTAATCGTTAGAGTCATGCTCCACGGGGTAGTTGTTAGGCGTTAGTGGTTAAATAATTAGTCAATTATCTATAGAATGTTCATAGAAAAGAATGTTAAAAATTGATGAAATATAAAGGAAAATATCGTATTATCGTTAATATTATAATTTCAACAAGAATTAACTAAGATAATCCAAAATACTTTGGATCTATTGCTATCATTAAATATAAGTCAGGAATACAGCCTGATTGTCTAGAGTGAGATGGTGAAGAGAATGGCACGTGTAAGAGCCCCTGAACAAACGCGCAAAAATATAATTCAGTCAGCATTTGAAGAGATACATATGTATGGGTATCAAGGATGCAGTTTGGAACGTATTTTGAAAAAAGCAAAAGTAACCAAAGGCGCGCTTTATCACCATTTTACCAATAAGGCCGCACTAGGCATTGCTGTTCTTGATGAAGTTATAGAAACATTCTTATACAAACATTGGGGGCCATCACTTGAAAATCAAGATGACCCAATAGTATGTATGATTAATAGAATTGAGGCGGTGGTTGACCAAAGGGTATCTGAAAATTTTCCTGTTTTAGGTTTACCATTAGGTAATTTTGTACAAGAGATGGCTCCTCTTGATAAATCGTTTTTACTTCGAATCAGAAAATTGTTTGAATTATGGAAAGAGCTTATTGCAAATGCGATTAGACATGGGCAAGAGATGGGAACAGTGAGAAAAGATATAGATCCTGAGGAGAGTGCTCTGTTTCTTGTATCGGCATATGAGGGTGTTACCTCAATCGTTCGTGCAGCACAAACTAAAGAGATGTTGGAACAGACATCTAAAGCCCTGATTAAATATCTAGAAACTTTAAAAGCAGAATAATTGTTTAAGCTCTATATAAAGTCATGAAAAAGCCTCCACAAAGCTGGGGGCTTTTTAATCTGTGCGGCTCACAAAAGTTTGATGTAGATCATTCGGATTAAAATCCCTATTATAATATATTGGGGAAATTAAAAGGATGACCGATGAATAGATGGATCTCATTTGCAATTTTTATTACAGCGGTGCTAGCTGTATATAGTCTGTTGAATTATTACTTTATCCATAAACACAGAAATATTCTTACCCTAAAAACTGCACCGGCATTACTTCTACGACTGGTATTAATTACACTGATTTTGACACCTATTGCCACTATGATTTTTAGTAGGTATGACCAGCCTGCTATTGCAGCAATAACTGGATTTGCTGGCTATAGTTGGCTAGCATTTTTGGGACTCTTTCTCGGAATTCATGGTGTCGCAGATATATCCTTGTTTACTGCAGAAAGGTGTGGCGTTAAGGCCAGCGAGCGATTTACACGATTAATATCAATTACTACTCTTCTGCTTTGTATATCAATTCTGATTTATGGGAGTTTTGAGGCTAAAGATATTCAAGTAGAAAAGATATCAATTCAAACTGATAAAATAGCGCCGAATAAAAAGATAAGAATAATGCAAATCTCAGATGTGCATTTTAGCCCATTGATAGGGTTATCAATGGCTGAGAAAATCAATCAAGTTGCAGAAAATAACAATCCAGATCTATTGGTTTCAACTGGTGACCTACTAGACCCAGGAATAATAGATCGCAATAAGATAGTTACAATATTAGGCGGTATCAAACCCAAGTTAGGAAAAATAGCCGTTATGGGGAATCATGAGTTCTACTCAACCGTAGAATACAGTGAGAAGTTTATTGCCGAAGCAGGTTTCACACTATTACGGGATCGCATAATAGATATTGGTGAAAGTTTAGTGGTAGCAGGAGTTGATGACCCAGCTATAAGGCGAGTTAAAGATGCAGTTCCTCCTCCCATTAATGGGTTTATGAATCGCAAGACTCAAGATATGTATACTATTTTGTTAAAGCATCAGCCACATATTGAGAAAGGTAGTGAAGACTTCTTTGATCTTCAGCTTTCAGGCCATACCCATGCAGGACAGATCTACCCATTCTACTATTTTGTGAAGATGCTATTTCCAAAAATGGAAGGTAGGTTTGAACTGGAGAAAAACTCAATTCTTTATGTAAATCGCGGCGCCGGAACTTGGGGCCCTCCATTTAGATTTCTAGCTCAGCCTGAGATAACTATTATTGAGATAATTGGCCAATAGATTTGAAGCTGCATAATCTCTAAAAATATAGATTATGCTATTCACTTACTAAGTTTAATTGCATGAAAAATATGCATATTGCTGAATTTTTTTGCATTGCAACTAGATTGTATAGAAACCCACTTGCCTAATCGCTTTGGTGGTTGTATCTTAGGCCCATGCGATTAAATAAGATCAAAGTTTCAGGGTTTAAGTCCTTCGTTGATCCAACCACTATTTCAATGCCGAGTAATCTGGTTGGAGTCGTAGGTCCAAATGGATGTGGCAAATCAAATACTATTGATGCCGTGCGCTGGGTTATGGGTGAAAGCTCAGCTAAATACCTGCGTGGCGCATCCATGACTGACGTAATATTTAATGGCTCAAGCACCAGAAAACCAGTTGGCCAGGCCAGTGTTGAACTGGTTTTTGACAATGCTGACAAGTCTGCTGGTGGCCAATTTTCTGCTTATAATGAAATTTCTGTCCGCCGCGTTATGGCGCGCGATGGCCAATCTAATTATTACCTTAACGGTTCAAAATGCCGAAAGAAGGATGTAACTGACCTATTCCTTGGTACTGGTCTTGGGCCAAGAAGTTACGCCATCATCGAGCAGGGGATGATATCCCGTATTATTGATGCAAAACCGGAAGAGATGCGGGTTTATATTGAAGAGGCCGCAGGAATCTCCAAGTATAAAGATCGTAGAAGAGAGACAGAAAACCGCCTGAAGCACACTCGTGAAAACTTAGAACGTTTGGCTGATTTACGTGAAGAGATTGGTAATCAGCTGGATAAATTGCAGCGCCAGGCAAAGGTAGCGGAGCGTTATAAAAACTATAAACAGGAAGAGAGACTAGCTAAATCACAGTTGATAGTTGTTAAATTGCGTACCTTGCAAAGTGGAAAAGTGCTGGTTGAAAAAGATATTGAGACACAAAATACCGCCTTTCAAGCACGTTTATCTGAGCAGCGTGCAGCAGAAAGTAGAATCGAAACCACACGTGAGGAATATATAAAACAAACTGAATCCTTTAACGAAATTCAGGGTAAGTTCTATAGCCTAGGTAGTGAAATTGCTAAATCCGAGCAAACTATTCAGCACCATAAAGGGTTGAAATCAAGGCAGCAGGAAGAGTTAAAACAGATTGCTGAAAACCTTACCTCTATCAATGAGCAGATTGAGATAGACACTCAAAGAGGTGAAGATGTTGCGGAAAGGTTGTGCGACCTTGAACCTCAGCTGGAAGAAGCTCGCTATAAAGATGAAGAGCTGCAAGAGATGCTTGATACTGTTAATGAGCAGTGGCAGAGTTGGCAAGATGACTGGGAAGAGTTTAATCGTAAATCTGCAGAGCCAGTACAGCTTGCACAGGTAGAACGAGCTAAGATAGACCAGCTGGAAAAACAGCATACTCAGTTGGGTCAACGTACCGAAAGAATTCAGCAAGAACAGCAAAATCTATCCACCGATGAACTGCGTCAAGAGGTTGAAGAGCTGGTTGAGCAAGAACTAATCTTTAACGAAAAAACAGATGAACTAAAGCTAAAGCTTGAAGACTCTGTTGAGATAATCAATCAGCGTCGCAGTAGAAATCGTGAAACCTCACAAGAGCTGGAAGTTGTCAAAAATTCATTGCAGCAGAAGCATGGCACTCTAACCTCGCTTGAGGTACTGCAGCAGGAAGCTTTAGGGAAAGGTAAAAAGGGTAAGTTAAATGATTGGCTTATTGAAAAAGAGATCGACTCAGTATCACGCCTTGCCGAAAATATCTCAGTAACTAGCGGCTGGGAGAAAGCGGTAGAAATAGCTCTAGGAAGAAATATCGAAGCGCTTTGCCTTGATAATATCGACCAAATCGTTCCATCAATCTCTCAAATACCAGACGGAACACTTACTCTAATAGATAGCCAGAAAAGGCCAGAACTAGCAAAGCGTTCCGACCTTGCTTCCATCACAAATTACATAACATCACCTTGGTCACTGGATGACTTAGTTGGAAATATCTATGCAGTTGAAACGGTAGAGCAAGCTATAGAGCTGCAATCTAACCTCAATGCAGCCGAAACGATTATCACCAAAGATGGCGTCATTCTTGGAAAAGGCTGGGTTAACTACTGTGCAGATAAAGATAGCAGTAGCGGAGTACTAGCCCGTGAGCAAGAGATAAAATCTCTGCGTGAAACCATCATGGGTGAAGAGGATATTCGAGAACATCTGAGTCTATCTTTGGAAGAGGGAAGGCAGCAGCTGGCAGAGCAGGAGACTCAAAAAGATGAGCTGCAACGCGGTATCAACACGCAGCATCGTGAAGCAGGTAATATCGCCGCCAAACTAAGTGGCAAGAGGATGCGTCTTGAGCAGATTGAAGAGCGTATCGCTAGAATCGAAAAAGAGTTTGCCGAGATTCAAGAGCAAGTTACCCAGATCGAAGAGGAGATAGAGATCTCCCGTAGCAAACTGCATGACGCTCTTGCGATAGCGGAAGAGTTGAATTTGCAGCGCGAAATCAAGTCTGGGCAGCGTGATGAGATTCAGCAGCGCCTAAAAGAGATACAAGAGCAAGTTCGCAGCTGTAAAGACCAAGCACATAAGTTCGCCTTAGAGCAACAATCTCTAAAAATGTCGAAGAGCTCGATTCAACAAAATGTCGAGAGGATGCAGCAACAGCTGCAGCAATTACAGCAGAAAAAATCTCAGATTGATGAATCCTTATTGTTGTTAGATGACCCAGATGGTGACCTGCAAGATAAGTTAGAAGAGTTGTTGCACGATAGACTTTTGGTTGAGGACGCTCTAACTGAATCACGCCAAAAGACTGGAGATATAGAGCAGCAGATTCGTGATGTAGAGTATGCACGAAATACAGCAGAGCAGCAGGTACAGCTAGTACGAGAAAAGCTAGAAGCGCTACGCCTTAAACATCAAGAGATAACTGTTCACTTCAACACCTTCGATGAACAGATGCATGAAACCGGGCAGCTGTTTGATGATATAGACAAAGACCTTCCGCAAGAAGCAACAGAGCAAGAGTGGAAGGAGAAGGTAGAGCAGATCTCGGTGAAGATTCATCGGTTAGGCTCAATCAATCTAGCTGCAATTGATGAATATAAAGAGCAATCAGAACGTAAAACATATCTAGATAATCAGAATGATGATTTGGAATCTGCATTAGCCACATTGGGAAATGCGATTAAGAAAATCGATAGAGAAACTCGTACCAGATTTAAAGAGACTTTTGACAAAGTAAATATAGGTCTTCAAGGGATGTTTCCGCGTCTGTTTGGTGGTGGTCATGCATATTTGGAGCTAACGGGGGCAGACTTGTTAGATACCGGTGTGTCAATTATGGCAAGGCCTCCTGGTAAGAAAATATCCAGCATTCAGCTAATGTCTGGTGGTGAAAAAGCCCTAACAGCAGTTGCCTTGGTGTTCTCCATCTTCGAACTTAACCCAGCACCATTTTGTATGCTGGATGAGGTTGATGCACCATTGGATGAAGCCAACGTAGGGCGCTTTGGGAAATTAGTTAAAGAGATGTCAGATCGCGTACAGTTTATTTTTATAACGCACAATAAATCTACAATGGAAATATCTACCAATTTAATGGGTGTAACTATGCATGAACCTGGAGTATCAAGAGTTGTATCTGTTGATGTAGATGAAGCAATTGAGATGGTAGCGGTATAGCAAAGCTAGTAAGAGAGGATAGAAATGTCAGAACTTAGGTGGATATTATTAGGCATAGGTCTGGTTGTATTTGGGGTGATAATTTTTTGGGGTATGCGTGAGAAACTGCTCACTATTTTTAGTTCAGAAAATAAAGCACAAAGGCGTAGCGACAAGTTTGATATAGATGGTAGTGGTCAAAATTTAGAAGACCAACTGGTGAATGATATAGAGTCACTTGCTATATCTAAACCAGCTACAAAAAAGCTTGAGCCAACTATCATACAAGATATAAATAATGTTGAGATAGAAGATGACAAAATGGTTAGTTTTGGTGAGTCAATCTTTGTAAAAGAAGATGATATTCATCAAGAAAAATTACTACAAAGTAAAATAGAAGCAAATGCCAAACACAAAGGTATGCAATCAAAAATTGCAGATCTAAATGAGATAGAGCAGAAGAAAACAGAAAGTCCAAAGGCTGAAGAGCAAATTCAAGAGTCAGCTCAGCAGCAATCCCAACTACAATCACCACCGCAAGACAACCAAGTGATTGTGCTCTATGTTAGATGCTCATCTGGCAAAATGATATCAGGCAAGCAGCTGAAAGAATCATTAATCAATCAAGGTCTGGAATATGGTGATATGAAGATATTCCACCGCATGGCCAATGATAAAAGTGGAGTATCAACCCCGTTATTTGGTGTAGCAAATATGGTAGAACCAGGAACATTTGACCTAGAGAAAATGGACCAGGCAGATACCCCAGGGATAACAGTATTTTTGCAATTACCAGCTGTTACAGACAATCTATCAGCATTTAATAACATGTTTAAAACCTCGGTTGAACTTGCAGAAAGTATCGATGGAGAGCTGGTTACTCAAAATAAAAAACCTGTAACACCAGCATGGTTAGAACAGATGAGAAGTTTGCTGGCTGCTAGTTAAGCTATTTGGAATAAAATGTAGGTTGGGTTAGCGAAGGTGTAACCTAACTTATAAAAACAAGTCGGCTGAGCGTAGTCGAAGTCAGTTGTTTTTATATTTTATTTCCCTACCCTTCGACTACGCTCAGGGCGAACGAGGGTAAACAAAAAATACGGAAAAAAGATGACCACTCAAATATCACCCCCCCAAACTCGCATCAACCAACTTCGCAAAGAGATAACTCAGCATAATCGCAACTACTATATCGACGATAATCCATCTGTTCCCGATGCTGAATACGACCGCCTCATGCGCGAGCTGCAAGCGCTAGAAAAGCAATTCCCAGAACTGCAAACTTCAGATTCACCAACCCTACGTGTCGGTGCAGAACCACTCAAAGAGTTTGGCCAAGTACAGCATAAAATTCCTATGCTCTCTTTGGATAACGTTTTTGACGATACAGGGGTTGATGATTTCGATCGTAAAATCCGCGAAGGGCTAGGAAGAGAACAAGTAAAGTATGTAGCAGAGCCAAAACTAGATGGATTGTCTGTTTCAGTAAGGTATGAGAATGGGATCTTTGTTGAAGGAGCAACTCGAGGCGATGGCAGCAAGGGGGAGCGAATCACCGAAAACATCCGCACCATAAATACAGTACCTTTAAAGCTAGAAGGGGACAAAATTCCAGCAGTAGTAGAAGTGCGTGGTGAAGTAGTAATCCGCAAAGATGACTTCGAAAAACTCAATCAAACTCGAGTAGAAGCAGGAGAGAACCTCTTTGCCAATCCGCGTAATGCAGCAGCAGGAAGTCTACGCCAACTTGATTCCAGAATTACAGCAACAAGGCCATTAACATTCTTCCCATTTGGATTAGGTGATATGTCGGAAGATATATCAGACTCCCACTGGGAAATATTGCAGCAGATAAACAGCTGGGGATTCTCACCAAGTTCAGCAGTAAAACAGGTGACTGGAGCGGAAGAGCTAAAACAATATTGCGCCGACATGATAGAGAAAAGAGCTGGCCTGGATTATGAAATCGATGGAGTTGTCTACAAACTCGATGACATCCATGCCCGTGAAGATCTAGGGATGACATCGCGTGCTCCACGTTGGGCAATTGCGCACAAACTTCCAGCGCAGGAAGAGATAACAATAGTAGAATCGATTGAGGCATCAGTTGGCAGAACAGGGGTGATAACCCCGGTAGCAAACCTAAAACCAGTTCTTATTGCCGGAGTAACCGTCAGCCGCGCAACACTGCATAATCAAAGCGAAGTAGATCGTAAAGATGTTCGTGAAGGCGATACCGTAATCGTGCGCAGGGCGGGGGACGTAATCCCCGAAGTGGTATCCGTAGTAAAAGAGAAACGGGATGCAAATACACAGCCATGGAAGCTCCCGCAAAACTGCCCAGTTTGTGATTCAATAGCAGAAAGAGTAGAAGGCGAAGCCGCGCTAAAATGCACTGGCGGTATCCGCTGTGCAGCACAAAGAGTTGGCGCAATAATCCATTTTGCTTGCCGCAACGCCATGGATGTCGATGGCCTAGGCGACAAACTAATTGAACAACTCGCTGCTAAAGAGATGATATCCATCCCCGCAGATCTCTATGAACTACAAGCAGAACAACTATCTGCAATGGAAAGAATGGGCGATAAATCAGCTGCCAACACCATCGCCGCGATAGAAAAATCCAAAGACACCACCCTGCCAAAATTCATCTATGCACTCGGAATCTCCCAGGTAGGGCAGCAAACAGCAAAGCAGCTAGCACAGCATTTCACTACTCTTGATGATTTACAAACCGCAACCGAAGAGAAACTATTGGAAGTTGGCGATGTAGGCCCAATAGTAGCGCAAAGTATAATCAAGTTTTTTGCCGACGAGCTTAATCAGCAAAATATTCAAAGGTTACTAGCTAGTGGAATTACTTGGCCAATTATCGAGAAAAAAGAACAAAATCTCGACCACTTATTTTCCGGCAAAACCGTAGTGCTTACAGGGACTCTTTCTACAATGGGCAGAAATGAGTGCAAAGAGAAGCTCGAAGCACTCGGTGCCAAAGTAAGTGGTAGCGTATCCAAAAAAACCGACTTTGTTGTCTATGGTGAAAGCGCAGGTTCAAAACTCACCAAAGCGCAGGATCTAGGGATTAGATGCATTGACGAAGATGAGTTGGTTGGGTTGATTTAGCTCTCTTTGACTTTGGTAATTTACAAAAAAAGAGCGTAGCCGAAGTGTCACCGACTCGATAATCTTGATGCCAGCTCTGTTGAGTGCCAACATGCTAGGAATGAGCGCATTGCACCGTTTACCTCAAGCCATATCATTGCACCGCCCACATTGTTTTTAGTGAGTTTTCTATTTTGTGATTTCTTTGTTTATCAATAAGTTAATTAAAAACTGAGATTTTCCACACGTGTGGAAAATTCAAAATACACCGTATTTATAAATTTCTTGAGATGAATTCATATGACCTGAATTTTCCCTCCGGAGGGAAAATTCGCAATCCAATGTAATTTATTGATTATTAAAGAAATGTGCTTTTTCAAAAAATGCCAAATGGGACAAAAGTGTCTCATATTAGTTGATTTGGATATTTGTCAGGTATGGTGTATAAACAAAGCTGTTCGTGCTGGAGTTCTCTGCGTTCACCACCAACCAAAAGGTAATACAGAAAATATGCAAAATTCATTACAGGCAACATACGACCGTTTTGCTATGACATACGATGCCAATCGAGGCTTGTTTGATATGTCAGATATCTTCAATGATTTTTACTCACAACTTACCCAAACAAACGGTTCATTATTAGATCTTGGTTGCGGTGCTGGTGAACCATTTTCCAAAATGTTTGTAGAGCGGAATTGGAAAGTTACCGGGGTAGATTTCTCCGAAAAAATGATAGAACTTGCCAAGCATTATGTACCTGAAATGGTGGCAATTCATGCAGATATGTTAGATGTAGAATTTGAACCAGAACAGTTTGATGCAATTATTGCCGCTTATAGTCTTTTTCATGTCGATCGTGATAAGCACCAGCACCTCTTTGAAAAAATGTTTCGTTGGCTGCAACCAGGCGGCAAAATATTATTTACCTATGCAACAAAAGAGTACACAGGAAAAGAAACCTTTTCTGGTCATAAGGAGTTTCTAGGTGAACAGCTTTTTTATAGTCATGGTCACCCTGAAACACTATTCACTCATTTAGAATCAACTGGATTTAACATCCTTGAAACGAATTATCGTGAAATTGGTGGTGAAATTTTTCTTTGGGTTACTACCGAAAAACCAGATTCGTAAGTTAGTGGCTACTTATTATCAAGAGAAACTGTTCAATCTAGATCATCATGGAAAACTTGTGTAGGGGGCGAAAAATCTTTCGCTCTTATGAGAATAATGCACATTGACCTCATTGATTTTGTCGAGGTGTTACCTACACGAGAATCGTGGCACCACTCCCGTAGGGTGCTATTTAAAGACATTTAAAATTATAAAAATAATATTGATGATAAACGAAAGAAAGCCTTAGATAGAATAGTTGTATAGGTCCAAGATTTGGATGTGGGATATTAATGAAATTTACTGCAATTATTGATGCCAATGCGCTTGTCGCAGCTATAAAATCTGGTGCACAAGTAATAGCTGCGTTTAATTTGAAGGACTTTCCATAATCTGAATTAGGTAAATATGGTGTTGAAGCCATCGATCCTGATGCATTCTAAGGGCATCAACTTGATTTAGAGCTCCGGGTTGTTAAGGCTCATAGAGCAGCATTGAAAAATCCAAGAAAAATATTATCTAATACCTTGAAATATTGGAGCGATGTAAGTTGGTTATTTTTGTAGACAGATTAAGGTAATGTGCACAGAACCTTTAAGCATGCAAGGCTTAAACGCATAAATAATATTAGATCCCCCCAAATTTTCGATTGTTAAATCTCCCTTTTTTTGATATCTTTGACGCCCATCCAGAGGGCTAACTTTCGTGCCCGTTTTTTAACCTATATAGTTTTTTATGAGTCTCATATGACCCAGTATATTTTCGTTACAGGCGGTGTTGTTTCATCCTTAGGTAAAGGGATCTCAGCAGCTTCACTAGCTTCTATTTTAAAGGCTCGCGGATTGTCGATTTCGATGATTAAGCTTGATCCTTATATCAATGTAGATCCAGGGACTATGAGTCCACTCCAGCATGGTGAGGTCTATGTGACCGAAGACGGTGCTGAGACAGATCTTGATCTTGGACATTATGAGAGATTCGTCGGCGTTACAACTTCAAAAAGTAGTAACTACACCACAGGCAGAATCTATCAAAACGTAATCAGCAAGGAGCGTGCAGGTGGCTATCTTGGTGGAACAGTTCAGGTTATTCCTCATATCACCGATGAGATTAAAAAATCTATCGTTGCAGGCGCAAAAGGTGCTGATATTGCTATGGTTGAGATTGGCGGAACTGTTGGTGATATTGAGTCACTACCTTTCCTTGAGGCTATCCGTCAAATGGGAGCTGAACTAGGGCGTGATAAGGCGATATTTATACATCTAACCTTAGTGCCTAGAATCGCAGCCGCTGGTGAGATCAAAACCAAACCTACTCAGCACTCGGTAAAGGAATTACGCTCAATCGGTATTCAGCCAGACATCCTTGTTTGCCGCTCTGAAGAGGTTGTTCCTGAAGACCATAGATCAAAAATCGCTTTGTTCACCAATGTTGAGATGCGCGCGGTTATCTCTGCTCCTGATGTAGATAATGTCTATAAGTTACCATTGGTTCTACATGCTCAAGGGCTCGACCAAATAGTGGTTGAAAAACTGCGCTTGCAGGTTCCAGAACCGGATCTAACTGGTTGGGAGAAGGTTGTCTACGCAGCAGAACATCCGCAACACACAGTTACCATCGGCATGGTTGGCAAGTATGTTGAGCTTACAGAATCATACAAGTCGCTATCGGAAGCTTTGATTCACGCAGGTTTGCATACCAGAACTAAAGTGAAGATTAAGTATATTGATTCTGAAGATATTGAGAATGGATGTACTGAGATCCTTGAAGATATTGACGCAATCCTAGTTCCTGGTGGATTTGGTGAGCGTGGAGTTGAAGGTAAGATTCAAACTGTAAGATATGCGCGTGAGAATAAGGTTCCATATTTGGGGATTTGCCTTGGTATGCAGGTTGCAGTAATTGAATTTGCTCGAAACGTTGCTGGAATTGAAAAAGCGCACAGTACTGAATTTAAATCTAATGCTGAAGATCCTGTTATAGGCCTAATTACTGAATGGACCAATGAAGATGGTTCGGTAGAACTCCGTACAGAAAAATCAGACAAGGGTGGAACTATGAGATTGGGCGGACAGCAATGTCGTCTTGCTCAAGATTCACTTGTGCGTGAAGTTTACGGCAAAGATATCATTGTCGAAAGACATAGACATCGTTATGAATTCAACAACAACTATATGGAAAAACTAGAGCAAGCAGGCCTTACATTCTCAGGTAAATCTATCGATAACTCACTGGTTGAGATCGTTGAGAATAAAGATCACCCTTGGTTTATTGCTTGTCAGTTTCACCCGGAGTTTACCTCTACAGTTCATGGTGGCCACCCATTATTTAGCAGTTTTGTTAATGCAGCAGTTAAACATAAAGAAGGCTAGATGTTGATGAATGTATGTGGATTTGAAATAGGTCTGGATAAACCATTTTTTCTGATTGCTGGTCCTTGTGTGATTGAGACAGAAAAACTTGCGCTAGAAACAGCTTCAGCATTGAAAGATATTTGTATAGAGCTGGATATTCCGTTCATCTATAAATCATCTTTTGATAAAGCCAATCGCTCTTCCATAGGCAGCTATCGCGGCCCAGGCATTGAAGAAGGTTTAAGAATTCTAGAAAAGGTAAGAGAGCAAATAGGCGTTCCGGTACTTACCGATGTGCATGAAGACTCACCATTTGATGAAGTTGCAGATGTTGTAGACATGCTGCAAACACCAGCATTACTTGCGCGCCAAACAACCTATATCCAAAATGTAGCTGCAACCGGAAAGCCGGTAAATATCAAAAAGGGACAGTTTATGTCTCCTTGGGATATGAAGAACGTAGTAGATAAGGCACGCTCAACTGGAAACCAACAGATAACTGTTTGTGAAAGGGGAGCATCTTTCGGTTACAACAACCTAGTATCTGATATGCGCTCGCTAGCAGTTATGCGTAACACAGATTGCCCGGTTGTATTTGATGCAACTCACTCTGTGCAGCTTCCATCTGGCCAAGGTTCAGTATCAGGCGGGCAGCGTGAATTTGTACCTGTGCTTGCAAGAGCAGCTGTAGCAGCAGGTATTTCTGGTCTATTTATGGAGACCCATCCAGATCCTGAAAAGGCTCTGTGCGATGGCCCTAATTCGTGGCCAATCGGCGGCATGAAAGAGTTACTGCAGACCTTAAAACAGATTGATACAGTAGTGAAGCAAGCTGGTTTCGCTGAAACAGATTTATTAAATAAGGATTAATAACTTTGATTTCACACTTCGGCTACGCTCAGTGAGCTTTGAAATTAAGTTTACTGAGCGTAGCCGAAGTATTAATTTCAAAGACTTTGATCCTTTCGACCATAAGTATGGATTCCCGCTTTCTAGGGAATGACAAAATTTAGAGAACTTTTACCAACAACCTTAACCAAAAACTGGGATGGAAAAATGACAAAGATTTTAGACATTAGAGCGCGTGAGATCCTTGATTCTCGTGGAAACCCTACAGTAGAGGCTGATGTTATTCTAGAGAGCGGAGTTATGGGACGTGCAGCTGTTCCATCTGGTGCATCAACAGGCTCAAGAGAAGCGGTTGAGCTTCGTGATGGCGATAAAAAGCGTTACCTTGGTAAAGGCGTTCAAAAAGCAGTTAAAAACGTAAACACAGAGATCAAAAAAGCTCTTATTGGAAAAGACGTAACAGCTCAAAAAGATATCGACCAAATCATGATTGATCTAGACGGAACTGAGAACAAAGGTCGTCTAGGTGCAAATGCACTTCTTGCTGTTTCAATGGCTGCTGCGCAAGCTGCTGCTGCTGACCAAGGTGTGTCTCTATTTAGATACCTAAATCCAAAAGGTAAATTCCAACTTCCAGTACCAATGATGAATATCATCAACGGTGGCGCTCACGCTGATAACAGTGTTGATATCCAAGAGTTCATGGTAATGCCTGTTGGTATGAAAACCTTTAGTGAAGCTCTTCGTGCTGGCACAGAGATCTTCCACGCACTGAAAGATGTTCTTAAAGGTATGGGAATGAATACAGCTGTTGGTGATGAGGGTGGATTTGCTCCAAACCTTCCTTCAAATGAAGCAGCTATCGAAACTATCTTAGTAGCAATTGAAAAAGCAGGTTACGTTGCAGGTAAAGATATTTTCATTGCACTTGATGCTGCAAGTTCTGAATTCTACAAGAACGGAGTTTATGACTTCGAATCTGAAGGTAAAAAATTCAATTCAACTGAGTTTACTGATTACCTGGCTACATGGTGTGATAAATACCCAATTATCTCTATCGAAGATGGTATGGATGAGAGTGACTGGGATGGTTGGAAAGTACTTTCTGACAAGCTTAATAAAAAAGTTCAGTTAGTTGGTGATGATCTATTCGTAACTAATACCAAGATCCTGCAAGAGGGTATCGATAAAGATATCGGTAACTCTATTCTTATTAAGGTTAACCAAATCGGTACCCTTACAGAAACTCTAGCGGCGATTGAAATGGCAGAAAAAGCTGGTTACACAGCAGTTATTTCTCACAGATCTGGCGAGACAGAAGATTACACAATTGCTGATATCGCAGTTGCAACTACAGCTACTCAAATCAAAACTGGTTCACTTAGCCGTTCTGACCGTATTGCTAAATACAATCAGCTTCTAAGAATTGAAGAAGAGCTAGGTAGTGATGCTGTATACGCTGGTAGAAATGCATTTCCAAATCTAAAAAACTTTAAGTAACCAATATAAAATGTCATTCCCGTTAAAGCGGGAATCTCATCGATAGTTGTATTATCTACATCCCCGCCTATGCGGGGATGGTTTTATCTAGGGTTAAGTATTAGATAAGATGGTCAATGGGGCAGGTGATTATCTTTCTACACCTTTATTTGATTAATAAGCTAAACTATTAGTAGTTAATAATGCATATATTTTTGGTCGGCAATTAAGTCAATGCGATTATAAAGTTAAAACAATAATGAAATTGAAGATTGTATTGGCGATTTTGGTCGCCATTTTATTCCACCTGCAATACCGGATCTGGATAGGTGATGGTAGCTATGAAGAGGTAAGACTCCTCAAACAGCAGATTGAAAAACAGGAAAATGTGAATAAAAAACTGCTTGATAGAAATGAAGCTCTAGAAGCAGAAGTGGTTGACCTGAAGAAAGGTTTAGATGCAGTTGAAGAGAGGGCGCGCCAAGATCTAGGGATGGTGCGAGAGGGAGAAAAGTTTTATCAAGTAATTGATGAGGACTAGATGAAACAGAAAAAATCAAAGTTTTGGGCAGTTATACCCGCAGCCGGAATTGGCAGGCGGATGGATAGTGATGTACCAAAACAGTATCTTAAGCTTGGTGATTCCACCGTTATTGAAAGAACACTAACAGTGCTCTTAGATCATTATGGAATTGATGGTGCAGTAGTAGCTTTAGGGAAGGATGACCCATATTGGTCGGGCCTTGAATTTACTCACCATAAACCACTATATACTGTTGATGGCGGAAAAGAGCGCTATGATTCAGTTCTAAATGCATTGAAAAAACTACTAGAAGTTGGTGATGAGAATGACTGGGTGCTGGTACATGATGCGGCGCGTCCAAATGTATCCTCTGCAGATATAGCCAAGTTGATTGAAGATGGTAGCAAGACAGATGATGGCGCTTTATTAGGTTATCACGTAAGGGATACCATGAAACGCGCAGGCAACGACAACCGAGTCGAGATTACTGTAGATCGCGTCAAATTATGGCATGCGCTTACTCCACAGATGTTTCCTCTGCGTAAGCTCTATGATGCTACGGTAAACGCAAGGCAGAGTGGCGTGGCAATCACTGATGATGCTTCAGCCATGGAGCTTGCGGGCTTCGCTCCATTGATGGTTGCTGGGGATGCATCAAATATCAAAATAACTACTCAGAATGATTACGAGATAATCCAAAAAATAATGGAGCTATGCAAATGAGAATTGGCCAAGGGTTCGATGTGCATAAGTTTTGCGATGGCGATCATGTGATTCTTGGCGGGGTAAAAATACCCCATGAAAAAGGGTTAGAGGCGCACTCTGACGGTGATGTATTATTGCATGCAATATGTGATGCTTTATTAGGGTCTTTAGCGCTAGGGGATATAGGTAAACATTTTCCAGATACATCTTCAGAGTTTGAAGATATTGATAGCAGAGTTTTATTACGTCATGCCGGACAGTTTATTATCGATAAAGGTTATAAAGTTGGAAACATCGATTCTACCCTAATTGCTCAAGCCCCAAAGATGCTGCCTTATATAGACCAGATGCGAGCAAATATTGCTAACGATCTAGAGATTAAAATTGACCAGGTTGGGGTGAAAGCAACAACTACGGAAAAGTTGGGATTTACTGGAAGAAAAGAAGGTATAGCCTCAATGGCCGTGGTATTGGTTGAGAAAACTTGATTTAGTGATATTTAAATATGTATCAGCTTAAATGGCGTAAAAAAAGGGTGCGAAATAAGCACCCTTTTTTAGTAAGAAAGTATTGAGTTATTCTTTAGGATCATCTTTGTCAGAGCTAGGTTTAAAAATGCCTGTAGGACTCATTTTTTGCCACACTTTAAGGTTACGCTCAGCCATCTGTGTCATAAATTGCATTGGGTTGGTATCGATTAAGCTGCGAGTTTGCTCTCTAAGAGCCTTTTGCTGTTCAGCAAAAAGATCCATGCTTTTCTCAAGATAGCTAGTTACCATGTTCTGCATGTTTCCGCCATAAGAGCGAATAATCTGAGAAAGTAGCTCACTACTAAATATTGGCGATCCACCATCTTCCTCTTCACTAATAATCTGCAACAGAATTTGCCTGGTAAGATCTTCTTTTGATTTGGCATCAATCACTTGAAAATTGAGGTCTTCTACGACAAGTTTTTTGACATCAGCAACGGTAATATAACTACTAATGGCTGTGTCATATAAACGACGATTGGGGTATTTTTTAATTAATCTAGGTTCACTCATAAGTCCGACCGTTTTATGTATGATAATTCCAGAATTCTAATCGTGATTACCAACTAATGATGTGAAGCAGGATGGCATATTTTCAATTAGATATATTTATTATAGACGTCTTTATGACGCTTTGACTTTATCTTTCCCGATAAGTCAAAATTTGTAAGAATGAATCTAGGTTACTAATTAATAGCTGCAAGTACAAGTCAAAAAGATGTTTGTATTGTTAATAATTGATAAATAATAATGCCACATGTTTTGCTGTGTGCTTTTAGGTTTTGTCTATAATTACATACTATACTCTTTTAAGAGGATACTACCTGCTACTAGCTACCTTCAACTTGATTATGAATTAACAGTGAAAAATTATGACAGCATCTTTAAAAATTGAAACTTTTCCATCGTTACCTTATATTGCGCATGAGATTTTAAATATCATCAATGATTCTCTTGCTGATATTGATGATATTTCGGGAATGATTAGTAAAGAACCAAGTTTAACTGCCAGAATAGTATCAACTGCAAACTCTGCATTTTATGCTGGTCAACGCCCAATCCATTCCATCGACGATGCAATAGTTAGGCTAGGGTTAAATAGAGTAAAAGTTCTTACATCATCAATACTTCTAGCTGATAGTTTCGATACTAAGAAATGCCCAGAATTTAAATTGGATGAATATTGGTACATTGCTGTTCAGGTATCTTTTTGTGCAAGTAAAATCGCAAAACATCTTGGCAGTAAAGAGAATGCTGATGCAGCGTATCTTGCGGGCCTCTTGCATAATATTGGACTTTTGTTATTGGTGCATATATTTCCTGATGAGATGAAGACGGTATTTAATCTTAAAATTGAAAAACCAGGAAGCAGTCTTTCGGAAATTGAGACTACAGCTTTAGGTTGTGACCACCACAGCTCAGGCAGAATGCTCCTTGCAGAATGGCAGCTTCCGATTGAGTCGGTAACTGTTGCTGAATTCTATTCTGTAGAAAATTACAGTGGTGATTACTCTGAATTAGTTCAAGTTGTTGCTTTTAGTAGAGAATGGGCAATAGCAGGTTTTGATGCTTCTTGTTTTGATAATGCAGATGGCCATGCTATTCTTGACCTAATCGAACCAAAGGCTCTGCAAAAGATAAGGACTGAATGTTTAGCAGAGGAGGAGCAGGTTCGGTCATTTGCTCAATTATTATCCAGGTAGGATCTCTTGGCTAAGTGGGCTGGTTTATTAAAAGTAATTTGGTAGGTATGTATTATCTTGCGCTGATGGATAAAGTCTGGATTTATTGATACTATCTTGTTTGTATTTTATACCCTAAAGACCTATAAAATTAGCTTTTTAGGAAACTGCGTGTAGATGGATGCGTTAGGAGAACGGTTATGCAAAAAGATCTCTTGAAGATGATCGAGAATTTTTCAAAAATGGGCACAGCAGCGTTGGATACGTGCTCAAGATTCAATGAAATTACGGCAAAAAACCGTGAAAGATTAGTAAAACAGCAAATGGAAATGATGCAGATGACCACAGGTTCTTCAGCAGACCAGTTCCAAAGTATCAATGAGATTACTGAGTCAGTTTGCCGTTATGGAGAAAGACTTACTAAGCAACAATTGGACATGTTAAAACTATCGATTGAAGATAGCGCTGAGTTTTTAAAAGAAACCGGTGATGTTAATGATGTTAAAAGCGCTCTTGATGCTCAAAAAGGTTTTGCTGAAGAGATTGGCTCCCTTGTCATGAATAATGCTCAAAGTGGTATTGATCTAGCGATGGAGACGCAAAAAGAGATAAAAGATAAGATGAAAGGTTTAGCTCGTAAAGGCAAAGGTAAGCAATACAGTGCCAAAGTACGCACAAAGAAATCTAGAAAGATTTCAGGTTCTTTAGCAGAAAGAGCAAAACAGCCAGAAGATAAAGACGATAAAAAATAATACAAAGCATTTGCTGAAATATTCTATAAGGGCCCGTAAGGGCCTTTTTTATTTAATATGTAAGGTAAAAGATCGCTAATTTGCTGTATTTGTTAAGAATCATTGTGTAAAATCTACCCCCTAATTTTATATTGTGGATAATTGTTATGCATTTAACACAGCTCCACACAAACTATCTATGCAAATTATAAGGTAAATTATGAATATTACAGCGGGTAAAAAGGTATCTATTGAATACACACTCACACTTGAAGATGGCGAAGTAATTGATACAAATGTAGGGGCCGATCCCCTTGCCTTTGAATGTGGTGCTGGCCAAATTATACCTGGACTTGAAACTGAACTTGAAGGTTTAGTTGCTGGTGATAGTAAAGAAGTAAAAGTTGCTCCAGAAGATGCATATGGCGAGTTTGTTGATGATGCTGTTGTAGATGTTGCAAAAGAACACATTCCTGCTGAAGGTCTTGAGGTTGGTGCAAATATCCAAAGTGAAGGGCAAGATGGACAAGTGTTTAACGGTATAATTCAAGAAATTCAAGATGAGAAAGTTATCATTGACTTTAACCATCCGTTAGCTGGAAAAACTTTAAACTTTGACGTAAAAGTTCTAGAGGTTGAATAATTGGTTTTATTAACCGATTAAGAGAACGCCGCTATTGCGGCGTTTTTTATAATTGATACTGAAACAGCTACTTGAAAGTTTATTAAATTAAATTTAGGAGAGATTGAAATGAGAATAGTATTGTTCCTTGTCATTGTTTTATTATTTTCAGGCTGTAGTAATAAGCCGAGTGAATCAGAAATGGAGCAGCAGATTCACAATGCTTTTGTAGAAACAGCAGATTCTCAACTATTTCAATTTGTAAATTTTGAAAAGATAAATGGATTTCAGCAAGATGACGGCAAAGTGTATATTGCAGAAATCAGGTATGAGCTGGAATTTAAAAAAGGGATTGAAGAGATTGAAGAAGATCTAAAAAAACAATTCCAAAAAGATATAGTTGGTTCGATCGGTTCAGGTTTGAATGTTGTCGCTTTAAAAATTAAATATGGTGATTTTAAGTTTGGTGACTCAATAACCTACGAAGAGAAAAAAACCTTTATAAAAACTGAAAATGGCTGGCTTTTACAAGGTGAATAAAAACGCCACACTATAAATAGAAATTGTATTCCCTACAAAAAAATAATTGCACATATTATGCGAAACTAAGAATCATAAGCTAAAATTATTATTAGACTTAATAATAAAATGACGGATTGATTAACTTGTGATTTTGGCTAGTCTCAAAAGAAGGTGGTGGACTTACATCGTGCTGTGGGCGATGTTTGTTGCAGTAATGTTTTTAGCTGGGAAGTATATAAGTCAGATAATAAAGGTTCAAAATTTCACTCTAGAGCAGGAAAAGAAGTTACATAAAACAGTGTCAGGCATCGATAGTAAAATTACACTGATGTTAGATGCTATGCACTCTTTAGTGAAAGATAATATGGTGTTATCCACTATAAAAAGAAAAGAACACCCTCTTGAGCAAGCGTCTAAAGATATTTCCACCTTTGAAACTATTAAACATTCGTTCGGTGCATCAATTGCTTATGTGATGGATGAAAGTGGGCTTGTGATTGGTAGTTCAACTTTTGATGGGCAAAATACTCTATATGGTAAAAGTTTTGCCTTTCGCCCATATTTTACACAAGCCATAAATGGGAAACCATACGTGTATTTGGCTTTGGGTGTTGTTACAAAAAAAAGGGGTATTTATGTAAGTTATCCAGTTTATAAATTAGATGAAAGCGAAAAGGCAATAGGCGTAGTAGCAATTAAATTATCAGTAGATCATATTGATAAACAGATATCACAAATAGGCTCAGGGTCTTTAGCATTATTAGTTTCTGAAAACGGGGTGGTATTTTCATCTAGCAATCAAGATCATCTATTCAAAAGCATCAATAAAGTGAAGGTTCGCTCATTTTCAGCTAAGGAGAATGAGCAGCAGTTCGGTAGGAAAAAATCAGAATCTATAAGTCAAGATGAAGATATAGTTTGTGATAAAACCCCTTTGATTTTTTCAGGGGTAAAAAATGTCGAAAATTGGAACATTACTGTATGCAGTAATAAAGCAGATGTGCGCTTAACAATAACACAGCAAAGCTTACTCAATATAACCGTTATTTGTTTGGTGTTATTCTTTACATCATTTCTTGTTGGTATCTATCATGTAAATAATTCAAACATAGATGCAATGTATAAGTTCAGATATAAAATTCTTATACCTTTGTCACTATCAATATTTATAATGCTAATTTTTCATCTTGTTTTTGATATGAGTTTTGCAAAAAATGAATTTGAAGAACACTTGTTTGAGATCTTCTTAATGACGATAGTTGGTATATTATTGATAGGTTTTTTTTGGATAACTATAGGCAAGATCGAAAGAAAATTAATTAATGCTAACGCTCAACTTTGTAAAGAGGTTGAACAAAGACAAAAAGCTGAAGTAGACATTCAAGAGTCTTATAAAAGATTAAAACTTTATATCGAATGTTCGCCATTAATACATGCTGAACTTGATCTTGATTTATTGATTGTTGATTGGAATAAAGCAGCAGAGAAAACATTTGGTTATAGCAGGGATGAAGTGATAGGAAAGAACTTCTTTTACCTGTTAAGCAAGGATAATCTCAATATTAAACCTCAAGAGTTAATTGATCAAATTGTCGGAGGCATTGATGGTGAGCTTGATTATTTTGAATTTATTAACAAACAAGGTGGTGATGTAATTTGTCGTTTGAATTACGTTCCCATTATGGATGAACATGGTGTTAGCAATATTATAACTGTTGGGGAAGACCTCACATTTCAATACAAAATAGAGTCAGCATTAAGAGATAGTGAAGGAAAATATCGTAGAATAATTGAAAATGCTGGGTCAGCAATCCTATGTGTGAATAAAGAAGAGAAAATCGTTCTAGCTAATAATACAGCAGGAGAGTTTTTTGACATTAGTCGAGAAGAATTAATTAATAATACAATTAAAGAGATAATGTCCTGTAATGGATATGAAACTCTTTCTGCACAATTAGCAGCAGTGATAGAGAGTGGAGAGGGAGTTAAATTTGAAGGTGTTATGGCACTTCCTGTTGGACAGCGCTGGGTGGTGCTGAATATACAACCAATGTATGCAACGGATGAAAGCATTAGTGGAGCACAGATTATTGCTCACGATGTTAGTTATATCCATCAGGTTGAGGAGGAGATTAGAAGCAGTGAACAAACAATGTTCAATATCTTTGAGAATATGGAGGATTGTTTTTTCCGCATAGATACAGGTGGGAAAATTAAAAATGTTTCTCAAGGTGCAGTTGGGTTGCTTGGCCTGAATGATATTGAAGATATATTGGGTAAAGATATCAAAGAACAATTTGTGAGTGAGTCAGAAAAAAACGCTTTTTTTGACAAAATGGATCTTGAAAGCAAAGTTACCGACCAAGAAGTGCAGCTTAAAAAGAAAAATAATGAAGTGGTAACTACCAGTATAAACGCACTCTACTTATATGATGGAGATGGAAATAAAGTTGGAGTTGAAGGAATAATTAGAGATATTTCTGTTAGAAAAGAAGCAGAATGCCAGCTGATAAAATACCGAGATCATCTTGAGGAGATGGTGCAAGATCAAATTAAAGATTTAGTTGTTGCTCGTGAGAAAGCTGAACAGGCAAGCAAATCAAAATCTGAGTTTCTTGCAAATATGTCTCATGAGATAAGAACACCACTACACGGCATCTTAAGTTTTGCAGATTTAGGCATAATGAAAATTGAGAGTGCTGAGAAAGATAAATTATTAGAATATTTTACTCTAATCGGACAGAGCGGTAAGCGCCTTTTGGTATTGTTAAATGATGTACTTGATTTTGCCAAAATGGAATCAGGAAAAATGGAGTATCATTTTTCTACAGGGTGTCTTTATCAGACTGCTCAAATTATTTGTTTAGAAATTTCAAGTTTTGCTGAAGATAAATCTGTTGCCATAACTGTTGATAAGCCAGATATTATGACAACTGCAAGCTTTGATCTAAATAGAATAATGCAGGTAATGACTAACTTAGTTTCAAATGCTATTAAATTTAGCCACGAAGGGGATGAAGTTATAATATCTTTTGAAGAGTCTACTTTAGATAGAGATGGTGAGTCTGTCCCTGCGATTAAGATGAACATTTCTGACCAAGGTGTTGGAATACCTGAAGATGAATTGGATAACATATTTAATAAGTTTACTCAGAGCCAGAGAACAAATAAGAGTATAGTTAAGGGGACAGGGTTAGGTCTTGCTGTTTCACGAGAGATTATAAGGGCGCATAACGGGATAATTAAGGCAGAAAATATTGAACCTTCAGGGGCAAAATTGTCGATTGTATTGCCGTTGTTTGCAGATGCTGAATAATACTGAAGTTGAAAAATATAAAATGAGCTTTTTATGAAGATGCATCGCGGAAGTTTTAGTAGAGGTGAAAAATGACAGATAAGAAGATATTAGTGGTAGATGACGAAAAAACAAATGTCACCATAATGTATGAATTATTGGAAGATGATTATGTAGTTAAAAGTGTTGCAAGCGGCAATGCTGCAATCGATATCTTCAATGAATATCACCCTGATATTGTGTTGCTTGATATAGCAATGCCAGAGATGGATGGTTATGAAGTTTGCGAATGGATAAGGGGAAAGTCCAATCATATTCATGTACCAGTGATTTTTGTATCTGCTAAAGATTCGTTAGAAGAAAAGTTAAAAGGTTATCAAATTGGTGGTGATGATTATGTAACAAAGCCATTTGAGGGGGTTGAATTACTAGCGAAGATTAAAGTTGCATTTGAAAAAGCAGTTATGATTGATGAACTCGAGGAGGGGTATTCAAACGCCTGTAGTGCCGCAATGGAGGCCATGACTGGTGTTGGAAACTCAGGAGTAATCATTAGATTTTTGGATAATTGCATTGATTGTGAAGATTTCTCTGATATAGCAAAAGAACTATTTAAGGCTACTAATGAATTTGGGCTGCATTGTGCGCTGCAGATAAGAAGTAAGAGTGATGAGTTTAACTTTAGCAGTGTAGGTGAGAGCAAGCCTCTTGAAGAGGAGCTGATGCGCAGGGTACATACAAAGGGGCGATTTTTTGATTCAGGTCAAAGAACATTCACTAACTTTGAAAATATAACCATGCTGGTTAAAAATATGCCAATAGATAACCAGGCATCTCATGGTCGCATTAAAGATAACTTACCTCATTTATTAAAAGGTGCTGATGCAAGAATAAGGGCCATAGAGAACGAAAAATCGCGTAAGCAAAAGAGAATAGCTATTAAAAAAGCAATCGAGGATACAAGGGGATCTCTACAAAAGGCACAATCACTTTTCAATGAGATCAAAGAGGGTAATAACAATATAATGGAAGGTTTGATTCGCGAGATGGATGCCGAATTACTCTCTTTGGATGTTGGTGTAGATAAAGAATGCTATTTAATGGGACTGTTGCAAAAAAATAGAGAAGAGATGGAAGAGTCTTATGGTTCAGGTGAGCAGCTCGAACAAATTTTTAAAAATATATTAGAAAAAATGTTCGAAATAGCAAGTGAATAAGTAGCGCGTATGAAATATGTGCTGTAGTTCACCTCAGGTTTGCAGTATGCGTCAACGACTAGGGCTAAAAATAAAGAGATAATTGATTTCGGAAAGTGAGTATTTCCTCCTAATATACGTAATTTATAACCAGCAACCCCCAGTTGCTGGTTTTTTTTATATATAAAATATGAAACATTTTTCTGAAAAGATCAGTCAGTCTGAGTAAGAGTTCATAAAATAGATATTACTCAGCTTAATAACAGGAAAAAAACTCAATATCGCCTACTATATTAATTAAGAGGTAGTATTGGGGAAGTATAAATAATAAGAGGGTAAAAAATGCAAGGTAGATCGCTGGAAACAGTATTAGATAATGAAGCTTTAGATGTGATTAGATCTCTGGAACAATCAGGGGCGCCAAGTTTATTAAAAAGAGTTATTGATACATATATTGATACATCCTCTCCATTAGTTGAAGTGATATCGCAATCTTCTGCAGAAAAGAGTGCAGAGGAACTATTACAGGCATCTCACTCATTAAAATCCAGTAGTGCAAATGTTGGCGCGAAGAGGCTTGCAGGTTTGTGTGCTGAATTAGAAAAATTTGCCCGTGATGATCAAATGAGTGAGCTTGGCGAGCGCCCTGATTTGGTTGCAAAAGAGTACAAAATTGTAGTGGAAGCTCTTAACATAGAATTAAGCAATATTCAGGAATAAAAATAAATGACAAATGGTGCAAAAATATTATTTGCTGATGATGATGTTGGAATGCGCCTTCTTATTAGGGAATCGTTAGAGCGGTCAGGATTCCATGTTTTAGAAGCAGAAAACGGAGAGCAGCTTCTAGACTTGTTTGAAGTGGAAACTCCAGATTTGATTATGCTTGATGTGATGATGCCAGATATAGATGGCTTTACCCTGTGTAAAAAGATTCGTGAAAATCATAATGGTAAGAATGTCCCAATTCTCCTTGTTACAGGATGTGATGACCTTGGCTCTATAGACGAGGCCTATAAGGTCGGAGCAACTGACTTTATATCTAAACCGGTAAACTGGGGGCTGTTAGGTTATCGTGTCAAATATCTAGTTAGAGCTAGTGGTTTACAAAGAGAGCTGATTTTAAATCAGGAGAAGCTTGAGTATGCGCAAACGATTGCAAAGGTTGGCAGCTGGGAGCTAGAAAGAGATGTATTTAATTGCTCCAAAGAGACGTTAAGGGTATTTGAAATTGATGAGCCTGAAAAGCTCTCCAAGTTGCAACATTTGATAAATAAAATACATGGGGATGATCGTGAGCAGGTGCTCCAATCAATAAATGACTGTCTAGATAGTGGCGATACTGTTGATGTTCAGTTTAGATTGGATGCACATGAAGATGATATGAAATACGTCGCATGTCATGGAGAACCAAAGAAAGGGATTGCAGATAATACTATAGGTATTGCTGGAGTATTCCAGGATATTACTGAACAAAAGAAACAAGAAGAAAAGATTGTATTTTTAGCATTTCACGATGTACTAACAGGCCTCGCAAACTCACGTTTGTTTAAAGAGAGATTGCTAGGAGCTATGACTTTAGCTGAGCGCCATAAGTTAAATGTAGCGGTGTTATCGGTTAATGTTGATAGATTTAAAAGAATAAACGACACACTTGGAAACAAGGTGGGTGATAAACTTCTAAAAATAGTTGCTGATAGGATTGACGATGCAGTAAGAGGATCTGATTTTGTAGCCAGAACCTCAGTAAGTGATGATTCGTCAGTATCAAGGTTATCTGGTGATGATTTCACAATCATGTTGTCTCAAGTGCCAAATAGTGATATTGCAGGTAAAGTAGCAACAAGAATTATCGAAAAGTTAGCAAAGCAATGTATAATTGATGGCCATGAGATCTACATAACAGGAAGTACAGGAATCTCAATATTCCCAGATGATGGTTTAGATGTAGACCAACTTATTAGGAATTCAAGCAGTGCACTTCTGCACGCTAAGCAGCAAGGTGGAAATCGTTTTAGCTATTTTGAGCAAAAAATGAACTCATCATCAATAGAAAAATTACATATAGAAAATGACTTGCGTAAGGCGCTGGGCAGAAATGAATTCGTCCTTTTCTATCAGCCTCAAGTTGATGGGCATACCGGTGAAATTATTGGAGCTGAGGCGTTAATAAGATGGGTTACTGAAGAGCGCGGAATGGTAGCCCCATTCCATTTTATTCCAGTACTTGAAGAAACCGGAATGATTATAGATGTTGGTGAGTGGGTGATAAGAACAACCTGTGAGCAACAACAAAAGTGGGTGCAGCAAGGCAAAAAACTGATTGATCTATCGGTTAATCTTTCTGCAATACAGTTTTCTCAAGATGATTTTGTATGTAGAGTTAAAAACATAATTGAAGAGACTAAAGCTAACCCAGAAAAAATTGTGTTAGAAATAACTGAAAGCTTACTTCTTGATAATGACAGTGGAATTATTGAAAAGCTTGAACAGTTTAGAGATATGGGATTCTGTATATCTATTGATGACTTTGGAACCGGGTATTCTTCTCTAAGTTATCTGCGTAAACTGCCAATTAATGAGCTGAAAATTGATCGTTCGTTCGTAAAAGATATATCGACAGATTTGGATGATGGAACCATAGCCAAGACCATTATCGCATTGGCTAGAAGCCTTAAATTAGAGGTGATTGCTGAAGGTGTTGAGGTTGAATCACAGCTTGAATTTCTATTAAGCCAAGGTTGTAATAGGATACAAGGTTTTTACTTTGGCAAGCCAGTACCAGCTGAAGATCTCTTGTTGCCAGATGCATAACGACTGTTATCATAAAAGAATGAGTTATTGCTAGGTGGTGAAAAACCCCTCACATTAATAAAAATTAGCAAAAGAAAATTGGCAAACAGCCGATATATAAATAATGTAGATTGTAGTTAGTAATTATAGTTAGAAAAAACTAGGAAGAATAAATGGATTTAGCAACGCTGATAGGATTAATAGGGGCAACAGGTATTGTACTGTCATCTATTATCCTTGGTGGAAGTATTGGCGTATTTATCAATATCCCTTCAATACTGGTTGTTGCAGGTGGTACAGCATTTGCTGTAATGGCTAAATACAGCATGGGGCAGTTTATAGGAGCCTTTAAAACTGCAATTCGGGCAGTTAAGTTCAAAAGTGATGACCCTGTAGAGCTGATTAAATCCTTAGTGGAACTAGCAAATCTCGCAAGAAAAGAGGGGCTTTTAGCGCTTGAGGGATTTGAATCAGAAAACGAATATATGAAAAAAGGGATTCAGCTTGTAGCTGATGGTCACGAGCCAGACTTCGTGCAAAAAGTTCTCAGCCAGGACAGCAATATTATATATGCCCAGAATTTTGTTGGATCTGATGTTTTTAACGATGTTGGTGATGTAGCTCCTGCGATGGGCATGATTGGAACTCTGATTGGTTTGGTACAGATGTTATCAAACATGGATGATCCAAAAGCGATTGGACCTGCGATGGCTGTTGCACTATTGACCACTCTTTACGGAGCTTTTATCGCAAATGTACTTGCACTTCCTGTTGCAAAGAAATTGGATATGAGAAATGGCGAAGAGAAAGTTAATAGAACTTTAATTCTTCAAGGACTTATTTCAATTCAAGAAGGTCTAAATCCAAGAGTGATCGAAGAACTGCTTAAAACCTACCTTCCAGCAAAGTTAAAAGCTGAATTTTCAGAGGAAGGCGGTGATTAAGATACAATTGCCGAATAAAAACGTAGGTAAAGCCGATGGATGAAGAAGAAGGCGGAGGCGGAGGCGGCGGAGGCTCTCCAGCTTGGATGGCGACATTCGCTGATTTAATGTCACTTTTGATGTGCTTCTTCGTACTGCTTCTTGCATTCTCTGAGATGGATTTGCAAAAATATAAACAGGTTGCAGGTTCCATGCGTGAGGCTTTTGGTGTTCAAAGAGAAGTATTCGCCAAAGAATCGCCAATGGGAACAAGTTTCGTAGCCCGTGAATTTTCCCCAGGAAAACCAAGTAGCTCTCCACTAACTATCGCAACTCAGGCAACCGCGCCAACCATGCAACGTTGGCTTGATGTAGAGAAAGAAGGGAAGCCTCAGGGTGATACTGGTGCGGGGCAGGGTGCCGCTGCGGCATTAGGTGAAAAAAATGAAGATGGGAAAAATGCTGGAACAGTTGGTACTTCTATGGCAGAAGGACTGGAAGGGACAACAGCCAAACAGAAGTATATTGCCGAATTAATAGAACAGTCAGCTGAAGAATCAGCGGAACTTGATGCCGAGATGATTCAAGAAGAGATGGAAGATGAGATGGATGAAGGTCTTATCGATATAATTCGTGAAGGTCGAAAAATCATAATAAGAATTCAAGAAAAAGGCTCATTTGCACAAGGAACAGATAAAATTCAAGAACCATTTGGATTTGTTTTAGCCAAAGTTGCACGAGTACTTGAGACGGTTGAGGGGAGAATAGTAGTAGCAGGTCATACCGATAATATTCCTGTCAGGGGTAATAAGTTCCGCTCCAATTGGGATCTATCTTCAGCTAGAGCAGTTTCAGTGGTGCATAAACTCTTGCAAGAGGGTGTAATAGAAGAAAAACGGATGACTGTTCAAGGGATGGGGGGTAACGATCCTTTGGCAAATAATGAATCACCAGAAGGAAGAGCGCTTAATCGCAGGGTGGAGATAACTGTAGTCAAGGGAAGGGATATTGAACTTGATGATGACCAGTTCTAGTCCGTATTTAATAAAACCATAAATTAGATTAAAGCAAGCCAATCTCAATATTTTACAATAGCCTGTGAGTGAATTTGCAAAAAGATAGTTTATACTAAAAATACCGGTGTACGTAGCTTGATTTTAGCTTACGATTAACTAACAATAATATATATGATAGATCCCGCCAAGGAGATGGTTAATGGGTGAGTTTGATGATACCCCACTTGAAGATCACATGAGTGATGAAAAACGAAAGTATTTTCGTATAGATGATCATGTGATGTTGAAATATAGATTAGTACCTGAAGAAGAGGTTCAATTGACCCTTGATCGTTTGCGTACACCATTACCAAATGCATTTTCTTTATCATCTGATTTTGCTGAACTAAAACAAGAGATGGTTATTTTAAAACGATCTGTTGAGCGTACCTCACCTCAAGTTGCACAATACTTAGCACTTATCGATAAAAAAATGGATATGGTTGCCAAGGTGTTATTGATTCAAAATATGGGCTCAGATGAACATTTGTGGCGTAGAGTGAATTTAGGCGCAGGTGGAATGTCATTTGATTCATATGTAGAAATATCTGTAGGTGCGGTATTAGAGATTAAACTTGGACTTTTACCATCACATGCTGGATTAAGAACACTAGGTAAAGTGATTCGCTGTGGTAAGAGGGGAGATAATAGAGCAGGTTACGAAGTTGCGATATGCTTTATTCATGTGCGTGACTCAGATCGTGAACTTTTGGTCCAGCACGTGTTGTGGAGACAAGCTCAATCTTTGCGCGAGCAAAGAGAAGGCAAAACAGTACTAAATTAACTTATTAATAAAACTTATGCGGAGTTGTAATGGCTATAAACGACAAAGGATATAATGAAAAACGTGATTTTTTCAGGATGATGGTAGAGGCCAAAATTAAATATACCGCCCCAGGATCAAGTGAAAAACACGATGGTGAAACAGAAGATCTGAGTGCCACTGGAATTATGTTTAATACTACTCATAATCTAAAAGTTGGGCAACAGATTGAAATTGAAGTATTGCCAAATGCAAAACAATTGCACTCATTAAAAGCAACAGTTGATATTATTCGTATCGATGTAAATAAAGATGGTAAATTTGTTGTTGCTGGGAATATGAGTAACGTAAAATAATATTTTCACCAATGATCTGGTTAAGGTTAAAATAGCGGACTTTTCAGGCCATTGTTTTAATAAGTAAGTGCTATGTGGGTCATGAGCGCTCAAAAAGGTGTTAGTGAGTATGCCTAACTGCCATAGCTTTTTTTGTATATTATATTTTTGCCCACGATATGAAGCACTCTAAATGAAAAAGATCATTTTATTAACTATTCTTATCTCAGCATTTGCACAGGCAGAGATACCTCGCGTAAGGCCTGCAAAATGGGCGCAGCCAATAATTGCAGCAGACTTAGAAAACTGGCATCAAATAGATGGTAAAGTTTTTCGATCATCACAGCCAGATACAGATGATATGCCGTTATTGCAACAATTGAATATTACCGATGTATTGAATCTTAGGTCAATTCATACAGATGATGATGAGGCTAAAGGTACCTCTTTAAAATTACATCATATAAGAACAAGTGCGGGAGATATCTCACAGGATGAGATTATTCAAGCCTTAAAAATAATAACTACAGCCAAAGGAAAAATACTTGTTCACTGCTGGCATGGTTCGGACAGAACCGGTGCTGTAATCGCCAGTTATAGAATAGTAGTGCAAGACTGGTATAAGGCAGAAGCAATAGATGAAATGATTAATGGTGGCTATGGATTTCACGCAATTTTCGACAATATAGTCCCAACTATAAAAGGTCTTGAAGTAGATAAGATAAGGGAAGACCTTAATATTAAACGTCATTTTTAATAAAGATAAAAAATCTGTAAATTGCGCTTTCAAGTAATAAGTGCAACCCAGATCCAAATCATAAGTGCATAATATAAATAAATGTAAACCTAGGCCTTAAAATACGGTCAAAAAAATAGTTATGAATAATGGGGATATAAATGCCAATAACACCATTTCATCTTGGTCCAGGTGTTTTAATTAAATCAGTTTTGCAAGAAAGGTTTAGCTTAACAATATTTGCATTTTCACAAGGATTAATTGATATACAGCCAGTATTGGTGATTTTGCTTGGTAAAGGACATCTGCACGGGTTTACCCATACATATGCAGGGGCAATATTATTGGCATTAATATCGACTACCCTTGGTAAACCTATCTGTGAATGGTTTTTAAAATTTTGGAATAAAACTCCAGAGATTTCCAGAGATAGTACGTTTTTGGTAGGTGCTAAAATCACCTAGAAAACGGCGTTGTTAAGCTCCATAATTGGAACTTACAGTCATGTTATTCTTGATAGCATCATGCACTCAGATATTCAGCCTTTTTATCCATTTTCAACAGAAAACACACTAGTATCACAAATATCATTAACATCTCTTCATCTATTTTGTATCATCAGTGGTGCTATAGGTGTAATCATAATGTTTATATTAATGGTTATAAAAAAAATCAACGGTGGAAGTGTATTGGATGACTGAATTAGATGAATTTGTTTTATTAAGAACCTGTAATAACAGGCAGGAAGCAACTCTTATTGAGTCAGTCCTGGATGAGGATGGTATATATCCTCGCTTTGTTCCAAGTAAAACTTATAGTAAGTCCACGTGTTGCGGCTGTGGAACACCTAATATAGATCTGTTAGTTCGCTTTACTCAAAAACAACGTGCTTTAGAGTTAATCGATAAAATGGATAAGCAACTTGAAGAAGAAGCTATCTATTCTCAGCCAGTTCAGGAAAAAACAAAGCCAAAAAATAACCTGCAACAACAGATAATCTCAGAAGAGAAAGATCAAACTGCTGATGTTATTTTCAATGGATTAACTGTATTCATAAGCGCCATGGTGGTAGTTGGATTTTTGATTTTTATCTTCTCAAATTAAAATCCAATTCTTATACAGTAATCAGTAGTGCTCTAATGAGATAACGCTAACTATTCTAATAAAAATACATCTGTTTATGCGCTTAAAATGCGGTTATTTATAAGTTCTTTTGAAGAGCCTTATATTCTAGTTTTCATTAAGTACCCAAACCATAGATAAAATTTGGTGTAATAAGAGAATTTGTTTTTAAAAGACCTATACTTATATATTGAGTATTAATTTTTTTATATAGCTTGGATTTAAGTTTAACTTTGAGATTTTCACCATGATAAAAGCATCAATCAAACAGCAAATTGGTTTAGTAGCCGTCATAACAATAGTTGGAATTTTACTTTTATTGGCATTACAGCGCATAAGTCGTGAAAAGATTGGATCACTGGAAAATATTCGAGTCCAACTGTTAACGATTGAATCTGATATGTTAATGTTGCGCAAAAATGAAAAAGAGTTTCTTACCACAAAAAAAATTGAGTATGTTGAAAAATTTAACAAAAACCATGAGTTAATGATTGAACAATCAAAAGATCTTGTGGAAGATCTGGAGGATCATGAATTAGATCATGAGACAGCAGATGAAGTTATAGATATTTTAGATGATTATAAAGAAGACTTTTTATCAGTTGTAAAAATCCAGAAAAAAATTGGTTTAGATTCAAAAAGCGGTTTATACGGAAACCTACGTGAAGCGGTTCATCAAGCAGAAGAAAAAATATTTCAGCAATTTAATGATAAGTTAGCTAAAGATATGCTGATGTTAAGGCGCAGAGAAAAAGATTATATGTTGCGCTTCGATGATAAATATATCGAAAAGTTCAATGAGGATTTTGCAATATTCAATAAAGATTTAAAAAATGAATACATGTCGGAAGAGTCAAGGCAGCAGATCTCTGAATCTATGAAAAAGTATGATCAAGACTTTAAGACTTTAACCCAAGCTAGTAGTGAGTTAGGGCTGACAACTAATAGTGGAGCTTATGGCAAACTTAATTCTTTGATTAAAAAAGGCGAAGAACAGTTTAAAAAGCTGCATAAAAAAACAGAAAAAGTAGTTGAATCAGAAGAAGAAAAACTAGCTAACATAATGATAATAATTGGCTTGGTACTGACCATTTTAGTGATTGTGTCCATAACTCTTGTCATGAAATCGATAACTAGACCAATACAAGTTTTTGCTGATCTTATGTCTAAAGCAGCAAAAGATTTAGATATAACTGTACAAGCTGATGAAGATGCACCACGTGAAATAGCAATGATGGCTAAATCTTTTAACAGTATGATGAGTGAATTTAGTGATGCTATCAACCAGATTAGCGGCATAACTTCAGATCTAAATAATGCATCAGGAACTTTAGATGGTGTATCAGCTACGGTAAATAGTATAGTTGCAGATCAACTGCAAGAATCAGAAAAAGTCTCTATTGCAATGAATGAGATGACAGCCACTGTTGCAGATGTAGCTTCAAACGCAAGTGCTGCTGCAGTTGCAGCTGAGGATGCTGATGCCCAGGCACATCAAGGAAATGATGTTGTTTCTGAGAATCAGTCAGAGATTTCTATACTGGCGCAAAATGTAAACGATGCAGCAACTGTAATTGGTGAGCTAAGTAAGGAGAGTGAGAACATCGGTACGGTTCTGAGTGTAATTCGTGAGATAGCAGAACAAACCAATTTGCTTGCCCTTAACGCGGCGATTGAAGCAGCGCGTGCCGGAGAGCAGGGGCGTGGATTTGCTGTTGTTGCTGACGAGGTGCGAACTCTAGCGCAACGTTCGCAAGAATCAACTGAAGAGATTAAAACAATTGTAGAGCGTTTGCAGCAAACAGCAGAGCAGGCTGTAAATGCAATGGAAACTGGTAAAGAGCAAGCACAAAAAAGTGTAGAAAGATCGCATATTGCATCAGATATTTTAAAAGTAATCCAAGGCGCAATATCTTCAATCAAGGATATGAACTTCCAGATCGCAACAGCATCTGAAGAACAATCAGCAGTATCCGAAGAGATAAACCGTAATATAGTGAATATCACCGATATAACTAAAAAAACCAGTGAAAGTGCCAATCAAGCTGTTTATGCAGGAAAGTCCTTAACTGAAACGGCTAATCGCATCACAGACATAGTCCAAAAATTTAAAACCTCATAGGTGCTGGGGGCTGAAATAAATAATCAGCCCCGTTTAACCTGCTAATCACTTGCCAGATAAACTAGGATATTTTCTTTAAAATTTGAGGCATCTAACACCACTTTAAATTTATCTACTTTTATTGAGTCTGTTTCACCGATAGTGCTTTTTAATATTGAGCGCCTTTTCTCGGCACAAGACTCTTTATTTATTTTACGTTGCCAGCTTTCTGTAAATACCTTTGGCAAAGAAAATGATAAGTTCAAATTTTTCAGAAGCTCCCATTCACCACCATCAAGCCAAGCTTCATCGCATGAATGACAAACGTCTAAGTGGTTTTTAACTTTGCTATCCATTTTATATTTAGTCATCAGTTTGCCGCACTTTGGGCACGCTATTGCTGACTTAGTATCACCTATGTTTGAAAAGGTAACATCGTCAGAAAAAACAGGCCCAACACAGTTGTTTTCTGCCAAACACGATAAAAGAAAAGTGGAATTAATTATTGAATAACTACACTTCTTAAGATGGTTATGCGCATTTTGATAAATGCTTTGATTCTTAAACTTAAAAAATATTCTATAATCCCCCTATCAAATAACTGAGTATAATAATGAAACTTGCAGCATGTGTAGAATATGATGGAACCGATTTTCACGGTTGGCAAACCCAAAAGAGCGGTTGCCGTACTGTGCAGAGCGAGGTTGAAGCAGCGTTTTCCAAGGTGGCAAATTCACCTGTTGCGATAACATGTTCTGGTAGAACTGATGCAGGAGTACATGGCTTTGGTCAAGTTATCCATTTTGAAACAGATGCAGTGAGAGATGAACGCCAATGGATTCTTGGTTGCAATACTAATTTACCGCGCGATATTGGTGTTAGCTGGGTAAAACCGGTAAAAGATGATTTTAGTGCGCGTTTTTCTGCGCTATCACGCCGTTATCGCTATGTGATTTATCAATCGATGGTTAGACCTGCGATTCTGCGCAATAGGGTTTCTTGGAGTTGTCGAAAGCTAAACGTAAAAGCGATGCACCAGGCTGCGCAGTCTTTGGTTGGTGAACATGATTTTTCCAGTTTTCGGGCGGCAGGGTGTCAGGCTGCTCATCCTAACCGTAATATACATTTTGTTGATGTTAGCTCTGAAGGTGACTTTATCTATATAGATATTCAAGCCAATGCTTTCTTACATCATATGGTGCGCAATATTGCTGGGGTATTACTTAAAATTGGTGAAGGCGAGAAGGAGATTGGTTGGTCAAAAGAGGTGCTGGAAGCAAAACAAAGAACCGTTGCAGGTATAACAGCTCGAGCACAAGGGCTGTATTTTGTCTCGGTGAAATATCCAGAGGAATACTCAATCCCTGAGTCTCCACTGCGGCCGGTTTTTAGTTAAATAAGAATATCCTCGAAACAATTATAAAAACGTAATAGTTGTTAGACTGCTTTTCCTTTAACGCAATCCAGCCAATAATCGGCTAACTTATCGTTATGTGGCACACCGTGTCCGGTTTGATACACTCTCGCTAGTAAAAGTTGAGCTGGAGAGAACCCTTCTATGGCTGACATTCGATAATAAAATGCTGCCTTATCAATATCTTCATTATTAATGGCATACTTCTCAATCCGCTTGGCGATCTCATAATTTGTTTTACCAGAACTTATCTCTACTTGATTGCTTCCAGAGAGATGCTCTTCAATAAATGCTGTTACTGCTGTCATGTCTTTCTCCTTTTAGGAACATATTATTGGAGTGTATAAACATACATAAGCATGGAGTATGCCAATGGTCGGTAAAGACTTGCTCTATAAGGTGTTGCTAATATATATCGGAAGAAGAATTGAAAACTTTAGTAGTTATTTATAATGAATTGCTAATATTTTGACGCTTAAAGATCTATTTATGCTTTGCTGCGAGTTTTTTCTGGCGTATTACGCGACGGTTTTTCCAATGACGCATAATGTGGGCGCGCCAGATAAGCTTGATCGCAAAATAAGAAACTGTAGCAAAGAATACCCCAGATATGATTGAGCCAAGATAAAGTGGTTTCCAAATCTCAATAAGCTGAGTTGTAAACCATTCAGAAGTCAGCTCAATGCTAAACTCACTTGGAGGTATGCCTAGCATCCATGCACCCAGTTTATAGGTGGGATAAAAAATTGGCAGCCAAGTAATTGGGTTAGATATCCAAACTAGAGCAACGGATAGCGGCATGTTCATTCTGAATATTAAAGCAAGTATCGCTGCTAATCCCATTTGGAAAGGCATTGGTATAAATGCCGCAAATACTCCAATCCAAAATGCTCCAGCTACAGAGTGCCTATTAAGATGCCATAGGTTTTGGTCATATATCCGTTCCCCAAGAAAATCTAATTTCCCATGCTTTCTAAATTCATGAGGTTTAGGTAAGTATTTTTTTAAGAAATTTCTCGGCATTAATTTTTCTTTATAAGATTTAGGATATATTGCTTATACGGGGCTAGTTGCACATTTTAGAGAACAAAGAATAATCATCAAGCTATATTTTGATTATAGAATGATTTACTATTTTTATTAGAAAATTATATAAATATGGGGAAAGAGATGGCTGCGCTTTCATTTTTAGCGGGTGCTGCAATGCTATTGTTCATGCCTGAGCTGCTAAACATTGGTTTGCTGTTGGCTTTGGTGGTTAGTGCAGCGATTATTTTTATCAAATGTAAGAAACTTCCACAGCAAAAAATATTGCGTTTTTTTGCAGCATTCATTATAGGTTTTTCCTGGTGCAGCATTAATGTCTGGCAAGTGCGCAACTCAATTATTGAGACTGAATTTGAAGGTAAGGATTTAACCCTAACAGGGATAATCAATTCAGTTCCACAACTAAAAACGTCCACCACCAAAAAGGGAAAGATCATAACCAGAGCGAAATTCAGGTTGTTGGTTGAGAGTGCCAGTACCAGTGCTGAAAATGGCGTATCGATAGAAAATTTAAAAACTGTGCAGTTATCCTGGTACAACCTGCGACAAGAGATTACAGCAGGGCAGCGTTGGACCCTAAAAGTAAGATTAAAAAAGCCGCATGGATTCGCCAATGTAGGTGGGTTCGATTACGAGAAGTGGCTATTTAGTAATCGTATTGGTGCGACAGGATATGTAAAGCTTGATAAGAGCAATCAGCTTATTGACGATTCAACCCTCTATGGGTGGGATGATATGTTGCGCGAAAGAGTGATTAAACGTTTGCGTAACACTCTGCCTGAGAGTGATTTTAATGGAATCATAATTGCGCTGGCAACAGGGCATCGTTCTGATATTTCAAAGACTCAATGGAATGGTTTGCTGACAAGTGGGACCAATCATCTGGTCGCAATTTCAGGGCTGCATATTGGGCTAATAGCAGCTTTAGCATTCTTCTGTGTTAAAAATATTTGGGGGCTGAACTTACGGCTTGCCAATAAAGTTGCACCTATCTATGTAGCGGCGTCTGCGGCGATTATTGCAAGCTTTGTCTATGCCGGATTAGCAGGTTTTTCAGTACCAACGCAACGGGCATTAATCATGGTTGTAATTGTAATGGGGGGAATACTATTTAAAAGACATACCACCACAGAACACACTCTATCCGTAGCTCTAGTTTGTGTTTTATTGGTTGAACCTTTGTCTGTTTTGATGCCAGGTTTTTGGCTCTCTTTTGCCGCGGTGGTAATAATCCTGTTTGCGATTAGGAGTGTTAAAAAAGAAAATGGTTGGCGTAACTGGATGCGGCAGTGGGTTATGGTGCAAGGCTTTATTGCTGTTGGACTGGCGCCGCTCACCTTGATCTTCTTTGACCGTGTTTCGTTAGTTTCCCCTCTAGTTAACCTGATAGCCGTACCGCTTTTTAGTTTTATCGTTGTTCCGCTGGTTTTTCTCGCTATGTTGCTTTTTGCATTTATTCCGATTGTAGCGGTATTTATATTTGAGATCGTGCAGTGGGTACTCGAACTATTTTGGTATTTTATAGAGTTAACCACCAAGTTCGATTACGCAACCTTCTCCTGCTCCCGTCTGTTCTCGCTCACGATTTTGTTATTCGCAATAGCAATCATCCTGATGCTGTATTTTGGGAAGAAACGGTTATTGTTGCTCGGGCCTCTATCCTGCCTTATTACCGCCTTTACAATGAGCAATATAGGTTATGAAGAATTTCAAATAGATTTTCTCGATGTAGGTCAGGGCAGTGCCATGGTCATTAGGACAACCGAGCACACACTTATATATGATGCAGGTCCTAGTAGAGGCTTAAATGCTGGAGATAGTGTAATCGTCCCATATCTTGCCGCTCTTGGGATAGATGGAATAGATAAAATTGTGATATCTCATGCTGACAACGACCACGCAGGCGGTGCCAAAGCAATTATTGAAGCTGTAGAAGTTAATGAACTAATCGTTGGTGAAAACCTCAAACAGATCGAATATGAATCTAGCTTTTGTAAGAGCGGTCAAAGTTGGAAATGGGATGGAGTTAAATTTGAATTTATCTATCCTTTTAAAATCAGAGATGGAAATGATGCATCTTGTGTTTTGCTGGTCAGTTCCAAAAATGCAAAGGTGTTATTAACTGGTGATATATCCAAAGCGGCAGAAAAACGGATTTTGAAAAAGTTAAAAAATAAAAACCTCGATGTTGATATTGTCGCAGTACCCCATCACGGTAGCAAAGGCTCTTCATCCCTGAAATTTGTAAACAGAATCAAACCACAATACGCCGTGGTCTCATCTGGTTATCGTAATCGATATAAGTTTCCTAAACCAAGGGTTGTAAATACCTATAAACAAGCCGGTGCAAATCTATTAAATACAGCAAATTCAGGGATGATATCTTTTAAGGTTAGTGATGACGGTGTCTCAAAACCACTGCAGTATCGCACAGAAAATAAAAGGGTATGGATGGCGGTGGTGCCAGATAAAAAATGAAAACTATATTAATTGTATTGTTATAAAAAACCGGCACTCTCATGATAAAAGTGCCGGCATTTCTAAATCAAAATAATTTAACTAACTATGCATCAATCTTATGATATTTAATTTTCTTAGGGTTCATTGCATCATCACCAACGCGCTTTTTGTAGTCTTGCTCGTAATCAGAGTAGTTACCTTCGTAGAATACCGCTTGGCTTTCACCCTCAAACGCGATGATGTGGGTTGCGATTCTATCGAGGAACCAGCGATCATGCGAGATAACCACTGCGCAACCTGGGAAGGCTAAAATAGCTTCTTCCAGAGCACGTAGGGTCTCTACATCAAGGTCATTAGTTGGCTCATCGAGTAGTAGCAGGTTGCCGCCACTGCGCAGCAGTTTAGCTAGATGTACACGGTTGCGCTCACCACCAGATAGATTTTTGATGTGGCTTTGCTGGTCAGAGCCTTTAAAGTTAAAGCGTCCAACATAGGCACGAGATGATACCTCATAGTTGCCAACGGTTATGTTATCTAAGCCTTCGGAGATCTCTTCCCATACGGTTTTATCTCCATCCAAGGTATCTCTTGATTGATCTACATAGGCTAGCTCAACGGTGTCGCCGATACGCATATCGCCGCCATCAGGTTGTTCCATCCCCATTATCATACGGAATAGGGTGGTTTTACCGGCGCCATTTGGTCCGATAACACCAACGATTCCACCGCGTGGTAGGTTGAAGCTAAAGTCTTCCAGTAGAAGTTTGTCACCAAATGCTTTTTGCACGTTATTGGCTTCGATTACTAGATCGCCAAGTCTTGGACCTGGTGGGATGTATAGCTCTTGAGTCTCATTACGTTTTTGGAAATCTTGCGAAGATAGCTCTTCAAAACGTGCCATTCTCGCCTTGCTCTTCGCCTGACGCCCTTTAGGGTTGGAGCGTACCCACTCCAATTCTGCTTTGATGGTACGATTATGTGAGGATTGCTGCTTGGCTTCTCTTTCAAGACGGTCTTCTTTCTGCTCCAACCATGAAGAGTAGTTGCCTTCCCATGGAATACCGCGTCCACGGTCAAGTTCTAGAATCCAGCCGGCAACATTATCTAAGAAGTATCTATCATGTGTTACCGCAACCACTGTGCCTTTAAAATCGTGCAGGAATCTTTCCAGCCACGCAACAGATTCTGCATCCAGGTGGTTAGTTGGTTCATCAAGAAGTAGCATATCTGGGTTGGAAAGTAGAAGTTTGCACAGGGCAACGCGACGCTTTTCACCACCGGATAGTTTGGTTACATCTGCATCCCAAGGTGGAAGGCGCAGGGCGTTGGCCGCGACATCAAGTTTTCTATCCAGTTCCCATGCGCCAGCTGAATCGATTTTGTCTTGTAGCTCTGCTTGTTCGGCTAAAAGACTGTTCATCTCATCATCGCTCATTGGTTCAGCAAATTTCATGCTGATCTCATCGAAGCGGTTGAGGATCGCTTTTGTCTCTGCTACACCTTCCTCAACATTACCGCGCACATCTTTTTCTGGATTTAGCTGTGGTTCCTGTGGAAGATAGCCGATATTGATATTTGCCAGCGGTCTGGCTTCTCCTAGAATATCTGTATCTAGTCCAGCCATAATGCGTAGCAGGGTGGATTTACCAGAACCATTCAGACCTAAAACACCGATCTTGGCGCCAGGGAAAAATGATAGTGATATATCTTTTAGTATCTCGCGTTTAGGAGGAACTACCTTGCCTACGCGGTTCATAGAATAGATATACTGAGCCATGAAAACGGTTTCCTTTTATGTAGAATCTGTGCAGCGGTCAATTCAATCCGACCACTTACGAATAAATTGTCTGAATTATCCTAAAATTAGCCTTACTAGTCCATGAATTATGATGGCGGATTTTTATCGATGTTATACAATAGCGGCAATTATAGGCATAGGTTATTTTGTCTTTAGAATTTATAAGCTAGAGGTTTAAGTTTTATGGCGCGTTTGCTTAGTGATCTATTATTGGATACTGCGCACAGATATCCAAACAATGAAGCCCTTGAGTATAAGGGAGAGGTACTTAGTTATCAGCAAGTGGCTGATGATGTTTTAAGCCTGAGTGAAGGTTTTGCATCATTAGGGTTGGATAAATCAGGCCGTGTTGCTATCTACTTAGAAAAACGCCTAGAGGTTGCGAGCATTATCTTTGCCGCATCGCTTTCTGGATTAACATTTGTACCGGTAAATCCATTGCTTAAGGCCAATCAGGTTGAGTACATCGCATCTGATTGTAATGCAAAGGTGCTGTTTACCTCATTTATGCGTTTGCGCCAGATTCATGCAGAGATCGCAAACTGCAAAGATCTTAAATATGTTGTTCTAGTTGATGAGGTGGGTGATGGGCTGGATATCGCTGCACTTAACTTCTCGGTTGTCTCACTAGACGAATTACGACAGAAACAATGTGATGATAAACATCAGGTTATCGATGAAGATATGGCCGCGATCCTCTATACCTCAGGCAGTACCGGTAGGCCAAAAGGTGTAGTGCTAACCCATAGAAATATGGTGGAAGGGGCGAAAAGCGTTGCCGAATATCTGCAAAATACAAGTGAAGACAGATTGCTTGCAGTACTTCCATTTAGTTTTGATTACGGTTTGAGCCAGTTGACTACCGCCTTCTTGGTTGGCGCTAGGGTTTCGTTACTTAATTTTCTCTTTGCACGCGATATCATCAAAGCATTGGAGAAGAATCAGATAACCGGTTTCGCTGCGGTCCCGCCTCTATGGATTCAATTGGCAGATTTAGATTGGCCAGAAAAGGTTGTCGATACTCTACGTTATATCACCAATTCCGGTGGAGCCATGCCTGTGAATGTATTGGATAAATTAAGAGACTCTTTGCCAAATACCAAGCCTTATCTGATGTATGGTCTGACTGAAGCATTTAGATCTACATACCTTGATCCGGAAGAGATTGATAATCGTCCAGAATCGATGGGTAAGGCGATACCAAATGCCGAGGTTATGGTGGTGCGGCCAGATGGTGCTGAGTGTGACCCGCATGAGCATGGTGAGCTAGTACATCGTGGTGCTCTTGTGGCTAAAGGATATTGGAATGACGCAGAAAGAACAGCGGAGAGATTCAAGCCAGTACCTGGTGGATTCCCAGAGGTCAAAACACAAGAGATAGCAGTTTGGTCTGGTGATACGGTTTATCGTGATGAAGATGGTTTTCTTTTCTTTGTTGGCAGAAAGGACGAGATGATAAAGACCTCGGGCTATCGCGTCAGCCCTAGCGAAGTGGAAGAAGTTATTTATGATTCAGGTCTTGTTGCTGAAGTAATTGCCACTGGAGTGTCGCACCCTAAGCTTGGTCAGGCTATAGTTGTAATAGCTAAGGTAAAAGATGAAGCTACTCAGATTAATGATATCTTGGGTCATTGCCGTAAAGAGATGCCAGCCTACATGTTACCGCAGCATATACAAATTGAAGCAGCTCTTAATCGTAACCCAAATGGGAAGATCGACAGAAAGCACTATGCTGATAAATTAAAAGAGCTGTTTATAAGCTAATTTTTAAATGACTCTAGTTTTGCAAAGCCAAGGGAATATAAATGAATAAACCACCTCTAAAACATGCTGCATTAACGCATATAAAGACTATTGAAAACTGCTTAGAGATTGATGGTAATACAGTAAAGAAACTTGCGATACAGGCTGGTTCGGTGCCTTTTTATGCATATGATAGGTCAGCGATCTCTCGCCGCCTTGCTGATATGCGCGCCAGACTCCCCGAGCAGCTTTATATTCACTATGCGCTTAAGGCAAATCCAATGCCGGCTTTGGTACAGTTTATATCTGATAAAGTTGATGGCTTTGATGTGGCCTCAGGTAAAGAGATGGAGGTTGCCCTAGATTCAGGAATGAGTCCCGATTTTATAAGTTTTGCTGGCCCAGGAAAATCTCTTACCGAAATTGCAGCAGGGGTTGCGGCTGGGATCACTTTTCATGTTGAGTCAGAAACAGAACTTCAGCGGATAATTGCAGCAGGAAAAGAGCAGGAAGAAATTCCAAAGGTGGCTATTAGGATAAATCCTGATTTTGAACTAAAATCATCCGGGATGCAGATGGGCGGTGGAGCAAAGCCGTTCGGTATCGATGCGGAAAAAGTTCCTGCTATTTTGCAAAAACTTGACCCTAAAGATGCTGATTTTGTTGGTTTTCATATTTTCTCAGGATCGCAAAACCTAAAAGTGGAAGCGATTATTGAATCGCAGCAAAAAGCTGTTGATCTTGCTATTGATCTTGCACAGCATGCAAGACAATCTGTGGTATCACTAAATATTGGCGGTGGATTTGGTATTCCGTATTTCCCTGGTGAAACACCAATAGATCTAGAGCTAATTGGGAAAAATTTGGAGAAGCTAGTGCAACAGGTGGACGAAGCATTGCCTGGCGCCCAGCTTATCATTGAACTAGGAAGATATATTGTTGGTGAAGCAGGCTATTACGTTTGTGAAGTGGTAGATAAAAAAGAATCGCGTGGAGAACTATTCCTTATAACAAATGGAGGAATGCATCATCACTTAGCAGTATCAGGAAACTTTGGTCAGGTAATCAGGAAGAACTACCCGGTTGTAGTCGGTAACAGAGTGTTTTCTGAAATCACCGATGTAGTGAATGTGGTCGGGCCATTGTGTACCCCGCTTGATATCCTCGCATCAAAGATGGAGCTTCCCTATTGTGAGATTGGTGATTACATTGTGATAATGCAATCTGGTGCTTATGGTTACACCGCGAGCCCACATATGTTTTTGAGTCATCCTTTGCCGGTTGAACTATTAGTTTAATTTAAAAACTATTGCGCTTGCTTATTCTGTGTTGAAAGCAGATTGAAAAATACTCATTTACCATGAGTAAACTCCGTTTTGTAAATCTACTTTCGCCTTGACTAAGCTGCGCTCATGACGTTTTAATGGTTAGAATTAAAGTTATTAGATAAATTGAGGGAAAAATCGTGTCATTGAAAGATCAATTGCTTAAGTCTGGGGCTGTTAATAAAAAGAAAGCTAAACAAATCCAGCATCAGGGTAAAAGTAAAAAAAATAAACTAGCCGAACAGCTAGAAATAGAGAAAAGACGTAAAGAAATTGAGCAAAAAGAGCTTGAACAGAAACAGCGTGACCAAGAGCTAAATCAAGCTAGAAATCAAGAGGCAGAGCAAAAAGCTATTCAAGCACAGATAAGGCAGTTAGTAGAGGTTAATCGCCAATATAAATCAGAAAAGGGTGCAGAAGAGATATCCTTCAGCTTCGTTGATGCAGACAAAGTGAAAAATATATATGTATCTGAGAAAATCCAAAGGCACTTAAGCCAGGGGTTGTTAGTTATAGCAAAGTTTGACCAAGGGTATGAGTTGGTTCCTGCCAAGGTGGCGGAAAGAATCGCAATGCGTGATGAAAGCAAAATAATAAAAATAGCAGATGCTGATTTGGTGCAATCAGATGAAGATGACCCGTATGCTGATTATGAAATCCCTGATGACTTAATGTGGTAACAAACCTTTTATGTCATTTAAGTGAGTGCTTGGATGGATTAAAGTAAATTAATAGAGTTGTAATATTTTCCTTATCCCAAGTGGGGCAAAGGGTGAGGAAATTTAGTCTTTTATAAAGCTATTAAAATGAAACCTGGGTAATAGAAACCAATAAAATTATATCCACAAAAACGTTATTTTTGATTTATTAAATCACTCATTTCTAGTAGACTTGCAACCGTTTTATACAGTTTAAGTGGCTGTATTTCAGGAAAATTACTTCAAAAGCCTTGTGGCAAGCGGTTTTAAATCGAGAGCAGATCTAATGCATATACTAGTTAGTAATGATGATGGGTATAATGCGCCAGGGATCCAGGTGCTATCAGAAGCATTAAGGAAGATTGCTCAAGTGTCAGTTGTGGCGCCATTACGCGATCTAAGTGGCTGTAGTCATGCCTTAACTTTAGATAGGCCAATGCGCAAGCGTATTTTTAATGATGGGTTCTCGAATGAAATAATCGCTATTGATGGTACACCTACAGACTGTGTGCACTTAGCAATGACAGGGTTATTAGATTCAATGCCAGATATGGTGATATCTGGAATCAATGCCGGTGCTAATATGGGAGATGATGTTCTCTATTCTGGCACTGTTGCCGCAGCAATAGAGGGGCGTTTTTCGGATAAACCTTCGATTGCAGTATCAATTCCTGTTTTTAAACCAAAACACTTTGAGACCGCAGCAAAGATAGTTTTAGATATAGTAAAAAATCTAGATTCATCTCCTTTGCAGCCAGATTCAGTATTGAACATTAATGTCCCAGACCTTCCTTATGAAGAGATTAAGGGGATAAAAGTAACTCGGTTAGGTAAGCGCGCAAAACCGAAAGATGTAGTTACAGAGATTGATCCGCGTGGGCATGAAGTATTTTGGATAGGCCCTCCAGGTAAAGAGTTAGACGCAGGTGATGGAACAGATTTTCATGCAGTAAATAATGGTTACGTATCAGTGACACCATTACAGATAAATCTTACTCATGAAAATGAGCATAAATCTTTGTCAGCCTTTTTTGAATCAAATTGTTAGACTTGTTCAGGAGTTAAAATGATAGATACCACTCACATGATGGGAATTGGAATGACATCCCAGAGAACAAGGGACCGTTTAAAACAAAGGCTCCAGGATCAGGGGATAACCAGCCTTTCTGTACTTGATACTATTGCGCGTATGCCGAGGCATCTTTTTGTCGATGAGGCGCTTGCAAGCAGAGCTTATGAAGATAGCTCGCTTCCAATAGGTCATGGTCAAACTATTTCTCAGCCATATATCGTAGCTAAAATGACTGAAGCTGTTTTTCGTGATGGTGTTCCAGAAAAAGTATTGGAGATTGGTACAGGCTCTGGTTATCAGGCTGCAATTCTATCAAAGTTGGTGAAAAACGTTTATACCGTAGAAAGGATAGAGGCTTTATTTGAAAGATCGCGTAAGGTTTTTCAAAAGCTGGAGATGCGCAATGTTTACCCTAAGTTATCTGATGGCTCATGGGGCTGGGCAGCAAAAGCTCCTTTTGATGCTATTGTTGTAACTGCTGCTCCTGAAGAGGTCCCAGAAGTTCTCTTTGAACAATTAGCAGACGGTGGGCGGTTGATCATCCCTGTTGGTGCTCAAAACGCACCTCAGTTCTTAAAGTTATTCACTCGAATTGGAGATGAGATCCATGAAGAGGTGATTGATGCGGTAAAATTTGTTCCACTAGTTATGGGGTGATTTTTACACTGGAATAAAATTATTTGTGTTGTGTCATTCAATTACGTCCAACATAAACTCCAGTTGAAGTGCAAATGGTTTGAAAAATGTTAGTAAAACCTACCTTTTAATAGGCTTAGGGTGAATCGATAATTTCTGTAATATAAAAATATGGAGTGTTAAAGCTTGTTTGCAAAGATGTATGATTGGGTTATGGAGTTGGCAAAGCATAAGAATGCACCATATTTCCTGGCTGTTTTAAGCTTTACTGAGTCCTCTTTCTTTTTAGTGCCACCTGATGTAATGCTCATACCAATGGCTTTGGGAAAGCCGGATAAGGCTTATAGATTGGCATTTCTTACCACCGTTATGTCTGTTGTAGGTGGTGTTTTTGGTTATCTTATCGGAATGTTTGCCTTTAGCATGGTTGAGCCATTGTTGCATAGTGCTGGATATTGGGATAAATACCTTCATGTAAAAGATTTATTTGGTGAATATGGTATTTGGGTGGTGTTCATAGCCGGTTTTTCACCCTTTCCATATAAAATAATTACTATTACTGCTGGTGTGTTAACTATGAATCCACTGTTTTTTGTTATAGCATCAATAATAGCAAGGGGTTCTCGGTTCTTCTTGGTCGCAGGGCTGATGGCTTGGGGTGGGCCAAAGATGGAACCAATGATAAAAAGAAATATCGAAAGGCTAGGTTGGGCCACTTTAGGGATTGGAGTTCTGGTTGCAATATATCTTGGAGTTATTAAACCATATTGTTAATAATTCATTTGGTTTAAACCAGATATCGCGCAGTTGTAATTTTAGTGGTCGTATTAGTAATTATTATAAATATGAAAATGAATTTGGTAGAGAACCATTTATTTTCATTCACACCTTTAGAACCATTTCCTTTGCATTTTTTTACACTCTATTTTTGTTAACCATAGGTTGCAGTTCAAGCGGCAAGCCCCAAGTTGTCGAGCGTGGAACCAGCTCTTCATATAATCAAAATAAGAAAAACAAAGTCCATGTTGTGCGCAAGGGTGACACCCTTTTTTCTATTGCATCTTATTATGGGAAAAAAGTTTCAAAATTAGCTAAGTGCAATAAGCTCAGGCATCCGTACACTATCCATCCTGGTCAGAAGATCGCAACTACCTGTTCAGTAAATAATAATACGAAAAAAAATAAAAAGTCACATAGATCACAACAAACAAATAAAAAAGCTAGCAATATCAATAAAAAACATAAAAAGTCTAGAAGTGTAGAACGTGTCACAGTTCTTGCCCGCTGGAGATGGCCTACTATTGGACACGTGGTCAGGCGCTTTAACCCAAGAAACCAGGGCAAAACAGGCCTTGAAATAGCTGGAAAATATCGCCAATCGATCTACGCTGCAGAAGCTGGAAAAGTAGTTTATAGTGGCAGCGGCTTGATTGGATACGGAAAATTGATTATTGTAAAACACAATAGAAGATTTTTGACTGCGTATGGTTACAATTCTGAGTTGCTCGTCAAGGAAGGTGATTCAGTAAAATCAGGACAGGTTATCGCAAGGATGGGAAGGTCTCCTTCAAATAAAGCAACTTTGTTTTTTGAGTTGCGCAAGGATGGCAAACCAGTAAATCCAATGCGATACTTGCCTAAAAAGTAACCTGTATTGGGCGGTCAAGATTTGTACCGAGGAATGGAGTCTTTGGGTAAGCCCAGAGTTAGTTAACCCTAAAGTTAGTTGGATTAAGTTAGCAAAACGGGAATAATCAGCAAAGGAGATGTGTCATGGCTAGAAAGTGTGTAGTTAAGCCAGAAGCCGAGTGGGATGATTCTACAGCAATAGTTGAGCCAATGGATGGTGCGACAATAACTGCTAAAAAAGCACCTACGAAAATAACGCCTGCAAAAAAAGTATCTAAATCTAAAAAGAAAGATGAAGTAGTAACTGCAGAGTCTGTTCCGAAAAAGCGTGGCCGCAAACCAAAGAAAGCTCAAATTATTGAGTTTGAACCTGAAGTTAAGGCTGAACCTCCAGAATTAATTGAATCTTCAGAAAATGAAACTGCAGTTCTTGGCGCTGATGATGCCGAGGTTGATCTCGATCTTGACCTTGATGATATTGATCTTAGTGATATTGCTGCAGAAGCAGGTGATGAAGAAATTGTTGTTGCTAAAAAAACAACTAAAACCAAGATTAAAACTGCAACTAAAGCGAAGGCTAAGACCGCAACCAAAGCGAAGGCTAAGACCGCAACTAAAGCGAAGGCTAAGACCGCAACTAAAGCGAAGGCTAAGACCGCAACTAAAGCAAAGGCTAAAACTGCAACTAAAGCGAAGGATGATGCTTATGCAGATAAAAATATGGATGCAACCCGCATCTATCTAGGTGAGATCGGTTTTTCACCTCTTCTATCTGCTGAAGAAGAGGTCTATTTCGCCAGATTAGCTAAAAAAGGTGAAGAGTCTGGAAGAAGACGCATGATTGAAAGTAATCTGCGCTTAGTAGTAAAAATTGCAAGACGCTATATGAATAGAGGACTTCCTCTTCTTGATTTAATCGAAGAGGGAAATTTAGGCTTAATAAGAGCCGTAGAAAAATTCGATCCAGAACGTGGATTTAGATTTTCTACATACGCTACATGGTGGATCAGACAGACTATTGAACGTGCGATTATGAATCAAACTCGTACCATTAGATTGCCGATTCATGTAATTAAAGAGATTAACTCTTTCCTTCGTGTTTCTAGAAAATTAGCTCAGAACCTGGATCATGAACCAACTGCAGAAGAGATTGCAGAGGCTGTTGATCGTCCAGTGCATGAAGTTAAAAAGATGCTTGGATTAAACGAGAGAATATCGTCTGTTGATACACCAATTGGTAAAGATGCAGATCGAACACTTGTCGATACAATTGCAGATGATACCAATCCAGATCCTTCAAGGTTGTTGCAGGAAGAGGATATCATGAGCCATATAGAAGAATGGCTATCTCAGTTGAATGAAAAGCAGCAAGCTGTAATCGTGCGTAGATTTGGGTTACATGGATACTCAAAATCTACTCTAGAACAGGTTGGCAATGAGATCGGAGTTACTCGCGAAAGAGTCAGACAGATTCAAATTGATGCGCTGAAAAAACTGCGTGAAGTTCTCGAACGCACTGGGTTTTCTGAAGAGATTATCTTCGGCTAGCGATGACGTAGTGTTTTTTAAAGCCCTAGCGGATTCCGCTGGGGCTTTTTGCGTTATAATCCGTCTTGGTTTCGTATAATAAGTGCAATTTTAAGTATAAGAACTAAATGAAAATAAAAAATAAAATTTATCTTGCCTCCAAGTCTCCCCGTAGACAAGAGCTGCTTCAGCAAATTGGAATTGATTTTGAAGTTGTGACTGCTGACATCGAAGAGACAGCTAGAGAAAATGAATTAGCTGCTGATTTTGTTTTACGCATGGCGCAGGAAAAAGCTCAAGCAGGCTATCAATCTATTAAAATAGATGCAAGGTTACCGACTCTAGGAGCTGATACAGTGGTAGTGGTTGATGGAGAAATCTTTGGGAAACCGTTGAATCAAGAGGATAGCTTTAGGATGTTATCTGTTTTATCCGGGAGAACACATGAAGTTTATACCTCAATAGCTGTAGTAACTGCAGAAGGAATTATATCCGATACTAGTAAGACTATTGTGACATTCAAGGACTTAGCAGAAACTGAAATCAGGTCTTATATAGCCACTGGTGAGTCTAGTGATAAAGCTGGTTCTTATGCAGTTCAAGGGTTAGCGGCAGTATTTATTTCCCATATCAATGGAAGTTATTACGGGGTAATGGGACTTCCTATTTTTGAGACTGCTGAACTTTTAAAACAGGTGGACGTCTAAAACAGGGGAACTTATAAAACAAAATGATATACTTAGTAATAGGTAAATCATGTCTTTATATCATTAAATGTATAGTTGTAGCTGCTCCCAAGATAGATTAGAACCAAGTTAAAGCACCTATTGATCAAAAGTAAGCTGAAGTGATCCTCATTAAGGAATTGGTCGTTTTAATCAGTATAAATTTTATAAATGCGACCATTACTTACAGGATGTAAATAATTAGTAAAATAAGATGCATATTTAGGTTATAAGATATAAATGTCAGCCTTTTTCTCTCATGTATTGAATCGCATGCATTGAAAAGAATGTGCTCAAATAATAAAAGGTAAAGAGAATGAGCCAAGAGCTTCTAATCAACGTCACCCCCAGAGAAACCCGCGTCGCCCTATTAGGAAATGGTGTGTTGCTTGAGGTTCATATAGAGCGTAGTTCCAAACGAGGTTTGGTTGGTAATGTATATAAAGGCAAGGTAGCTAGAGTTTTACCAGGTATGCAAGCTGCATTTGTTGATATAGGGTTTGATCGTGCTGGATTTCTACATGTCTCAGATATTGTTCCATCATCTAAAAATGGCAATGAATCCGTACCGGAACCAAATATCGCTGATATTTTACATGAGGGGCAGAGTTTATTAGTGCAGGTATTAAAAGATCCAATTGGATCCAAAGGTGCACGCCTTACCACCCATTTAACAATTCCATCACGTTATTTGGTCTTACTACCTAATTCAGAGAATATCGCAGTGTCTGCACGCATCGAAGATGAAGTTGAGCGTGAGAGATTACTGACGTGTATGAATGATTTTGTCGATAGTGATGAAAAATATGGATTCATTGTCAGAACTGCTGCTGAATCAGTTAAAAAAGAATTATTGGAAGAGGATAGTATTTTCCTTAAAAAACTTATGGGTTCGATAAGTGAAAGGGCAAAAGCAGCAAAACCAGGGGCTTTGGTTCACGTAGATTTACCTTTGTTTTTGCGAACTTTAAGGGATTCTGGTGGGTCTAATGTTGAGAGAACAAGAATCGATTCGCGTGATACATACAAAATGGTTCAAGTTTTTTGTGAACAGTTTTTACCAGATATGTTGCCAGGTTTAGAGTACTACACCGGAGAGCGTCCAATATTCGATCTCTATGGGGTAGAGGATGAGATCCAAAAAGCGCTAGAGCGTAAAGTGCAATTAAAATCTGGTGGATATTTGATTATTGACCAGACAGAAGCGATGACCACAATTGATGTGAATACTGGGGCCTATGTAGGCAGTAGAAACTTAGAAGAAACTATATTCAAGACAAACTTGGAAGCAGCCCAGGCAATTGCCAGACAGTTACGTTTACGTAACTTGGGTGGAATTATCATACTTGATTTTATCGATATGATGGAAGAGGAACATAAACAACAAGTTCTGAATATGCTTGAAAAAGGCCTTGAGCAAGATCACGCAAAAACAAATCTTAGTGAGGTATCATCATTAGGTCTTGTGCAGATGACAAGAAAACGTACAAAAGAGAGCCTTGAACATGTTTTATGTGAAACCTGTTCAACTTGTGGTGGTAAAGGTTTTTTAAAAACTGCGGACACAGTTTGTTATGAAATTTTCCGTGAAGTAATTCGTTTAAGTCGCCAATTTCAGACTGAATCATTTTTAATATTGTCTTCACAAGATGTTGTTGACCGCCTTTTAGATGAAGAGTCGTCAAGCGTTGCAGAACTTGAAGCCTTTACTGGAAAACACTTAAGATTTCAGGCTGAGATAACCTACACCCAAGAGCAATATGATGTGGTTCCTGTTTAGGTGTTAGTCCCTGTGTAATTTTAGTGTCTGTGTAGTGTAAATTCCTGTGAATGCACTAGTTTTTATAAAGACATTAGCTCAAATTAGGTGAGCAAAAAAGGTAAATAATTGAAAAGATCAGTATTTCATAAAGCGTGGCTATCGAGCATAGGGTTAATCTCCTCAGTGCTGATTGTTTGCGCTTTGGCCGTGACAATAATTAGAATTATGGTTCCAAGTGTTCCTGCCTATAGGCAGGAACTGCAGAATTGGTTGTCTGTATATCTCGGGCACAAGGTTAAAATAGAAAACCTTGGGGTGAAGTTAAATGGTCTTGATTTAGTTGTCAGAATTAATGAGGCTCAGATTCTTGCTAAAGACAATAAAAGCAGTCTGTTCCAACTACAGGATTTGCGTGTTTCTGTAGACTTAATGAAGGCAATAACAGAATTTAAAATTGAGCCAGAAACTATTGATTTAATAGGTCTTGATCTTTCTATTGAAAGAGATATTAATGGCAAATTTGTGATGCAGGGGTTAAGCAGTTTTAATGAGGTGTTTGCAGATAGTTCAAAAGCTGATGTGCCTAAAAAAAGTAAGGGAACATTTATAGATCAGCTGAGTGGAATAAAGACAAACATAAGGATTATCGATAGCACGCTGCTTTATCGTGATGCAATAACAGGGAAAATTTTTCAAGCAAATAGAATCAACCTTATTTTGGGAAGAGATGATGACGGGCCTACACTTTCTGGAGCTGTTCAGTTACCTAGTGAGCTTGGTGATAGGCTGCGTTTTTACTCTAAATTAACTAAGAGACAAAGCAGCTCTTTAATCCCGTCGGTTGAGTTTTATTTACAGGGAACCAGAATGAAACTTCATAACTGGCCTGTAATATCAGAGCTAGAAAAACACCCACATCCAGTTGCTGGTGATGTGGACCTTCAGTTTTGGGGGGAGTTTGATAGCCAAGAGATTCGTGAAATCCAAGGGAGGATTTTAGGGCGAGCGATCGAGGTTGAAGCAACAAGTAAGAAAGGGATAAAGCGGAGCTTAAAACTTGATAAAGTAGATGGCGACTTTGCATTTACCTCCGGTGTATATGGTTGGAAACTTGATGCTGCAAATCTGCAAGTGATAAAAAATAATAATGTTTGGGGTGTAAAAGAGATCTCAGCATGGGCGAATATTGGTGATACTTCAGAACAGCTTGATATAGGGGTCTCATTTAATAATTTGCAGTTTAATGATAGCAGTGAATTTGTTGAGATGATTCCTGGGGTTGATGAAAATATCAAACAGAAGATAAAAAATGCAGCTCTTTCAGCAAAATTAGAGGAGGGTGTGGTTTTTGCTTCACTAGAAAATGGAAATTTACGATCAATTGCTACCGATATAACTGTAGATAGATTTTCTATAGGACAGGGGGCAAAAAGGTTTTATTCAAAGGGTATCGATTATCGTATTCTGGCTACTGAAAAACAAGGATTGCTGCGATTGTCATCTGAGTCTGGAACTGGTGTGTTTGCAACAGGTGATTTATTTCGTAAGCCATTTAAAATTAAAACTATTGAGGGTGATGTTTCTTGGAGTATTGATAAAAACAAGTTTGCATTACATAGCTATGGGATAGATATATTAAACCAGGATATATCAGCAAAAGTTAGATTTGATTATAACAGCTTTAAAAATTCACTTGGCGTGCTAGATCTACAAGCTAATGTCGAAAATGGCGACGCTACAAGCGCACCTAGTTTTTATCCTGCAAAAATAATGGGTTCTCAATTACTGAAATGGTTGGATAATGCATTCCTTACCGGAGAAGTTACTGGCGGAAAAGTTTTGGTTTATGGAGAGCTTAATAATTTTCCATATAATAATAAAAACGGAATCTTTGAAGTTGATGCCATGGTGGAGCATGTAGATTTAGATTTTCATCCTGCTTGGAGAAATATAGATCAAGCTGCTGCAAGGTTGCTATTTCATAATAACAGTATGGATATTTCTATTCTCAATGGGAGAATTGGCAAAACAGTTAAGGTTGAATCAGGTTATGCCAGGATTGAAAGTTTTAGGCATTCTCCATTACAAATTAAGGCAAAAGTTCATGGAGATGGAGATGATTACCTCTCATTTTTAAAGTCTAGCCCACTAGAGTTTGCTAAAAATAAAACATTTTCAAAGTTATCCTTAAATGGTGAAATATCTTTGGATTTAGGTTTGGAAATTCCACTTGTTATGGGGAGAGTTTCAGGTGCTAAGGTCAATGGAGTTTTGGGCTTTAATAATGCCGATTTCAATTTACAAGAAACCCCAATTTTTGTGGATGATATTAATGGTGTTGCTAGATTTAATCAGCTAGGAGCAATCGATAGCGATTTGTCGGCAAAAATATTTAGCGAAGATTTAAAGTTAAATGTATATGGTGAAAAGAGCCGGAGTGGTGGTGTAGCTACCATGATTAATGCTGAGGCATTAATCGATTTAACTGATGTAATCGATCCTAAGTATCACTCTTCTTTAGGGGTGGTTGATGGAAAATCATCATGGGATGTATTGATTAAGCTTCCGAATTCATTAGATACTCCAAATCTAAGAGGCTTAAAGATAAAGGTAAAAAGCGATCTTGTCGGCACTACAATTTTATTACCACAGCCCATGTCTAAGATAAGTGTTTTATCGAAGAAGAATACTGAATTTTCCATGAATTATATGGTGGGGGATGAAGTAGATTTGGTAGCTAAGATAGATGGTGTTGGCTCTGCAAAAATTCGATTCGCAGATGATTCATTTACTAAAATGGAGCGTGGACAGATTTTACTAGGCTCTTTAAACGCAAAAATACCTAATACAAAAGGGGTGCAGGTATATGGCTCATTAAAGTCATGTAACCTTGATCTATGGAAGAAATCATTAGAAGCACTAGTGAATCCTCAGCAAAATAGTACAGGGTATGAAGAGCTCGAATTTAGTGATATCAAAGTTGACATCGAAAGGTTAACTTTTGCCAATAGAGATTTTAATGAAATAAATGCAACTTTAGTTAGAAAACCATCAGCTTGGCGCGTTCAGCTTACAAGCGATAGAGTTAATGGCTGGTTATTAGCTTCGAAACAAGGTTCTCGTATAAAAAAGATCAAAGCTGTATTTGAAAAATTAGACATTCAATCTGTTGTTAATGGTAAAAAAAATATTGGTGCAGAAGGCGATAGTCAGTCTGAAAATTCATCTAAGGTTGAATTTGTGGAAATTTCTCCACAAGAGATACCTGAGTTAGATTTAGTAGTTAAAAAAATGTTTATCGATGGTCAAGAGTTAGGAAGTCTAAACTTTATATCTAGCCCAATAAAATCTGGTATGCAGTTTGAAAGGATAGATATTGAAGGGGATATTCTATCTATGAAAGCAAATGGAAGTTGGCTTAAAGGCGATAAAACTGGTGAGCGTACCCATTTTCAGGCCAACATGACCAGTAACAACGTCGGAGCAGTATTTGATGTGTTTGGTCAGAAAGAGCAGGTGAGAAATGGTGATGGTAAAGCTAATTATGATGTTTTTTGGCATGGGTCTCCGTGGGAAGCCGATATTTCATCCATCGAGGGAACAATGGATTATGAGGTGTCTAATGGACAGTTGCTACAGATAGAGCCTGGCTTTGGGCGCATGATTGGTATATTTAGTATCGAAACATTATGGCGCCGCATGACATTTGATTTTAGAGATATATTCAGCGAAGGTTTTGCTTTTGACCGTATGAAAGGGTCGATCGAAGCAAAGGATGGAAATGCCTTTATTAAAAGCTTTCAGCTGAAAGGCGTAGCGGCAACAGTTGATATGGAAGGGCGCATTGGTTTGCGTGATAAAGATTTAGATCAGATAGTTACAATAACACCAAAGGCAAGCTCGGCATTACCATTGGTTGGTGGTCTAGCTGCCGGAACAGGTGTGGGTTTAGGCATCCTTATTTTACAGAAAATATTTCAAAGCCCTTTAGAGAAAATGAGCTCGATAACTTATAAAGTTACTGGGCCATGGGAAGATCCAAAAATGGAAAAATTTAAGACTGAAGAAGCATCTACAGAAAATGAAATAGATGAAATGCTTGATGGATTATAAGTAAATTGAGAGAGCGTAGCAAAAATGGAAAATAATAAGAATTTTGTTGCAGCAATTCAGATGGTTTCATCTGATTGTGTTCAACAAAATCTTATGCAAGCTGAAACGCTTATTAATAATGCCGTTAATAAGGGCGCTTGTTTCATCTTGCTGCCAGAAAATTTCGCTTTTATGGGGAGTGATACAGTTAGTGCTTTATCAGTCGCGGAAGTTGAAGGCTGTGGTATTATTCAGGATAAAATCTCACTGCTGGCAAAAAAGCACCGAGTAACTATAGTGGCAGGAACTATTCCAATTTTTGCTGATAAAGATATAAAAACTGAACCAGATAAAGACAGTGTTAAAAAAATTAAAGCTGCATCAATAATATACGGTCCAGACGGAAATATTTTAGCTAGGTATGATAAACAGCATCTATTTGATGTGTATTTAGATAGTAGTCAAGAAACATATCGTGAGTCAGATACCTATTCAGCAGGAAATTCCGTAGTTACTGCAAAAACTGAGATCGGAACGGTTGGAATGTCTATTTGTTATGATCTCCGCTTTCCAGAGATGTTTCGTCAGATGCATGATAATGGTGTGCAGATCATATTGGCACCATCTGCTTTTACTGAGCAAACAGGAAGAATTCATTGGGAGCCTTTGCTGCGAGCGCGGGCAATAGAGAATCTTTGCTATGTTATAGCAGCGAATCAAGGTGGTATTCATGTCAGTGGGCGTAAGACATATGGAAACTCAATGATCATAGATCCATGGGGTAGAATAACCTCAAGAATTCAAAGTGGGGCAGGCGTGATTATTTCTGAAGTCGATCTAGATGTGCAAAAGCATATTAGGCAGGATTTTCCTGCCCTCGAACATCGAAAAGGTTAAAACTTAAGTAACTCCTCTTTATTTTTGTTAATTATATATATTTACGCAAACTTAATTTCTGATACTTTTAAAGGATATTTCTTACATACGGTTAATGTCAAAAAGGAATATGCCGATATAGTTTAAATAAGTGTATAAAATACTTGTAAAAGTACTTATATAAGTAAAGAATGAGGTGCAGATGTTTTTTCGTGAATTTTTATTATTAGTTGTTTGTAGCAGTTTGGTTGCAGGTATCACCTCATCCAAAGATGCTTGTTCATCTGATATCGCATCTGAAAGATTTTCAATTGAATCTAGTGAAAGGACATTTTTGCCCATTAAAAAAAGAAATTTTTTGCGCTCAGAGAGAGAGCGCTTAAATGATTCTATTTGTAAATATGCAATATCCCAGGATTTTGAATGTGCCATGGAAGAGAGTCCACCCTGTCAAAAACTTGTCCCCATAGCGTTTAATTTTTGTAGATCTGAACTATATAGGCAGATGCACCCGCAAGTAATATCGCGTAGTGAATCACGGCACTGGACTAGAAAGTTCAAGAAATGTGTTTATGCAGCAACTAAAGCGCTGGTGACCAACCCAGATCGTCAGGAGCGTTTTTGTCACGCTGATGAAGGGTATTAACGTATAAATATGCTCTAAAACCTTTTGACTGAGCCATTCGAAGGCAAGTCATTAGTAGTAGGTATAATTTACCTCTGTTTAGTATAAATGTGTCATTGCTTAAATTTAGGCTTATACGTTGTTGTATTAAAGTATTACGTTAGAAATATCATAGAACTGGAAAAAGTTGGTATCATTTTTGCTGTACTATCTATAGTTATCAATGATGGAGATAGATAAGATGATTTCGGTTATACCATTTCAGGCAGCAACAGACATGCCAAAACTTGCAGCGGGTATGCAGCAAGACCAATCGCAGTCTGGTCTTAGTAGTAACGGATTGTTCTCTTCTCTTCTAAATAATGGTGTGCAAAATATTGACAGCTTAAAAGCACTGGTTGGTGATAATAAAGAGCTGTTGGCTCAACTTCAAAGTGGCAATCTTGTGCCGCTTGAGGAATTAGAGTTGCCGCTTGAAGATATTGAGATGCCACTGGAACAGCTGCTTACACAAGATTTGCAGCAGCTAATTAGAGATAAGAACCTATTCGTATCAGAAGATATGTCAATGGAGGAGATAGTAGAAGGGTTAGAGCAGGTGTTAAATCCTGAAGACTTAGCTATTTTACAGTCAATCATGGTTCAAGTTGAGGAGTTAAAACAGAATGCTCCTGAAGTGTTTGCCAAAGTTGAAGATCTCTTTCAGTCTTTGGGTAAATCAATCAACAAGGAGATTAAAACTCCTGCGGCACTTGCTCAGGTAAGTTCAGTATTTGCCAGTGATTCTGAAGGGGTTGAGGAAGCGTTAGCTAAAGTTGACCTTTCGCAGGCTAAAATTGGTGATGGAGCAATATCAACAGTTCTTAAACAAGTTGATAAGAGCATAGTTGCTGATGTTGCAGCAAAAGGCGCTAATGATCCAATTAATTTGCTACAAGGGTTTGATGATCTACTTGCAACTAAGATGGGTGCGAAAAATATTTCGACACCTGTAATTAATAAACAGTCATTTGGGGCACAAAACTTTGTTGTTGATCATCAAGTAGCCACATCGCAATGGGAGCAAGCTATTGGTGGCAGGCTAACATTCATGGCGAAAAATGATGTTACTGTGGCAAAACTACATCTCAAGCCAGCAGAGATGGGGCCAATTGAGGTTACGGTTAAAATGCGGGAAGATCAGGCTTCGATCTCTTTTAATGCTCATCATGCGAATACCAGAGAAGCTCTTGAGGTAGCAATGCCAAGGCTGAGAGAAATGTTTGCTCAATCAGGTTTGAATTTGGCAGAAGCAGATGTGCAAAGTGGATCATCACAAGCACATGCTGAAAATGACACTGGCGGTGATAAAGCAAATTCAGCCTCATCAGATGGTCTTAGCTATGGTGTAGATGGCAATGGTGAAGAACTTGATGGTGTAATAGAGGCTAGTGTGCAAACGTTAGGATTAGTTGATAGCTATGCTTGACGACTTTATGAAATATTTTGTTTTAGAAACCGGGTGATTGCCCGGTTTTTTTATGGGTTACAATTAATTTTTCATCTGATGAAACGCATGTAATATTGCAGGAAGACGCAATATAAATATAGTTATAACAGATGAATAATTAGCGGTGAAGTAGTGCATGGTTCATAAAAAAGCATTTTAGATCTAACAATAATAGCGGGTATTAAAATGTTGACTATACTTTGAATAGTATACAAATAGATAAAATAATATTCAACGGGAAGTGTATGGATTACTTGATGATCGCTTTGACTGCATTGGTGATAGAGATAATGCTTATCATGATGTTGTTCTGCGGTTTATATTTGCGGAAAAAAAATTCAGCTAAAGATTCCTTTGTTAAACAGCAGCTAAATAAAAACAATCCAAAACTCAAAGAATATTCTGTAATACTGCATAAACATATGGATAAAGTGCAGGTTAAATATGACAAAACGGCTGCTAATTTAGGTGTAAAACATCATATTAGTGAATGCCCATCGAACTCTCATGCTTTGATTGCATGTATACATTGCCACTATGATTATATCTTGTGTGAAATAAGTGCTGTCGAGCTGGGAGAGATATCTCTAAAAAATATAGAGCAGCATCAGCAAGGTGTAAAGCGAATAATATCTGAATTTGAAACAATCGAGTCAAATATATTAAATAGTGGGAAATCCTTGCATGAAGGTGCTGCAGAGGTTAGAGCCTTACATAGCAAGTTAAAGCAGGAAAGAAAAATAGATGAAAATGAGAGCAAAGCATATTTATATGATCTGAAAAAAGAGAGCGTTTTTAATAAGCGTGAAAATAAAAAGCTGTCTCAACAGCTCGAAATATTTAAGGAAAGGGTGCAGGAGCTAGAGGTCTCAAAAGAGGTCGCAAATACAAATATCGAAGATGTTTCTTCTGAAATGTATGGCATTCTTGAAAATGAAAAATCTGAATTAGAAGAAAGTTTATATCAGGCCAATGAGAGAATTGCTGATCTGCAAGCCTATAAATCCAGGTTTGATGAGTTGCAATCTCAAGTATCTTCAGAATCTGGTGCAAGTGTTGAATTAAGGCAAGATTTGCGTCATCAAGTTGAAGGAACAGAAAGTGAAGATGAGATTGATAAGTTAATTTCTGAGTATGAAACCGTTAGAACATCACTGGATAACTTTATGGAGCGCCCAGATATTGCTCCAATGGCTGCGATATCAAGAAGCGAGAATGATGGGAAAATCGCTGAGATGAATCAGGCTATAGATAACTTTGCTAAAGAATGTTGCTCAGCGATGAAAGAGGATACATTCCAATTAGCTGAATTAAATAGCTCGGAATCAGATACAGTTAAGAAACTTCAAAACGAACTGCAACAAGTAACAATTGATAAAGGTAGGCTTGAACAAAATTTAGATGATCTTGAGCAATCAATTAAAAATAAAGGGAAAATAATCTCTAATCTAGAGAAGTCTATCACTGGAAAACAAGAGGATATTGAACAGCTGCAAGAGAAGATGCATCAGGTTTCAACTAAAAATACCAGCATTGCTGATTTAGAATTAACAGTAGAAAGGTTCTCAAGGCAGTCGATGACAATGATGCAGCAAATAATGGATCTAGAAGAAGAAAATACCAAGCTCAAAGAGCCTGGTTAATTAGGTTATAGGAGAGTAGGTTGAGTGTGTTAAATCTTTTGTGTGTAGATGATGACAAAGGGATATTAAACTCCTTAAAACGAGCCTTAAAAAGCGAAGATTATGAAGTGATTTTAGCTAATTCAGGTCAGGAGGCTCTTGAGATTCTAAAAGAGAAAAAAGTGCAGGTGGTTTTATCTGATGTGATGATGCCAGAAATGGATGGAGTTGAATTAGTAAATAGAATTAAACAGCAATATCCAGAGGTAATACGCCTTATTTTGACTGGAACTGATGATAAAAATGTGACTGTAAAGCTGATTAATACTGGTGAAATATATCGCTATATAGCTAAGCCTTGGGACACAGAAGAACTCAAATACATACTGCGCCAAAGTTTTGAAAATTTCCGTTTAAATAATGAAAATAAGCGGTTATTGCAGGAAAATAAGAGGATAAGTGAAGAGCTGGTTGAAATGAATCTTACCCTGCAATCAGATAGTACAGATAAGAATAATCTATTAGGAATTTATACGGAAATATTGGACATGGTAGAGATTCCGGTAATCTTTATTAATGCTTTTCAAAGAAAAGCAAAAGCCAATATTGCAGCACGAGATCTATTGAATATAAGAGCTGAAGAGGATATGGAACTCTTAATTGCAAAGTTGTCTTGTGAGGCAAAAGAAGCAATAGATCAATATGTTAGTGTTGAGTATAACCCTGTAGTTTCAGTGGTTTATATTGGAGGAAGTAAATTCAGTATACGGTCACTTGGTACTCCAAATAAATATGAAGGCTGTTTGATGGTTGGAGAGAAATACTAGCTACATTGCTTTGACGAACTCTCGCTTTGATGGGCTTAGGTTTTGATGAGATACGGTCTTGATGAATAATAGAGGAATGGAATAGAAAAGTGGAAGATCAATTTATTGATAAAGAAGTAAGTATTCTATTTGTTGATGATGAAACAAGCATCTTACATTCATTACGAAGAAGGTTTCGTAAAACCGGATGGCATATATCCACAGCAGAGAATGGAGCTGATGGTCTTGAAATAATGCAACAGCGTAAGATTGATGTTGTAATTTCAGATATGAAAATGCCTGAAATGAGTGGTGCCGAATTTCTAACTGAAGTTGCAAATACATACCCTAAGACTGTTAGAATATTGATGACAGGGTACTCTGATATTGAGTCGGCAGTTGAAGCTATCAACAAGGGAAGAATATTTGGATACATAAGCAAACCTTGGAATGATGAAGACCTCCAGAAGACAATTGAAAGGGGGCTTGAAATAACGTTTATGGAGCGAGAGCGTGATGAGCTATTGGTCCTTAGTAAAAAACAGAATGAAAAACTGCAAAGTTTTAATAAAGACTTAGAAGTAGAAGTAAAGAGAAGGACAGAAGAGTTAGAGCAGACAGCACTGTTTTTAGACAGTACTTTGAGTGAGCTTAAAGGTGCTTATAACTCAACAATTGATGTGTTTTCAAGTTTGATAGAGTTGAGAGAGGGTAAAAGAGCTGGGCATGCAAGAAGGGTTGCTTTATACGCAAAGGAATTAGCAGAAAAACTTCAAATTAGTGAATTCGGTACAAATGATATTTATCTGGCAGCACTACTACATAATATTGGTTTAATTGGGATGCCAGACCACATCTTATCAACTTCATATAATGAGCTTTCATTCACAGATCAAAAAAAGTATAGGGAGCACCCAATATTTGGTGAGGCATCTTTAATGTCCATCCCTCCATTACATAACGCGGCAAAATTTATTCGCCATCATTGTGAACATGAAGATGGATCAGGTTTTCCGGATGGCTTAGTTGGGGCTGAGATACCTGTTGGGGCAAAAATTATTGGAATAATAAGTAAATATGATGAATTTAAGCTGGGATTTATTACTGGAAAGCAAGAAAGTGATGATGGAGCAGCAAGATATCTTGTTAATAACAGCAGTACTAAATTTAATAAAAAGGTAGTCGATGCATTTTTAAAGAGCATTAAACCAAATTACAAACGCGAAGCAGTGCATCAAACATCTGTAGTAGATAAAGGGATAAGCACAAAAGATATTAAAGAGGGAATGATATTAGCGCAGGATTTGGTTACGCCTGGTGGGGTCTTATTGTTGGCAAAAGGGCAAAAGGTAGCTGGTGAGATAATAGCTCGAATTAGAATGCTAGAGAGAGATACAAAGAAAAGTTTTGTAATTTATATAAGGCATGAGGAATAACTATGGATAAGATAGTAATAGTAGATGATGAGATAAAGGTGCTCAATGCCGTTAAAAGGTTACTGCGTAAGCTTCCATATGATTTTGAGTTTTTCTCAGATCCAGAGATAGCCTTAGAAAAAATAAAAAAAATGAGTGTTGATGTGGTGATGGTGGATTATCGCATGCCTGGTATGGATGGCCTTGAGCTACTGAAAAAACTCAGTGAGGCAAAAATTGATTGCATCAAAATCGTTATGAGTGGGGAGGCTGATATCCGCATCATAGCTAAGGCTATTAATGAAAATGGAATATATAAGTTTATAAATAAACCCTGGGATCCAAAAGAGCTAACAGATGTTATCTGTGAATCTGTAGATCAAAATCAGCGTAATATAGTACAAAAGCATCTAACCGATATCGGTAAGAATGAGGTGTTAGGTGCTGGTTCTTCGGCAGAAAAATGGTTATCAGATAAGGATTAGCCAAATATGTCTGAGCTCAACTTTGATGATTTAGTTTGGATATATGATCTATTTAGTATAAGCCAAACAGCAATTGATGGTGATGATGATGAGATATATCAAACCTTATTGCGCCATGTGTTATTCGGTTTTAATGGTAAAACCGGCTGCCTTGCTTTAATGGATAAAGAGAAAGGTGATTTGTATATCAAAACTGGATTTGGTCTGCCAGCTGAAGTGATAGGCAGTAGAATTGAACTTGGCAGTGGAGTGCTTGGTTGGGTAGCGGAAAACAACTCTTCAATATTACTTAATGGCGATGTGTCAAATGATGATCGCTTTCAAAATATTAAAAAATCCAACTCTGGAGCTAAACCAAAATCAGCAATGTGTTGGCCTTTGTACGTAAAAAATGAGGTTATTGGCGCTATAAGTGTCAATAAAGATGTAGAAGAAACAGAGTATAAAAAGTCTGATCTTGAGCATGGAAAGATGATAATCCCTGTTATCTCTCTAGTAGCTAATAATCTTGAGTTAAACCGTGATAGAGAGCATCAGATTAAGAGGCTCACAGATCTTAATAACCAATTAGGTCAAACCCAGCAACAGCTGGTACAGCAAGAAAAATTAGCTTCAATTGGTCAGCTTGCTGCTGGGGTTGCTCATGAGATTAATAATCCAATTGGATTTGTTTTAAGTAACGTAACCTCTTTATCTGAGTATGCCGAAACATTCATCCGCTTGATAAAAGAGTATGAGATCTTAGTGGAAAACCTAAGTAGTGGGAACCGGGAAAATGCCCGTGAAGCTATGGAAACTATTCGTGATATCAAGAAAACTGAAGATGTTGCATTTATGCTTGATGACATTGAAGAACTTGTAAGTGATTCACTTGAGGGGATGGAGCGGGTAAGGAGTATAGTCGCTGGGTTAAAAAGTTTCGCCAGGGTTGATGATCAATCAGAGCAAAAGGATGCAGATATCAATGGCTGTATAAAATCAACGCTGAAAGTTGTGTGGAATGAGCTTAAGTATAAGTGTGAAGTAAAAACTGATTATGGTGAAATACCAATAATAGAGTGTTACCCAGGGCAGCTAAATCAAGTGTTTATGAACTTATTAGTTAATGCATCACATGCAATTGAAAAGAAAGGAATAATAGAAGTTCAGACCGGTGTAGTAGATGGCGAGAATATCTTCGTTAAAATTACTGATAATGGTTCAGGGATAGATGCAAAAAACATCTCAAAACTATTTAATCCATTTTTTACCACAAAAGAAGTTGGTAAGGGAACAGGGCTTGGCCTATCTATATCCTATGGAATTATTCAAAAGCATAATGGAGAGCTATTAGTTGATAGTGAAATTGGAAAAGGGACAACCTTTACAATCAAGCTTCCTATAGTTCATGTGCCTGATGAGGAAGAAAAGCTAGAATAGCGCCCCCCATTAGTCAAATTTTTGTACTCTTCCTCTATTTATTTTACTAATATTAAATTATAGTCTTAAAATCAGGTGATGGTTGATCTACAGCCTTACCTGGCGATTTACCGGTCAGAAGCGTCGGATATTTGACTATTGAGATAGGCTTTAATTTTTCATCAAAAAGCTTTGGTAGGCTTTTTACCTTACTTTAATAAATATTAGAGCTTCTAATTCGTCTAATGGACTAGGAATAGTTGGCTAAGGATATGCTAAATATAACCTTTTTATATTTCACGCAGTGGCTAAATAATTTTTTATCGGCTATATGCTTTTTATAAATGGTGGCATGTCTTTTGCAAATGTACATTAACCATCAAATGGTAAGAGATATTAAAAAGATATGAGACAAATCAAACTAGCAAAAAAAGAACAAGGAGTCAGTCGTTTGATACTGATTGTCATGATAGTGATTGTGATAGTTATAGGTGCTGGTGTTGGCGTTGCGGTAATGATGATGTCTGGTGGAGAAGATGATCCATTGGCTGCTGAACTTGAAGGTGAAACAGCTGAAGATGGCGAAGATGGTGAAGATGGTGAAGATGGTGCAGCAGCTGATGCCGGCTCAAAAGGTGGACACGGCGGTGCTGGAGCAAGAGCTCTATTTTGGAGTATTGAGCCACCGATTGTAGTGAACTACGATAAATTTGGTAAGACAGGCTTTCTTCAGGTATCCATGTCAATAATGACCTATGACCCAGCAGTCCTTGATGGTATTAATCAAAACTCTCCAGTCGTTAGAAATAACCTACTTTTACTTTTTAATGGCAGGAAATATGAAGAATTGATTGGCGCAGAAAATCAGATGCGTATGCAAGAGGAGGCTTTGTCAGAGGTAAACAATGTATTAAAAGAGTTTACCGGTAAGTCTGGGGCTAATAACGTGTATTTTACATCTTATATAATGCAATAGGTGAAGTGATAGATGGCAACCCATGACATTCTAAGTCAAGACGAGATTGATGCTCTCCTTCATGGGGTCGATGGCGCCGATGATGGTGGCGATGATGAAGGAGATGAGGGTGGTGTACGATCATTTGACTTTACCAGTCAAGAGAGAATTGTACGTGGGAGAATGCCCACACTTGAGATGATTAACGAACGTTTTGCACGATTGTTTAGAATTGGATTATTTAATATGTTACGCCGCACACCAGAGGTTTCAGTTGGTGGTGTAGATATGATGAAGTTTGGTGAATATGTTCATACCCTATTTGTTCCAACAAGTCTGAATTTAGTTAAGCTTAATCCGTTGCGAGGAACAGGGCTTATTATCATTGATCCAAAGCTTGTATTTATTATCGTAGAGAATTTTTTTGGTGGAGATGGAAGATACTTCACAAAGATTGAAGGTAGAGAGTTTACCCCAACAGAGCAACGTATTATTAAAATGGTATTGCAGCAAGCATTTGAGAATCTCAAAGATGCTTGGGCACCTGTTATGCCTATTGAATTTGAATATTTAAATTCAGAAGTGAATCCTCAGTTCGCTAATATAGTAAGTCCATCAGAGGTTATTGTTGTCAGCACTTTTCATATTGAGCTTGATGGCGGTGGCGGTGATTTTCATATTACTTTTCCATACAATATGGTTGAGCCAATACGTGAAATTCTTGATGCTGGTGTACAGAGTGATTCTAATGAAGTTGATGATAGATGGACGGTTTCTTTGCGTGAAGAGATGAAGTCGGCTGAGATTGAAATTTCTAGTGAGTTGACAAAAGTCAGCTTGCCGCTGACAGACGTATTAAATCTTAAAGAGGGCGATATTATCCCAATAGAGATGCCGGATGAAGTAACAATTGTTTCAGGTGAGATCCCATTGTTAAAAGGTAATGTTGGGGTTCATGGCGGTAATGTAGCAATTAAGGTTAGTAGACAGGTACAACTTGATGACGGGCAGAGCACAGCTCTTGCTCTTGGAAAGTAAAGGTTGATGAGAACAAATGCTGAAAAGAGGTAAAGACTGATGAAAGACGAGAATGGTCTAGAAGTCGGAGATGAGTGGGCTTCTGCGATGGATGAACAGGTTGGTGCGGAAGACGCAAATGTAGAACCTGCCGCTTTTGATGAATTGGTTGCAGATTCTGCGGGTATATCTGAGGAAGATGTAAACCTTAATGTAATTATGGATATTCCAGTTGATCTATCGATGGAGATCGGTAGAACCAAAATAAGCATCCGCAACTTGCTGCAACTTAATCAAGGTTCAATTGTAGAGTTAGATAGATTAGCTGGTGAACCGCTGGATGTTATGGTGAATGGAACCCTTATTGCTCATGGCGAAGTTGTAGTCGTTAATGAGAGATTTGGTATCAGGTTAACTGATGTGATAAGTCCGGCAGAGAGAGTTAAAAAGCTAAAATAGCTATGGAAAATTCATAATGAGAAGCGCCTGTAAAAAAACATATAAAGTGATGCAAAGCCTATGCTTTGTATCACTTTTTCTTAATGTTAATCATGTTATTGCAGCAGAAAATGTTCTGAAGAAATTACCACTTACGCCAGAAGTTGGCAGTAATGTCACAAATGTCAGTGCAACATCATTGGTGCAAATGATAATTGCTCTAATATTTGTACTAGTAGCTGTTGTTATGCTTGGGTGGTTCAGTAAGCGCTTTATAGGTGCAAGTCGCTCATCAGGTGGAAAAATAAAGATTTTAAGTGGTACATCAGTTGGCTCACGTGAAAAATTAATGTTAATTCAGGTGGGAGAAGAGCAGATGCTGATTGGAGTAGCGCCAGGAAGAGTTAGTAAGCTACACCACTTTGATAGCCCCGTAGTAGAAGTTGCAGATGCAGATCCAAAGCTAACGCCATTCGCATTAAAGCTACACCAGTTTATGAAAAAATCGCAGTCAAAGAAAAAAGAAGCCAATGGTAAGAGTATAGATAGCTCTATGGGCGCTGATTTTGATGCACCTGTTGATAGCTCTGCCGCTGATAGCGCCGTAATGGAAGACAAGGAGTAAAATTATGCAATCAGTCTTCAAATTAATTTTAAATAAAAAGGCTTTAGTTTTATTAGCTCCATTACTTTTAATGTTTACTACTCATATTTGTAATGCAGAGCCCGGTGTTATGGAAGCTTTTTCTATTTTACCGAATGAAGCTGGCGGTCAAACTTATAGCGTGAATATTCAAATCGTTATTTTGATGACAATTTTGACACTTTTGCCTGCGATATTGCTGATGATGACCTCTTTTACGCGCATAATTATTGTATTGGGTTTCGTAAGGCAAGCGATGGGAACCCATCAATCGCCTTCAAATCAGATATTGCTTGGCATCGCATTATTTATGACATTCTTTGTAATGGCTCCTGTTATCGATAAAATAAACGACAATGCTTTGCAGCCATATATGGAAGAGAAAATAAATGTAAAACAAGCAATAGAGGCAGCACAAGAACCGATTAAATCATTTTTATTAGCTCAAACGCGTGAAAGTGACTTAGAGCTATTTGTAGAGATGTCAGGAAAGCAAGGTATAGAATCAGCTGAGCAGGTTCCAATGACAATCTTGATCCCTGCCTTTGTAACCAGTGAGCTAAAAACTGCGTTCCAGATTGGTTTTATTATATTCCTGCCATTTCTGGTAATTGATCTGGTGGTCGCAAGTACCCTGATGTCGATGGGAATGATGATGCTATCGCCGATGATTATCTCATTGCCCTTTAAAATTATGTTATTTGTCCTGGTCGACGGTTGGGCGTTGATATTAGGAACGCTCGCATCTAGTTTTTACTACTGACCATGCTTTATTACTGATTAGTTTTAGTTAGAGGATATAAATTATGACACCAGATACAGCTATAGAACTTTCAAAGAGTGCACTTATGGTTGCGGTAATGTTAGCAGCTCCGATACTGTTATCAGCGTTGATAATAGGTGTTTCGATAGGTGTTTTTCAGGCTGCAACGCAGATTAATGAACAAACCTTAAGTTTTGTACCGAAGCTTGCAGCAATGGCTGCGACAATTTTTATTGCAGCGCCATGGATGTTGTCGGTGATGATGGATTTTACCAGATCGATCATAACTGGGATTCCTGGATATATTGGGTAAAATAGCCGTGAAAACTATTGCTCTTTTGTTTGTAAAATTCATAAGATCCATGAGCGTAGCCGAAGGATCTGGGGAGCGACCTATAAACATCGACCCTTCGGCTACGCTCAGGGGGCTTTCTTCTGTTAAGAGTTTTGCATAATGGACTTTACTACCGCCGAAATAACAGCATGGGTCGGGAATTTTTTCTGGCCTTTTATGCGTATTGGCGGTTTGATGGTGTCAGCACCGATCTTCTCTCATAATAGCTTGCCTGTCCGCATCAGAATTGTCCTCTCAGTAGCTTTAGCAGTAATGATCTTCCCAATGATTGATAATATTCCTCAGGTTGAACCACTATCGGTGGCAGGAATGGTTATCAGTATTAATCAGGTGTTAATCGGTATTGCGATGGGTTTTTTGATGAACATGGGATTTAGTGTGATCATCATGGCAGGGGAGAACGTGGCTTTTAAAATGGGGCTGGGATTTGCGACCATGGCAAATCCACAAAGTGGCGTTTCGGTTCCTATCATCAGTCAGTTTCTACTCATCGTAGCTACACTGTTGTTCCTCTCTTTAGGTGGCCACATTCTTCTATTAGAGATATTGCTGCAAAGTTTTAAAAGCCTCCCTATCGGAGCTATTGGTTTAACCAGAGATCATTTTTGGGATATTCTCACTTGGGGAACAGAGATGTTTGCCGGTGCTGTTATCCTCTCTATCCCCGCTATCATGATTCTTACAATGATAAACCTATCATTAGGGATAATGACTCGTGCTGCTCCAACTCTTAACATCTTTTCAGTTGGTTTTCCTTTAACTCTGCTTTCAGGTATGGTCATCATTTTGGTGATATTCATTCCGTCAATGCCGATTCATATGTCGGCAGTTTGGCGCAGTATCTTTCTATTAATCCGTCAAATTCTCGGTTTGGCATAGTTAGGATTAGGAGAATAGAAGATGGCTGAGAATGAAGATGGAACGGAAAAAAGTGAGGAACCCACCGAAAAACGAAAAGGAGAATCGAAGAAAAAAGGCCAGGTTCCCCGATCGCGAGACCTAACCACCATGCTGCTATTACTTGGCAGCGCAGCATTGCTGTGGATATTTGGTGATTTCATGTTAAAAGGGATGGAGGAGATGTTTAACTGGTCTTTCCAGCTTGATAGAAGCACTCTTCTCGATGACAAAGCCCCGTATATTTATTTAATAAAGGCTGGCCGCCAAGGACTAACAATACTTGCTCCAATTGCAGTACCGTTATTTTTTATTGCCATAATAAGCCCAGCTATACTAGGTGGATGGACATTTAGTGCTGAGGCAATGAAACCAAAGCCAGAAAAGATTAATCCGTATAAAGGTATAAAACGGATGTTTGGTGTTAAGTCTTTAGTTGAATTATTGAAATCTATTGGCAAGGTTTTAGTGGTTGGTTTCGTATCTTATTTTGTGTTTTGGGTTTATCAGGACGATTTTTTTGCGCTAGCGACAGAGCCGCTGCGTGTAGCAATAGTGCATGCTGGTAGTATGTTTTTTTGGGCATTTTTTTATATCTCCAGTGCTCTTGGGATTATTGCTGCCATTGATGTTCCGTTCCAGCTTTGGCAACATAATAAAGAGCTGAAGATGACTAAGCAGGAGATCAAGGATGAATATAAAGAGACAGAGGGTAAGCCAGAGGTTAAAGGACGTATAAGGCAGATGCAGCGTCAGATGGCGCAGGGACGTATGATGGATAATGTTCCGGAAGCTGATGTTGTTGTAACCAACCCGACTCATTTCTCTGTAGCATTGAAATACGACCAACTTAACATGAATGCGCCAATAGTTGTGGCCAAGGGCGCCGACATAATTGCGGCTCGAATTCGTGAATTGGCTCAAGAAAATGAAATTCCTATCTTCGAAGCGCCACCGTTGGCACGAGCTTTGTATCATACAACAGAGATTAACGACGAAGTTCCAGCAGGATTGTTCGTCGCGGTAGCTCAAGTGTTGGCATATATCTTCCAGTTACGGGGAAAAACCCGTTATGAACAACAAGATATGAATGTTCCAACAATAGATATACCTAATGAATTTGAAAAATATACAAAGCAACCAGATGACGCGGAGTAGTTGTAAAAATGGCTGAGGTAGCAACAGCAGGAACCATGAAAAATCAAATCGTCAAAGGAATGGCGGCACCGATACTAGTTGTCGCACTCTTGGGTATGGTGATTATTCCACTTCCTCCAATAATGCTCGACATGATGTTTACCTTCAATATTGCATTATCACTGGTTGTATTGCTGGTAACAGTTTATGTGATTAGACCGCTTGAATTCAGTGTATTTCCAACCGTACTTTTAGTTGCAACCTTATTAAGGCTGGCGATGAATGTGGCCTCAACCAGGGTTGTATTACTTAATGGGCATACAGGCCCAGGCGCTGCTGGAAATGTGATTGAGGCATTTGGTGAGTTTGTAATTGGTGGTAACTATGCGGTTGGTTTGGTTGTGTTTGCAATTCTAGTAATCATCAATTTTGCCGTGGTAACCAAAGGTGCTGGGCGTATTTCTGAAGTAAGCGCACGCTTTACTTTGGATGCACTGCCAGGAAAACAGATGGCAATTGATGCTGATTTGAATGCGGGAATAATCGAACAAGATGAAGCCAAGCAAAGAAGAGAAGACGTAGGCCAGGAAGCTGACTTCTATGGTGCTATGGATGGTGCGAGTAAGTTCGTACGTGGTGATGCCATCGCCGGCATTATGATTCTAGTAATCAATATTGTTGGTGGGCTTGGTATTGGTATCATACAGCACAACCTATCTTTTGAAGACGCCCTTGAGTTTTATATCCTTTTAACAATCGGTGATGGTCTGGTAGCGCAGATTCCTGGGCTTGTGATCTCAACAGCAGCGGCAATGCTGGTAACTCGCGTTTCTAAAACCGAAGCTATGGGTAAGCAGGTTATTAGTCAGATGTTTGCCAATCCTAAAGCTCTTTATATAACAGGGGGAATCCTTGGGATTATGGGAGTTATCCCCGGCATGCCTAATATTCCATTCTTATTACTTGCAGCAGCATGTGGTGGTTATGGCTATTACATGGGGCAAAGAAAAATAGATACTGATGCAGAAAAAGTTGTTGAAGAACAACAGAAAAAACAGATTGCTCAACAACAAGCAATGGCTGAAGCTCCCAGACCTGAGAATAAAGACCTCTCTTGGGATGATGTTCCTCCGGTTGACTTATTGAGCCTAGAAGTTGGCTATGGTTTGATCCCAATGGTGGATAAAAACCAGGGTGGTCAGTTGCTTGATAGAATTAAAGGCGTGCGCAAAAAGTTATCGCAAGAGCTTGGTTTCTTGGTGCAGGCAGTACACATTCGAGACAACCTTGATCTGCGTCCAAATGAATATCGTATTAGCGTGTTAGGAGTTCCTGTCGGTGAGGCAGAGATAATTCCGGGTAACGATATGGCAATCAATCCAGGCAGCGTTAGATCTCAAATCGCCGGTCAAGCAACCAAAGATCCAGCTTTTGGTCTTGAGGCAGTTTGGATTGACCCATCAAAACGAGATTATGCACAAACCCTTGGTTACACCGTAGTTGATATAAGTACGGTAATAGCAACACATCTAAGTCAGATTGTTCAAGATAATGCACATCAGATGTTAGGTCATGATGAGGTGCAAAAACTACTTGATATGTTGGCAGAGAAATCACCAAAGCTGGTTGAAGAGCTAGTGCCAAATACTCTGCCATTAAGCGTAATTGTTAAAGTTCTACAAAATCTATTAGAAGAGAAGGTGCAGATTCGTGATTTACGCACAATTGTCGAAACTTTGGCAGAAAATGGTCGAAGAAGTCAGGATCCTGTCGCATTGACTGGTGTAGTGCGTGAATCCCTCGGACGGATGATTGTGCAAAACGTATGTGGAATGACGGATGAACTACCTGTAATCACGCTAGATCCAAAGCTAGAGCAGATCTTGCTTAGTTCAGTACAAGGAGCAGGTGAAGAAGGTGTTGGATTTGAACCAGGGTTGGCACAAAGGCTGCATTCATCATTAGAAGAGTCAGTGCAACGCCAGGAGATGGCAGGAGAACCAGCAGTATTGCTCATATCTCCACAACTTCGTTCTTGGATGTCGCGCATGACCAGACATAGTATGTCGGGACTTCATGTACTAGCTTACAACGAGATTCCGGATAACAAACAGGTGAAAGTAGTATCGTCTATCGGGCAAGAGCAGATAGCTACTAGTTAAGACAGAACTGAGGAAAGGCCATGAAAATCAAAAGAACTTTAGCGAAAAACATGCGTGAAGGTTTGAAAAAAGTCAAGGAAGAGCATGGGCCAGATGCCGTAATACTATCCAATAAAAAAGTTGCAGATGGTATTGAGATAATCTCGGCGCTTGATTTTGATGAAGAAGAGATTTTAAAGGCAGCAGGTAAAGAGGAAAAACCATCTCCATTTGCAGCTTTGAGTAGACCAAGGGCAATAGTAGATGAGATGCCTCAGCAAACACGAGCTAAAGCAAAGCCAGCTACAACTCCTCAGGCAGCTACTCAAGATGATAGATTTGCATCGATGTTTGATGATGAAGGTAGTGACGATGTGGTTTCTATTTCCTCCTCAAAAGCATCTCCAAGAACAGGTTTTAGACCAGACCTTAAAGATGAAACTACAGAAAATTTACAATTAAGGGAAGAGCCAAAATTAAATATAGCCGGCGATCAAAAAGCATCTGTACGTAAAGAGAGTAAAAAAGAGCAGATGAAAGGGATGAACAACTTATTATCAAATATTGAATGGCCACATGATTCAGTTCTTAATGAACTAAAGAGTGAAGTTACATCGCTTCGCGGCTTGTTTGAAGACCAGCTGTCAGTATTGGAATGGGTTGGGGTATCTAAAAGAAACCCGAATAGAGCTTCATTGCTTAAGCGTTTACATTCACTGGGTATTGCTCCAGGTATAGCCAAAAAACTGGCAGAAGCTGTCAATGAAGAGCAGCCAATTGAAAAAGCTTGGCAAAAGGCACTTAGTTATTTAACTCATGCAATAACAGTAACAGATGATGATATTTTAAATAATGCAGGAGTTGTTGCAATCGTAGGTCCAACAGGAGTTGGAAAAACAACAACTGTTGCAAAACTTGCGGCAAGATATACCCTAAGACATGGCAGAGGCCAAGTGGCATTAGTTACTACAGACTGTTATCGTATAGGTGCACATGATCAGCTGCGCAGCTTTGGAAAAATTCTTGGAGTTCCTGTTTATGTTGCATCAGATCAGGATGAACTAAAAGAAGTTGTTGAATCATTAGCTGATAAGCAATTAGTGTTAATCGATACAGCAGGGATGAGCCAAAGGGATATTAAATTGGCGGAACAAATTCAAACGCTTGATATTGATAGCGATATCAAAGTCTATCTGACTATGTCAGCAAATACCCAGCAGCGTGCACTTAATGAAACCGTAAAATCATTTAGTAAATTAGACCTTGAAGGGTGTATATTGACTAAAGTTGATGAAAGCGCGAATCTTGGCGGAATTTTGACTACCCTTATAAATAATAATTTACCTTTAGCATATGTAGGCGTAGGGCAAAGGGTTCCTGAAGATTTACAGCCAGCGCGAGCCGATGAGCTAGTGCAAATGGCTGTCGAATTAGCGTCAACGGAAGAGATTGATGACGAAGGAATTGCGGTAGCGTTCGCAGGAATAGGACGTAAACATGGCTCTCTGGGAATTTCTTACTAGAATAGTAATAATAGAGTAACAAGTACCGTCAAAGAATAGACTCTGTAGACAGTACCCGAATATAAGTATGGATCAAACAGAAGTATGGATCAAGCAGCAGGATTAAGACAAATGGCAAACCCTCAACCAGTCAAAGTTATAGCAGTAACAAGCGGTAAAGGAGGAGTGGGTAAAACTAATTTATCTGTAAATTTATCGCTTGCGCTCGCATCGATGGGGCGAGAAGTGATGTTGATGGATGCCGACTTAGGTTTGGCAAACGTAGATGTCCTACTTGGGTTAACGCCAAAATATAATCTATCTCATGTCATTTCAGGTGAGAGAACCTTAGAAGAAATTTTAGTTACAGGCCCTCATAACGTAAAAATCGTACCAGCTGCCTCTGGAACACAAAGAATGGCGGAGCTACACCCTTCAGAACACAGTGGTGTAATTCAAGCATTCAGTGAATTGAGCTATCCGTTAGATTACCTAATAATAGATACCGCAGCAGGAATTTCAGATAGCGTAGTTAGCTTTACACGAGCAGCTAGAGAAGTGATGGTGGTTGTTTGTGACGAACCATCATCAATAACAGATGCATACGCCCTAATAAAAGTCCTAAACCGTGATTATCAAGTTGAGCGATTTCATGTAGTAGCCAATATGGTAAGAACAATGCAGGAAGGGCCGCAACTTTTCAAAAAACTATCAATGGTTACCGAGAAATTTTTAGACATACCGCTAGACTATGTGGGAGCGGTAAGTTTTGATGAAAATATTCGTAAAGCTGTGCAGAAGCAAAGAGCAGTACTAGAGATGTTCCCAGGAACACCTGCTGCATTAGGAATTAAACAAATCGCACAAAAAATGGATAAATGGAGTATGCCAAAGAACATGGAAGGACATCTGGAGTTTTTTGTGGAAAGACTAATTGAATACAGCGTTCATGCTGGGGGTGCAATGTAATGAATGGACCCGCTATGTATACAGCGGTGCAGCATCAGACCAGAGATGAGCTCTTGATAGATTATGCTCCTCTTGTGAAAAGGATAGCTTACCATTTATTAGCTAAACTTCCGCCATCAGTACAGGTTGATGATCTAATTCAAGCAGGGATGATAGGTTTGCTTGAAGCCGCTGCACAATATGATTCTGCTCAAGGAGCAAGTTTCCGTACATATGCAGGGATTAGGATTCGCGGCTCTATGTTAGATGAGATGCGTAGGTTGGATTGGACTCCGCGGTCAGTTCATCGAAAAGCCAGAAAAGTGGCAGAACAGGTCTCTAAGATAGAAAATGAAACTGGAAGAGATGCCAGGGATGTCGATGTAATTGCAGCTTTAGGCATATCAATGAATGAATATCATCAAATATTAAATGATGTTTCCACCTCGAAAATATTCAGTTTTGACCAGATTGATTCGCAAAATGGCGACACAGATATGTTTTCTGATTCAGAGAATAATCCAATAAATGTACTGCAAAAACATGGCTTTAAGCTTGGTTTGGCTGAGGCAATTGGAAATTTGTCAGAAAGAGATCAACTAATAATGTCGCTATATTACGAGGAGGAGCTAAACTTAAAAGAAATAGGGGAGGTGCTTGGTGTAAGCGAATCCCGTGTAAGTCAAATTCATGGCCGAATAATGCTCAAACTGAGAACTGTTATGAGCGAATGGGCCGAAAATGATATAGAGTGAGCAAATTGAAAGAAGTGAAAAGTAACCAAGTCAAAATCGGAGGTTGCCTTGGATAAAAATATGCAAATTTTGATTGTAGATGATTTCTCTACAATGCGCAGAATTATCAAAAACTTGTTAAGAGATCTTGGGTTTACTAATACTCAAGAGGCAGACGATGGCACTACTGCTTTGCCAATGCTGCAAAAAGGTGGTTTCGATTTTCTGGTTACAGATTGGAACATGCCTGGAATGACGGGGATTGAACTGCTTAAAGCTGTTAGAGCTGATGCGGCGTTAAAAACCCTTCCAGTTTTGATGGTTACGGCAGAGGCGAAGAGAGATCAAATTATTGAGGCTGCTCAAGCTGGAGTAAATGGATATATTGTTAAACCATTTACCGCAGTTACCTTGCAGGAGAAAATAGAGAAGGTATTCGAAAGAATTGAAGCATAAAAATTAAATAAGCGGGTAAATATTGTGGATGCAAAAGCACAAACATACAGGGATCAGGCACAACTGCTGATACGATGTCTGGATGCCGGAGATATAGACAAGGCAGACAGAGTCGTTGATGAGATGACAAAGCTAAGGGAAGGCGATCTATTTAAAGAGTTAGGAACACTAACTAGAGATTTGCACGACACAATAGTTACCTTTGGCTCTGATATTGATGATAAACAAATTAATATTAAGAGGCTGGCAGAAGAAGAAGTGCCAGATGCAACTCAGCGGTTACAATACGTAATAGAGATGACAGAGTCTGCAGCAGATAGAACTCTAGAAGCTGTTGAAACAGGATTTCCACTTGCTGAGGATATTGGTAATAGAGCCAACTATCTAAATGAAAAATGGGAAACCTTTAAAAAGCGCAATATGTCCCCAGATGAATTTCGTTCATTAAGTATGGAGTTAGATTCCTACTTTGCAGATACCGTTGATAATGCAGCATTACTTCGTGAAAAAATGAACGATGCGCTAATGGCTCAAGAGTTTCAAGATATTACCGGTCAGATACTCAAACGTGTTATAGAGATGGTTCATAATGTTGAAGAAAGTCTTGTTTATCTAATTAAGGTTTCATCTGGAAAAGGATTGTTAGCGCTTGAAGATGAGCAACAAGTAGAGCCAGAAGAAGAAAAGCTTGGGCCAGCGGTACCTGGAGTTTCAGAAAAATCTGCAGTGGTGTCCGGTCAGGACGAAGTAGATGAATTACTTTCCAGTTTAGGGTTCTAAAGGAATAGTCCATGACAATAGATACAGATGATGAGATTGTTCAGGATTTTCTTGTAGAATCGAAAGAGATTCTTGAAAGTCTAAGTGAACAACTTGTAGGATTAGAACAAAGTCCAGATGATACGGAATTATTAAACTCAGTATTTCGTGGTTTCCATACAATTAAAGGCGGTGCTGGATTTCTAAATCTAGACGCATTAGTTGAAGTTTGTCATATCACAGAAGATCTGTTTAACCTTTTGCGTCAGGGTGATCTAGTAGTAACTGCAGATTTAATGGATAACGTATTACAAGCACTCGATTGTGTTAACGAGATGTTCGATCTTATTGAAGGTGGTGAAAATCCTCCAAAAGTTGAAAGAAGTCTAATTCAAAGACTTGAAGAGTGTAGAGACCCAAATGGGCCAGGTCAAGCAGGTGCTCCGGCAGTAGCTCCAGAAGTTAGCGCTTCGGTAGAGATGTTTGATGAACAACCTGCAGCAGCTCCATCTGGTGATGATATTAGTGATGATGAGTTTGAAGGGCTTCTTGATGCGCTAGGAAAAGAAGGCAGCGCTTCAAAGCCTGCAGATCAATCTGCTAGCGTTACTGATGATGAGTTTGATGATATTTTAAACCAGCTTCATAGTGGTGAACCAGCAGCTCCTGCAGCACCAGTAGAATCAAAAATAGGTGGTGGTGATAAAATTACAGATGATGAATTTGAAGCTCTATTAGATCAACTTCATGGTCAAGGTGGTGCTCCAACTCCAGCAGCATCGATTCCAGCAGCACCAACTCCTACTCCAGCGCCTCCTCCAGTGAAAGGAGAGAAAATTACAGATGATGAATTTGAAGCGTTATTAGATGACATGCATGGTCAAGGCAAAGGACCAACAGAAAAAGGAAATACTCCAGTGCAACCTTCTGCGGCTCCTTCTGTTAGTGCGCCAGCTGCGCAACCTGAATCTAAGCCTGCTCAAACTCCAAAAGCAGTAGAGTCAGATAGCAAAGGTAGTGCAGGGCAGGTTAAGACTGAGACAACTGTAAGAGTTGATACATCCAGACTTGATGATATTATGAATCTTGTAGGCGAGCTGGTATTAGTTAGAAATAGATTAACTACATTACGTACGGCAATTGATGATGAAAATCTAGGTGTTGCGGTAGCTGATTTAGAGCTAGTTACTTCAGATTTGCAAACAGCTGTTATGAAAACACGTATGCAACCGATCAAGAAGGTGTTTGGTCGATTCCCTCGTGTTGTACGAGATCTTGCTCGCAGCTTAAATAAAGAGATTGAGTTAGAGCTTCGCGGTGAAGAAACAGATTTGGATAAAAATCTAGTAGAAGCTCTTGCAGATCCGCTAGTGCATTTAGTCAGAAATTCAGTAGACCATGGTGTTGAAGCGCCTGGTGATAGAGTGATGGCTGGTAAATCACGTTCAGGACGAATAATTTTAGGTGCAGAGCAAGAGGGTGATCATATTCTATTAACCATCACAGATGATGGTGGTGGTATGGATCCAGATATGCTGCGCAAAAAAGCAGTAGAGAAAGGGTTGATGGATCTTGATTCAGCGTCACGCTTGGATGATAAAGACTGCTTTAATTTAATATTTATGCCTGGTTTCTCCACCAAGAGTGAGATATCTGATATATCAGGGCGTGGTGTAGGGATGGATGTTGTTAAGACTCGCATATCACAACTTAACGGTGCAATTGATATCGATTCAGAGCTTGGTGTTGGTACAACAATAAGTATTAAGGTGCCGTTAACATTAGCAATTCTGCCAACATTAATGGTAACTCTATGTGATAGAAAATTTGCATTACCAATGTCTGTTGTACGTGAGATCTTTGAGTTAGATCAAGGTAGAACCAATATTGTTGATGGACGCTTAGTAGTAATGGTTCGTGATAAGGCAATGCCTATCTTCTTCTTAGAGCGTTGGTTGAAGAATATTTCTGGTGATGAGATTGTTCAACGAAATGTCGAAGAGGGTGAGGATGAACGTCAAGTAGTTACAGTAGTAATTGGCAATATGATGGTCGGCTTTGTTGTAGACGAAGTTATTGGGCTGGAAGAGGTGGTAATCAAACCTCTCGGAGCAATGCTTCAAGGTTTGTCTGGTCTTGCGGGGTCAACTATCACAGGTGACGGAAGGATTGCATTGATTGTAGATATTCCAAGTCTCATCAATGAATACGGCAATAATATGTAGCAAAATAGGTGGAATCTTCTAGTGACAGTAAAAGTACTAATAGTTGATGATTCGGGGTTTTTTCGCAGAAGGATAAGAACAGTCCTTGAGCAAGATCCAGAAATTGAAGTGGTTGGTGAGGCTGCAAATGGTAAAGAAGCAATAGAGCGTACAGCTGAATTAAGGCCAGATGTGGTTTCAATGGATGTGCAGATGCCTGTTATGGATGGCATTACTGCAGTTCGTGAGATCATGAAAAATACACCTACCCCATGTTTGATGTTTTCAACATTAACTTTTGAAGGTGCGCAGGCAACTCTTGATGCTCTTGAAGCTGGAGCAATTGATTTTTTACCAAAGAAATTTGAAGACATAAATAGAGCTACAGAAGATGGCGGAAAAGTTCTTCAAGAGCGAGTTAAAATTATTGGCAGACGTGGTTTGCGTTTGGCACATAATAGAAGTAAAGATCATATAGTTGGAAATAAAGAACAGGCAACGGCTCATTCAACTAAACAGACTGCAGCTACTTCATTAAAAAAATTCAATTTAGTCGCAATTGGAACCTCAACTGGTGGACCGGTAGCTCTACAGAAAATTCTCACATCAATTCCTGCAAAATTTCCCTGCCCAATATTATTGATACAGCATATGCCTCCAAAGTTTACTACTGCGTTTGCAGAGCGAATGAATGCACTTAGCCGGATAGAGGTGCGTGAAGCTGCTGATGGAGATGTGCTAAAGCCGGGTCTTGCATTGCTAGCTCCAGGTGGTAGGCAGACAGGGATTAAAAAAGTTGGGATGAATATGGTCATAGAGATCTATGACGCAGGGCCAGAACAGATCTATAAACCATGCGTTGACCTAAGTTTTGAATATGCTGCCAAGGTTGCTCCAGGAAAAACCTTAGGGATAATCTTAACCGGTATGGGACGTGATGGATGTAAAGGTGCTAAAACGCTCAAGAGTACAGGGGCAGAGATTTGGGCTCAGGATGAAGAGAGCTGTTTAATCTATGGAATGCCTGCAGCTGTAGCTAAATCAGGTCTTGCAGATAAAATATTAGGTCTTGATGCAATTGCAAATGACCTTGTAGCAGGTGCGTAACTAGTGTAATTGAACTCTCTTTGCAGAGGCACAGATAAAATATAGTTGTTAAATCAAAGGCATCTAAATATAGATGCCTTTTTTAATGCACTAATAAATAAATATTTTACGATAAGTTAAGTTGCAGCATGTGCCATCACCAGTTATTAGATAGTCATTTAGTGATAAAAAGTCCTAAAGGAACGCGCGGTAATGCCGTTAATATGAATGAGTTGTTCCTTATAGCGGTGTTTATATTGGCATGAATAGTGCTGCAAATATTGAAAGTAATCTCAAGGTATTAAAATAGTGATATCTCCATAGATATCTCATGCAAGCAAATATATTAATATTGCCACATGATCATGAATTGCCACATAAAAATATGGTAATGGAGTAAAAATGAAAATATATACCGTCTCAAATCAAAAGGGTGGTGTCGGAAAAACGACAACTGTAGTCAGCCTTGGCGGATTATTGGCGAGAAAAGGATATCGGGTGTTAATGCTTGATCTTGATCCTCACGGATCATTAACGGCTTACTTCAGGCATGACCCAGATGAAATTGATGATACCGTATATGACCTCTTTAATTATGAAGGGGTGCCTAAAGCTCCATATGCATTGATAAGGCATACAGAAGTTGAAGGTTTAGACATGATTCCTGCATCTACAGCTATGGCAACTCTTGATAGACAACTTGGGACCAAGAGCGGCATGGGACTAGTTATTAAATCCGCTTTAAATACTCTGCAAAGCCGCTACGACTTTGTTTTTCTCGATTGCACACCAATGCTGGGAGTCTTGATGGTCAATGCTTTAGCCGCTTGTGAGCACCTACTTATTCCAGTTCAATCTGAGTTTCTAGCTCTTAAAGGGTTAGAGCGGATGATGCATACACTTAAAATGATTCAAAAATCACGTAGTAATAAGCTTGAGTATACTATCTTGCCAACCATGTATGATCAGCGCACTAGAGCTTCAGTATCAACAGTTGAAGAACTTAAAAAACATTATTCAGAGAATCTTTGGAATGGAGTTATTCCTGAGGATACGATGTTTAGAGAAGCAAGTAGGGTAGGTATTCCATTAACAGTGATGAAACCATGGGATAAAGGAAGCCTTTCATATAGAAAAGTAGTTGAAGATCTAAAAATGGAAGATGGAATAGTTAAACAAAAAAAGAATGAATCTTAGATGCGTGCACAACTAAAAATAATGAAAAGCGATAAAATAAATAATTAACGATAAGAGTAATAATAAATAATGCAGAAGACTCAACTCTCAGATTCAAAACAAGCACTCGAAGATTTCTTCGGTGATATGTTGTGTGAGTCTGAAATAGAGCCTGAACTTGAAGAAGAAAAGCAATCTTCGCAACTGCAAAGTTATATCGAAAAACCAATAGATGAAAATATTGAGAAAAATATACAACAGCCCGTTGAAACTTCTATCATCAAAGATCAAAAACAACCTAAAATAGAGCCAGAGCCAGAGCCAGAGCCAGAGCCAGAGCCAGAGCCAGAGCCAGAGCCAGAGCCAGAGCCAGAGCAAAAGATAGAACAAAAGATAGAACAAAAGATAGAACAAAAGACAGAGCTTATAACTGAAAAACGTAGAGCTATACCTTTGATATCTGAAAGAAACGTTTCAATTTCAGCAACAATATCACCACTGCCTAAGATTTCTGGTGAAAGTGATGGCGATATAATCCGTGTAGTAAAAAGGGATATAGAAAGGCCGCTTCCGAAAAGGAAAGAAGAGGTTCGGCAAACTCTTGCAGATGTTAGTAATCTGGTCCAAGAAGAGAAAAAATCAGTAGTTCTTAATGAAAATATACTTATCCCTAAAGAGCCAGTTAAAGTAGAGACAAAGCCTAAAGTAGTACCGGAGGTAAAGCCGCAAATTCAAGTCGAGCAAAAAGCGGTAGTAAACGATATTGTCAAAGTTAAAACTCCAGAAACCGCTCCTAAAATAGAGCAAAAAAAGAGTGAACCACCGAAGGAAAAAGAGAAAAAAATTGTAAATGGATTTTCTCTATCCGTACCTTTGGCTGACGATTTAATCAACAACGTACCACACTGGGCGCACCCAGATTTTCAATGTCTATTTTTTAATATAGGGTTAATAAAATTAGCTGTTCCTTTAGTAAAATTAAAAGGCGTAGTCCCGTATCCAGAAAAAATAGCTCGCCCACCGAGATCACCTGATTGGTATTTAGGGATATATGTAAATCGTGGGCAGCATGTAAAAATAATAGATACATCACAACTCGTACTACCAGATGGTTACAATGGTAAAAAAGAGGAAGTAGTTCCTAAGAAAATTATTTTCATAGGCGAAGGTGAGGTAGGAATTGTATGTTCAGATATTGGAGATGTAGTAAGAGTAACAGAATCTGAAGTGAGCTGGCGTAAAGCTACGAGTGGAAAAAGACCGTGGTTACTTGGAACAGTTAAAAAGCATCTATGTGCACTAGTCGATACTGCAGGGGTGATTAAAATGCTCAAGGCAATGGGGATAGATAAAGATTAGTATTCTTTAAAATGACTGATAATAAATAATGTGTCATCAATGTGAATTAAATCGGGTGTTGTGGCAAAATTATAATATGTTTTAGTGGCTTAGCGTGGTCCAAAAAGTTTGTTATTCAACAGAAATATAATTCATAAATGAGTTTAAATAACAAATCAGTATTACGGATTTTTATTAAAAACCATTCGTACCTCACGTTTCAGCTAAAAAGTATCAAATAAAAGTGAATTTTGTGCAGTTATAGACTAATTTATTAGGTATAGGAATAGAAACCATCCCTGTGGGGTGTATGTACATAGCTAATTTGGAGATTATGGATGGCTGATGATGAAAATAACAATCCTGAAGATCAGGTAACCCAGTGGGTGACTTTTAGCCTGGATCAGGAGATGTATGGAATTAATGTTATGAATGTGCAAGAGGTATTACCTTGTGCTGAAATAGCTCCAGTTCCTGGAGCGCCTCCATTTGTGCTTGGGATCATCAATTTGCGTGGTAATGTCGTAACTGTCATCGATACAAGAATGAGATTTGGTTTGTCACCACTTGAGGAGATGGGCAAGTCAAGAGTGGTAGTTATTGAAGCAAACGATCAAGTAGCAGGAATATTGGTAGATAGTGTTTCTGAAGTTATTGGCGTTAAGGGAAATGAGATCGATACAGCACCAAGTGTTGGAAATGATGATTCATCAAGATATATCTACGGTGTAGTAAGCCGTGAGAATGTATTATTAATTCTAGTAGACGTATTCAAACTTCTGACCAGAGAAGAATGGTCAGATATTTCAGCGCTTTAAGTAGTAATATAAAGATAAAAGGTATAGATAGTGGTAGATCAAGTAAAAATATCTCCACTATCACCCATTAAATCATCATCAAAACTGAGTCGACGGCTATCAAATAAAAAGCGTGATAGTTTTGCTGAAAATTTCAGTCTTTTTTATGATGATGAAAATCAAGAGCTGAAGAAAAAAAACAGATCAAAAACCGAATCAGGAAAACTTGACGAATATATTTGAAAAGGAATATTGCCGGGTAAGTTGTGCAAAATTAAGTATAATGCCGCTATAAAAGTGTAAAAAATACTGTTTAGCATAAAAAGCAAAAGGAAAGAGGTTTAAATGGAGATGCAGATAATTGCAGTTATATTAGCATTAATAGTAGTTTTGCTAGCAATTCTCATATTTAAGATCTGGAGTGATCTCAATAAACTCAAGACTAGAATAATTGCATCTGAAAATAATTTAATTCGAATTTCTGATTCATTTTTTGGGATATCTACAGGTGCTGTTGGCCAAGGGGAGCATATAGCAAAGGTAGAAAAAGATATTGATCAGATAAGGTCAAGGCTTGAAACAATTGCGATGAATGAGCAACAAAGCGCAGGTCATAGCCAAGCGATAAGAATGGCAAAAAGAGGCGCTACATCAGAAGATATAGCTGAAACATGTGGGCTTACCAGAGTGGAAGCTGACTTAGTAATAAGGCTGCATAGCGCAGAAGAGTAAGGTAGAAATTATACAAGAGGAATTGAACCTTTCATAGTCGTAGGTGCTATTCCTGTGAAAACCCCTCTGGAAATTTCCCTTTTATAATATAAGCGAAGGCAATAACTTCAGCTACTACTCTGTATAGCATTTCTGGAATTTCATCTCCAACATCGAAAGTAGCTAAAAATTTAGATAATTCGGGGTCGTTATGTAGAGGTACACCATGTTCTTCTGCAATTTCAATAATAGCATCAGCTAATGAGTCACTACCTTTTGCAGTTATCCTTGGAGCAGTTGTACCGTCATATTTAAGGGCGATAGCAATTGGCTCTTTTTCAGGCTTTTTCATCTATAAGTCCTCCGTCTTTATTTATGTGTGGCGCCTGAGGAGGGTTACCTTTAAAACAGTTTATTATATCCACTTCAAGCCCGAGAGAGGTTAGCTTAGCATTTAATAAAGGCATGTATTTGGTCATGACTTCAGCTGTAGAGCTGTTTTCTGCCCAAAATGTTGTGCTTACCTTTGAGCTACCAAGGTTGATTCTGGTGTTAATAGTGCCTAATGGATCAATATTAAACGCTAACTCAATAGTCCAGCCAGCTTGTTTGATTTCTTGTTTGTTTTTTGAAGTACTTTTATCATCTTCTTTAATCCGTAAATGAAATATGCTCGCCCCTTGGTCATCAAGAATAGGGATATCCAAAGTGAGATTAATTGGCCTATCTTTAGTTGCAAGATTGCTTTGACTTAGTTCTAATCTAGCAAGAGATGATTCGGTTTGGTTTTTTAGCTCTGCCAATAGCTTATTCATCCCAAGCATCCCCTCAAGTGACGCACTCTCTTTTGTTACGGTTACTCCAGGAGTGAGTAGAGGAAAGTTTGGTAGTGGTGGCGGTACAATTTTTAAATTTGGATCAATCTGCGATTTGGCCTGCTGAGTTGGTTGCTGTAGAGAAATATCACCTGCTTTTAGGTATTGTGAAAGAATTGCATCGACCTTAGCAGTTGTATGCATAATTTCTGTACTATGAGGGGGCGATATTTGAGTTGGCTTTTCATTTGCCCCAATTAATCGAGTGAGCTCATTATTGATTTTTACTAAGTTTGCTTTTATATCAGTACTTATAATCTGAGGTCTGTCAGTAGGTAAAGATGTAGCTAACTTTTGTTCAAAGAATACCCCTGAGCTCTTGATGAAATTTTTCACAGCTTCTGCTCTGAGAGCCTCGTTACTAATTTGCTTGATATCAGGAAGGGTTGCAATTAATTGCTTAACGGATTGCATAACTATTTTTGATTCACTTTCTGCACTGGTTTTAATAGGTGCTTGCTGATTTTGTTGTGCCTCAACGATCGCTTTTGTCAGGATTTCTGGTGATTTTATGATTTCTGCCAAGCTTTTTACTAATGGAGCAAGGCTATTTTGTTTAGGAACAGCTGCCAGTAAAATTTTGTTTATCAGGCTTAAAGTTACTTGCTCTGGTTGCTTTAAAACCGAGAATGTTAGCTTATTACCCACTTCTACCACTTTAAGTAGCAGTTTTTCCCCTTTGGTAATGGACTTTTCCGTATCGGCAACAAACTTCATCTGATTAATTTCAAGTTCAACCTGATTGTTTTTCGAATCAGTGGTTGCCTTGGCTTCAACAAGTTGAGTCACAACGAAGCCATCAGGCATTTTGCCTGGTACTGTAACATTGCCCATGCTAGGACGAGCTAAGCGATCAACTTCCCAAACCATATTGTGATTATAGCCTTTTATTATCGTCTATTTCTTTAATATTCGAGCTTATTTGTGTTGCAGTTACTGATTTTTCCGCCCCCTGAGTGTAGTCGAATGGTGGGGAAAATGAATAAAAACATTGGGGTTAGGCTTTTGTTTGTCATGAGATGAGCTGAAGGTCTCAGCCGGCTTATTTTTAAAGTAGCAAATATCTAGGACAGTAGTGTACCTTCGTTAGAGTAACGGTATGAATATATCTTGTATTAATTATAAGTAGCTATGACTAAGTTATCTGTAGTAATAATCCCCTAATAAACCTGTTTACATAAGGATTTAAGAAACAAATGTGAACTCGTTTGTAGGAAAAACACCTCATTTGAATTTTTTGAGGTATAGCAGATTAAAGTTTTTCTTAACTGGTGCCGATAGCAAGCATAAGAGATTGCTAACTTAGATTTATTAGCTAGCTCAAGTTTAAAGTTTGACACTGATAGGAAATTGGTTGAAAACGAAGTCAAAGAGTTGACAAAGAGAAGAAAAAGCTAAGTTGTATTTTTTTAAGGTATTGGTTTATAACGTAAAAAGGAATTTGGCACAGTAATAGCATTTATTGTGATACAGAAAGGATAAATTAGGTGTAGAAAAATGATAGTACAGCAGCCAGTTAAAAATGAGTTACAAAATGTAATCCCATATGTTGGTAAGGATCTTCTTATTGAAGTGCCAGAGGTTAATTTCTCAAACACTCATAAAAGGTTCTCCCTGGTTAATCGTTTGCAAACCACTCTTGATGTCTCAGAAATATTCAATATTTTTTCAAAAGAGCTTTCTGAATTGGTTAAGCATGATGGCCTTACCTATTCAGGAAGTGATAGTGCTGGGATCGTATCTTTAGGGTGTATTAAAAGATCAAAACTTAGTTACAACCTAAAAGCTGAAGGCCAATCCCTTGGTGAATTAATATTGTATAGAACAAAAAAATTCAGCAATGAAGAGGTAGCTAAAGTAGAGGACTATATCAGTTTGCTTTTTTATCCTTTAAGAAATGCAATTATGTACACTAAAGCATTACAGTCAGCTTTAAGAGATCCTCTTACTAACCTACATAATAGAGCAATGTTGGAGCAGCATCTTGCTAGAGAAAGCCAGCTTGCGCAAAGACATGAAGATGATTTTTCGATGATTATCATCGATGTTGATAAGTTTAAAGAAGTTAACGATGAATATGGGCATCAAGCTGGAGATGCAATTCTTTGTAAACTTGCTGATATCATGCGTGAATACGGCAGGGGCAGTGATATGCTTTTCCGTTTTGCAGGTGATGAGTTCATAATAACCTTAAGAAAAACCACAACAAAAGGTGCGCAAAGGTTAGCAAATAGAATTAGAAATGCTGTTGAGAATGCTAGAGTTGAGTATAAAGGTGAAATTTTATCTCTAAGTATTAGCATGGGTGTAGCTTCATTACAGCATGGTGAATCAACATCAGATCTTTTTGCTAGAGCAGATAGTGCTCTTTATCAAGCAAAAGAGGGTGGAAGAAATCAAGTTTGTGCTTAATTTTTAAATGTTTTGACGAACAATTTTTATGAATCCTACATGCCGCCTTCGGGCGGTTATTTTTTTATCCATGCTTATTTCCAATACCTTTGTTACAACTTTGATTTTGGTCGGTCATTTACTACTTATTATGCGAAACTAAGAATCATTGTAGTGCCTTGATCTTGGAAAATATCCAGCGAAGAATATTTGTCTATTTGTAAATATCCTCTTCTGAGAGCGCCGGCATTAAAGTTAAAAGCCGGCAAGATGCCGGCGCTACTAGAAGTTGAATGGGCGAAAATCTCTCTCCACCATTAATAATTAGCGTTACTTCATTAACTCATCAGGTGGTAGTTCGCAATTCATTTTCTTTCCTAAGAGCTTTTCAATGGTAGGAATCTGGAATGATTCATATTCACAAGCAAGGCTTATAGAAACTCCTGTAGCATCAGCTCTACCTGTTCTTCCAATCCTGTGAACATAGTCTTCAGGATCTTCAGGAAGGTTGTAATTAATTACGTGAGAAATACCATCGATGTGAATTCCTCGACCAACTACATCTGTTGCGACTAATGCCTTAAACTTACCAGCTTTGAAGTTTTCTAGTGTTTTGCTTCTTCTTTGTTGGTTGATATCACCAGTTAGGATAGCGATGTTGACCCCAGCCCTCTTTAACTTGTCAAAAAGTTGTTGTGCGTGGTCTTTTCTATTGGTGAAGATAAGTGATAGTTTTGTTTCCTCAGATTTAAGGATGTTTTTGAGAACTTTAAACTTCTCATCTTTGGAAACCATATACACTTTCTGTTCAACTTGTTCAGTTGCAATACTCTCTGGTTCAATCTCAATATTTACCGGTTCAAAGGTCCATTGACGTGAAAGGTTCATGATGTCTTGGTCAAATGTGGCACTAAAAAGTAATGTTTGGCGATCCTCTTTCTTAGGTGTAGCTCTTACAATTCTCTTAAGTTGAGGGATAAAGCCCATATCAAGCATACGATCAGCTTCATCTAGAACTAAAAATTCAATTTGATCTACATAAATTTGATCTCGTGTCATAAAGTCGATTAAACGTCCTGGTGTTGCTACGACAATATCAACTGGCTTTTCATTGAGGTGCCGAAGTTGCTTTTCATATTTCTCTCCACCTATTAAAGCAGCAACACCTATGTTGCAGTATTTACATAACAGCTTTGCATCCTCTGCAATCTGCAAGGCAAGTTCTCTGGTTGGGGCAAGAATTAATGCTCTAGGGTCCTTAAGGTGCCTCTCTTCATCAATAGGGGTGCTTAAAATTTCATCAATGATTGTAAGTAGGAATGCCGCTGTTTTTCCTGTACCTGTTTGTGCCTTACCAATTACATCATAGCCCTGCAGTGTGTGTGGTAGGGTTTGTGCCTGAATCGGGGAACAATACTCGAAACCAAGATCATGAATAGCGTGCATCACACCGGTCGGAAGATCTAGATCGTGAAATCTGGTTTTCCCTGGTTCAGCAGGAATATCAAATTGAGATATATCCCAGAGTGGCTTGGCTTTTGGTTTTTTATGTTGTTTTGTAGGTGTATTTTGCTGAGAGTGTCTTTGAGGATTATGTTTATTTGGTTTCGTTGTTACCGGTTTTTTTGGCTGTGCTTGTTGCGTTTGTTTTTGAGGCTTCGCAACTTTTTCTTGTTGTGATTTAGGTGGAGCAGCTTTCTCAGTAACAGTCTTTGCTGGACGAAATTTATTTATAAAAGATTTAATCAAGGTTATGTTTCTCTATCAAAGTTTCTCTATCAAAGCAGTGTCAAAATGAATGTTTAAAAATATCTGCTAATTGTTTCATATAAATGGTGTTTATGCACGTAGGTTAATGAGTAATAGGATAAAACCTTATAAAAAGGAATTATTTTACTGAAAAACTGTGGATTATTTAGAGTAGATATTTAAATATGCTTCCCCTTGGAATAGGGGAGGACTCATATAAAAAATTTATTCTTGATGATTAGTTTGCCGTTACTCTGATTTGTTCTAGCGGAGTTTTAGGCCCAAAGAAACCGATTTTTTTATCATACAACTGCCATTGAAAGTTATAAATGCCAGGTTTCTGTGGCGCAACTACTTTGAAAGCAAAGCTTTTCATTCCACCAGGTAAAACCATATCATTATCTTGCATTTCAACGCTATTGATAAACCAATCAAGGTTCTTAGCTGGTGCCTGGGATACAAGACTTACTGAATCAGCAGACCACATGCTAGTCCCTGTGTTTTTTACCACTATAGTAACTCCATATTGATTTTTAACTTTCATTGAAGATTGAACCCTTTGGAATACAATTTCTGCTTGGTTTGGTTTTTCACCACTTTCAACTCGAATATCGATTTTTGGTGATTTTTGACCAAACACACTGCCATCCTTTGCTAGTTGCCATTCAAAAGGGTAGTTGCCGGGTTTTTTAGGTGTTTTGATCGGGATGCTTGCTGTAAGAATCTGCCCTGGGGAGGTAGTTGTATTTTTCGGTAATTTAACTGAGCTAATTTTCCACGCGGTATGAACTGATTTTTTTGCAGGAATGATAGCAAACCCAGATTTATTGCTCCATTCTGAACTACCAGTGTTTTGGAACTGAATAGTAACTTTGTAGTTACTGTTGGATTCCAAAGTATTTGGAACAATTTGTGAAACAAATTTGGCTTGTAAATCATTTTTTGTAACAACAACAGCTACGGATTTAGATTTAGCGCCAAATTGATTTAGTTTTTTGTTCGCTAATTGCCACTGCATCAAATATATGCCTGCTTTAGTAGGGGCAGTTACTTTAAATTTGAATTCAGCAAGCCCATTTTTACCTGTTTGAGCACCTTCCGGTATGGAAATAGCAGATATACCCCAGGTTTCAGGGGCATCAGAACCGATATAGACAAGCTTATACCCTTTTTCTAAAGACCAAGTATTAGAACTAGTGTTTTTAAAAGTGATCGAAACTTCAGACTCTTGACCGATGGCCATAGATTTAGTGATAGCTTGATTGAAAAATTCAGATCTATCCTCAGCCTCTGCAAAGGCGCTATTTTGGAATATAGAAGCGGTTAAAATTCCAAATAGTACTAAAAGTGAAATGCGTTTCCCTCTTATATTATTCATGCCATTTTCTCCTGTGGCTTCTTTATTTTTATTGATGTTTATAGTAATGATAGTCAAATTATAGGCTAAAAGAATGAAATTGACTTCGACCTCTTTCTTCGGTAGTAAATATTCAGAATTTTACTGGTTATTACTTATTTCTATCAATATTTAGTTAAGATGTAAAATAAATTACTTAAATATCATTGTTATAAACATAAGTTTTTTCAACTTGTGATCGCATCATAGGTATAGAGCATGGGTGTGACGGGGTTGTTTGCGGTAATTTGAAGTTGTTTGTTGGGATGTATGCTTCATATATGTATATTATATTCATACGGTTAAGGTATAAACTTAAATAAAATATTAAATTTACATTGAAAGTGCTTATTTTATTGCGTTTTTTTTATTTGCAGCTATTTTATACTTATCCTTACGGATTATTTATTGAGCATGGAAGTTCAAAGTAATTAGTGTTGTGTAGAAAATTAATGGTGGTGAAATATGAGACATAAAGTTTCAAAACAAGCATGTGATAGCTTTATCTATGGTGATAAAACAAAATTGTCTGAAGAGATTGCTTTCTTTGAAGGTAGGTTGATGGAGGTTGGTTATCCAGGTGCTGACCTATACAAAAAAGCGGTTGTGAATGCTTTTAAAAGTTTAATTCACGTAAACAAACAGCAATTATTAAGAATTTCTTAAAAAAGCCTTATAAACAACACTTTAATTGTTGCGCTACAGCATTGTAGGGAAATGCCTACAAGCTCTTAGTCGATATAGTATTTTTTTTTTTAGGATTGAGGCTATCATTAGCAATAACAAGGTGATCAGATTTGGAGCATTTATGCTCTAAAGGGAAATGAGAGGCATTTGCTTTTCAGTTGTGGGAGGAAGTCTGGTTGGTTTTGGGCTGTGTGTAAACTCAGGTGCATGGAGGCTTGTTATGCTTGTGAAAGAGTTATTCCCCGATAGATCCAACGAAGAAGATGAAATTAGTGAAATTACCCTGCTAAAGGAAATAGCATACTTTCAGCGAAAGCTGACGAGTATAGATATGCTTAATGATACAAAGGTGCAAACTATACGGCATGTTTATTCAACATTGCTTGATCACAGGAAAGGGCTTCTTCAAAAGATCCAGCAGTAATTATTTTATTGGAGATCTGCCCATAAAGGTATAGTGGAATATAAAAAGCCGAGAAGTTTTCTCGGCTTTTGCACGTATGAAACTTTAACTATTAAAGTTGATTAGTGCGATCTTCCTTTAGCGTTAGCCCATGGATTTTAGCAACTTCTTTCGCTGCTTTTTCAGCTTCTGCAATGCCATCAATAGAGAGAGGGTAGTATTTACTAATCTCGTTCCCGCTATCTGTCGTTAGTACAAAAGCAATAGTACCGATATCTTCATTGAATTGCTCGGTAAGCAGTAATGAGCTAGCGCTAGCTAAAACACTATCTTCAATTTGCTTGGTTTGAATAAATTGTTCAGCAATCGGTATCGACTCATTAAGGGTGCTGCTAATACTCTCTTCATCAGCTGAAATAAGTCCATTTTCAAACCATGTTTGGGTAACTTCAACCCCGTGAGATTGTAAACCAATGGTGTATTGGCGATGAGTAAGCACCCAGTTCTTATAACCTTCGGTATCAGAATCTTTATCCATTACGGCTAACCAGTCCGCATATGTCATAAATGGAGTTATTACCTCTTCACCATTTAAATAAAACTTATTACCCGAAGCCGTGGTTATTAATAGTGGCTCATCAGGTGAGAAGAATAATTGTTCAAATATTTCCCAAAGTGCAGAGCAGTTGATCTTTTCCAGTTGAGTTTTCAAAAATGCACAAAGATTAGCTAAAGATGCGAAAAATCCACCATTGAGCTTGATTCCAAAATCTTCTGATATTTGCTCAAGAGAAAGATCTGAAAGGGCTCCTGATTCAAGTAAGGTGTAATCAATATTTTTATCCATAGAGTCAATAAGATCTTTGGGGGCAACAATTGCAAAAGGTATAACTAGAATATTGCCAAAACCAGATTCACGTTTTGGTGAAATCTCTTTAATAGGGAATCCATCCTCCTCAGATCCAAGGGCAATAACTGAAGGGGTAAACCCTTCTTTTTCTTGAGCTCTAACGTAGATCTCTTGTAGATAGTTAAATATTGTAAACCCAGGCGTTAAAACTTCAGTTTGATCATAAAGAGCAGCGGGAACAATAATTCCATACTTATCTAAATCACCAAGTATCATGTTCATATTTGCAGCAATGGTATTAACTAATATTGAAGCTTTGTCAGTTGTTAGAGCTTTTGGCGGTTTCTCCATATTAGCAACTGTACTATCATCAAGTTCAAGAACAACAGCGCCACAAATTGAATTAAATTCCGTATCAGATGAGCTCATAATAATATTTAGATCCTAAATTAGTAAAAATATTTAAAAATTATAGTACACATGCAGTGGAATATTTTGGAATAGCTTTGAGATATAAAAATAAATGCTGGAACTGACTCATGTGTAGATTATAATTAGCACCCTTAAGAATATGAGTTAACTAACCTAAGAAGCCGAATATGAAAGTAAAAACAAGATTTGCCCCAAGCCCAACAGGATTTCTACACATAGGTGGAGCAAGAACAGCTCTATTCTCATGGCTATATGCTAAAAAATGTGGCGGTGAGTTCGTATTAAGAATCGAAGATACCGATAGAGAACGTTCAACCGAAGAGTCAGTGCAGGCAATTCTTGATGGCATGTCGTGGCTAAAATTAGATCATGATGAAGGTCCATACTACCAAACACAAAGATTTGATCGTTATAAAGAGTTAGTGCAAAAGCTACTTGATGAAGGCAATGCATATAAATGTTATTGCTCAAAAGAGCGTTTAGAAAAGATCCGTGACGAGCAGGTGGAAAACAAATCAGATTTTCGTGGGTACGATGGTTGTTGTCGTGACCTTACAGAAGCACCAGCAGAAAGCTATGTAATCAGATTCCGTAACCCACAAGAAGGTGATGTTGCTTTTGATGATGCAGTACAGGGAAGCGTAACATACTCAAACTCGCAACTTGATGACCTAATTATTGCTCGTGCAGATGGCACACCAACATACAATTTCACCGTAGTGGTAGATGACATTGATATGGAAATCACCCATGTTATTCGTGGTGATGATCACCTTAATAACACTCCAAGACAAATAAATATGTATGAAGCATTGGGTGCAGCAACTCCTATCTTTGCTCATGTTCCAATGATCATGGACGAGGGCGGTAAAAAATTATCCAAAAGAACAGGTGCTTCCAGCGTAATGTTCTACAGAGATGAAGGTTATCTATCAGAAGCTGTACTAAACTATTTGGTTCGTTTAGGTTGGTCTCATGGTGATCAAGAAGTATTCACTATGGAAGAGATGCAATCATTATTCGATATCACCGATATTAATAAATCTTCATCTTCACTTAACATCTCGAAACTAGATTGGTTAAACCAAGAATACATGAAAGAGATGGATTCAAAGTATGTTGGTGAACAGCTAAAATGGCACTTCGATCAAGCAGGAATCGATACATCAAACGGACCTTCTCTAGCACAAATAGTAGAGACACATTGTGAAAGAGCCAAAACTCTTAAAGAGATGGCAAAGGTCAGTGCGTTCTTCTATCAAGATTTTGAAGAATACGATGAAAAAGCAGCGAAAAAAGCACTAAGAGGTGTAGCGCTAGAACCACTGCAAGAAGTCAAAGTAGCATGTGAAGCCATCAGTGGTTGGAAAGCAGAAGCACTGCATCAAATGGTAGAAGATGTCTGTACAAAACTAGAAGTTGGAATGGGTAAAGTAGGGCAGCCACTTCGCGTAGCAGTTGCTGGTAGCGGCGCATCACCATCAATTGACATTACCTTGGAGATGTTGGGTAAAGATAAAACAATTGCAAGAGTAGAAAAAGCGATTGAATTTGTAAAAGCCAGAATGGAAGCGCAAGGGTAGATCTTTATTGACGCATGAAGTGATGGTAACTATAATCACCATCACTTCATGTTAATGGGGCCTTAGCTCAGTTGGGAGAGCGCAACACTGGCAGTGTTGAGGTCGGCGGTTCGATCCCGCCAGGCTCCACCAGATAAGCAAATTATCCAATATTTATACCTAGTTGTGAGTATGAAAACTTGCGAGGTCGGCATATTTCTAAGTCTGAGTTACTGACGAATGTCTCATCAAATCCTTAACCTTTTAAATTGAAACTCCATGCTGAACAAGCCAGCTTGCGAACGTGTGTCTCAAGTCATGAGACTTAAAATATAATGCAAAGTTATATTATGGTAATCGTTTCGTGGTTATAAAAGCATACTGCTAAAAAACTATCCTAGGAAAGTCATTTGCTCTATTTTTTTTAGTTTCGGTTGCTTCCGAAAATAATATTCAGCACTAGAGGCCTCACTTCTTCCTGGATACTCTTTAAATCCTATCAGCTCAATCGGTGGATTTGCTTTAGTAAACTTAGCCCCTTTTCCAGATTTATGAGCACGATAACGAGAAATAATATTGTTAGTTATTCCCGTATAGGTCTTTCCCCCCTTACAAAGAAGTAAATATAAAAACCAAGTATCACTTCCTATACCATTAGAATTCATCTTACTTCCTTCTAAATCAAGTTTACTCTCAATACACTTATGCCCAAGCTGACATGGTCTAATGGACTTGCACCTTTTGGTTAAGAATAACCTTAATTGAGGAAAGTAACTATAAAGACAAGATAAAAAAACCAATGGAATCAGGTTCGTTAATTTCATTGAAGTATGTGTTAATTTCGCGTATTTTCTCATAAAATTAAATAATTGCCGTAGGTTTCAAATTGCCACCAATTCTGTATCTAGCCCCCCTGCATGGAGTCACCAACAGTGTCTTCAGAAACGTTTATTGTCGTAACTTTACTGGAATAGATTATGTCATGGCTCCCTTTATTAGCTGTGTTTTTTCCGAAACTATTTACGCCAAGGGAAGGGCAAACCATTTTAAGGATCTTTTGCCGGTTCACAATTCCCACTTAGTACCTATTCCGCAAGTACTTGCCAACCATGCGCCAAGTTTTATTGAGACCGTGAAAATAATTGAGGAACTCGGCTATAGTGAAGTAAACCTGAATATGGGTTGCCCTTTTCCGATGGTTACGAACAAAAAAAGAGGATCTGGTATCCTCCCTCATCCAGATTTAATTCGACAGTTCCTTGACGAAGTCTGCGCTAAAATTGATATAGATATCTCTCTGAAGGTTCGGCTTGGATTGAATGATCCTGCAGAATTGATGCATCTTATGCCCTTATTCAATGACTACCCGTTGAAGAAAATCATTATTCATCCGCGGACCGGGAAGCAAATGTATAATGGGGTAGTTGATCTTGATGGTTTTACGGAAGCTGCGGATCTATCATCTCATGAGATAATGTATAACGGTGATATTAAAGATATTGCTACCTTTGAGATGTTGCAAAAGCGGTTTCCAAAAATCAAGGAATGGATGATAGGGCGATGGGCAATCTACAATCCATTTCTACCTTCATTGCTGAAAGGCAGTGTGCAGGTAGAGGATCCATTATCTACTATTAGAATTTTTCATGATGAACTGTATTTTGCATTTAGTGAAATTTTATTCGGACCAACACACATTCTTGCCAGGATGAAGGAAGTATGGACCTATCTCGGTAAGTCATTTATGGACGCGGATAAGGCTCTACGGAATATAAAACGGACGAAAACCATCGAGGAATACAATCGTGCAGTTGACTCTGTTTTTAGTCAAGGCCGGTGGCTTGCTTGATAAAATATTTGGGTCGTCTATTAGATTAGCCGCTCGAGTCAGAGTAGAAGGACACTTTCTTAAACGTAACTATCTGAATAAAACAAAAGAAGATCTGCCCTATCATTTCTGGGAGCGAGGGCAGAATGAAAACGCTTCTGTTATTTGATATCAATATTGTCCTGATACTAATATCATAACGCATACATAATGTAGTTTAATGACATGGATTTTAGTAAAGCATTGGACGACGCAATATTAGATAGTGGCGAAGCACACCAGAATCAAATGATGCAGCTTTTATCAGATCCATCCAAAGCTAAGAACTTTGCGAAGGTAGTGTTTGATCTGTTGAAGATTGCAGGGCATTGATATTGAAACATTAAATATTCAAAAGATCTTTTGGTTCAATGTTAAAAGCTTTTGCAATTTTATAGATATTAGAAAGGGTTATGTTAGACGTTTCATTATTTTCAATTCGTTGGAATTGGCGTAATGAGAGTTCAAATTGCATCATGTCTTCTTGAGTTAACCTGCTGTTTTTTTCGTAGTAAACGAATTTTTTCGCTAAGTTTTTGAGTGAACTCAGAAAACTCATAGTAGTAGGCACTATCGTTGTTAATCCCTCTCATTTGCAATCCATCTAGAAAATAAATGCCATTAATGACACTTTTTGTATTTACATGCCACGCCATAGATGGCCGTTAGTCGTGTGAATATGGAGGGTTTCAAGTGGACTATGAAAAAATAGCTTTTCTGCGGGATTCAGAAATAGATTTTGATCTAGAAATTATTAACTTTGACGCAATATGTCTGTTATCAAATATCTCTCGGTCGAGGGGGCATAAATTAGCAGTTTCTATGTTTGTCGATAACTTTAAAGATATTATTGTCAAACGACCTTTGGTGAAGGATTTGCACTTTATTGAATAGCGCAATAGGTAGGGATGAATTTAGAAGCTCAATGTTTAAAGTAGGCCCTTTTGACTATTGTTAGATTAGGCTCGTTGAGGTCAGCGGTTTGATCCCATTAGGCTCCACTGTATAACCACCTTTTATTGGTGTTTTTTTTATGTTCACATCTTTTTAAAACTCAATTGCAACACAGAATGTGATAGAAATAGCCTGGCTTCATCATGTAACCACCAGGTAGTAATGGTTACATGATATATGAAATTATTTATTCTTGTGTTCCATATAAGGTTTGTAATCACTAGTATTATCAGAAAAGTTTGATTTACATTTGCTTAGGCATTGTGAAGGGTTTTTATCTTTTGCGCATTTATCTTCACAGCTAACATATTCAGAGATATTGCTGCATCGTTCTTTGCACATTTGTTGTAGCTCTTTGCAAGATATCTTGTTTACAGCAGAATCGGCTGTTTGTGTCTTTTTACACTCGGTGTATGAGGTAGCGCATTCTGCAGTACAACTTTGTTGGTCTCTCATCCCTTTTCTGGCGATTGCAGTATTTGTAACTGCGCTAAGTAAAACTGTTGCTATCAGTAATAATTTGCAAATTTTCATTGTAATTCCTTTAAAATTTCCCTTGGTATTGATCGCTGGTCACTATTGCTTTCTTATTATGGGTTTTTTTCGATTAAAGTGAAGTATATTTTGGTTTGACTTCTGTTTTTGTGAAATTTTATGCTCTTTTATTAGATAATAGATCTTGGTTGGGTGGACGAATGCTGATTTTTGCCATTGAACAAAGATCCAGTTTTTTGGTGTTCCTTTGAGATACTTGTTATTAATATAGTATCCTTGTTTTAATATTTGTTTTGTGATCATTTGGGTAGTTACTTGAGGTTCAAATGGCGTTGTATCACGTTGATATCCATCCGTTCCCCATGCATGTTTTTTATAGCGCATAGAGTATGAAACTCCATTGTGAGCTATTTTGTTAAAAACCCACGGAAGTTCTTTTCCATTTAGTACTAGGTGGCCATGTTGTGCCTCAGATCTGGTTCCTTTTGCAGTATAGGTTAAATGGTGGTTTATATGCGTAGTTGTGGATGTAGTTACGCATGCGTTAAACAGTAAAAGGGTTAATGCTGCAATTACGATATTTGTTTTTTTAACCATATTGTTTCCAGTATTATTTTATGGGTTCCTAATTTAGATTAACTATGGGTTTTAATGCTACAGATAACTGTCGTTATGAAACACTGTATGCAACCTTAAGACTAGTCTTTTGAATTATATTTGCTTCACTTCTGTGTTAGTGTTTACTATATTATAGTTATTGATGGATGGTTTTGACTCTATTTAAGTCAACAAATATCGAAATCTTAAAAGATATTTCCCCCGGTATTTTTTATGATGTTTCGAAGGATTATTTTTTAAAAAAGCACGGGTGTTGGAGTGGTTTGAAATTTTTAATATTTGTATCGATGATGAAGGTGCGATAAAACGCTTTATAATTGGATTAATTGCAGAGTGCCCTTTTGGTGGAAATCCTACCGATTGTCAAGTTAGCCAAGTGCGTGAGCTTTCGATGAAACAGAGAATCAATTGGATTGATGAACTGCCTTTAGAAGAACGCAAAGAATTTTATTTGAATCATAAATTTTGTTATGACGCTAAAGATAGCGCATAACAGGTTGTTGCTTTTGAAATAAATTTCGTGAATTTGTGGCCATTTTCATTAGATATTTTAAATTCTAAAATGCCAACACAATGTAATGTTGGCATTTAAAGTATATAGGTTATAAAACGATTACCAGCAGTTTGTTCTTCCTTTAACTGGCTGAGAAATCAAAGTATGGCCAACTACGCTTGCTGTTAGAATTGAACTTAGTTTTATTTTTTCTCCAAAATAATTAATTTAAAACATGTCCTTAGAGTGTCCTACATACCGTTATTATTAAATAATATTTGCCATTTTCTCTAATAAACAGGCTTGTCCATTGAGTAATTAAATTAGAGACTGCATTTAATTGTTAGTTATTATATTAAGATGGACGTGTATTACTGTGACGCAAATAATTGAGACAAATAGGTTAATGTCAACCAGGGGTTTTCATAATGATTAAATCTATTTATGGCAATATTAATTAAAAAAATATCCTGTAAAACAATAAAGTTAGTAATGCTCATGATGTTTAATAATTATTTTAGGCTAGTGTGTTTTAGGCGTATTTAGAATATATGGTAAAGCATGGGTTATTAATTCTGTTGTTTGTTATTTGTTTTTATTAGTAGCTTAAATTATAATGTGTGGGTTTTTGTTATCACTGTTAACATGCTAATATTATTAAGCAGTTGTAATTAAGATAATGTTTTAAATTTCCACCATTTCTGGTTATTTATGATTATAAATCAACGATAAATGTTGTGTTACCATATTCTCTGATTCTTGAGTGGTACTCTGTTGATTGGTTTGACGTATGGATGGTTTACGCTGTTTGATGAGTGGCAGTAGATTTAGGAATAATAGTCATTGCAAATTCATGTAATTGCTTCTTTAACTTAAGTGAAAAATATCCCATAGCTTTATATTGTTAGGTAATGGGTGGCTTATGGTTGGTGTGCTCTTGGTTTACACCTCTTAAACCCGTAAAACTAACTCGTACAATGCTTATGTAATTTGGTAGTTAGTTAATTTAGTGTGCTTTAATTTTATGAGTAGAGTCAGGATGACTTGGAGAAGTATAGATGACAGGTTGGATTAGTAATATAAGTATCAAAAAGAAGTTATTGCTTATAGTTAGTATGGCCTTGGTAGGCATGGTGATATTACAGGGTGTGGCTCTCTTCAAGTTAAAACATAATTTGCTGGAGGACAGGCAAGTTAAGACGCGTAACTTAGTTGAGGCTGCCCATAGTGTTTTAGCATATTACCAGCAACAGCAATCCGATGGTGTAATGACAGCTAGTGATGCGCAATTTGCTGCAAAAAGAACTATCTATAATATGCGCTATGATGATGACCAATATTTTTGGATCAATGATATGCAGATGCAGATGGTTATGCACCCTATTAAACCAGAACTGGATGGTAAAGATGTATCAAAGATAGAAGATTCTAATGGTAAAACAATATTTGCTGATATGGTTCGCACTGTCAGGTCAGAAGGTGAAGGATTTGTGGATTATCTGTGGGCCAAGCCAGGAAAGAAGGATCCGGTTGAAAAGATATCTTTTGTTAAAGGTTTTGAACCATGGAACTGGGTGGTTGGCTCTGGTATTTACATAGATGATGTTGAAATTATTTTTCAAGAGAATGTGGTTAGTTATTCTCTGATATTGATAGTTATCCTTGTTTTGATTTCTGCTATGTCTTGGTTGGTTGCAACGGCGGTGACAAAACCAATTGCCTTGCTTCATAAGGTTATGCGTGACGTTTCTGCAAATAGTGATTTAAGTCTTCGTGCCAATATTAATGGAAAAGATGAGATTGCGCAGATGGCAATATCTTTCAACGATATGTTGACGGTTTTTAAAGACAGTATTTTACAGGTTTCTTCAGTTGTTTCGCAGCTTGCTTCTTCAGCAGAAGAACTTTCAGCGGTGACAGAATTGACCAATACTGGTATCCAGAAACAGTATAGTGATATTGACCAGGTCGCCACAGCCATGCATGAGATGTCGAAGACAGTTCAGGAGGTTGCTTCAAATACCAATAATACAGCGCAAGCTACAGAAGAAGCTGATAGACATACAACAAGAGGTCATGCTGTAGCTAGTGGGGCCATGGGCGCCATTAACGAATTGGTAGGTGAAATGAAGAGTGCGTCAGAAGTTATATATGGGTTGGAAAATGACACCAAGGATATTGGTGTTATTTTGGATGTCATACGTGGTATCGCTGAACAGACCAATTTACTTGCACTTAATGCTGCAATCGAGGCAGCTAGAGCTGGTGACCAGGGCAGAGGGTTTGCTGTTGTGGCTGATGAAGTAAGGTTGCTGGCGCAACGAACTCAGGAATCGGTTGAAGAGATTGAAAAGATGATTAGGCGTTTGCAAGATGGGGCACTTAATGCAGTTAAGGTTGTGGATAATAGTCACAATATGGCTGGTAAATCAGTTGAGCTGATATCAGAGGCGACAGAGGTACTAAATGTTATTAATAGTACGGTTTCCACCATCAACCAGATGACACTTCAAATAGCTACTGCAGCAGAGGAACAATCTTCTGTGGCCGAGGAAATGAATCGTAATATTAATAATATTAGCCAGGTAGCTGAAAGTACTTCACAAGGGGCCCAGCAGACATCAACAGCAAGCTCGGAGCTGGCGGAACTAGCTGAAAATTTGCAATCAGTAATAATGCGTTTCTCTGTATAGGAATGGATTAGAATAATTGGGAAATACAGCAATATTAAAAAAGAATTCCAGATCAGCAGATGTTTGCTCCAGATTTGGTGGAGAGGAGTTTGTTATTGTTATGCTGGAAACCACTAAAGAAAATGGTTCTGCTCATGCAGAACGATTAAGAAAGGAAGTAGAGGAACGCATTGTTACTTTTGATGGAGGTTCATTGTAATACACTCTTAGCATAGGTGTTTCTGAGTGGAGCAAAGGTGTTTTAACTTCTTTAGCTAGTTCATTGGCAGGTGCTTGCATCTTTTCTTTATTCATTGAAATACTCATTATTTAACCTTTTTCTAAGATTATAGACAGTGAGCACTTACACACTTATTTTTACAGCCCCGATTTTACTTGGATAGTTCTTTTGTCTCCATTCTTATTAATAGCTACATAGGTAAATTCAGCAGCTGTAACTTTGAAACTAGGGCATTCTTTTTCGGTTTCACGCAGGATAGGAGTTACCCATACTTCAAGATTTATGGTGAGAGATGTATTGCCAACCTTGGTGACCTCACCATAACAGCAAACTATATCTCCTACTTTGATAGGACTAAAAAAAACTATAGAACTGACTGCAACAGTTACTGTGCGTCCTTTTGTGTACTCTTTGGCCAGTATTCCACCTGCAATATCCATTTGTGACATGGTCCAGCCACCAAACATGTTCCCGTTGGCATTCGTGTCTGCTGGCATTGCCAGAGTTCTAAGAATTAGGTCGCCAGTTGGGATGGTAGTTGATGAATATTTAGTGCAGTCAGTTGGCATTTGATAGTTTCCTTGGGGATGTGCTGATGACAGTGTGCATTACAAGAAAATAATCGTCAATTTTGATTTGCTTAGTGGGTGTTTGATCTAAGAATAAAAAACGAGGGGAATATGCTACTAATGTTAATGTTCAAACATAAAAAACGGGACTTTAAGTCCCGTTTTTTTATGTAGGTGGTATTAGTTATTAAATCTCTGGTTCGCTATAGCTATCGATATCCGCACCTTCTTTCTCTGGAAGCATTAAGTCTTCCTTGCTTATGCCAAGTTTAAGAGCCATGGCACTAGCTACGTAGATAGATGAGTATGTACCAACAAATACACCAATAATCAATGCTAGTGCAAAGCCTCGGATATCTTCTCCACCAAAGAAAAATAGAGCAACCAGCACCAGTAGGGTCGTGATCGATGTCATCAATGTGCGACCAAAGGTCTCGTTGATTGATGTGTTTACCACTTCAACAGCTGTAACTTCACGCATCTTGCGGAAGTTTTCGCGCAGACGGTCAAATACTACTATGGTGTCATTGAGAGAGTAACCGATTACTGCGAGTAGTGCTGCGACAATGGTTAGATCGAAATCAAGCTGTAGAACGGAAAATACACCAACGGTGATAATTACGTCATGTGCTAGAGCTGCAATTGAGCCGGCTGCTAGTTTTAGCTGAAAGCGTAAAGCAACGTAGATAAGAATAGCTGCAAGTGCTGCTAGGATTGCTTCAGTGCCTTGTTCAGCAAGCTCAGTACCAACTTGTGGGCCGACGAAGTCTTGTCTTCTGATTTTAACTTCTGCGCCATCTTTTTGTAGCGCCATAATCACTAATTCGCCAACTTTTTTACTTTCTACATCATCAGTTGGTGGAACATGAATATCGACATCTGTATTGGTACCGAAATATTTCACTATAGCATTGTTGAAACCAGCTTCTTTAAGCTGGGTGCGAGTCTTTTCAAGATCTGCTGGTTTCTCATAACTAACTCCAACTAATGTTCCTCCGGTAAAGTCGATGCCGAAGTTAAGCTGATTTATAGCTACTGATGCGATTGATATTACAATCAGGACGATGGAAAGAACTGCGGTGATCTTTCTGCTGCCCATGAAGTTGATTTTTGAATTACCGTGTAAGAATTTCATTTATTTCTCCTCCGACCCTAGATAGACAGCCATTTGATTTTGCGTCCACCAAAGGCAAGATTCACTATTGCTCTGGTTCCCATGGTTGCTGTGAACATTGAAGTAGCGATACCAATTGATAACGTTACTGCGAACCCTTTGATTGGGCCAGTTCCAAAGCTGAACAGCAGAATTGCTGCGATGAATGTGGTTAGGTTGGCATCAAATATGGTCCAGAATGCCTTATCATAACCTGAGTCAATCGCAGACTGTGGACTTAGCCCGTTACGCAATTCCTCTCTTATCCTTTCAAAGATAAGCACGTTAGCATCAACTGCCATACCTACGGTTAATACGATACCGGCGATACCAGGCATGGTAAGAGTAGCTCTGAATATTGAGAGTAGGGCTACCATAAGTGCTAGGTTGGCAAATAGTGCAATATTCGCAACCAGTCCAAATGCTTTGTAATAAATGATCATAAATGCAACAACTAGCAGGAAGCCAATCGTTACGGCTAGTTTGCCTTGTTCGATGTTCTTCTCACCCATTGATGGGCCTACTGTGCGTTCCTCTACAAAGTAGATTGGAGCAGCAAGTGAGCCAGCCTGTAATAGCTTGGCAAGGTTTTGGGCCTCGTCCATTGAATCAAGACCGGAGATTTGGAATCTAGTACTTAGAGCATCATTAATGGTTGCAACATTGATAACCTCTTCTTTCTTTTTGGTTATCCATTTGGTTTCACCATCAACGATCTCTTTGCCAAGTACTATGTTTTCAGTGAATACAGTTCCCATTGGGCGGCCGACATTATCTCTGGTTGCTTCGTAGAATTTGCTACCACCAGTTTGATTCAGACGAATATTAACTATTGGCCGTCCTGTTTGAGAATCAATTGCAGAGCTTGCACTCTCGATATATTCACCAGTAAGCATGATCTCTTTTTGCAGTAGAACAGGGCGGTTATTGTTCTGCATGCGATAAAGCTTAGATTTTGATGGTACAACTCCAGATTCTTTTGCTTGGTATGGATCGTTATCTTGATCTTCAAGTCTGAACTCTAAAGTAGCAGTGGTACCGATAATCATACGAGCCATTGCAGAGTCTTGAATTCCTGGTAGTTCAACAACTATTCGCTTTTTACCTTGTCTTTGTACGATTGGTTCAGCAACACCAATTTGATTAACACGGTCGCGCAAAATAGTGATGTTCTTTTTAAGGGCACTTTCGGTAATCGATTTTTTGCTCTCTTCATCCATCCCTGCAGTGAGGATGAATTTACCGTCTGTTGCTTCTGAATTTAAAAGTGTAAAATCAGAGAATTCAGCTTCACTTTTTAAGATTGAGAAAGCTTTTTCACGTTCAGCTTCTTTGCTGAAAACTAGCTCTATACCGTCATCTTTAAGTTTAACTTTGCGGTAGCGGATCTTTTCGCTACGAAGAATCCTTCTTGATTCACTGTATGCTGTTTCTAAACGCTTGGTAATAGCTGCATCAGCATCAACTTCCAGAAGAAAGTGTATTCCACCACGTAAATCTAGACCAAGTTGCATAGGTGACGCGTTGAGTGACCTTAGCCAATTTGGTGTATTGGAAACGATGTTAAGAGTTATACTCAAATCTGGGTCAGCAAGTGCTGTTGTAATAAGCGCTTTAGCATTAAGTTGGTCTGTTGAGTTTGTGTAGCGCAACAGTACCTTCTTTTCATTATAATCAACCGCTCTTGGTTGCTTTTCCAGACCTTCAATAACACCTTTTATCTTTTTATTTGTTGAATTAGAAAGTGGTGTTGTTACTTTGGTATTGCTAATCTGAATTGCAAAGTCGTCGTCATATAAATTTGGAAGTGCGTAGATCGCTCCAAAAAAAATAACTAGAGCAATGAGAATGTACTTCCATAATGGGTACTTATTAATCATGAGAATAACTCTTCTTTCCGTTGTTATTTGCTTAACAGTAAGTTAAGCGCTTTTAATTGTCCCTTTTGGCAAAACTGCAGAAACTGCTTGTCTTTGAAGCTTAATCTCTTGCTCGTTACCAAGGTCTACTGTTACAAAATTTTCACCAACACTTTTGATTTTACCTAGAATGCCACCTGATGTGATGATCTCGTCACCTTTAGCTAGATTTTCCATTAGGGCTTTATGTTCTTTTTGCTTTTTCTGTTGTGGGCGAATCATTAGTAGGTACATTGCAATACCTAAAACTACAATCATTATGATGCCAGAAAAATCTGTGCCAGCACCTTTAGCCCCGGCTTCTGCAAATGCATTAGATATAAAAAAATCCATGGTTCTCTCTCACTTTGTTGATGTCAAAAATTACGTTTTGGTCAATTTGCGTATTTTTTGCTAATTTAATTCGCTTAACCCCTTTGATAAAACAGTTGTTGTGGGGTTCTAAAATGCGCAAACATTATGCCATATTGGTTAAATTATTTCGCTTGTTTTTCATAAAATTCTTTTATGAATGACTCCAGCCTATCTTCTGCAATCGCATCACGTAGTTGCTGCATTAGATATTGATAGTAATGCAGGTTGTGAATCGTATTTAGTCTGGAACCTAGCATCTCATTAGTCTTGTCCAGATGGCGAAGATAAGATCTTGAATAATGTTTACAGGTATAGCATTGGCAGTTTTTATCTAATGGTCGGGTATCTAGTTTATATTGGCTGTTGCGAATGCGGATCACACCATTTTCAGTAAATAGGTGGCCGTTACGGGCATTTCTGGTAGGCATTACGCAGTCAAACATATCAACGCCGCGACGCACTGCTTCTACTATATCTTCCGGTTTTCCTACGCCCATTAGATAGCGCGGTTTGTTTTCTGGCATGTGTGGAATTAGGTTGTCGAGAACGTGGATACGTTCCTCTTCTTTCTCTCCAACAGATAGACCGCCGATTGCATAACCATCAAATTCGATCTCTTTTAGACCATCGATAGATATTTTACGCAGGTCAGGGTACATTCCGCCTTGAACAATACCGAATAGAGCAGATGGATTGTCATCATGAGCATCCTTACTACGTTTAGCCCAGCGTAGTGATAGCTCCATTGAATCGCGAGCTTCAGGTACTGTAGCAGGGTATGGGGTGCATTCATCAAAGATCATAACAATATCTGCGCCAAGATCTCGTTGTACTTGCATTGATTCTTCTGGGCCGAGGAAGATTTTGCTGCCATCGACAGGTGATTTGAATGTCACACCTTTCTCTTCAATTTTGCGCAGCTCTCCTAGGCTCCAAACCTGAAAACCACCAGAGTCTGTCAGAATTGGTTTATCCCAATTCATAAAGTCATGCAGTGTACCGTGGGCTTTTATCACATCCATGCCTGGTTTCAGCATAAGGTGAAATGTGTTGCCTAGAATTATCTCTGCACCAAGCTCTTTCACTTCTTCTGGCGATACTGATTTTACCGTGCCTTGAGTACCAACAGGCATAAATGCCGGTGTTTCGATGGTGCCACGTTCGAATTTGAGTTGGCCTCTTCGAGCTGCGCCATCACTATTATAAGTTTTAAATTTCATCGTATTCTTTTCGTAATTAAATTTTCTAGTAAATAAATGCTTTAGCAATTAATGCCTTAGTATAAGAGCATCGCGTCGCCGTAGCTAAAGAATCTATATTTCCCTGTTACAGCATGTTGATATGCGTGCATGATGTTTTCTTTGCTTGCGAAGGCTGAAACTAGCATTAGTAGAGTCGATGCAGGTAAGTGGAAGTTTGTCAGAAGTGCATCAATGACGTTGAATTTATATCCAGGATATATAAATATATCTGTCTCATCACTATATGGAGTTAACACTCCGTTTTTTGCTGCTGTTTCTAAACTTCTTACAACTGTTGTACCTACGGCGATCACTCGACCTCCGGCTTCTTTGGCCTTTGCAATTTTTTGGCATACATCATTAGTGACCTCAACAACCTCTGAATGCATCTTATGTTTTTGCACATCATCAACGCGTACAGGTTGAAAGGTCCCAGCTCCTACATGGAGGGTAACGTAGCCAATTTCAACCCCTAACTCAGCAATTGATTTAATTATATCTTCATCAAAATGGAGTCCAGCCGTTGGTGCAGCTACTGCCCCTGGGGTTTTAGCGAAAACAGTTTGATAACGATTTTTGTCGCTTTCGCGGTCATTTCTTACAATGTATGGGGGGAGTGGAACATGGCCATATTGTTCCAGAATCTCAAGAGATGTCATTTCGCTATCAAACTCTAGATGGAAGAGTTCATCTTTGCGGCCAAGTACAGTTGCTATGACTTCATCTTCAAGAATAAGTTTTGCACCAGCTTTAGGCGATTTACTCGATTTTACGTGCGCATAGACTGTTTTGCTGTCTATGACCCTTTCAACAAGGACTTCAATTTTTCCACCAGTCTGTTTTTTGCCAAAGAGTCTGGCATTGATAACTTTGGTATTATTGAAGATCAGTATGTCATTGGGCTTCAGAAAATCGATTATTTGTGAAAAGCTTTTATCTTCAATAGCGCCTGTCTGACGATTTAACGTCAATAACCGGCTGCTACTTCTATCCGATAGTGGCTCTTGGGCAATTAGCTCTTCTGGTAAATTATATGTAAAGTCTTGAGTTTTCATGGCTTGTAGCTTGGTTTTATATGGTTTGCGCATAATATCAGGATAAAAAACAACTATCGACCCTTGATCAATAAAAAAAATAGCTTATACTAATTCGCTTCTCGAACCCTATGTCTACTAGGGTTGTTCTAGAGAAAGTGTGCCGGGGTGGCGGAATTGGTAGACGCGACGGATTCAAAATCCGTTTCCTTCGGGAGTGTCGGTTCGATTCCGACTCTCGGTACCATAATCAAGCAAATTTTTATAATCAATAAAGAGTCGTCTTTTTAAATTCTTCTTTGCCCTTACTGTCAAATTTCGTGACACATTAATCATTTATTCTTATCTCATTTACTAAACTTAAATTTAGAATTGAATTTATTGGTTGTGAAGTTATGTCTGAATCAAAAGTAGTCATATCGCAGAATAAGAACCATAAGCGGCTTATTGAAGAGAATAGAATACTCTCCAAGCTATGTAAGGTTATTGATCTTTATGGTGTTTTAGAGATTATGGTCGATGAGATTATCGCTTTAGGTGAGTTTGATGGCATCACAGTAGATTTAATTGATGATGAAAGAAAATACATGGCTTGTGAAATTGCACATCTTCCTCCTGAATATAAGGCAATGGAGAGAACATATCGCATGCTGCGAGTACCGCTAGAAGCTTATGAAAATCGTATTGAAGAGCTGACTAAGGGTACCCCTGTAATATTTAAGAAAAAATTCATAGACCAATATTCCCCTAATGTTTCTAATCAGATGCAGCGTTGGCGTGTTAGATCACAGATGGTTTTACCAATAATTTATAATGATTCACCAGTTTCTGGTGTGCTAATTGGTATCATGACTGTTTTTTATCAGCAAATTGACGATATCTCAAAAGAAGTTGCTGACAAGGTTGAGGGGATAATAACCTACTTTAATGAAAGCATATATAACGCTAAGCAGTATTCAAGCTTAAAGAAACAGCAAGAATCTATTCGATCTGCAGTAGAAGAACAGCAACGGTTTTTGAGTTTTGTTTCTGAAGTAAATAGTCTCACCTCCCCAGATTCCATCTATGAGCTTTTTTGTGATGAATTTATTCATAGATTTTCTTTTGATATTGCAGGGATCTTTATGGAGGAAAATGAAAGACTTGTATGCAAAAAAAATGTTCTTTCAGAGAAATATAAAAAGAAATTAAGAAAGTGGAATAATTACGTTAAGAATGTTTCGTATGAATTAAAGCAATCTGATGGCGCTATTGTGGTTGCATATTTGCAAAAGATTCATGTGCATGTTCCTGATGTTAAAGAGATTATGCACCTGCCAATGTCAGATAATGATAAAGAGGGGTTGGAAGCGTTAAAAGAACCAAGAACGCTAGTTTGTATGCCTATCACAGGCAGAGATAAGGTTTATGGATGCTTGTGGCTATGGAGTATTGAAAAACAGATTGAGCTAAGTGACAGCGATTTATCTGTTATAAAATACTTGTGTGAATTTATAGCTACGGCGATTAACAACTCATTCCTTTATGAGACTATTGAAACACAAAATAAAGAGATTAAATCATCTAAAATTGAGATTGAATCACTCTACTCAGACCTTGAAAAAAAGGCTGAGGTATTAAGAACAATGGCAACAACAGATAAGCTTACAGGCCTTAAGAATTTTGCATTCTTCCAAGAAGAGCTTGGACGTAGAATAAATGAGTATCGGCGCTGCAAAGGTGAGCTGTTCTTGAGCTTGGTTATTTTTGATATAGATCACTTTAAACTCTTTAATGATACGTATGGTCACATTGGTGGCAATATTGCATTGGAAGATGTAGCCACAAGAATAGCAAAAGCAGCAAGACAGATGGATATAGTCTGTCGTTATGGAGGAGAGGAGTTCATTGTAATTCTTCCTAAATGCAATCTTGAAGGTGCGAGGGGATTTGCTGAAAGGGTGAGAAAAGCAGTGCAGGGTGAGCCAGTTCAGACTGATACTATATCTGTTCCTGTTACCATAAGTTGCGGTTGTGCTGAGTATTATCCTGATGAGGTGGATGAGAAATTTATCGAAAGAGCTGATGCTGCTCTGTATCGGGCAAAAGAGGGTGGTAGGAATCGGGTTGAGGTTTCAGATTTAATAGCTGATGTAGAATCTATTAAAAATTAATTGATTAATTAATCAATCAATATTGAGGCGCTGGTTTTTCTTGTATGCCCTTGATTTTTGTAATATCCCAGTTGGTAACTGCCCACTTCCAAATGTCTTGTAGGTCTGCTGTTAATAAATATTTATCTGGTGCTTGATTTAGAAAAGCAATGGCATTGTATAAAGTTTTTACTCTCTGTACCGAGTTAATCTCTTTGGCAAGATTTTGTTTGCTTAGTTTTTGTCCTGAGTCATTCACTGCAATTGGCAGGTGGGTGTATGCTGGTGTAGCAAAGTGCAGTACTCGTTGCAGATAGATATGTTGGCAGGTACATGGAAGAAGGTCATATCCGCGGACAATATCGGTAATGCCACTTAATTGATCGTCGATAACTACGGCTAAATTATAGGCATATAGGTCATCAGCTCTGCGAATAATATAGTCACCTGAATCAGTTTCAATATTTCGAAAAATATCACCCTGTACCTGGTCTCTGAAGTGAATTTTTATATTTTCGGTCAGCAGTCTGGTGGACCTAGGCTCTTTATCATTAAGATCTTCTCGGCAGGTGCCAGGATAGATCAGGCCATTTGCCGATCTTGGTGAAACAGCTGCAATCTCTTTTCTACTACAGCCACATGGATATGCCTGAGATTCAGTAATTAATTTATCGACATACTCTTGATAGATATCATAACGCTCACTTTGATAAATAATATCTCCATCCCATTCAAAACCAAACAGTTCTAAGGTTTTAATTATACTAGTAGTTGCACCAGTGATTTCTCTAGGCGGATCAATGTCTTCTATACGTAGGAGCCATTTGCCATTATTTTTTTTGGCTTCAAGATAGCTGCCAACAGCAGCAACTAAAGAGCCAAAATGTAAAGGCCCAGTTGGAGATGGGGCAAATCTACCAATATAGCTATTATCGGTACGGTTATTATTACTGTTAATTGTGCACATAATGAAATTATTGAGAGAATGTAGAGGTTAACGTACGATTATATGCGGCTAAAATCAACACCATTAGGAACAAACAGTGACAGTTAAAACAAATATTTCTAAAAAAATGGAAGGTATTGCACCTTTTTATGTGATGGACGTAGTAAATCGCGTAAAGGAGTTAGAAAAAGAGGGTAGAGATATCGTGCGTATGGAGGTTGGGGAGCCTGACTTTGAAACCGCAGAACCAATTGTAAAAGCTGGTATAGCAGCTTTACAAAATGGGCAAACAAAATACACCCATTCGCTGGGAATTATTGAGCTGCGTGAAAAGATTGCAGAGTATTATCGGTTAAATCAGGGCGTAAATATTCCTGCCGAGAGAATTATTATCACTAATGGAGCCTCTGGTGCCTTGTTATTGGCAATGGGTGTGTTAGTAAATTGTGGTGATAAGGTGATTTTGTCTGATCCTGGTTATCCATGTAATCGTCACTTCGTTAAGTTGTTTGAAGGGGATGCTGTTTCTGTTCCTGTGGGAGCATCTACTGGCTTTCAGTTGAACTCTGATTTGGTTGAGCAATATCATGATGCTGACACTAAGGCAGTAATAGTTAGTACGCCATCAAATCCGACAGGAACTATCGTAAAAAAAGAGCAGATTAAAGAAATAAAAGATATTTGTGATAAAAATGGTTCGGATTTGATAGTTGATGAAATTTATCATGGCTTAATATATGAAGATAAGACCCCTTCCGCTGTAACTGTTTCAGATGATATTTTTGTAATAAATAGCTTATCAAAATATTTTGGAATGACAGGATGGCGTCTTGGATGGATGGTTGTTCCTGAAAAATATATAGATGCTGTGGAGCGTTTATCCCAAAATGTGTTTTTATCAGCACCAACAGTATCGCAATACGCAGCGATAGAGGCATTTAGCCCAGAAACGCTTAAGATTTTAGAAAAAAGAAAACAGATCCTACAGCAAAGAAGGGATTACTTTTTGCCAGAGCTGCAAAGCATTGGATTCAAAATTGAATCTGTTCCACAAGGAGCTTTTTATCTTTATGCGGATTGCAGTAAGTTTTCTAATGATAGCTATAAGTTTTGCTTTGAACTATTAGAAAGTGCTGGAGTTGCAATAACTCCAGGTAAGGACTTCGGCAGCCATAATTCAAATAAATATGTACGCTTTGCCTATGTCAGCAACTTAGAAAGACTAACTCTAGGCGTACAGAGGTTAAAAGAATATTTGAAATAACCATTTAATCAGGGAAACTAAAGGTTAATAATATTCAACAGGCGCTCTGGTAGCCTTGCTCAAACATATAGTCGATATATTTGGTTATCAGTTTTATTTTTTTCTTATCTGGTTTGTAAAACTCAAGGCCAACTTGTACATGTCCAGCAGGGTAAGTGAGCTCAATTATATGCGTAACGCAGCATATCAAATCTAATGTCTCTAATGTTTTTGTTTTTGGATTGATAATTGGTAGGGCGATAGCTATTTGCTCGTTGCAATAAAATGGGATGTTGCTTTTTATTGCAACTCCTCCTGTTGAGAGGTTCTCACAAGTAACTGTTGCCGACTCCCCGCATTGTTTGAATATGGTGATTTGTCCATCAAACCTTATTCTTTGGTGACTTCTCCGCTCCCGCATAGTCTGACACCTTTATATAGTTATTGTTTTTTGAGTGTGGACTATTAAAAAAGGAATTGCTATGAAGTGGTTCTCAGCTAATCAAAGTCTCTAGTTCTGATTACTACATCATCAATTTCATTTGTTTCTTTAGCTGTGCTAGATGTTGTATCAGAAAAGTTATTTGTAATAGCAGGTGCATCAATATTTTCGTTACTAATTTGTTTGATTTGTTGGTGGTTCTCTTTCCAAAGCAGGGTGGCACCAATTACTGCAGCAGGCATTACTAAAAAATTTAAAATTGGAATCATGGTGAGAACTGAAGCTGCGGCTCCAAACCCTAATGATAATGCTCTTTTTTCAGCAAGTTTGGCTTTTAATTCTTTAAAGGAGTGGTTGTTATTTCCTGCTGGAAAATCGCAATACTCAACAGATAGAACCCAGGCTCCAAATATAAACCATAGAGGTGCAGATATGATGTTGATAACAGGAATGAAGGATATAAATATTAGCGGTATTAGAAACTTGAAGAAATATAGAATCTTACGAACTTCATGCAATACCGCTGATGGGATCTCTTTAAATAAGGATGTTTCTGTATCGATTATTGGTTTTTCACTGTAATAAACCTCTTCAGTTTTTTCTGAAAGACGGCCATTAAATGGTGAGGCAACCAAATTTGCCAAAATGGTGTATGAAAAAGAGGTGATTATTAAGGAGAGTATTGCAAAAAGTGTATATAAAAATACTCTAAGGATACTTAGAGCAATATCCGCAAACCATGCTAACCATTCAGGCCAGTCACTTAGTGTAGATCTGTTTGGCATTACCCACTCTAGCAGGTCGCTAAATTGGTAAAATGCTAGTACAAGTATAATGCTGAGTGTGGCAAAACTGATAATTGCAGGGACTAAGACAAAACGCTTCAGACCTGGTCTGGTTATTTGCCCAAGCCCCTTTAAAAAATAGTTTATTCCGGCTATAAAATCGCTAATCATGTAGCAGTTATAAGCTATAAGTAGACTGGTTGTCTAGGTTCCCAGCCATCTGCGCGGTGTTCAGCAGTAACTGTTGTGTAGATGCCTCCGCGAACATTGAACTCAGCAGTGATGCGCATATAGCGTGGCTCACAAGCTTTTACTAGGTCTTGTAGCATTTCATTGGTAACTGCTTCGTGGAATGCACCAGCTTCGCGAAATGACCACATATATAGCTTCAGAGACTTAAGTTCTACACATTTTTTGTCAGCAATATATTCTATTACTATTGTTGCAAAGTCAGGTTGGCCAGTTTTAGGGCATAGGCAAGTAAATTCAGGCACTTCAATTTTGATAACGTAATCGTTTTGCTGTTGAGGGCTTTCAAAAGTTTCAAGTTCTTTGCTTGGCTGTGATCCCATGTTGATGATCCTCTGGTTTTGTAACAATTAGAAAAAAGGCCAATCTCAAAGAGGTTGGCCTTTTTAGGTATTTGGTGGGGTGCATAGGGGTCGAACCTATGACCTGCGGATTAAAAGTCCGTTGCTCTACCGACTGAGCTAGCACCCCGTTTCACTGCAATTGAGCGCTGCATTCTACAGAGTTTTTTTGGTATTGCAATAGCCAAAAACGCAAATTTTTAAAAAAATGTAAAAAAAATCACAAGTATTTTTTAAGTATGAAAAAAGGATGGTAAAACCAGTATTGATGGGGTTGTGTGGGTTTTTGAATAACCTTTTGTACAACTTATGTTTTCAGCACTAAATGGAAATGGTTTATGCCCTTTGCATTTTGGATAAACTTATTTGTTTTCAGCAAAAACTAAAATGGCAATCATGCTAGATTGCCATTTTAGTTTGAAAATTTCAGTGAAATAAAGTTGCTATTGCAGTTGTTGTCCTTGAACCATTGATCCTATCAGTTGCTCAACCGGTATCTCTAAGCCATTTAGATTTAGCATCCCTTTATTTAATTTTACAGCACCTACAATATTACTAGCTTCAACCTTAATAATATTTTGTGCCGTTAAAGACTCAATCTTGGCTTTGACGTCATTATTTATTAATTCAATAATCTCGTCCTCAGTTGCTTTCTCACCACTGAGGGCAAGATCACGTCTAATGCTCTTTTTTGTATCCATAGTAAGCGCCATTTCAACCAATGATGTAGGGATAGAGATATTTGCATCTATTGAGATTAGAGGAATAAGCTCAAGCGGGTTTTGTGGCATTGGCTTGCCTTCAAGGTCTAGAGCTATCTTGGTATGCCCATTAATTTTGCCTTGGGGAGTGTTTAAACTAAGTGCGCTTATCTCAATTTCAGGCCCGTGTTGAAGCAGCTTAGGAAGCCCTTCCATAAGTTTTTGTTGTGCAATGAAAATAGCTGCTTCAGGTGGTAGCCCTTGCTTCGCCATCTCTTGTTTAGCTACTTCAAGCTCTTTAGCAATTGTTTTTACTGCTTCAGCATCAATTTTACGTAGATCAAGTTGGAATTTTGCTGGACCATATTTATCTCCATTGTAATCAACATCTGCAACTGAAAGTTTTATAAAACTAGAAAAATTCTTTCCCTCAATTTTATTCCCAGCCCCAAGTGAGAACTTATCTACGCTTCCTTTGATTTCCATTCCCATTTGGTTTATGTCAAATTTGACGTTATCTATTGTATAGCTCGCATTGGCATTTATGAAACTGCCATCTGCAAATGAGCCTTTGGCTTTACCTTTGATGCCATCAATTAAAAACCATACATTTTTACTATCGACCGATATTCCACCTGCATGTATTGATGAATCGAAAGAGTTTGTTGTTGTGTCATGTGCAACAATAGATTTTGCACCAGTCCATTTTAGGCTTTCTTGAGAACCATCAGGATTTACGAAATTTATTGGAGCAATTTCCATAGTGGTTTCAACAAGTCCAGAAAATGAAACTTTTGAGCGTATCTTAAGTGGTTCAGCTCCTTGCCATACCATTGTAAGAATTCCTTGTATCTCAGGGGTTGGCTTTACTTTTGTTTCAATAAAAGCTGCAACAGGAGCAGTTGGATCAAAATCAGGAGCTTTAAATACAAATGGACCATGATAAATCTTATGCTCTAGAGGGATAATAATTGGCTGATCAATTGGAATAATCTGTGTTTTTGCAACATCATTAAGCTTTTGTGTATCGATGCTGATTTCAGCTTCGATAGTGGATATAAGAAGTCCTTCCGTATAATTTTTTACTTTATATGAAATAATCTGCTCACCGGTTGTCTGCTTCATGGATTTTTCGAAGCTTTCTTTAGCAAGAGAACCTGACCATGAATATGCTCCCGCCCCTAAACCAGCCATTACTGCTGCGATTACAACTAACCCAATGATTAACCCTAATAATTTTTTCATTGTCTGCTCCATTTGTGGGTATTTCCTGAAATTACTTTATAGATAATAGTGATTGCTGGTTGGAATAGCAATTAATGATTGCTAACCAGAAAGAGGGAGTTTATCCCTCTCTCTATGGTGTTTAAACCCGAGTTAATTTGAATGTTAATTGATTACATTCTGTTTGTTTTTATACTTGGGTTGCTACTTTTATCTTTATTATTGTTCTCTTTTGACCTGGGAGGTGCTACTACTTTAGTGCCATCTGTGCTCTCTATTTCAAGAAGTTCAATATCAAATATTAGCGTTGAATTTGCAGGTATTGCTTGTGAAGGGCTGCGTGAACCATATGCAAGCTCAGACGGTATAAATAATCTCCACTTACTGCCGATCTTCATCATTTGCAGTGCTTCAGTCCAGCCCTTGATTACGCGATTTACTGGGGTGGCAAATTGTTTTTTACGTGCATATTTTGAATCAAAAACAGTTCCATCGATTAAAGAGCCTTTGTAATGTGCTTTAATTATATCGGTAGCTTTAGGTGATGTCCCTTTCCCTGTGGTGATTATTTTATATTGCATGCCAGAGTTGGTTTGTACTACATTTTTCATTTTCCTATTTTCAGCCATGAATCTTTTGCCTTCAATAAGGTTTTTTTTGGCTATCTCTTCTTTTTCACTTGCCTGTAATTTCTTTACTGATTTCATGGAATTATCCATTTGAGCATTTGATATCTTGGGCTTATTTCCCATAATGCCATCGCGGATCCCTGTAAAAAGAGATTCAATATTAAATCCATTAAAGTTTTTCATACGTATGTAACGGCCCATTTTTATACCCATGGTGTAACTTGCTTTTCTGGCATCAGTATCTAATTTGTTGTTTTTAGCAAAAGCACTTGATGAGGCTGTGATTATAATCCCTATAGCTAATGTATTGATTATTGGTTTAGAAAGCATTGTTGTTCCTTTATTAAATCTGTCGCTGGCGCTGTGCATAATAAATTAAAAGTTAAAACCTAGATATAAGGTGTGATTATAGGATTCAATTTGTAAAAAGTCTTATATAAAAATCACACTGCATGTTGGTTGGGTATGCCTTAGAAGGTATTGGTGGATTTTTGTCGTAATTACAGGATTTATAGGGTTCTTGAGTCTATAATTAGTTGTGAAAGAAATTCTATAAAAAAGCCTCGGATTATTTATTTTAATGTTATTGCCAACAATTATGAAGAATATAAAAATGAGGGTTATTCTGGGCTGCAATTTATTAGCAGTGAGCCTTTTTTTTAGTTCGTTAGCTTATGCAGTTAAACTTCCTGGTTTGCTCGTCGATAAACAATGGCTTGCAACCAATATGGATAGTTCTGATTTAGTTGTTGTTGATGTTAGACCAACAGAGAAATACAAACACAGTCATATTCTTGGTGCATATAATATAAGTGTTGATAAGACATATTCATCTCAAGGGAATCAAATTCGTTCAATTCGGGCTATGCAAAAGCTTTTTGAGAAAGCGGGAATATCTAATAATAAGAAAGTTGTTTTATACGATGAAAATTATCTTGATGCAGCTCGGGTATTTTGGTTGCTTGAGGTATTTGGTCACGTAAATAAAATTGGAATACTTGATGGTGGTTTTCCTGGTTGGATTAGATCAAATCTACCCCAGTCTAGTGATATCTATGAATCAAAGTTGGAGCTGTTCAGGCCAACAGTTGACCCAGAAAGGTTCGCGACAAAAATGTCTATGTTGCTTGCTTTAGAGGGGGCAGATATGGTTGTTGTTGATGCAAGAGATAAGAAAAATTTTCATGGTGCAGCAAATGCTAGTGAAAACGGAATTAGAGAGGGGCATATTCCAGGAGCTATAAGTATACCTTGGAATGAAAATCTTAGTTATCTAGATGGAGTTCCAAGGATTGCATCTTTATCGGAGTTGTCAGAGGTATATAATCAAGTTAGCCAAGATGTTGCAGTTTTTATATATGATGATGATGGCAAAAAAGCAGCGATAAATTACTTTGCGCTACGTTTAATCGGTAAGAAGGCTGCAGTTTATGGTGCAGGGTGGAACGAATGGTCTAGGAATATATCTCTTCCTGTAGTTAAGTTCGGATCTTTAAACAAATACGATGATTTAGAATGATAGCTGAACATAAAAACAAATCGGTTATAAATAGATATTTTGGACGTTTGTCTATTCAGACAAAGTTAGCATTAATTATTTTGTCGGCTTCTGTTTTGGTTTTAACTGTAGGGTTCGTATCTATTATTTTTTGGGATGTTAAATCTATTCGTAAGGACGCCTATAAAGAAACACAACTTGCAGTCTCAATTCTTAGTCAGGATATGGTTAAATTATTATTATTTGACTCTGCTGATATAGCAGCTGATGCAGTCATTAAACTTAAAGCTTTTCCAAATATTGAGAATGCAGTCCTTTTTGATAAAAAGAACAATGCAGTTTTTCATTATCGTAAAGAGATAGAGTCACTATATACACCTCCAAGTACCAAAAGTATGGAAGAATTTGCTTATCATGACGATTACTTCTTTGCTTTTCTGCCTGTTAAATATCAGAACACTGATTTTGGTAACATTTTTTTTCGGGTTTCAACTGATAGTCAGAAACAGAAAATATTCGGGTATTTTAAGGTTGTGATATTGATGATTCCGCTATTGATGGTGTTATCGACATTTATTGCAATTAAGTTCCAAAAAATATTTTCCGCACCAATTGTGCGTCTAGCCAGGGTTATCAAAAAGGTTTATGCCACTCATGATTATTCACATCAACTTGAATTTGATGAAGAGAATGAGATTGGTGAGCTATATGATGGCTTTAATTTGATGCTTGAACAGATAGATTTTAATACCAATAAAGTTTGCGTGTCTAGTCAAGAGTTGGGAAGGTCAAATCAACAGTTAAAAGCAGTAAATGAACATCTTGAGGAGCAAAAGTTTGCCCTAGATCAGGCTGCCAAAGTTTCAATAGCCGATGCAAAAGGGATCATAACCTATGTAAATGATCAGTTTTGCCACATGTCTAAATACTCTCAGGAAGACTTGATAGGTGAGACGTATCAGCTAATTAGTTCTGGTTTTCATTCCAGCGAATTCTTTGAGGAGTTATGGTATTGCATAAGTAATGGCAATGTCTGGAAAGGTGAGATAAAAAACAAGAGTAAAGATGGAAGTTTCTACTGGGTTAATACCACTATTGTTCCATTTTTAGATAAGAGTGGCGCGCCATATCAATATCTATCAATCCATTTTGATGTAACTGATAGAAAGGCTGCAGAGGCATCTTTAGTTGAAGCGAAAGATATGGCTGAAACAGCCGTAAATGCTCAAACTGAATTTGTTAGCACCATGAGTCAAGAATTGCGAACTCCAATGAAGAGCCTGCTTGAAATACTTAATAGTATTTTACGTGAAGAAAATATAACCGACATGGTTAATGAACGGGTTAAAGTTGCTCACCAGTCTGCTAGCTCCCTGCTGACTCTTTTTAACGACATACTCGATTATTCTAGAATACTTGCAGGAAAGCTTGAATTTGATTCTGTAGATTTTGCTCTGCGAACATACATAGATGAGATTATATCCAGTTATAGTGAAGAGGCTGAAAAGAAAGGGGTAGAGCTTGGGGCTGTATTTTCTAGCTCTATACCCCCGGTAATGAAAGGTGATCCAACTAGAGTTAGAGAAATAATTACAACGTTACTATCAATTGTGATTGGTTATGTGAAGTATGGTGCAGTATCTTTGAATGTACGATCAAATCATCATGACGGTGGTGATGAGTTTTTATATTTTGAGATTAAATCATCTTCGCTGGTTCTTTCATCAAATCTAAAAGAAAAAATATTGAATGCCTTTACTAAAATTGACGGGTCAATTTCACAAGTATTTAGTGGGGAAGGTATGGGGCCTGCGCTTAGTAAACAGTTTATAAGGATGATGGGTGGTGAGTTTGGCCTTGAATCAAATCAAGATGACGGTACTAATTTCTGGTTTTCAATGAGAATTGGTGGGGCTGTTGGTCGTGCAGCCAAGACCCTCGTTATAGATCAATCAATAGCAAAAGATCAAAATGTATTGTTGGTGTCTGATGATAATGATGAGCTAGAAAATTTTAAATATGCCTTATCTAACAAAAAATATAGTTACCAAATAACCAGAAGCATTTCCGAAGCTTTGAAAATTATTAATGCGCCAGGCTCAGAAAAAAATAAGTTTGATATGACAATTTTTAGTATGAACCTTCCGTTAAATGTTTTACTTGAAGCGAGTAAAACTATTAAATCTAATCCTGCAGTATCAAATATGGATTTGGTTTTATTAAGTTTAGGTGCTCAGCGTGGTGATGCGGAAAAAGCAAGGCAAGCTGGATTTAATGGTTTTTTCACTAAACCAATAGATATTGATTATTTGGTAGATCACCTGGAAGTAGTTGTTTCAATGCGTGACAACGAAGATATTTTAATAACAAAACACGTCTTTATGGAGATTGATGAGTCACATAAAAAACGTGTTCTTTTGTTTGCACAGAAAAATTCTACAACTAATGAAATAACCAAAATGGCAAAGATGTTTGGAATTGGTGTTGACCTAATAGATGTTGATGAACAGTTAATAAATTGTGAGAATATATATTCACTAGCCTTAGTTTCGCCATCTAGAGATGAAGCTGAAGGGGCAAGAGCAGTTAGATTTATTAGGCAGTTTAGTAATAGCGGTCATCCGCTTCCACTTATAGCAGTTAGAGGAAGCTTGAAAGCGAGTGATAAAGAGATTTGCGAAGCAATGGATGTTGATGACATCCTAACTAACCATCTTTCACACGAAGAATTGCTTCATATATTCAAGAGGTGGATAGTTGGTTTTAAAGTTGAAGGTGAGCTATAAAAAATATTGAATTGATAGCTTGTCAATAATAGTTACTACTCGAATATGTGATACATATAATATTTTGAACAATATGAATATAAGGGAGTTAAATCATGGATGAAGATGAAGAAAATACTGGATTAAAAGATGGTCCAACAGATGACTTACATAAGTCGGTTTCTAAAACAGGGCTTATTATCCTAGGTATCGGTCTTTATCTGCTGCTATTTCCTCTATGGGACGTTATGGTTGAATTGGATAAAGCAGAGTCTCAAATGCTTCCCGTTAAAATAGAGTTTGCGCAAATAAAACAAGATGGAAAAGAATTAGCTGAGGCCGACCCAGAGTCACCAATGGTCGTTGAACTTAAGGAGAGAGAAGCTAAAGTTCTTGCTGACTTACGTGAGAAGATCACAACGCAGAAATTCTTTAAAAAGAAGTTTATAGTTTTTGTGATTGTTATGGCCTTTTTGTTGTTGGTTGGTTTTATTGTAACTATTTTTGGTTTGATAATGTGTTATGACTATAGATCAAAGTTTAATCCTCCTGAGCCAGATGATGAAGAGAGTGAAGAGGGCGGGGAAGAATAAATTGTAAGAAAATTCTTACAATGATTCGGGAATAATGCCAGTTTTATTGTTCTGCGATCTAGTTCATACTTTATTCAACATTTAGGAACGCTGAAACACGGTATTTGCAGGAAGCGATAGGTTAAGGATAACCAGCCGATACGAAAATGAATTTTGTAGTTTCAGAAAGCTTTCAAGGATTAGAAGGCGAAAAGGATAAACATAACCCCTAAAGGAATTAGGGGTTTTTGTTTTTTAGGGTGTTAGAAATTTAAAATAATGCCTTCACCCCTGCAAATACAACGCCTTATCTAACTGATGCCTCACAAATATCCATCAAGAATAATTACTTCAGCCTGTATATTTTTTGCCCTCCTGACTGTACAATCGATATCCCGAATATTTTAAGCCTTTTACTAATGAATAGAGTTCGAGTAAAAATTTGTGGAGTCAAGACCGCTGAAGATGCTCAATGTGCTGCAAGGTGTGGTGCTGATGCTATCGGTTTGGTTTTTTGTGACTACCTTTAGTTTTAGCTCGACCCCGATGATACAACATATTTTCAACTTTCAATATACGGTAAAAGCTTGATTCCGAAGCCAAGTACACCTCTTCATCTGCCAATATAATATTACCTTGTTGCCAGCGTTGTAATGTTATCAGTGATAACCTTATAATCTCGCAAGCTTTTTGTTTGCGCGCTCCCGCTAATACGGCTTCATTAATCAACTTTACATAGTGCTGCTTATTGGAAAGTGAGGTTAACTGTCCTCGTCTTCTCCCCAATAGGCATTGAACTTTTTTCTCAGTACCAATAAAGCGGCAGTTTCAGCAAGTGCTTTTTCTTTACGCTTTAGCTCCTTCTCTAATTTTAAATTCCTGGTAATTTGAGATGTTATGTTTCTTCTGCCAATTATGCAGAGTTGAAATGTGCGTTAAAAAAGTGTCCGGTTGGACTTGATCAGTACATATGATGCTCTATTCTTAAGAAGCAAATATTGCAAAACCTATAAAAAAACAGATGCATGTAGTATTGATATTTGTTTTGCTTTATAGAGGGTTTTTATAGGAATTAAAGGAAAAGGAAAAGGAAAAGGAAAAGGAAAATGAAAATGAAAATGAAAATGAAAATGAAAATGAAAATGAAAATGAAAACAGCTGCGTGTTTATTAGTAGGGTTATTAGCTGGAGTGGAAGCAGCAAATGCGGGAGTGATCATTGGAGCGCAGTCCGTTGATGTCTCTGTCCCTAGTTTGAGTTCGCGTTATCTTCCGTTAGAAGAACTGATCAACCAAGAAGGGCTTTCTGCAAACTACGTAAGTGGAGTGTCAGATTTTAATAGTTTTGTTACTACTACAACCCATGCTGACCCAACTTTACTCAATGGTGGTGGCTGGGCATCAGCGACATCTAGTGTATATCCTGCGAATATAGATTTTGATTTAGGGGAGGTTTTTGATGTAACAAGTTTAGCTCTATGGAACGATACTGATACTCAGGCGCTTGGTCAGTTTAATGTGTTTGCATCACTTGACAGTAGTTTTTCTGCCCTTACATGGCTTGGTAGTTTTTTTGGCAGTATAGCAGTAGCAAACACATCGGTTGCAGAGGTATTTGATATAAACGATGTGGCAACACAATATTTGCGCGTAGCAGGTTCCCCAGTCCTAAATACTAATGGCGTGTTAAATATTGGCGAGATAGCATTTGAAGCAAAAGCTGTTCCTGTTCCTGTTCCTGTGCCCTCTTCAATTGCATTGATTGCTCTTGGTTTGCTTGGTTTAGCTGGTATTGGCTTTTCATGCAATAAAAATAAAGTTTAAAGCAGCTTATAGTTCTATTTTATAAGCTCCGATAACTGTCGCAATGCTGTTCACTTAAGCGGTTTAGTATTGCGATTAACAGGATGGCTGGTTTTAGAAAAGATAAAAAGATACCTATAATTTAACTTGTTGGCAAAAAGTAAGAAGTATAGGGTAAAAGCTAGGTTGTTATGGGGGCATATGAGGAATAATCATTGAGAGTCAAGTCATAAATTCCAATTTTATGTAAAACTGGTTGGCTGCTATTGCAAATAGGATCGTAGGCTGAGGTGAAGAATGAACCCCAGTATATACTTCTAATGGTGACATAGAATTATTTGTATTAGTTCCGATTTAATCTGACAAAGATCTTTGTTTTAGGTTTTTCCAGGCCATCTCATTTTTTTCAATTTCAAAAAAACATTATCGTATATTGGCTGGGTTTTGTTTGTCTCGTGCAAAGCTCTCAAAATATTGAGATTAATAAAAAGTGAGAGAATAATATAAAAACTGAAAACCCATGCTGATTCAGCAGGGGCTTTTTAGTTTTTAAGGTGTTTTTTGTAAACATTGTCCCTGCGTGTAGCGTACCACTTTATCATCGTACAATTCCCCAAATTGTTCATCGGTTTTTGCCAGTAAAATAATGTTCTTACCTGTATATTTTTTGCCATCCTGACTGTACAATCGATGTCCCGAATATTTTAAGTCTTTTGCTAATGGATAGAGTTCGAGTAAAAATTTGTGGAGTCAAGACCGCTGAAGATGCTCAATGTGCTGCAAGGTGTGGTGCTGATGCTATCGGTTTGGTTTTTTGTGACGGTAGTCCTAGAACAGTAACCGCGGAACAAGCTAAAGAGATTATTGCTGACCTGCCGCCATTCGTTTCTGTGGTTGGATTGTTTATGAATACTCCAAAAGAGCAGATCGAAAAGGTTTTGATTCAAGTAAGCTTGGATATTATTCAGTTTCACGGTGAAGAAACGCAGGAAGAGTGTTGTAGTTACGGCTTGCCTTATATAAAGGCAGTGCCAATGCGCGACTCAGAAATGCGAGGTCAGGACAAGTTACTCGAATATCAAAAGTTATTCTATGACTGTAAAGGGTTTGTAGTTGATAGCCATGCTCCGGGAGAGGCTGGTGGGTCTGGTGAAATATTTGATTGGAAAATACTCCCAAAAGAATTCTCAAAGCCATTGTTGCTTGCAGGTGGGTTAAATCCAGATAACGTAGCTCAAGCAATAGTTGAAGCAAGGCCATATTGTGTAGATGTCAGTAGTGGTGTCGAATCGCAAAAGGGCGTAAAAGATCATGATAAAATCGCAGCATTTATAAGAGGCGTAAATAGTGTCAGTTAAAAAATCCAAAGATATGGACTTAAAAGATATAGTTTTTAGTGAGCATCCAGATGCAGGTGGTCATTTTGCAGAGTTTGGTGGCATGTATATGGCTGAAACCTTAATGGATCCAGTTTTGGAGCTTAAGGATGCCTACAGTAAATACATGAAAGATCCTGAATTTCTAAAAGAGATGGATAAAGATCTTGCCTATTATGTTGGCAGACCTTCGCCACTTTATCATGCCGAGCGTTGGAGTGAGATGCTTGGCGGAGCTAAGATCTACCTAAAACGCGAAGACTTGAATCATACTGGTGCTCATAAGATAAATAACACTATTGGCCAAGCTTTACTTGCTAGATACATGGGTAAGAAAAGAGTAATTGCTGAAACAGGTGCAGGTCAGCATGGTGTAGCGACAGCTACCGTAGCAGCAAGATTTGGTATGGAATGCGTTGTTTACATGGGTGAAGAGGATATCAGGCGCCAGTCAATCAATGTATATCGCATGAAGTTACTTGGTGCTAAAGTTGTTCCAGTGACTTCAGGATCAAGAACCCTGAAAGATGCATGTAATGAAGCTATAAGAGATTGGATTACCAATGTAGACGATACCTTTTATATCTTCGGTACAGCATCAGGGCCACATCCATATCCGGCTATGGTGCGTGATTTCCAATCTATTATTGGCCGTGAAGCAAGAGAGCAAATATTAGAGCAGGATGGTAAATTACCTGATGCTATCGTTGCTTGTGTTGGCGGTGGGTCAAATGCAATTGGGTTATTTCATCCATTTTTAGAAGATAGAGATGTTAAGATCTATGGTGTTGAGGCAGCAGGTCACGGGATTGAAACCGGAGAACATGCTGCGCCACTAACAGCGGAAGACACAAAGCAAGGCGTGTTACATGGTACTAAAACCTATGTAATGTCTACAGAATCTGGACAGATTATCGAGACGCATTCAATTTCAGCAGGTCTTGATTATCCAGGTGTGGGACCAGAGCATGCTTGGTTAAAAGATATCGGCAGAGCAGATTATGTAGCAGTAACTGATATTGAGGCGCTTGAGGGATTTCATGATCTGACTAGATATGAAGGCATCATGCCAGCACTTGAGAGTAGCCATGCAATTGCCTATGTTAAAAAACTTGCTCCAACAATGAGTAAAGATGAAAGTATTGTTGTCTGCTTATCAGGACGTGGTGACAAAGATATTCATACCGTTGCAGCACATGAAGGTATTGAGTTATGAGTACAATAAAAGCGAGCAGAATTAAAGGTTGTTTTGAGCAGCTAAAGCAGCAAGGGAAAAAGGCTCTTATTTCATATATAACAGCTGGTGATCCAACTCCTGATATTACGGTAGATGCTTTGCATAGTTTGGTAGAAGGTGGTGTAGATATCCTCGAGATAGGTGTACCATTTTCCGATCCGGTTGCCGATGGTCCAGTGATTCAAAGAGCGTGTGAAAGAGCGCTTGAACACGATGTTACCATGAACGATGTTCTGGAAATGGTTAAGCAGTTTCGTCAAAAGGATGATATTACTCCAATCGTACTCATGGGGTATCTAAATCCAATTGAAGTGATTGGCTATGAGACTTTTGCTCGCAGAGTTAAGCAAGCTGGTGTTGATGGTATAATCTCAGTTGATATGACACCGGAAGAGAGTGAAGAATATAACGTCGCGTTAAAATCTAATGAGCTGGATCCAATCTATCTGATAACTCCAACATCTCCAAAAGAGCGTATTCGGTGGATATCATCAATGGCAAGTGGCTTTATTTATTATGTATCCGTTAAAGGTGTTACCGGATCGAGCAAACTGGATGTAGGTCAAGTTGCAGAAAAACTTGATTTGATTCGCTCTATAACAGATTTGCCAATAGGTGTAGGTTTTGGAATTAAAGATGCAGAATCTGCTGCAATGATCTCCTCAGTTGCTGATGCAGCAATTGTAGGTTCGGCATTGGTAAAGATACATGCTGAAAATGAGCAGCAGCCTGCATTAATTCCAGATAAGTTGAATAAACTTGTATCTGGCATGAAGCAGGCAATGGATGCTCAGCAATAGGTTGGCAGTGAAAGATAGTTGCCGGACAATTAAGTCGAATTAGAGATATTAGGATAGGATCAAAAAGATGAATTGGTTTCAGAAGTTAATTCCATCTAGTATACGCACAGATGGAACTTCAAAGAGAAATATGCCTGAAGGGTTGTGGAGTAAGTGTGATTCATGTGCATCGATACTTTATAAACCAGAGCTAGAGAAAAGCCATTGGGTATGTCCAAAATGCGACAATCATATGCGTATTGGTGCTCGTGAGCGTTTGGTCCTTTTCTTCGATAAGGGTAATGTTACTGAAATAGGTGGTGAGATTCAGCCTAAAGATGCCCTAAAATTTAAGGATCAAAAGAAGTATAAAGATAGATTGTCTCAGGCGCAGAAGGCAACGGGCGAAAAAGACGCTCTAGTTGCTATGAGTGGTAAGATAAACGGAGTTCCTGCAGTTGCTGCTGCATTTGATTTCCGCTTTATGGCCGGATCTATGGGAAGTGTTGTTGGTGAACGTTTTGTTCGTGCTGCAAACGTTGCTTTAAGTTCTAAGACCCCTCTTATCTGTTTCTCCGCAAGTGGCGGAGCGCGCATGCAGGAGGCGCTTTTCTCCTTGATGCAGATGGCCAAAACCAGCGCGGTATTGGCTAAACTGGCAGAAAATGGTATTCCTTTTATATCAGTTCTGACCAATCCAACAACAGGTGGTGTATCAGCAAGCCTTGCAATGCTTGGTGATGTAAATATTGCTGAGCCTAATGCGCTTATTGGTTTTGCAGGTGCACGAGTGATTGAGCAAACAGTGCGTCAGAAATTGCCCGAAGGATTTCAGCGTAGTGAGTTCCTGCTTGAGCATGGTACGGTTGATATGATTGTTGATAGGCGTGAGATGGGGGATAAAATTGCTCAGATCATTTCTATGTTCCAAAATCTGCCATCACCTGATGTAGCACAACTGCCAGCGGCTGTTTGATTTAACATTTTAATGCCATGCGCTCAGGGAACTTTGCTAGATAGATTAAGTTCACTGAGCTTTTCGACTACGCTCAAGATAAACTAAGCCGAATGCTCTTAATCCATTAATAATATTAAATCGTGAACAGCCATAACATGACAACCCAGCGCTTCTCAAACCTATACGATTGGCTCTCCTGGCAGGAGACGCTGCACTTTAAAGAGATCGATTTGGGGTTGCAAAGGGCGGATTCGTTACGCGAAGCGCTTGGTATCCCACAAAAACTTGATTCGATAGTTATCACCATAGCCGGAACCAACGGTAAAGGTTCATCTTTACGACTTCTCGAAGAGATCTGCAAAGCTCAAGGTTTAAGTGTAGGCAGTTATACCTCTCCCCATATTGAAAGATACAATGAACGGATAAAACTCAACGGTGAACCAGTTGATGACCAGGTGATCTGTCAGTCATTTGAACGTATTGATGTGTGCCGCAAGGATACCTCGCTGAGCTATTTCGAATTTGGAACATTGGCAGCGTTAGATATTTTTAATAATGAAAAATTAGATGTGGTTTTGCTTGAGGTTGGGCTTGGTGGCCGGCTTGATGCGGTAAATATAATTGATCCAGATATTGCTTTGATTACATCCATTGGGATGGATCATATGGATTTTCTTGGAGATAATCTCGAGGATATCGCACGGGAAAAGTGCGGAATTATGCGCAAAGATGTGTTTGCAGTTTGTGGTGAAAGGCGTGATATCTTATCAATAAAGGCAACAGCAAAAAACGTTGGTGCAAATTTATTAAGAATCGGAGAGCACTTCGATTTCGAAAAAACAATAGAAGGGTGGAATTGGCTAGATATAAAATCTGGTGAAGTAGTTGCCAATTTAAGTAAGCCATTCATGAAGGGTGAACACCAGTATCAGAACTCTGCTGCAGTGTTAATGATCACGCAGCTTATAAGTAGATTTTATGATATCCATATTTCAAAAGGCGTAATAAATAAAGCTTTGAGCTCATATTATCTTCCTGGGCGTGTTGAGGTTGTTGAAAAAGCTGGAGTGGAATGGGTTATTGATGTTTCCCATAATGTCGATGGAGTTCAACGGCTAGCTGATTTTATCGCTGCAGAGCATTGTTCTGGAGATACTTATGCTGTTTTTGGGCTTTTAAAACGTAAAGAGTTAGAACCGATTGTTGCTGTAATGGATGATTGTGTTGATAAATGGATGCTAACTGAACTTTCTGATTATGATAGTTTTACAAAGAGTGAGTTATTGCAGCGAGTAACTCCAATTGTTTCTTCAGCCGTAATAAAAGCATATACAGAATTCGAACAATTATATAAAGATTTATTACAACAGGTAAAAACTGGTGATAGGGTTGTGCTTTTTGGTTCATTCAGGATAGTTGAGGCATTTAATAAATTAAGCTAATCTAGCAAACAATAAAAAATATTGGAGAGGAAATTGAAACAAAGGTTGATCGGTGCAGCGGTATTGATATCACTAATAGTGATCTTTGTTCCTATGCTACTTCGTGGACCAGTTGAAAATCGTGTGGTCGAAGTTCCTGTTGAAATTCCACCAAAACCATTTCAAGTTGTGGGTAAGAAGAAGCCCGATCAAAGTGCTGAAAAGATTATCCATAGCATTCCTGAACAAACATCGCGTAAGCCTGTCCTTTTTGAAGAAGATAAAAGTGCTGCGAGTAAAATGCCGCAAAAGAATACAAAAGCAGCAGTTGAAGCAAATAATGACGCTGCAAAGTCGGTGTTAAAATCGGTAATTAAACCTATCGATAAGAAAACAATAATTGCTAAGCCAGTAGTAAAAACAGAGCTGATAAAAGAATCAAAAAAGAATATTGTAGAGCTTGCATGGGTGGTACAGGTAGGTAGCTTTTCAAGTTCAAAAAATGCATTGGCATTGAGGGATAAACTAAGGGCTAAGGGTTATCGAACTTTTGTAGAATCTATAAATGCAACATCTGGTAAAATGTACCGGGTAAGAGTCGGACCTGAACTTGATAAGGGTAAGATTGAAGCTGCGCAAAAGAAGTTAAAGCAAAAAGTAAACCTTGCAGGACAAATTTTAAAACATGGGCAGTAGTGCCTAAAATGATTAAATAGGAAGTTAAATGGTCTGGATAGATATAGCTATTTTGGTGATTATAGGGGCATCTGTCCTCATTAGTGTTATTCGCGGATTTGTAAAAGAAGCCATGTCTTTAGTGGTTTGGATGGCAGCATTTTGGGTGGCAATAACATTTTCCGCACGGCTTTCTGGTCTTCTTGCCCAATGGATCAGTGATCCAATGATACAGCGAGTCTCAGCCTATGTAATACTATTCGTTGCTACGCTTATTATAGGCGCAATTATTAATTATATTATTGGGCAGTTGGTGAAAAAAACTGGCCTTAGTGGTACAGATAGAATGATTGGAATTGTCTTTGGTTTAACCAGAGGTGTTGTTATTGTTTCTGCACTAATAATTCTGTCTGGATATACCACATTACCGCAGTCTCAGGTTTGGAGTGATTCAATTTTTATCAAGCAAGTTGAGCCTGCTGTCGAATCTGTGCGTAAGATGCTTCCGGAAGACATAAGTCAATATCTGAAATTTAAACAATGATAGCTTTTTGCTTAGCGGTTAAAGTTATTAATTAATTGGAAGAATCACTTAGATTTTGAGACTGGAAAACTATATAATCTCCAGCTCATAATTATCCTGTCTATACTTATCAGTACAGTTTAATCTAATGTAAATTATGCAAGAATCACAAATCAATGCTCCAGGAGTCACCATAGAATGTGCGGCATTATCGGAATAGTTGCTCAAGGCCCTGTAAATCAGGAATTATACGACGGTTTAACAGTCCTCCAACATCGAGGGCAAGATGCTGCAGGGATAGTAACCTTTGGTGATGGAGCAGTTCATCTACGTAAGGGAAATGGCTTAGTTAAAGATGTATTTAATACTGAGCATATGCTGGCCCTGGAAGGGAATATTGGAATAGGGCATGTGCGCTATCCAACAGCAGGCTCATCTAGCTCTGCTGAAGCGCAACCATTTTACGTAAACTCCCCATACGGTATTTCTCTAGCTCATAATGGTAACTTAACTAATGCTGAAGAGCTGAGAAGAGACCTGTTTCTTGAAGATCTAAGACATATTAATACTGGATCTGACTCAGAAATTCTTCTTAATGTATTTGCCCACGAATTAGCGCGCCAAGGTAAGCTAAAAATAGGTGCGACTGAGATTTTTGAAGCAGTTGCTGGGGTTTATCGCCGTTGTAAAGGTGCATATGCCGCAATAGCATTAATTAATGGTTATGGCATAGTTGCATTTAGAGACCCAAATGGAATTAGACCCGTCTGTTATGGTAAAAGAAAGAGAGGAGATGGTTTTGAATATGCAGTTGCATCTGAAAGCGTTGCTTTAAATTCATTAGGATTTGAACTTGTTCGTGATCTTGAACCAGGCGAAGCTGTTTATATTAGTGATGATGGCGAAATAGTAACTGCAATATGTGCCCCAAATACGAAGAAATCTCCATGTATTTTCGAGTTTGTTTATTTTGCACGACCAGATTCAATGATTGATGGTATTTCAGTATATAAGTCTAGGCTTAGAATGGGTGAGATGCTGGCTAAAAAGATTCAAAAGGAGTGGGGGGATCATGACATAGATGTGGTGATGCCAATTCCTGATACAAGTAGAACGGTAGCTTTACAATTAGCAAACTTTCTTGGTGTTAAGTATCGAGAAGGGTTTATGAAAAACCGATATATTGGCAGAACCTTTATTATGCCAGGTCAAAAAATACGTAAAAAGTCGGTGCGTCAAAAGTTAAATGCAATCCCTCTTGAGTTTAAAAAGAAAAATGTACTGTTAGTAGATGATTCAATAGTACGAGGAACAACATCCGAGCAAATTATTGAGATGGCTCGAGATGCGGGAGCTAGAAAAGTATATTTTGCTTCAGCAGCGCCACCAGTGAAATACCCTAACGTCTATGGTATAGATATGCCGGTAGCAAGTGAGCTTATCGCGCATAATCGTACAGTTGATCAGGTTTGCGAGGAGCTCGGTGCAGATAAAATGATCTATCAAGATCTGGAAGATCTGGAAAAGGCTGTTATAAAAGACAGTAAGAGTGGGATTGAAAGGTTTGATTCATCATGTTTTTGTGGGCTTTATGTAACTGGTGATGTAAGTGAGGAATTACTTAATTATCAAGAGCAGCTGCGTGCAGATTCAGTCAAACAAAAAAAGAAGTTGGGTGATGTAAAGTTGGTAGATATCCACAATAAATAAGGCATTTATATAGTGCCTTTATTTTTTACATTAGTTGATTTAAAGGGCAGTTTATAAGCTGCCATTTTGACTAGGCCAAATATTTATTCTCGGCATGGATAGATGTTATGCTCAGGTTTGCTCAATTTGTCAGGTATTTAATATAAAGTATCTTGTGGGCGAAAGGATTACATAAAGCTAATTTTATAAAAGAAAAAGGAAGCATAAGGGTGTTTGAGTTAATAAAATCCGGCGGTTGGTTAATGATCCCTATCATCGCATGTTCAATTTTTGCGATGGCAATTATTTGTGAAAGGCTTTGGAGCCTTCAACGCAAAAGAATAATTCCTAAAAACCTTGTAGCCCAAGTTTGGTATAAGGTTAAGAATAAACAGATGACATCTTCTGATTTAAGAACTCTTAAAGAGAGTTCTGCTTTAGGTCGTATGCTAGCGGCAGGCCTTTCAAATATTCACGGTTCTCGTGAAGTGATGAAAGAGTCAATTGAAGATATTGGCCGTCATGAGGCATATAAGTTAGAAAAATTTCTTACCAGCTTAGGTACTGTTGCTGCAATATCACCTCTTCTTGGATTACTTGGAACCGTGATCGGCATGATTAAGGTCTTTACTGCTATTTCTACAGTTGGTGTTGGTAATGCTGGTAGCTTATCTAGTGGTATCTCAGAGGCTTTAATTACAACAGCTGCGGGAATGACAGTTGCGATTCCTTCTCTTATAGCATTTAGGTTTCTTCGTGGCAGGGTTGATGGCTTAGTTGTTTATATGGAGCAGGAAGCAGTTAAATTGATAGAGGTTATTCATGGTCAGAGAGCTAAAGATAATGATTTTGACGGGGACAGTGAATAGTGAAATTACGTCAGAGTCGCAGGGAAGATCCTGATTTAAATATGACTCCATTGATTGATGTGGTTTTCCTACTGCTAATATTCTTTATGATTACAACTACCTTTCAGAAAGAGTCTGATCTTGAATTGAGTCTTCCTGAAGCAAGTGGTGAACCAGTTGAAAGAGATGAAACTGCTTTCGAACTTGTTATTGATAAAAATGGTCATTACTACATAGATGAGAGTAAGGTCGTCGGCACTGATGTGGAGACGCTTAAAATCGCGCTTTCTAAATCTATCATTGGGAAAGAAGATATCCCATTTGTTATACGAGCTGATGGTGAGGCAAGTCATCAATCAGTTATTTTTGCAATGGATGCTGCTAGTCAGCTTAATATTAGCAAAATTGCTTTTGCCACAACGTTATCAGGTGAGGGTGAAGGTCAATAGACCATGATAAATATGGACTATGATGAATAAATTTAGAAGAGAAAAATCTTGAAGCAGTGGCTGCTAAAAAAATGGTCAACAAGAAACTGGTTAACAATTGTATTGTTGCCAGTTTCTTTGCTTTATCGCTTAATTATTGCAAAAAAAAGAAATGCCTTTCTTAATGCTCCACCTCTAAAAAATAAGGTTCCAGTAATTGTAGTCGGCAATATTTATATTGGTGGAACAGGCAAAACCCCTGTGGTTATATATCTTGTAAATCTTTTACAGAAGCATGGCTATAAACCAGCAGTAATTAGTAGAGGGTATGGCGCTAAGATAGATCAACCGCTACTAGTTACAAGTGAGTCTGTCGCTAATGAAGTTGGGGACGAGCCTTTGCTAATATTTAATAGTTGTAAGATTCCTGTTGTGGTAAACCCAAAAAGAATTAGTTCTGTAAATTACATTTTGGAGAATACTGATAGCAATATAATTATCAGCGATGATGGGTTGCAGCACTATGCTTTAAATAGGGATATTGAAATAATTGTATTTGATGCGCAGAAAGGGATAGGAAATGGCTTTCTTCTTCCATCCGGTCCATTAAGAGAGCCTTTCTCTCGTATTAAAACTGCTGATTTTACTTTGATTAATGGGAAAAAATCTTTTATTCATGGATATAATTTTGTCCTCTCAATTGAGTATGCACAGAACATGATTACTGGTGAGATGGTTAAGTTAACTGATTTGGTTGCTGATAAAATACACGCTGTCGCAGGAATTGGTAATCCAGCTAGATTTTTTTCGGCACTTAAGAGTAAAGGACTTAATATAATAGCTCATGAATATGCAGACCATTATCCATTTACACAGAAAACTCTAGATTTCATTGATGGATTTCCGGTGCTTATGACCGAAAAAGATGCAGTGAAATGTAAGGGGTTTGCCAAGAGTGATTGGTGGACTGTTCCTGCAGAAACAGTTTTTGAGAGTGGTTTTGTAGAAAATTTTTTAGGTAAGTTGAAACAAGTAGAAAATATAAGGCAAATAGAAGATGCAAGATAAGCTTAAGTTTAAAATCGCAATTCCTGCAAGGTATCAATCTACTAGATTGCCAGGTAAACCGTTGCTTGATATTGCCGGTAAACCAATGATTCAGTGGGTTTATGAAAAGGCAGTGCAATGTGGCGCAGAGGAAGTAGTAGTGGCAACAGACGATATGCGTATTGCTGATATATGCAATAGTTTTGGAGCAAGAGTTTGTATTACAGATCCAAATCATCAGTCCGGAACTGATAGATTAGCAGAGCTTGCAACCATTTGCGGTTGGAGTAAAGATGATATAGTAGTTAATTTGCAAGGTGATGAGCCATTAATACCAACCTCATTATTGCTGCAGGTTGCTGGTAACTTGGCAAATAATACTGATAGCAGTATTGCTACATTATATACCCCAATTCATGAGCGCGAAGAGGTGGTTGATCCTAATGTGGTCAAGGTGGTAAAAAATAACTCTGGTGAAGCATTGTATTTCAGTCGCGCTCCAATTCCATGGGATCGAGATAATGTAATTTCAAATTCTGAGATAAAAAAATACTATTATCGCCATCTTGGTATATATGCTTATAGAGTTGATTTTTTATTGTCATATTCTAGCCTTGCCCCATCTTATATAGAAAAGTATGAATCACTTGAACAATTAAGAGCGCTTAGTAACGGCTATAAAATACATATTGAAGAAGCAGTGGAGCTTCCAGGAATGGGGGTTGATACAGTAGAAGACCTGGAAAAAGTTAGGGCGAAATTAATTAACTAATTATTAGTTAGTCTGTTTGTATTTAGAGTAAAATTTTGGTTAAAAATGTTAGGTATATTAGACTCTTTCTAGAATGGTTTTCGCCTTAAACATGGAGGGTAGATGATAAAAATATTATTTGTATGCATGGGGAATATCTGTAGATCACCAACAGCTGAAGGTGTTTTTCAAAACTTTATTGAGGAAAACTCTTTGTCAGACAAGGTGAAAATAGATTCGGCTGGAACATATGCTTACCATGCAGGCGAAACCCCGGATAAGAGAGCTGTTTCTGCAGCTGCAAGTCGCGGAATAGATATATCTAAGCAGACAGCTAGGGCAGTCAAAGAACAAGATTTTAACGATTTTGATATGATTTTAGCTATGGATATAGATAACCTTGATGTATTAAAAGGAATGGAACCAATTAACTCCACAGCTAAGCTTAAACTATTTCTTGATTATGGTTCTAATGGGAAAAATAAAGAAGTTCCAGATCCATATTTTGGTGGAACAAGTGGGTTTGAAATTGTTTTAGATCTTATTCAAGATGCTTCGCTAGGTTTGCTTAAAGAAGTTCGGTCTAGGCTATGATATTACAGAGTAGTGATCTTACCGGGAATATCAGTTATTCCCGGAAAATAAACAACGCGGATTCAACATTAAAAGAGCTATAAATATTTAAAAATCATTAATGATTTTTAATGTTGTTTTTGTTATTAATCGCTATGATTTCAGATATATCATTTTGCTCTGATAACGTTTTGAAATCATTATTAATTTCATGTTTCATCGAAAGCAAAATATCATCTGATAAAACGCTCCTGGCTGGCTGTTTAATGTTTGTACCCAGATCAAGAGTAAGGTTTTCATATTCAGGGAAAAACTCATTTAACTTTACATCAATAACCATATTGTATTCTTCTTTATTGTCATCATTATATAAATCTTAAATAAAGTTAAAGGAAATTCCTTCAACCTCTATATAGAAAAGACTAGCATAGGCTAAATTCACTACCAGAGAAGGAGTTCACAACTTTCCAGCTTGTTTTTTTTAAAAAATATCAGAATAAATACGCATCTAAAAAAGCTTTAAATAACAGTGTGTTGTTGTGGTGCAAGTATTTGATATTAAGAATATTATCAATAGGTGATTTTTGTAATTGTGAATTGGTTGTCAGTTTGTATGAAAAAAATGTAGCTAATAAGTAGAGCTAATATATAGTCTGCGCTAAAGCTACTATATAAAAGTGGAAAATAGCTATCTTAAGATTGGTAGTTAAGCATTATGTTTTTTAAAACAGCCAAATGTTATTGAAGTAAAAATTGTTTATTAAGTATATTCCCGGCAAAAAGTTTAAAGCTTCAAAGTAACTAAAGGCTGTTATATGGCTGTATCCAGTAAAAGATGCTATATTTTTGTCATAAAGATAGAACAAAGAAAGGAATAATGGTTAGTAAGGTAATAAAAATAATAATAACCGTGTTTATTATCCCGTCCTTTTTTTATGTTCCGGATTCTTTTAGCACGGAAATTATTGCTAATTCTAATCTATTCCAAGAAAAAATATCCATTCGCGAAGTAAGGTCAATATTCAGTTTGAAGCTTAGGCAGTGGAGAACTGGTGAGAGAGTTATTGTTGTCTCATATTCTGATGAGAATGGCGGTGCAGAAGAAGAACATGAAAAATTTTGTAAGAATGTATTAAAAATATTTCCACATCAGCTACAGTTAGCGTGGGATAGAGCAACATATTCTGGAATTGGTATTCCACCTAAGAAAGTAGATTCTGTAGAACAAATGATTGAGTTCATATCCAAAACTAAAGGGGCGATTGGATATGTTGATAGTGAGGGTGTTGATGTCGATTCCATAGATGGAATCAAAGTGATTGAGGTAGATTAGTGGGTATTAGCTTAAGATGAAAGCTGTAATGCAACAGAAAAGACTATTTTTGAGTTTGAAGTGGAAAGCATTTCTACTGACAAGCTTGATATTGTCTGTGATTTTTGGCGGCTTAACATTCAGCAATCACTACTATTTAGAACAACAGTTTGAGACAAAACGTAAAGAGATTCACCAAAGACACAGTCAAGAGATACAGGGGCTGATAAGACAGTCTGCTCAAAGAATTCAGCAGTTAGCTGGAACTGTTATCTCTATTCATGGAATGGCTGACGCAGTTGAGAAAAAAGATTCTGCCGGTGTAAATGATTCCTTTGATGCTTATTGGTGGCAGTTACAGCTCGATAGCGGTATTGATTCAGCGGCTATTTTTACAGAAGAATTGGAGACATTGGGAAAGTGGGGCGTACCTAATATTCCTGATTCCCTCATTAAAGATACTCAGAATCAAGAACGGCCAAACTGGATTGTAAATTGTTGGCTCACCTGTGAGATTTATGTGGCTGTTCCTATGTTGGTTGATGGTCGCAAGGGTGGAATAGCTGTTTTTGGAGCACCACTGCTTGATGTGATCCTAGATTTTAAGATGTTTGCCGGGGTTGATGCTGGAATTGTTGTGTCAATAGACCAGCATGAGGTGATGTCTGAGAGATATCTACCTGATTGGAATGTAGATGTTGTAGCTATTACACAGCCTGAGAGAAGCCTCTCAATTATCAACAAAGTTGCGAATAAGTATGATATGTTATTTTTGGAACGTGATTCTGTTCTTGAGCACACCAAAAATAGACAAACTGATGAAGTCGTGGCAGTCAGTGATGTTAAGCTTCTTCCTCTTAGTGTTTTTTCTCAGTTAAATAAAGGCTTTCTGATAACCATCTCTGATGTGACAGAAGATGTTAAAAAGCTCGGGAATGCAAAACAGGAGAGTAAACTGCTCGGTGGTGGTGGTCTATTAGTTGCTGAGATGTTGATGTTGTTTATTCTGTGGCGACCAATGTCTCGTTTAAGGGTTACCGCACTATACCTTCCTTTGCTTGCGCAAAACTCATTTGAGAAAGTTCGTGAGTCATTATCAAAGCAATCTAAAGACACATTGTTTCAGGATGAGAGTGATATCTTGAACAATACGGCGATAGCTCTTTCACATCAGTTGGAAGGACTGCAGGTGCAGTTGCATCGGCGTGCTGAACAGTTACAAGAGAGAGGACGTGAGCTAGAATCCGAGAGAGATTTTGTAACTGGGCTATTGAATACCGCGCATGCTCTTATTCTGACGCAAGATGAAGATGGCAATATCTTGATGATAAATCGTCATGGGGAATGGATAACAGGATACTCAGAGGATGAATTAGTTGGTGGCTCATTTACCAATATTTTACCGCGCAATGCACTGTTACCTGATCTATCGCACCAGCTTGAAGATTTAATTATTGGTAAAAGATCTGAGCTTCACCATGAGGCAGATCTTGTAACAAAAGATGGAGAGAGTCTGCACATAGCATGGTATCACTCTAGTCTATCGGACAAGGGGCAAAGGCATAAGATTCTTACTATAGGTTTAGATATTAGTGAGAGAAAACAGGCCGAAGATAATCTTGGTTGGTTGGCATCTCATGATTCGTTGACCGGCCTAATCAATAGACGCAGATTTTCAGAAGACCTTGAGCGAGTGATTGAAACTAATCTACGCTATGACCGTGTAAGTGCGCTTTTGTTTTTTGACCTGGATCAGTTTAAGGATGTTAATGATACTAGCGGGCATCACATAGGTGATATGTTGCTAAAGAGGGTGTCTGAGGTTTTAAAAAATACAGCTAGAGAATCTGACATCATTGCCAGGCTTGGCGGAGATGAGTTTGCAACAATCGTGCAAGAGATAGATCTTGATCAGCTGGGGCAAACCGCTGATCGTTTTTGCAAAGCTCTCACTATGATTGAAGTTTCAGGTGCAAACCAAATTCATCGTGTTTCATCGAGTATTGGTGTTGCCATTATCCCAAAACACGGTAAAAACGTAGAAGAGGTCTTAGCTAACGCAGATATAGCAATGTATCAGGCGAAAGAGAGTGGTAGGAATTGTTGGCACATTTTTGATGATCGTGAACATGGGAAAGAGCGTGTGCATGAGAGGGTTTATTGGAATGAAAAAGTTAAACAAGCCCTTAATGAAGATGATTTTACTACCTACTTTCAGCCAATTGTTTGTGTAAAAACAGGTAAGGTTTCATATTATGAATCTTTATTAAGGATTTTTGATGAGAATCATCGTCCATATCCTGCATCAAAACTCGTATCTGCTGCTGAAAGAAGTGGTTTAATCCAAGAGATGGATGAGCGTGTAATTGAGAAAGTAATTGCGCAGAAGGCTAATCTTGAGATTCGAGGAATCGATGCAAGGCTATCAATTAATGTTTCAGGGCTCTCATTCAGAAATATTAACTTGTTAGAGCACATTAAAAAATGTCTTACTCAACTTGATGTAAATCCACACTCAATCATATTTGAAATCACCGAGACTGCTGCAGTTGCAGACATTGGTGCTACAAGTGAGATCATTCGTGGTATTAAAGAGATGGGATGTAAATTTGCACTTGATGATTTTGGTGTAGGTTTCTCATCGCTGTACTATCTAAAGCAGCTCCCAATTGATTACATTAAAATTGATGGGTCATTTATTAGGCATTTACATGATGAACCTGATGACCAAGTGTTGGTTCGTGCTTTGGTTGAGGTGGCTAAGGCATTTGGCCAGTATACTGTTGCTGAATTCGTTGAGCATAAAGAAACATTAGATTTGCTAAAAGAGATCGGTGTAGACTTTGCTCAGGGGCATTATATTTCGCATCCCAAGCCTGTTGACGAGATATGGTCCTAATTACGTTTATTTCTCCAAATACTGCGTTGTAGCTTCAGCTATGGTTCCTGAGCGTAGCCGAAGGGCTGTCATTTACTAAAGTAAACTTCCTTGTGAATTATTGCTAGGCATTGCTTTTGAAAATATTTCTCACGAATAAAATACTGTGCTGGTCCTTATATAAAGAATTGAGCCATCCCAGCGAAAGTTTAAATCTCAACAATACTAGCGTTCCCTCTTGTTATTATTCATTTATGAGCATTATTTTGTGACCTTATTGTAGTTATAAGCAAATAGGGGTTGTCTGAAATCCCATATATATAGATAATAGGGAACGATTTTTTCAAGCAAATGAATAGATAAGGTAATAACATGACCAAAGATACAGTTGGGATAGTAGGGTACGGTTTATACATACCTGAAACAGTAATGACTGCTGCTGATGTTGCTGCTGCAACAGATGGAGCATGGACTGAAGAAGCCGTTGAGCAAAAGCTTGGATTTAAGAAAAAGCCTGTACCTGGTGAAAACGATGGTACTCAAGAGATGGGCGCAAGAGCTGCTCAAGATTGCCTTGATAGAACAGGGGTGGATCCATTAGAGATTGATCTTCTTTTATGTATTGGTGAAGAGTACAAAGAATACCCATTGACCACTTCCGGAATTTACATTCAGGAAAAAATCGGAGCTAAGAACGCATGGTCTATCGACATCCAGCAACGTTGTAATACAACTGTAGCGGCTCTGAAGATGGCTAAAGATATGATTATTGCTGATGATGAAGTTAATACAGTGATGATTGTTGGTGGATACAGAAATGGCGACTTTATTGATTATAAAGATCCTGCTGTATCATTTATGTTTAACCTAGGTGCTGGTGGTGGTGCTTTAATTCTAAAGCGTAATCATGATCGTAACCTTGTACTTGGTTCTCATATTATTACTGACGGTAGTCTATCTCGTGATGCCGGTGTGCTTTATGGTGGAACTGAGCATCCAATTGAAAATCTTCCTGAAGCTGAGTTGGCTAAAGTTCGTGAGAACGGTAATCTATCTCTAAGAGTTTTTGAGCCAGAGCACATGAAAAATCGTTTGAACGAAGTTTCAATGCCGAACTGGTTTAAGTGTATTGATAAAGCTCTCGATAAGAGTGGCTATAAAAAAGAAGACCTTGGTTTCTGTAATGTTCTTCACTTTAAACATTCAATGTATAAGTACATGCTTTCAGAGCTTGGCCTTACTGTAGATCAGTCTGTATACCTTGATGAATACGGTCATATTGGCCAGATTGACCAATTCATTGCTATGTACGAAGGTGAAAAGCAAGGCAAGCTTAAAGATGGAACCCTAATGGTTATCATCGCTGCTGGTATCGGTTATGTTTGGGGTGCAACCATTGTGAAATGGGGCCCAGCTGACGCATAATCAGGTTATCTGAAAAGTTTGAATTGAAGAGGGCGCTGATGCGCCCTTTTTTTTGTAGACCATTTTCTTTTCCTCGTTCCCACTGTCTCCGTGGGAATGCATACAAAACTAAGAAAGTTTAGTTTTGCACAAATTCATGTTTATCTATGCGCTCTAACGCTGGAGATGACTGTGAAAGTATTCGTCATAACTTAAAAACACGTCATTTCTGTGAAGGCAGGAATCTATATTTGATCATCCTGAATCTTAAAATTAACCTTCCGGCATTCTCTTGCCGCTATGGAACTTCTTTGCCGATTTATTGACTAGGGTAATTGTCTTATCGGTAGTTTTTCAATACCACCACATTTTTATAATCAAGTGGTTTTGTTGAACCACTATGGTGTCTAATTATATGCTCATGATGTTTTGGTGCTGGTAATTGCTTTTGAAAACAACGTCTTACTATTTAATTGAATGAATAAGCAAGGTTGGGAGTGTGTTTGTTAAATTGATTTTGGCATACCTATTGCTAGATAGTAATCGAGAGTAACCAAAATTGGTTTTTACGAAAAGATTTAAAAGGGTTAACACGATGGCAATTTCATTCGATAAGGCATTTGGAATACAGGAGCAGGCACTTGACCTACGCAGCAAGCGTAGTGAAATGATTGCCTCAAACCTTGCCAATGCTGATACTCCGAACTACAAGGCCAGGGATTTTGATTTCAAAACTGCTCTTAGCCAAGCGCAAGGTGTTCAGCAAATATCTACAGCTAAGGTAGACCAGACAAACGTCAAACATTTGTCACTTGATGCTGGTCGTTCACCTAGCGTGTATGAAACTCTATATAGAAATCCTATAAGCCCATCTCTTGATGGTAATACAGTTGAAACCCATGTTGAACAAGCTAATTTTGCTGAAAACTCAATTCAGTATCAGGCAACGCTTAATTTTATTTCACATCGCATAATGGGCTTGATGAGCGCCATTAGAGGAGAATAGTAATGTCACTGTTTAATGTTTTCAATATTGCTGGTTCTGGTATGCAGGCACAAACAGTGCGCATGAATACCACCGCCAGTAATCTGGCAAATGTTGATTCAGTTGCCACAACTCCAGATCAAGCATATAAGGCAAAACACCCAATTTTTGCATCAGTGTTAAATGCGCAGATGACAGGTGGCGTTAAGGTTGGGGAGATATACCAAAGCGATGCAGAAAATATGATGCGCTATGAACCCAATAATCCTTTATCAAATGAAGAGGGTTATGTTTTCCAGTCAAATGTAAATTCGATAGAAGAGATGGTGAATATGATCTCTGCTTCACGTTCTTATCAGAATAACGTTGAAGTTATGAATACATCAAAAGAGTTGTTAACCAAAACTCTTGCATTAGGTAAATAGGGAGAAGGTTATGACAAGTATTTCAGATATATCTTCGATTGTTAATGGAAACTCAACGGTAAATAAATCTAATGACTCTAATGAATTAGGGCAGGATGATTTTCTTGAATTGATGATGGTGCAGATGCAAAATCAAGATCCTTTTAAGCCTATGGAGGATGGAGATTTTATGGCACAGATGGCGCAGTTTAGTACTGCTTCAGGTATTGGAGAACTGCAAGAGTCATTTGCTGATTTTGCATCGTCAATAAATGGAAATCAGATTCTAGAGTATTCAAATCTTATTGACCGCGAAGTGATGATTAATAGTGATGTTGGTTATTTTGACGGCTCCAATGATTTAAATGCAAATATTGATGTGCCAACTTCGCTTTCTGGTCTTAGTGTTAAAGTTTACTCCGAAAGTGGCGCCCTTATTGATTCTGTTGAATTAGGTCCGCAGGTTTCGGGGCAGGTTGATTTTGAATGGGATGGCACTGACAGCAATGGTACAGAGATGCCTGCCGGAAGATATAGAGTAACAGCAGAAACATTATATGCAGGTGAGACACAAGCCCTTGATACCAGTGTGATGGCTAAGGTGGAAAGTGTCAGCATGGGTGTTGGTGGCAGGCCCCCAAATTTGAATTTAGTAGGTATTGGGCAGATTAGCACAACTGCTATATCGCAAATTAAATAGAAATATACGAGTACAGTAAAAGTATTTTAATAGGAGAATTAATATGGCTTTTTCAACCGCCCTATCAGGGCTGAATGCAGCGTCCTCAGATCTAGATATCGTTGGTAATAATATTGCCAATAGTAATACCGCCGGATTTAAGGCATCTCGTGGTGAATTTGCAGATATATTTGCAGTTAGTAACCTTGGTGCTGGTAATGCAATAGGTCAAGGTGTTGCGCTTTCAAATGTTGCGCAGGAGTTCGGGCAAGGGCAGTTTGAATTTACCGGTAGTTCACTTGATATGGCTGTAAACGGTGATGGTTTCTTTCAATTAAGTGATGGAGATGTGGATTCATATACCAGAGCTGGCGCATTTAGCATGAATCGTGAAGGGTTTATTGTAAACGCATCTGGTCTGGTATTGCAGGGGTTTCGTGTTGATTCAGCTGGTGAGATTAGTTCTAGTACACCAGAGGATGTGCGGATTGATACCGGTGTTTCCCAACCTGAGGCAACAACATTGGTGGCAATTGCTGCTAATGTTGATGCATCAGAAGCCGCTATATCAGCGGCGATTACCTTTGATTCTGCTGACCCAGCAAGTTTTAACCACTCCACCTCAACCACGGTTTTTGATTCTTTAGGTAGCTCGCATCAATTAACTACCTATTACCGTAAGCTTCCAGTTGATGCTGTAGCTGTGCCTCCTGTTACAGAAAATACTTGGCAAACATATACTTATGTAGATAATATTGTCGTTCCTCCAACAAATAAAACATTAGTTGCGCCAAATAATCAGGATTATATAACATTGAAATTTGATAATAGTGGTGCGCTTGATACTGTGGTTGATAATGGTGTAATTGCATCTAATGATATTCTGAACTACACAAACTTCAACATTGCTGGCTCAGGGGCTGAACCCCTTACGTTTTCTATGGATTACACTTCTTTAACTCAATACGGCGGTGATTTTAGTGTAAACGCTTTATCGCAAGATGGTTATTCTACCGGTGAGTTTACTGATCTAGATGTTGATGCCGAGGGTAATGTCTTTGCTAGATTTTCCAATGGTCAGGCAACCACTCTGGCTAAAATTACAGTAGTTACTTTTCCAAGTGTAGGCAGTTTAAGGCAGGTTGGTGATACCAGTTGGACAGAGACATTTGCTTCAGGTTCTCCTATTGCGAAAGAGCCTGGAAATGCAGGTGCAGGAAGAATTGAGTCGGGTGCGTTAGAACAATCAAATGTGAATTTGACTGAGCAGCTGGTGAAGATGATCACTGCCCAACGTAACTTCCAGGCTAATGCGCAGATGATTAGTACATCTGACCAAGTAACACAAACCATTATTAATATACGTTAATTGTATTTAATTAACCTTCTGTTAACTATATTGATTAACCTTCTGTTAATAGGGGCTAAGAAGAGGAAATAGCTATGGACCGTATGCTCTATCTAGCAATGAATGGCGCTAAGCAGATTATGATGGCACAGCGTAATAATTCTAATAATTTGGCGAATGCTAATACTACTGGTTTTCGTGAGGATTTGGATACATTCATGAGTAGTCATGTGAACGGTCCAGGTTATGCTGATAGAACATACGCGGTTGAACAATCTGTTGGTTCGAATATGAACCCAGGAGCAATGGTCTCTACCGGGAATGATCTTGATGCGGCAGTCAAAGGTAATGGTTGGTTTGCTGTGCAGAATGCTGAAGGTAATGAAGGCTATACCAGGCGCGGTGATTTTCGAGTTTCAAGCCAGGGGTTTTTAGAGACTGGTGATGGGAAATTGGTATTAGGTAATGGTGGGCCAGTATCAATTCCTCCTGCTGAAAAAATAGAGATTGGTGTTGATGGAACAATATCAATTATACCTCTAGGACAAAACGCCAATACTTTGGCGGTTCTTGATCGCTTAAAGTTAGTTAACCCTGTTGATAACCAGATTGAAAAGGGTAGAGATGGACTTTTTTATAGCAAAGATGGCAGCCAATTAGAAGCTGATGCAGCAGTATCGGTTCAAACTGGGGTTCTTGAGTCAAGTAATGTAAATAGCATTGGAGCGATGGTTAAGATGATAAATCATGCTCGTGCTTATGAGATGCAGATTAAAGTTATGAAGGCTGCAGAAGATAATGACTCTGCAAGTTCCAGGCTATTAAGGTCTTAGCAAGTTATTAAGGTCTTAATATTTAAATATATTTCATTCTGAAAAAGTTGGCCTACAAATTGCAAATTCAATGGTGAGAGCTAATGTAGTCAAAATTTTAGCTCTCCAAATACCATCTGGCTAAAAAGATAAGATTTAAGATTTAAGATTTAAGATTTAAGATTTAAGATTGAAGAGAACAGGAGAAAGATTATGAATCCAGCATTATGGGTAGCAAAAACAGGGTTAGATGCACAGCAAACACGTATGTCTGTTGTTGCTAATAACATGGCTAACTCGAATACAACTGGGTTCAAAAAAGATCGAGCTGTATTTGAAGATCTAATTTATCAAAATTATCGCCAAGCTGGCGCATCAAGTTCATCAACTACAAATATCCCATCAGGTATCAATATTGGTACTGGTGTAAAAGTTGTAGCAACTCAAAAAATGCATACTCAAGGAAACATATCCCACACCGGTAACTCTATGGATATTGCTATAACTGGCAGGGGGTTTTTCCAGGTACAAATGCCGGATGGAAATATCGGTTATACCCGTGATGGGAGTTTTCAATTAAATAGTGATGGCCAGGTGGTAACTTCAAGTGGATACCCTTTAGAACCGGCAGTAACAATAGATGGTACGGATGTAGTATCAGTTACCGTTGGATCCGATGGAACTGTTGAGGTGCTTTCATCAGGTTCAGCCTCTCCAACTAGTGTTACAACAATTCAGCTGGCAGATTTTGTCAATCCTGCAGGATTGCAACCAATTGGTGAAAACCTTTTTAAAGAGACAACAGGTAGTGGATCTCCTGCAGTAACAACACCAGGAACATCAGGCCTAGGATCATTGCAGCAAGGATCACTGGAAAGCTCAAATGTGAATATAGCAGAGGAGATGGTGAATATGATCGAGACACAGCGTGCATATGAAACCAACGCCAAGGCAATATCTGCTACCGATCAAATGATGCAATATGCGAATAATAACCTTTAGTTAAATAAGGTGAAATTATTATGAAAATCTTAATACCAATTATTATTTTGCTGACTCTTACAGGGTGTATGGATATGAATTCTCGTCCTGATCCAAAAGTTGAAGAGCCAAAGATCAATTGGCCTAAACCGCAAATGAATGGATCGATCTTTCAGATTGGTAGAAATATGCTGGTATTTGAAAATAGAACTGCAAAACATGTCGGTGATATTTTAACGGTCATTTTGCAAGAGAAAACCAAGGCTTCTAAATCTGCCACAACCAGTGTAGAGAAAGATACCTCTCATGACATATCAGCAAATGTATTATTCGGTAAGGTGCAACTTGGTGATGGTCTTGCAACTGAAGTTTCCGGATCAAAATCTTTTGAAGGTGAAGGATCTTCAGATCAAAGCAATAACCTTACAGGTGAAGTAAGTTGCATGGTTGTAAATGTACTTCCGAATGGCAATTTAATGGTAGCAGGCAAGAAAAAAATAACTCTTAACCGTGGAGATGAATATATAACAATCTCTGGGATAGTGCGCCCTGATGATATCGATGGTGATAATAAGGTTGTATCAACAAGAATTGCTAATGTTGAAATTGCATACACTGGTCGTGGTGAAATAGCAGAATCAAACATGATGGGCTGGTTATCTAGATTTTTCCTAAGTCCTCTGTGGCCATTTTAATAGGAATAACATGATGAAATATATAATTAAAATAGCAATAATATTTCTACTTGGTATTAGCACTGTTAATGCTGAAAGAATTAAAGATCTCGCATCAATCGCTGGAGTTAGATCAAATCAACTAGTTGGTTATGGTTTAGTTGTAGGCCTTGATGGAACTGGTGATAGTGCCAAATTTACTTCGCAAAGTTTGAAGAGCTTATTGGCTGCATATGGAATAACTCTACCAAGTAATGTTAGTCCAAAGTCAAAAAATGTTGCTGCAGTAATGGTTCATGCAGATTTACCCGCATTTGCAAAGAATGGTCAAAAAATTGATATCACCGTAGCTTCCCTAGGAAGTGCAAAAAGTCTTCGTGGCGGCAGTCTATTGATAACACCTTTAAAAGGTATTGATGGACAGATATATGCAATTGCTCAGGGTAATCTTGTGGTTGGCGGGTTTGGTGCAGCTGGATCTGATGGTTCTAAAATTACAGTAAATGTTCCAAGCTCTGGAAGAATTCCAAGTGGAGCAATGGTAGAACGAACTGTAGCAAGCCCATTTGCTTTGGGAGATCATCTAACCTTAAATTTACACTCTCCAGATTTCACTACAGCCAAACGTCTTTCTGAAAAAATAAATCAAACTCTTGGTCTTGGTTCCGCTAAAGCAATTGATGCGGTATCAATTGAGGTTTTGGCACCAAAGGATACCAATCAGCGTGTTAGTTTCGTATCCTTTCTTGAGAATCTTAAATTCCAGCCAGGTGAAGCTGCAGCTAAGATTATCGTGAATGCAAGAACAGGCACCATTGTAATTGGTGATCATGTCAAGGTTATGCCGGCAGCGGTAACACATGGCAGTTTGACCGTTACTATATCTTCAGACCCAGTGATTAGTCAGCCAAATGCATTTTCGCAGGGTGAAACCCAAGTGGTGCGGGATAGTGATGTTCAGATTACTGAAAGTTCAGGCCCGATGTTCCTTTTTGATTCTGGTGTTGAACTTAATCAAATCGTTAAGGCAGTTAATCAGGTTGGGGCAGCTCCTGGTGATTTGATCGCAATACTTGAAGCATTAAAGCAAGCAGGTGCACTGCGAGCTGAACTGATAATTATTTAGCAGGTTTGTTGAAATGAGCATTCATAACACATCATCAAACTACTTCGATTATGGAGCCTTAAAAGGCCTCAAGCGTGATGCCGGAGATGGTAAAGATGATGCCGTTAAAAAAATTGCACAGCAGTTTGAAAGTATGTTTGTACAGCAGATGCTCAAGAGTATGCGTGATGCAAATATGGGTGATGATCTTTTTGGGAGTAATGCAGAGGATCAGTATCAAGATTTAATGGATAAACAGCTTTCCATGGATATATCAACTGGTGGCAAAGGGTTTGGAATTGCAGCAATGATAGAGAAACAGATCCTGCAATCTCAAGGAAAACTGGATCAACCAGAGCCAGGTGCAAAGTTGAAACATGATCCAATTAGATATTATGGATCACCCAAAGGGTTTGTAAATCCAGATAATCAGCAAGTTAGATCGGTTGGCAAACAAAACTCCAATGCTTCATTGATCAATCATGATCCAAAAATTAGCTCGAAAAACATCGAAAATTCAAACGGTAATAAGAAAGAGCTATATGCATCGCCTGATGAATTTGTTAAAGCTCTGTTGCCTCAGGCAAAGATGGCAGCAGAAGAGATAAACGTAGACCCTAAATTATTAGTGGCTCAAGCAGCTCTTGAGACAGGTTGGGGGAAATATGTGATTCACCAAGACGGTGGGGAGCAAGGGTTTAACTTCTTTGGAATCAAATCCCATCGAGACTGGGATGGCAGTAGTGTTAAAGTTTCAACTTTGGAGTTTAGAGGCGGCGTTGCTGAGAAGAGTGTTGAGAGCTTTAGAGTATATGAATCAGCAGAGCAAAGCTTTAGTGATTATGTTGGGTTTCTTAAATCAAACCCTCGTTATATTGAGGCCTTGCAAAACAGTAAAGATCCAGAGAGGTTCGCAAGTGGTTTGCAACAAGCTGGCTATGCAACTGATCCTCAATATGCAGAAAAAATTATGCGTGTTTATAACAGTGAACAGCTTAAAGATATATCAAGCTGAGGTACAAGTATCTGAATAGCCTAAGTCTGAATAGATAAGTTATAAAGTTACTTCAGATCTGAGCATTAAGAAAACCAGTAATCTGCCGATATTATAATAGATGGCAGGTTTGTAAAAATGTCGTAGGTGCTTTGGGAAAAAACATCTTAAAGCGAAGTTGGAGAGAAGGAAGATGGCAAACTTATTCGGAATCAGCGTATCAGGCTTAATGGTTGCGCAGCAGAATCTGACAACAACATCTCATAATATTACTAATGTTAATACTGAGGGTTATAGCCGTCAAAGAGTTGACCAGGAAGCTCGTACTCCTCTTCGGATGGGTGATAGTTATGTTGGCACCGGAGTTATTGCTTCAACGATTGATCGCTACTACAGCGAAGCAGCTACTAATAGTTTGCGTGAGTCATCTTCTGAATATGAAAAATTGACTGCGTATCAAGAGATGTCATCTCGGCTTGATGGGCTTTTGGCAGATGAAGCGGCTGGTTTGAGCCCATCTATGCTGAATTTCTTTGATAGTGTTCAAGACCTTAGTAATGATCCATCTTCAATATCTGCCCGTCAGGTCGTTATTAGTAGTGGTGAATCTTTAGCTGGGACTTTTAAGTTTCTTGATGATCGTATGGATGACATGTATCAAGATATAGATAGGGATCTAGAAGCAGAGGTATCGGAAGCAAACGAATTAGCAGATATTGTGGCTGAGCTTAATCGTCAAATTACTACCGTTGGAAATTTACCAGGAAGTTTTCCGAATGACTTGTTGGATAAAAGAGATTTGGCAATATCACAATTATCTGAAAAGTTTGATATTACCACAGCGAAACAAGATGATGGATCGATAAATGTATTTGTTGGTACTGGACAGGTATTAGTTTATGGAGCCACTGCAAATACACTAAGTACTCAACCAAATCCTTATGATACTTCTAGAAAAGAGCTAGCCATCACCACTGGATATGGTGGATCCTCAGTACAGATATCTACATTTATTGATGGCGGCAGAATTGGTGGTTTATTACAGTTTCGAGAAGAGGTTCTTGATGAAGCTGCAAATGAGTTGGGTAGAGTTGGAATTGTGCTAGCTGACCAAATGAATCAGCAACACAATAAAGGTTATGATATGGATAACACCCTTGGTGCTGATATGTATACAGTTGGAGCGCCAAAGGCAGAGACCTCGAGAAATAATGCCGGACCTATGTTTTATGAAGATTCGGATGTAAGTATCACCGATACAACGCAGCTTACAGGGTCTGATTACAGAATTGACTATGATGGTGCAAATTACACCATAACAAGGATGAATGATAATACCGCGTTAGGAACTAATGCTACTGGAGCGTTTAATGTTGATGGTATTTCTATCCTTGCTCCAACACCTGCGGGAACACCAGGAATAGCAGGTGATAAGGCGATAATAAGGCCCACAGTAAATGGAGCATCGGCATTTGAAATGTTACTGACTCAGCCAAAACAGATCGCAGCGGCAGCGCCAGTTGTAGCAAGCGCAGCAAATGCGAATAAAGGTACTGGAGCAATAGAGCTTGATCCAATCCCTGATGGGTTTGATGCAGCGGCAAACTATACAGCAAATTTTGCCTCAACGGTCTCTATCACATTTGATGACCCACCAAACACTTATACCATAACTGATGGCACAACAACGGTTGCAGGTGTTTCGTATACTGAAGGCCAACAGCTACCCATAACCAATCCGCCAGCTCCAGGTGATTTTGATCCAGGTTTTACAATTGATTTAACCGGAACACCAGTTGCTGGTGATGTATTTACCATTGAACCAAATATCGATGGAGTTGGTGATAATAGAAATGCATCTTTACTTGGTGAAGTTGAAACTAAAAACTATATCTTGGACCAGGAATCATTACAGGATGCCTATAGTCAGTTAGTTTCTGGTGTAGGCTCTGTAACGCAAAGAACAAATATAAATCTAGAAGCGCAATTAGCAATGCTAGACAATGCGCAACAGGTAAAAGATCAACTATCTGGTGTTAATTTGGATGAAGAGGCTGCAAACTTAATGAAGTATGAGCAGGCTTATCAGGCTTCAGCTAGATTAATTCAGACAGCAGATCAGATGTTCCAAACTGTGCTTGGAATGTTTGGTTAACGCTTAGGAGTACTAATATGAGAGTTTCAACTGCCTTAATGCATAAACAAGGAACTGAGTCCATGTTGCGTCAGCAATCAGAGACGCTAAAAACTCAGATGCAAATTGCAAGTGGTAAAAGAATACTAACTCCATCTGATGATCCTTCAGGTGCTGCCAAAGTGCTCGATTTACAGCAAGCCGTGGGTGTGATTGAACGTTATCAGAATAATATTGGTGATGTGGAGAGCAGGTTAGCATTAGAAGAGTCCGTACTTGATGGTGTTAATGATATAGCCATTAGCATGAAAGAACTTGCGATTCAGGGTGCAAATGGCACTCAATCACCGGAGTCTATAAGGGGGATATCTGCTGTGGTAGAGGAGCATGTTAAGTCATTATTGCAGATGGCAAATACTACCGATGGGAATGAATATTTATTTGCAGGATATAAGAGTAAAACCACCCCGTTTAGTGAGGCTGCCGGAGTTTACACCTATAACGGCGATCAAGGGGTAAGAATGACCCAGGTTGGTCCATCTAGGCATATTGCAGAGACAGATTCTGGGTATGAAGTATTTATGGATATCAAGGATGGGAATGGAACATATACCACTGCACCAGCAGCAGGGAATACAGGTACTGGAGTGGTCACTGTTGGCACTGTAACCAATAGTGCCGCATGGGTGCCAGATACTTATAGCGTGACTTTTGCTGAGGCTGCAGGAGTTACTACCTACACGGTTACCGACTCTTTGGGCGCTACTGTAGGTGTTGCTGATACACCATTTACTGATGGTGATGCAATTGCATTCAACGGCATAGAGTTTAATATCAAAGGTGATCCTGCAGATACCGATACATTTACTATCGATGAGAGTTCAAATCAGTCTATGTTTGAGACTTTTAAGGCATTGGTAGATGTTTTGAAAATGCCACAGGAATCACCAGAAGATGGAGCAAAATTCCAATCAGCCATGGGAAAAGTTATGAAAGAGCTGGATTTGGCTCTGGATAACACCAATACAGTATTGGCTGAGGTCGGGGCCAGAATGAATGCGGTTGATACCGAATATGAGGCTAATGCAGGAGCAGTTTTAACCCTCAAACAGAACCTATCATCAGTGCAAGATTTAGATATGGCTGAAGCGATAACAAGGTTTGATATTCAAGTGATAAGCCTGCAAGCTGCTCAGCAAAGTTTCGCTAAGATGCAGGGGTTAAGCTTGTTTAATTATTTATAAATAGATAAGTAATTGATTTAATAGGATGTAATAAGGGTGATTAATTTTGATTGCCCTTTGGTTGATGACAAAGCGTCATGCACCATTCCGTACAGCGCGTAACGCGTGATATGGCATTAATAACATGTTGAAAAATAAGGACTCCTGCCTTCGCGGGAATAATAATAATTTTTTGAATAGTAAAATAGATAATTTCAGTAGGTATATAAACTTTCTTATTTTTCTACTGGTGCAGTCAATCCATTAAAGAGCGCATTTGCTTTTGGCATGAAGCTAATAAACGTAACAACTAATTAGAATGGCGGTTACTGGGATAATAGTAACTTTTATCAGGGTGAGTAGCCATATGGACTCCTATCACAGCCGAGTACCATATAATAAATGTTGTTAGCTATTTTAAAGTTGTTAGCTATTTTAAAGTTGTTAGCTATTTTAAAGTTGTTTGTTATTTTGGCTAAGGCTCTTTGGCGATAAATTTTAGACCAGCAACACAAATAGCTAATGGAACAGTAAAAGCAGTGCCAGAAAAATCATCTATAGAATCAAATTCAATCTTTATAGAATATTTGCCATCTTTTTCAGAGATATTAATATTATTCCATCCAGCAGGAACCAGGGACATTGCTGCATCGATATTTTGTGAATATGATGGGCCAAAATAAAAACCCTCTTCATTATCATCAACAAAAATATTGCTTTCAAAGGCTGAGCTTACTTTGTTATAGGCCTCACTAGCTTGAGCTTTATGCACGGCTACATTAAGCATCCATCCACCTCGGTCGGTTGTTTCTAGTTTTTCTATCAGTTCTTTAAGAAGCATATTTTAAACCTACAAATTATTGATTAACGGATAAAAATTTTAAAAGACATATATATAAAAATGGGATAAAAATAGAATTTGTCAATGGTGATAGTTTGAATAATTTCATATTTGCTTCGGTCATATCGAATTTTTGTTATCTAATTTTGGAAATTCTCAAGACAAGCATATAATATGACAGGTATTATCAATGTTATTGATGATTTTAACCGCAAAGCGGTTTTCACATTGGGTATAATTTATAGCTCAGTAAGAGCAAAAAAACAGCTTGCCGATTTCACCTGTCATAGCTTTGTAATTAATTTGCACTATTAAAGTTATCAAAGGTCAAAAAGGAAATGACGATTATCAAAATGAGTGGATGTAGTTGATGCAAACAAAGTTAATGAAAAAAAGTATAACATTAGTACTTCTAATGTTTTTGGGAATGTTCTCATGTAATTCGATAGCTACTGCATCAAAAAAAGCAGAGCTTGAGCCATTTGAAAACTACTATCAACCACTTAGTTCGGAAAAAAGTTATCGCGCAACTGCCATTGAAGTGGTGGCACGTCTTGGAGCAGGGCATTATAAAGAGGTCGCATTAAACGATGAGTTCTCTCAACAGATCTATGAGAAATTTTTCACAGACCTTGATCCAATGAGAATGTTTTTTACCAGCGCTGATATTGATAAATTTGCAGAACATAATAAAAAGTTTGATGACTATTTACGACGCGGTGATACATCAGTCTTTTTTGAAATATATAACCTTTATTCGTTTAAAGTGCTGCAGCGTTATATCGCAATAATTAAGAATATAGATAGTGGTTTTAAGTTTGATTTTACTAAAGACGAATTACTACAAATTAACCGTGAAGATGAAAGATGGGCAAAAAGCGAAATTGAATTAGATGACCTATGGCGCAAAAGACTTAAAAATAGCTACCTGTCTTTAAAATTAGCAGGTAAGGAAAATGAGAAGATATCCAGCCTTCTACGCAAGCGTTATTTCAATAATCTTAATCAAATAAGTCAGATAAATTCTAGCGATGTTTTTGAGATGGCTATTAATTCATATGCAGCTCTTTTTGGTCCGCATACACAATATTTTTCACCACGAAAATCTGAGAATTTTAATATCCGTATGAAGCTTTCTCTTGAAGGTATTGGTGCACTGTTAAAGAAAGAGGATGAATATACTGAAGTAGTTCGGTTAATCCCAGCAGGCCCAGCAGATAAATCAAAGCGTTTAAAGGCTGGAGACAAAGTTATAGGGGTAGCTCAGGGCGATGATGGAGAAATGGTTGATATTGTTGGCTGGCGCTTAGATGATGTAGTTGATCTGATTCGTGGAGAGAAAAACTCTGTTGTCAGACTTAATATCCTTGGTGGAAATAGTGAAAATATTGATAGTGCTAAAGAGATAAGTATCACAAGAGGCACTGTTAAATTAGAAGAGCAGGCTGCGCATAAGAAGATTATAGATATAACTCAAAATGGTCAGCAGCTTAAAATTGGTGTCATTGAACTCCCAACTTTTTATGTGGATTTTGCTGGATATTATGCTGGTGATCCAAACTATAAAAGTACCACACGTGACGTTAAAAAATTAATCACAGAGCTTAAAGAAGAAAATATCGATGGGTTGGTAATAGATCTGCGTGAGAATGGCGGAGGAGCATTAACTGAAGCTAACTCACTCACAGGACTATTTATCAAATCAGGGCCAACGGTTCAGGTTAAAGATGCTAGTGCTGCTGTTGGTAAATACAATGATCCTGACCCTGGAATTTTCTATGATGGTCCTCTAACAGTTTTGGTTAATCGTCTTAGTGCTTCAGCTTCAGAGATTTTTGCTGGAGCAATACAAGATTATCGTCGTGGGATAGTAGTTGGTGTGCAAACTTTTGGTAAAGGCACTGTTCAGCAACTTGCATCTCTTGGAAATGGTCAGCTTAAATATACCCAAGCTAAATTTTACCGTATTTCAGGTGATAGTACTCAGCATCAAGGGGTAGTGCCAGATATATCGTTTCCAGCGCTATATGACGTGACAAAGATAGGTGAGAGCTCTTTAGATAATGCTATGCCATGGGATCAAATCCCTTCAGCTAAATATCGTAGGTTTAATAGTTTTGAACGCTATGTGCCAGAACTTATTAAAAGGCATAATCAAAGGATGCTGGATAACCCAGATCTTATACACCTGTCAGAACAGCTTGAACTGGCTGAAAAGGCTAGGGCAGAGAAACAGATCTCAATTAACGAGTCGGTACGCAAAAAACAGCGCGAAGATATAAAACAACGCCGTTTAGATATTGAAAATAAGAAGCGCAAGAGTAAAGGCTTAGATCTGTTAACCAAACTTGATGAAGAAGATGTAGAAGAAAAGTCAGATTCTGAGGAAGCTGAAGTTAATAAAGATGACGCTAAGAAAGATGAAGATGATCCTCTTCTTGATGAAGCTACCAAGGTTATGGCTGACTTTATTCAGTTGACTACAGGCGTTGATGCAGCTGTCGCGCATACTAGCTTGAAGAAAAAGGTCTTGCACTAGTATTGATGCGGATGCCTAAGGTACTTAGATTGGTATTTAGATAAATTGTGCACACGTGTGCACAATTCATATCGCTCTAGGGGACGGTGGGTAAAACCAGTAACTCTTATAAAACTCTTCTGCTTTGCCAATATCTGCTGCGCCAATAATCCAAGTTCATATCTGAGATCATAACCCCTCTGCTTTTCGATGCATGGAGAAATTTATTATCTCCATAATATATCCCTACGTGGCGCACTGTAGATGTTGTTTTATATAACACTAAATCTCCAGGTTGAAGCTGTGATTTATTTATAAACTTTCCTGAATTTGCGAGTAGTTTTGTAGATCTGGGTATGTTTTTATTAAATAAGTTTTTGTAGGTTATATATACAAACCCAGAGCAATCAATACCATTTTTACTTAGGCCTCCATATTTGTATATTACGCCTTTCCACTCACTGTAGTGCCGCTGTAACGCATTTTTTATTGATTCTGAATTTGAAACAGCCTCATAAATCACTTGCCGACTCTGATTTTTATTCTCAATATTGGGTGGTGATTGCTTTGTTGGTATGTTGGATTTAGCTAAATCTCCAACAGGAACAGGTCTATTATTAGTAACCGTGCAGCTAATAAACGCGCTTGCAAATAATATTAGAAATGAAAGTCTGGTGATTGTTTTTGTCATAATTGATGCCCCTGAATTCAAGTAATAAGTGCATAACCGATAACGTGCTTTCAAGTAATAATGGACATCCCCATTAGTCTAGAGTCATCATATATTTAAGAAGCTAGGTTATATACAAGAGGCTAGGCTATATCCTTTAATGGCGTAGGCTTTTGAATTCCATAACCCTGTGCAAAGTCCACACCCATTTCACGTAATTTTGCACCTATGTCATCATTTTCAACAAATTCAGCTATGGTTTTCTTGCCCATGACGTGGCCAATATCATTGATTGATTTGACCATCGCTGAGTCGATGGGATCATTAATCATATCTTTGACGAAGCTACCGTCGATTTTTAAAAAGTCTACCGGGAAGTTTTTCAGGTACTCAAATGAGGCCAAGCCAGTTCCAAAATCATCAAGAGCAAACTTGCACCCGTATTCACGCAGAGATTGAATTAGATCTTTTGCCACTCCAGTGTTTGCAACAGCCATGGTTTCTGTTACTTCGAAGCATATTTTTTCTGGAGGGATTTGGTATTTCTCAAACTGCATCTCAATATGGGTGAGGAGACCTTTATCACCAAGAGAATTTCCAGAAAGATTGATAGAGCAAAGGCTAAGTTCTTTAAGATGATCTGGGTGATCATGCAGCCATGAGAAAGTGTTTTTTATCACCCAATAATCGATCTTGGTAATCATGTTATAACGCTCTGCAGCCCCAAGGAAGATAAATGGTGGCACAAGTTTGTCATTCTCATCCATTAACCTTAGAAGAATCTCATAGTGCTTGCCGCTTTCTTTACCTTCTGAAAGAGGGGATATAGTTTGATAATACAGGATGAATTTATCGTTATCTAAGGCATCGGTAAGTTTGGATACCCACTGCATCTCCCCATGTCTATTTGCCATCTCAATATCATCTTCACGATATAAGTGAGCAGTATTTCGACCTGAATCTTTCGCAACAAAGCATGCGCTATCAGCTTTGCGCAAAACATCTGAGATATTTTCTGTTTGATTATCTATCAGAACAATTCCAATACTAAGGGAAAGAATGAAATTTTGTCCGCGCCAAGAGAACCCTTGTTTTTCAACGGCATTACGAATTCTATTTGATGCAATTATGGTTTGCTCTGTTGTTGAGTTGTGTAATAAAACTCCAAATTCATCCCCTCCAAGTCGGGCAATAATATCGCCATCTGGCGTTTCTTCGCAAATTAATGGGGCTATTTCACGCAGAAGTTGGTCGCCAGCTATATGTCCACATGTATCGTTAATTACTTTAAACAGATCCAGGTCGATATATAACATTGCATTGGTAGAGTTATCTTTTTTGGCCTGGTTGATAGAAAGCTTGAGTTTTCGTTCAAACTCCCTTCTATTTATTAATCCAGTTAATTCATCATGGGAAGATTGATAACTAATTTGGCGAGTTAACTGTCTTGCTCCACTGTTGTCGTGGAAGACCAGAATAGCACCAGTAGTTTCATTGCTAGTGTTGATTATAGGAGTTACAGAATCTTCAATTGATATCTCCCCTCCAAATTTTTGTACTAACAAGTGGTTCGATAGCCCAATATTTTGGCCAAGTTTTAATGATTTCTCTACAGGGGAGGTGATCTTCTCTTTACTTAATTCGCTAATTATATTGAAAATTTCACTGATAGGACTATTTAATACTTCCTCAATTTGCCAGCCAGTTAGTTTTTCCGCTTTTGGGTTCATATGACGGATGAGCCCTTTGTTATCGGTGGTTATTACTGCATCACTAAGTGCATTAAGTGTGATTAGGTTTTTTTGTCTCTCCTCACTTATCTCTTCTTCTGATTCTTTTAAGGATGTTATATCAGTTATTGAGCCACTAATAAGTGGGGGGTGATTATCTGAATTGCTATCAACAGAGATAGCTTTTGCAAGTACCCATATATAGCCAGCATCGTCATGCTTAACTCTATGTATATGCTCAAAAGAATCTATGTTCCCCTTGGTTATTTCAGTTAATAGTTGTTCAAACTCTTCCCGGTCTTCACTGTATATTCGCTCCAACCAGAAGTTAAAGTTAGGGGCTGTAAGATCCGATTCAATTCCCATAATCGCATACCATCTATGGGTGAAGTCAGCAGATTTATCAATTGGGTTTATGCGCCAGAACCCGTCATTAGATGTATATGTTGATAATTGCAAGGCATGCTTTTGGTCAGAGAGGTCTAGAAATAGGCTTCCTAACTCATTAATTAATTGAGATGATTTTTTATGTTTATCCGCTGTTTTTTGGTTGCATGGGTCACTGCTGGTTGCTAATTCTGCATATAGGCGGCGTAGTTTATTTTTGAATGCTTTACTAGTAATTACTATGGTAATAATTGAAGAGAGTAAAATGGCTAAAGCCATTACAAAATAGATTTCGATATTATAGCTAGTATCTGTACTTGAAACTGCTTTGCTGTTAGCTGCGCAGGCAATTTGTGGTAATGCAAAAAATTGAGTTAATAATGCTGATGTGTATGCTAATTTTTTAAAAGTTATTCTTATTGTTTTTATAAGTTTCATAGTTGTTTTAATTTGTTAGCAATGATCATATTGCTATTAGAAATCTCCCTCTGCCATATTTTCATTCATTTTTTATAGTTTCGGTGTGACGTGATACCGGTTTAGGGTCAATAGTTTAGTTTTTTTTCAAAACTATGAACTCTTAAGCAAAAAAGGAGATGAATATATGTTTTTTTGTCGGACAAGCCAGCCAAAAATATGTTGGTACACTATTCTTAAAGGGCAATCACTGTTATCACTGCGAAACTTATGGAAAGCAAAGTGAAACAATTTAAGAACACAATATTTAGCCTGATATTCTTTATCTTATGTGTATGCGTGAGTGCATCATCGTTTGCTCAACATCAGATCGTATTGACTGATGATATAGATAAATATGATATCGGGGATCAAATAGAATATCTTGCTGATTCAAGCAATGAACTTTCGTTTGAGCAGGTTCTGCAAAAAACGGATCAATTTATAAAAAGTGAAAGTGCAGTACCTAATTTTGGGTATACGGATGCTTCATACTGGGTGAAGGTTAACTATAAGTATGTTTCAAATTTGCTGCTTGAAAAACGCAGATACGCTATAGAAATATTCTACCCTCTTATCGATAAAATAGAAGTTTATCAGCAAGATAAATTTGGTAAATATAGAGTGTCTCATTATGGTGATAGCCAGCCATTTTATTATCGCTCTCCAATGTATAGAAACCATATAATTAAATTTGATGCTGAGCCTAATAAAGACGAAACAATATATATGAAGTTTTCTTCTCAGGGATCGTTAAGGATCTCTTTGAGAATATTAAGTGATGAACACCTGCTAGAGCATATTAGTTATGTGGAGCTATTTTATGGGCTTGGTTTTGGCACACTGCTAATAATGATTGTTTATAATTTATTTTTGTTTGTTTCATTACGTGAAAGTATGTATTTAAACTATGTTTTTTATACTATTTCATTTTTAGTACTGCAGCTTAGCCTTACTGGATATGCCTTTGAGTTTTTATGGCCATCAAGTGTTTGGTTAGCAAATTATTCCGTGAGTATTTGGGGGGCGATATTTATATTAATGTCGCTAATTTTTTTGCGAAGTTTACTACAGACCAGCATCAACCTCCCTAAGGTAGATCGTTTCCTTAAATTGGTAATATACATATCAGTAATAAATATGATTGCTTGTTTTATTTTACCCTATGGGATTTCTATAAGAATTATCTCTGTTTTTGGAATATTTATTGCTGGACTGTTGATTAGTACAGGCTTTATAGGGCTGTTTAGTGGAATAAGGGCAGCACGATATTATGTTGTTGGTTGTGGGTGTTTATGGTTTGGTATTGTTGTCTATTTGATGATGGCAAAAGGGTTTGTTGCAACCAGCTTCTGGACTGAAAATGGTGTTTTAATTGCGGCTATCTTTGAGTTGTTAATATTTTCTTTTGCACTTGCTGATCGGATTAATTTTGAAATTAAACAGCGAGAGCGGATACAAAAAGAGTCTCTAGAGTATCTAAATGATTATGTTTCAGTATTCGAGCATGCAGAGGAAGGGTTGTTTCGTATCTCTTTAGCCGGAAAATTTACCAATATTAATTCATCCCTGGTTCATATTCTGGGCTATAGGTCTAAAGACGATATTACAAACAATCAAATCAATCCGTTGCGTTACTTTTTTGTACATTTTGCAGATGTAAAAAAGTTTATAAAAGTTATGAGACAAAATGATAGGGTAACATCTTTTGAGATTGAGTATTTTAAACAAGGAAAGCAAGAGATGGGTTGGGCTTCTTGCTCCGTTAGACTTGTTCGCGATTATTCAAATTTCCCTTTGTATTACGAAGGATCAGTTCTTGATATTACTGCAAAAAAAGATAAAGAGTTAACAGAGAAACGGATGGAAGAGGTCAAGGCTACCGCTGAAGCTAAAGGGATTTTCCTCGCTAATATGAGTCATGAGATAAGAACTCCAATGAACTCTGTGCTTAGTTTTATCGAATTAGCACAGAGGCTTCCTGGTAAAACACTCAAGATGGGAAATTATCTAGATAAGATAAAAGATTCATCACAAAGTTTACTTAAAATTATTAACGATATATTGGACCTGTCAAAGATAGAAGCAGGAAAACTTAAGCTTGAAAAAATTAACTTTGATATAAGTGTCGTAGCTTCAAATATTAGAGAGATATTTTCAGATCAAGCTAAAAATAAAGGGATAGATTTTGATGTTGAAATTGCTGATGATGTTCCACATAAATTAATCGGTGACCCTGAGAGGCTTAATCAGGTGCTTATTAACTTGGTTAGCAATGCAGTTAAATTTACTGAAACTGGTGGAGTGATAGTTTTAATTACAAATGGTTTTATCAAAGGGCAAAATTCAAATATTAAGTTTGAAGTTAAAGATACAGGTGTAGGTATAAAGAAAGAGTTGATGCCACTGCTGTTTACCCCTTTCAATCAACTTGATGATTCTATATGTCGTAAAATTGGTGGTACCGGCTTAGGTCTTTCAATATGTTCTAATCTTGTGGGTTTAATGCGCGGTAAAATTTTTGCTGAAAGTACAGAGGGAAAAGGGGCAATATTTACTTTTTCTGCATCATTTAAAATAAGACAAAATATTGTGGTAAATGAACAGTTCGCAAAGCCGATAAGCCGAGGTCAAAAATTACAACAAAAGAACTTATCCTATAAAAAGAGTGTATTGGTTGTAGAGGATAATGAGTTAAACCAAGAGGTGTTAAAGGAACTTTTATCAGAGTTTGATGTTGAAATTTATATTGCCGAAAATGGTGTAGAAGGTGTTAATGCAATTAAAGAACAACTATTTGACTTGGTTCTTATGGATATACAAATGCCGGAGATGAGTGGGTACGAGGCTTCTAGAAAGATTAGAGATCTTGGTTTTGAGATGCCAATAGTTGCAATTACAGCTAACGCCCTTAAAGGGGTAAAAGATAAATGCTTACAGTCAGGCATGAATGATTTCATGACTAAGCCAATTGATGTTACTGCTTTTATTAATAAAATTACATTTTGGCTTAATAGTGGAGCTGAATCTAGTTTTAGCAAAAATAATAGTTCTATGCAGTCAGATAACATTGATGAAGTAACTATGGCTGGTGAAAGAACTATGGCTGATGAAGTTTCATTATCTACCCCATCCTGGAGTAATGAGAATAATATATATTTTGATGATGCGATTTTATCTCCCGATTTTAAAATTACTCTTGATCAAAAGCATGCAGTTGCAGGGATGGCGGGTAATAGGACTTTATTTTTAAGGTTATTAGGTGAGTTTATTAATAACGAAAGAAATGCTGCATTTGAAATTAGAACTAGTATCGCAAGGGGTGATAAAAATATAGTTAGAATGAGAGCTCATACTATTAAGGGGCTTGCTGGAAGCTTTGGGTGTGAAGAACTTTATGAAATATGTCATATTATTCAAAAAGAGATTGATAATCAAAGAGAGGATAACCTTGATAAGCTTATCGATAGATTTGAAATATTACTTGCTCAATTTGTTCAATCTGCTGAATTAATTCTTAAAGATGGTGAAAAGACAACTCTAGAAAAAGATAAACCGCAGCTAGGTACAGAAGAGACAAGTGAAACTATACAAGTACTAGGTAGATTGCTTAATGAAAATAATTTATCAGCACGTGATGTTATTGAATCTATGCTGAAAGATATTCATGATCCCAATAAGGGCGAGGCCTTGCGCGAAATTCATGAGTTAGTATCTGGATACGATTTTAATCGCGCTAGGGAGTTGTTTAAGACTTTGTAGTTAGGCTTTATCAGCAGTGTATGGTCAAGCTGGGGCGCTGGATCAAGTTTAATCAATAACTCAGTTTGAATAATTAAGCTGTAAGTGAATCACTGGGCAACCATAAGTAGTTGCCCATTAAAGTCGGATTGCTACTCAGGTTTTTCTTCTAAATCAACAATGTCACCGAGTGTTTTATTGAATTTGGTGAAAATATGGTCTGGAGCTGTGAAGGTCCAAGCTGAAACACCTTTCTTAAGAGCAGCCAGTTTTTCACTTAACTCGGTAGATTTACTTCCAGAAACAGCTGTAAAATCAATAACAACCTGGCTGGTTTTATCAGTAAGTTGTGGTGAAGTTTTTACTGTTATCTCAAGTCCATCAAAGGTTGTATAAACCCTGCTACTAAAGGTATTGCTAGCGGGGGTATTATCAACTCTTGCATATACATCTGTAAACTCAAGTTCATCAAGTAAGCGAGCTAGGTTTTCTACAAAACGTGGGTTCTTAGGTTCCGATACCATGTCACCATAACTAACTTTAAACCCATCTTTTTTGGTGTCGCGGATAATGGTGTATTGCTCACCTTGTGCGGGTTGATATGAAACTGATTTAACCATATCAATAGGCATATCGATGATCTTTCTATCCAGCCACTCAATAAAGTTGCTGTTAATAATTACCTTTGATTTAGAAAGCCAAGATTGTTTTTCATTAGCTTTACGTAGATATGTGCCCTTGTTTATTTTATAACGGCCGACAATTACATCTTCTAATAATTGATCTTTGGCGTTGTATATAATCACTCTTGAGCCAGAACCTTTCTCTTGAGTAACTTCTTCAACACCTAGTTGAATATAGTTGTCCTCTTTTTTTGTCTTTGCTTCAAATAGTTTAGCTTCAGATAAGTTGGTAAGAAGCTCTCTAATTGTTTTGAAGTTTGCTTTGTAGCCAGACTTTTCAACTAATTGCCATGCATTATTAGCACGTGTAAACGTTAGAGGATTAACTCCAGAGTGCTGAATAACTATTTTTTTAATATCATTGAGTTTGCCTTTTAGCTCCGGTGCAAATAGCTGTTCAGAAGAGCTAGAGTTTTCAGGCCTTTTCTGGTTGCTAATTACTAATGCGGCGCCTATACAAACGGCAGCAATAACTACAATTATGATAAAACTTTTCTTGTTCATAATCTTTCTCTGTTAACCTTATTTTTCATAAATACCCGTTCTTGTGTAAATAATCGGATATTAGGCTTTGTATTGCTTATTGCGTCTATTGGTGCGGATAACAGCGACCAAGATTCCAAAACAAGCTACAAGAGCAGGAATTACCAAAATATTAAGCCACTTTAAGGTGGTGCCAAGGCCTTCAATATCCTTGTCCAATTGATGCCTTACTTCGCGCAGCTCTTTTCTAGTACTTATTTTTTCTTGTCTGAATTCAGCAATTGCTTGCTCTTGCTCAGGTGTGAAAAGCATAGAGGAGGAGTTGTCGCTTGATGCTTGTAATTGCTTAATCTTCTCTTCTGTTGCTTGTAGTTGACCAACAAGCTCTTGCTCTTTCTCGCGGAATCTTTCTTCAGCATTTATCCTTAGCTTTTGCACACGCTCAAATGGACGTGAATAGGTGCCACGGCTACGAATGCTTATTAGATCACTGCTGCCTGCAAGGTTCTCCAACGCATTAATTACAAAACTTGAATTATGTGCGATAGGGGTGAAAACTGTTTCATTAAAGAATTGCTGGACTTGTGCCCACATTCTGTTGTGAAGCATGTCGGTGTCACCAATCACAATGATATTAACTGGTGAAATGGATTTTGCGATATGTTCCGGTGAACCCTCTTTGCCATTAACCTGCCCATCAAAGGCAGAATTAACATCACCATAAATTCTGTAGGCAGTTACCAGTTGCTTTCCTTTTGCTTCAAAGGTATCTAATAGCTGCGAAGGATCTACGGTAAATTTAACCTGCTGTACTGGCAACATATCAGATTCAACAGAACTTGAGATTAAAGGAGTTAAGGTGGTAGTCGCACCCTCAATTGGGGTGAATACTGCTGCATGAGCAATATTAATCTTAGCAAGTTCACTGGTTATTATGTCTTCCTTATTTATGGCATCACCCTCAAAACCAAGCACAGTAAGGTGGGCTTTAGGTCTGTTTTGATAACTAACAGCAACTGGTAGGGCATAGGTCTTATCTGCCAATACCATCTCTTTCTCTTGCTTGAGACCCCAGGCATTAAGAAGTTTTTCTAGAGTAGAGCCTTTGTCGCTCAGGCGATCCTGCATCTGATTACCAGGAACAGCAACTTCAACATCTGAGTGAGCATCAACAAACAGTAAAACTCTGCCACCATTAAGTACGAACTGGTCAATTGCGTATTGAGATTCATCAGAAAGATTCTTTGGATGAACAATCATCAAAGTATCGATATCTTCATCGATCTCAGAAAACCCTGGATCGATTAGACGGATATCAAATAGTGATTGCATATACTGGTAAACTCCCCAGCTATTCACATTTTTACCAGTCATAGGGTCAATTGCACCCTGGATAGGTAGGCTAGATATCAGGCCAACAGTTGGTTTCTTCGGATTAGCTAAGGTATAGATAATCTTGCTGATGTCATATTCCAAAAACTGTGCTTTATCAGGTTGGAAAAATGAGATGACCTCAATGTCATCAACTGAGTTTGTGGCTGCAAGTCCAAGGTAGATATTAGACTCTTGAGTAACAGGGATGGCCTGAAGGCCAAACTCAGCTGCCTTATCTTCCGCTTCTGAAAATGGCTCAGGATCGATAATCTTAAGATTTATCATTCCATTGGAGTGTAGTTTGTACTCTTCAAGAAGTTCTTTTACGCGGGTAGCATGATTACGAATCTGTGGGATCTTCTTGGTAAGCTTGTCAGAAAAATAAAAGTATAGATTTATTGGTTCATCTATCTTTTTTAAGATCGATTTAGTCCCTTCCGACATGGTGTATAGGTTGTTGTCAGTAAGATCAGCTCTAACCCCAGTGATGCTAAGGTTAACGACCATAATGAACGCCAAAAATAGGATTGTGATAACGAACAGTGCGGTTCCTGATAGTAATTTCTTATTCATATTATTCTCCTATGCCGCTTTCTTCGCGTCGATGATGATTGTGTTGGCGTAAAGCCAAACCAAAATGATGGAAACGAAGTAGATGATATCGCGTAGATCGATAACCCCTTTAGAAATAGAGGCAAAGTGAGTTAGGAAACTGATTGATGCAACTGCCTCGATCAATGTATCAGGAGCCCAGCCACTAAATATATCCAGAACCATAGGGTAACCGGCTAGTAGAAGGATAAAGTTGATAACTAAGGCGATAATAAATGCAATTACCTGATTTTTTGTCGCTGCAGATATGCAAGAGCCTGCCGCTAGTAATCCACCAGCCATTAAGATACTTCCAATGTAAGCTGAGCAGATTACACCGTTATCTGGTGATCCTAGGTAGTTAACTGTTATCCAGATAGGGAAGGTTAGCATTATGGCAATTGTTGTGAATGCCCATGCTGCCAGAAACTTTCCAAGTACAGCCTGCCACATAGACACTGGTAGGGTTAGTAAGAGCTCGATAGTTCCGGTTTTACGCTCCTCTGACCACAAGCGCATAGTGATAGCTGGGATCAAAAATAGAAATAACCATGGGTGGAACTGGAAGAATACTGCAAGATTTGCTTCTTCCTGTTCGTAAAATCCTCCCATATAAAAGGTGAAAATGCCCGAAAGGATCAAAAAGATGATGATAAAGACATATGCAACAGGTGTGCTGAAATAACTCTTTAATTCACGAGAAAAAATGATTCCGGTCATACTCATTCTGCTTCTCCCTGATTAATGCTTTCCGCGGTTTCAGTCGCAGTGGTTTTTGATTCAATAATGTTCTCTTCAGTATCACCAACCGTTATAGAGCGGAATAGGTCATCAAAACGTCCGCGCTCTAGATGGATCTCTTTAACATCCCAGTTCTTATACTCAACTAGGGCAGAAACCTTGCTGAATACATCTTGTCCCATGCTCTTTTCTTGTGGGAAAGCGGTAAATCTTTCAGTTATTTCGTCAAACTGTACTTTGCCAACACTATCAATTTGGTTGAGTTTATTTAAAACCTCGCTGCAGTCAGCCCCTTCAAAGAAGCTTAATGTTACAGCGCCAAAATATTTTGAGCGTGCTTCAAGTTCGTGTGGTTTGCCATCGGCAACAATTTCACCCTTATCGATAATGATCGCACGTGAGCAAACTGCGCTAACCTCTTCCAAAATATGGGTCGAAACAATAATGGTCTTATTTTCAGCCATATCCTTAATCAATTTTCTTACTTCATGTTTTTGATTAGGGTCAAGGCCGTCTGTTGGTTCATCAAGAATTAAAATCTTTGGATCATGTAAAATGGCCTGAGCTAAGCCAACGCGACGTTTGTAACCTTTTGAAAGGGTATCGATAGGCTGGAACAGAACATCGTGGATATGAGTTTGATCGATAACTGCGCTGATGCGCTCTCTAGCCTTGGCTCCTGAAAGCCCTCTAATCTTAGCTATGAACTTCAAAAACTCATCTGGAGTCATGTCTCCATACGCTGGAGCACCTTCTGGTAGATAACCGATAATAGACTTTGCTTTTATCGGATCTTCCATAATGTCGAAGTCACCAACTGTGATTTGCCCATCGTTAGGGGTTAAAAAACCAGTAATCATCTTCATTGTGGTCGATTTGCCCGCGCCGTTTGGACCTAGAAATCCCAATACTTCGCCAGATTCAACAGTGAATGAAAGCTTATTAACAGCGGTAAAACATCCAAAAACCTTCGTGACATTATTCAAACTAATCATTTGTTAGCCCTGTTTCCTGAAAAATTAATACTCTAAACAGCCTATAAGTATGATACATACAGGCGTGAGTCAATGCATTTTGGCGGGATGTTTAAAAAATATTTTTTAATGGAATTTAAGCTTTTTTCTGCTGTCCATTATCAATTCGTGCGTCTTTTTTCTGCAACACAACTTTTGGCATCCCTTACCTCTTTAGGCAGGAATAGTATCACTTTCTGGGTTTCATATTAATAGAAGATATAGATATATTGTTGGGATCAGGTTATACCGTAGAGCAAATTTGTTATAACCGGCCATAAATTAATGAGGAAATCATAATGATAAAGCTGTTAAGAAGTCGCAGAAGCATTAGAAAATTCACAAATGAACCAATTTCAAAGGGTATGGTAGATCTGATGGTAGAGGCCATGTTGCGCTCGCAGTCATCAAGAAATATCAGGCCGTGGGAATTCATAATCATTGATGAAAAAGAGCAGTTGGCTTATTTAGCATCTGCAAAACAGCATGGTTCTGGCTTACTGCAGGGGGCTGCAATGGCTGTAGTGGTGATAGCTGAGCATGCAAAATCAGATGTATGGGTTGAGGATGCGTCAATTGCATCGATTCAATTGCAGCTTATGGCTGATTCATTGGGGTTAGGTAGTTGCTGGATTCAGATTAGAAACCGTATGGCTGATGAAAACATAAGTTCGGACCAATACGTGAGAATGGCATTGGAAATTCCGGGTCAATATTCAGTGGAATCTATAATAGCTATAGGTCATCCAGCAGAAAGCTTGGAACCACATAAAATAGAAAATCTGCAGTTTGATAAAGTTAAATATGGCAGTTTCAAGCAGAAATACGGCCTATAAAAGTATATGACTATTTATACATATGAATACTACTGTTTAAAAACATCTATTTAGGTGAACTTTAGAATGCACAGGGTGAATTTAAATAGGTAACCTACTGTTCTATATCGTGGCAAATTGGCTAAAAATATTATCCACAGATCCTGTGGATAACTTTGTGGACAAAACTTCAATAAGTGGAAAAAAGCTAATGAAAACGAGAGCTGTTTCAAATTGGTTAAAAATTGAACAGCATAAAAAATCGTTGTAAATCAATAGTATGCAAAAGAGGTGTTGTTTTTGTTACGTTTTTTTGAAACTTTACCCGTTTAATAGCAAAAGTGTTAACAACTTACATTGTTTACGCAAAAAAGGGTTGACTGATCTAACACTCAGGTGAAGCTGAATGCTAGGGTGTATTTCATGAATAAATCAAATATACAAGGGGTGGCATGGAAAAAGGTTAAGTTTTTTTAATTGAATGGGAGTAGTGCATTAGTTGAAAATATAGGACAGAATAGTTTGGTAAATAATATAAGTGGAATACAAAAACATGGTGGATGAACAAAGTCCTTATGACCCGCCCGAATCAAACGTGGTAAATAACAGTGGTTTACCTGAAGCTTTTATCAGTTCAAATTTGAGTAGTAAAAAGCTATTTTGGGCGGGGTGCTTATCCTTAGCTATGATCGTAATTGATGTAGTAACCTACATTCTTTCTTTTGTCTCAAGCGCCAGTGGTGGAGAGTCTTATGCACTTGAATATCTAATTTGTAGCTTGATCGCAGTTGGGGCAAGCATATATCTATTAACAGTATTCAAAAAATTACTTCATACCCGTTTTAACTTCTTTGATGCTGACAAATATATAACACTACTAATTATAATAAATATTATTTCCATTATAGTTATTATGTTATCAGCTTCAGGCAGTGAGTCAGTAAGACACACTGTCGGAATCATATATTTTATAGCTCTATGTCCAATTGGCGTAATTGCTGCTTTATTTGGAGTAAAACTGTTAAAAATACCTGCGCAATATCCTGGTATAAAGTTTTATGCATGGTCTTATCTAGTTGCTGGAATATGTTATGCAGTAATAGTTTTATATATGGTAGGTTTTTTTGTTGGCCTTCTTGCAAATATTCCATTTGCATTAATGATGTTTACCGCTTCTGCCGAAGCGCAGCGTAAATAGGATGAATATTATGTTTCTTGAAGCATTGGCGTCCCACCAGTGCTGTAATGGGACTTTATTTAGTCAGAGTTAGATATAATATTAATTAACAACCTTGAACTTGTTAATGTATAGAATGACCGTGTGGATTCTTTTGCCTAATAATTAAATGTGTAGTGTTAAATGCTTCACTTTTAAAATGGCTATGAACCTGTAAGTGCTAAGCACAATATCGTTACAACAGGGTGAATTTGATCCTTCCCACAGTGTGAGTGTGAGTCATAATTAATTTACAGTTTCGAGTATGAATTAATGTCGATGGGTTTACATGCTTGTTTTTAATTGTTAACTGATTCACATATCTATTTTTTACATATCTATTTCCAATACTAAAATTCGAAAATGGGATCTGCTGCTCAAAGAGTCTAAAGACATTAGCAGTTGGTTATATTAAGATCTACTTCAAGATAAGAAATACAACGTTTACTGCAGGTGTGTGATAGATAAAATTTGAACAAGCATTGTTGTTCTGTGGTTACAAATAAAAGAATTGAATATATCCCAATAAAAGTACCTAATTTTTAAATGAGGAATTATGAATGACTAAATATGGTTTGGCACTTGCGTGCGCAATTTCAATTGTTTCAATGCCTGCTTTGGCTGATAAAAATAAATCAGGAATCAAAGTTAAGCAGGTTTATGGTTATGAAAGTACTGAGGTAATGAACACTCCAACAGGAGTTGTAATTGATAGTGAACAGAATATTTATGTTGCAGAAACAGCATCAAGTTATATTAAAAAATATGATAGAGACGGAAATTTTATTGCGATAATTGGTGAGCGTGGTAATGATCCAGGTCAGCTAAATGCCCCTGTTGAAATGTATATCAAAAATAGTACGTTGTACGTTGGTGAGGTGGGTGCTGGACGTATCAGTCGTTTTACTCTTGATGGTCAGTTTATCGATAATGTTGGTGCAGGTGAGCTTGAAGGTCCTAGATCGGTAGCAGTTGATGATGCTGGGCAGATGTATGCGTTGGATGAGTTTAGTAATCGTATAGTTACTTTCTCAGCTGAAGGTGAAAAGATTGCAGAGTGTGATTCGCCTTATCTTTTCTTTCCAAATGATATTGAATACAGTAATGGCAATCTTTATGTGGCCAATGCTAGCGCACACAACATACTTAAGTTTGACACCGATTGTAATCTGCTTGCTTCTGCTGGTGGTTACGGAACTGGTGATGCTCAATTCTTTTATCCACGTGCAATCACGGTAAATGGCGATTCAGTTTATGTTACAGATGTATTGAATAACCGAATTCAGGTTCTTGATTTGGACTTCAATTATCAGTCTCAATTTGGTGGGGCAGGTGTTCTTTCAGGTCCAATGGGCTTTGCTATCACTGCTGATAATGATTATGTAATAGTTGACTCAAATACATATTCTTTAAAAATGTTTGACCAATCAGATCTAACAACACCTTATAAAACAGTTGGTGCTCCACGAAATGAAGAGGGTATGTTTGCACAAAGTGCTGGCGTCTCTTTTGATAAGAAGAAAAAAGAACTGTATGTAACAGATATCAGTAACCATAGAGTGCAAGTATTTAACTCAAAAAATGGAAAGTTTAAACGTACAATTGGTCAGCTGGGTTTTGGTACTGTTCCTGGTGATTTAATCGCACCACTTGGTGTATCGGTTATTGGTGATAAAGTATATGTTGCATCTTCAACTCATCAAATAGTTGTATTTGATAAACAAGGAGCTGAGATCAATAGAGTTGGTTCTTATGGAGCAGGGGAGGGACAGTTCTATTATCCATATGATGTTAAGCAAGATTCTAAAGGTAATTTTTACGTAACGGAGCACTATAATAACCGTATGCAAAAATTTGATTCCGAGTGGAATTATCTTGCAACGATTGGTGGGTTTGGTGCAGGTGATGGAAATATGTATTTTCCTACTAGAATCTATATCGACAAACAGGACCGTATCTTTGTAGCTGATACATTCAACAATCGAGTACAGGTGTTTGATTCAGAAACAGGAGCATTCATAGCTAAGTTCGGCGCTTATGGTCAAGAAGAGGGTAGTCTGTTCCTTCCTTACGCATTAACCATGGATAAGAAAGAGGAGTACATTATCTTGGGTGAATCTGGAAATAACAGAATCTCTGTATTTAAGAATGATGAGAACTTCACCTTTGTTAAAACTTATAGCAAATTGGGTGCGACGGATACAGATTCATTCTTCCCATCGGCACTTGACCAGTGTGGTAGTAGATTTGAGTTTTGTATGACTAACCGTATGCAAAATAATGCTAAACGCTTTAAGTTAAAGATAAAGAAGTTTGATAAATAGTTTCTAACCTAGTACCAATATATAAAAGCCCCAGTTTTGCTGGGGTTTTTTTATGGGAAATTTCATTGTTAATATTTCTCTAGATTTGTTAATTATGCCTTTAACTTTAGTGGTTTATAATGGTTTTAAAATAGAATTCGCATTTAAGTATATTGGAATGTAGCTGAATAAAAACATAATAAAATTGCCTTGTTGTTATGATATGTTAGAATCGGCCGCGTATTATAATGGGTTAACAATAATAACAAATGGGAACCGGTTCCCAGTTATCTTTTTTTAGGAGTCTCAAATGATCAAACACAGTTTGGCAATTGCCTGTGTCGCTTCACTTTTATCCACACCTGTACTTGCAGATAGCGGTATTAAGGTTCAGCAAATATATGGTACAGAAAGTATTGATGTGATGAACACCCCAACTGGTGTGGTTATCGATGAGTTACAAAATATTTACGTTGCTGAAACAGCCGCAGGTTACATTAAAAAATACGATAAAGATGGCAATCTACTAAGCGTGATTGGTGAAAATGGTAATGAACCAGGTCAACTAAATGCACCAGTAGAGATGTATATTAAAGAGAGTACTCTTTATGTTGGTGAAGTTGGAGCTGCTAGACTTAGTCGCTTTACCTTAGACGGACAGTTTATCGATAATATTGGTGTTGGTGAGCTAGAAGGTCCAAGATCGGTTGCTGTTGATGATGCTGGAACAATCTATGCTTTAGATGAGTTTAGTAACCGCATTGTAACTTTCTCAGCTGAAGGTGAGAAAATAGCAGAATGCACCTCTCCTTATATGTTTTTCCCAAATGATATCGATGTTAAGGATGGTAGCCTATACGTTGCTAACGCAAGTGCACACTCTATTTTAAAGTTTGATACAAACTGTAATCTTCAAGCATATGCTGGTGGATATGGAACAGGTGATGCTCAATTTTTCTATCCACGTCAAATTTTAGTTGATGGTGATAAGGTATTCGTTTCTGATGTATTGAATAACCGCATACAAGTTCTAGACACCAACTTCAACTACATATCTCAATTTGGTGGTGCTGGTATTCTATCTGGACCAATGGGATTTGCAATCACTGCTGATGATGATTATGTAATCGTTGATGCAAATACTTATTCAGTGAAGATGTTTGACCAAAGTGATCTTGTAACACCATATAAAACTATTGGTGCTCCGCGTAATCAAGATGGTATGTTTGCACAATCTGCAGGCATTGCATTTGATGAAGATTATAAACAGCTTTATGTCACAGATATTAGTAATCACAGAGTACAGGTTTTCGATAGTAAAACTGGTGAATATAATCGCACTATTGGTCAGCTTGGTTTTGGCACTGTAGCTGGTGACCTTATTGCTCCTTTAGGTGTTTCAGTAATTGATGAGAATGTTTATGTTGCTTCATCTACCCATCAAGTAGTTGTCTTTGATAAGCAGGGTAATGAAGTAAATAGAATCGGATCTTATGGTTTCGGTCCTGGACAATTTTATTATCCATATGATGTTAAACAAGACTCTAAAGGCAATTTCTACGTTACCGAACACTACAATAATCGTATGCAGAAATTTGACTCTGAGTGGAATTATGTTGCGACAATTGGTGGGTATGGAGCTGGTGACGGAAATATGTATTTCCCTACTAGAATCTATATCGACAAGCAGGATCGTATTTTTGTAGCCGATACATTTAATAACCGAGTTCAAGTGTTTAATTCAGAGACCGGAGCATTTATTGCTAAGTTCGGTGCATATGGTCAAGCAGAAGGTAGTTTGTTCCTACCTTATGCATTAACCATGGACACTGATGAGGAGTTTATTATTCTGGGTGAGTCTGGTAACAACCGTATCTCAGTATTCAAAAATGATGCTGACTTTACCTTTGTTGCAACATACTCAAAGCTTGGTTCAACAGCTGAAGATTCATTCTTTCCATCTGCGCTTGACCAGTGTGGTAGTAGATTTGAGTTTTGTATGACTAACCGTATGCTAAATAATGCGAAACGCTTCAAGTTAAGATTAGAGGACTAGTTTTAATACTAATCTTAATCTAGTTATAAGTTAAAAAAGACCCCAGTTATGCTGGGGTTTTTTTATGCATATGCTTTTTAAATTATTGAGCCTAGCCGAAGTGGATATTGCACTGGGAGCGCTGGCGTCCCGCCGGCATTAAAAGTAAAAACACATGATTTGACGATAAGTAATAAGGTTTGCGGTACTTGGTTGTAAGAGGTCTAACTTTTTCTGACTTGAATTATTTAAGATCCCTGAGCCCTTCGACTTCGCTCAGGATAAACCAAGGCCGAAGGGTCAAGGAAAATGGATGAAAATATTGCGGCTGGAAGCCTGCGCTCCCAGGGGTGCAAAGTTAAACTCTTGATTTATGTTGGCTTGATATCCGCTCTTTCAAGCTTGTACTGAAACACATAAGGCCAGGATAAAAAGTAGCTGAAGGACACTAAATGAACATTAAATTCACCCATAAAAAAACCCCGGGCAATGCCGGGGCTTCTTATACTACTACTAATGAAAAGTAATTACTTACTCATCTGCTCCGTAGGCATTGTTTGACAACTGAGTGTAGTAGTTGTAGCGAGCAATAGCCTGAACCTGAGATTCAGCAGCATATTTCTCAGCTACTTCTGGCTTACCTGCCCATAACATGCTGAAGCGTGGCTCACTCTTCAGGAAGTTAATGTATGGAACAGATGGCTTCTTAGAGTCAACCACTAGTGGGTTTTCTCCGCCTTCAGCGCGACGTGGGTCGAATCTGAATAGAGGCCAGTGACCAGTGTTAACCGCTAGCATTTGCTGTCTGTGGTTATCAATCATATCAAATCCATGTGCAATACAAGGAGAGTATGCAAGGATGATTGAAGGACCATCATAAGCTTCTGCATCACGGATAGCTTTAAGTGTATGCGCATCTTTCGCACCGTATGCGATTTGAGCAACATAAACGTTACCGTAAGACATAGCCATAAGAGCAAGGTCTTTCTTACCTGATGGTTTACCACCAGCAGCGAACTTAGCAATAGCTCCACGAGGTGTAGCTTTTGAGTTCTGGCCACCTGTGTTTGAGTAAACTTCAGTATCCATAACTAGGATATTAACGTTTACTTCAGAAGCTATAACGTGGTCAAGACCGCCGTAACCGATGTCATATGCCCAACCGTCACCACCCATGATCCAAACACTCTTCTTACAAAGGTCTTCAGATACATTTTGTAGTTCACGAGATTCGTATGTGTCGATTCCAGTAAGCTTTTCACGTAGAGTTTTAATGCGAGCTCTTTGTGCTTCGATACCTTCTTCATTGGCCTCATCAGCATTTAAGATAGCATCTGCTAGGTCGTTTCCTACCTTGTCAGCAAGCTTTCTTGTTAGCTCTTCAGCATATACGCGACGCTTATCAACCGCTACACGCATACCCATTCCGAACTCGGCGTTATCTTCGAACAGTGAGTTGTTCCAAGTTGGCCCACGACCTTCGTCATTGGTAGCCCATGGTGTGGTAGGCATGTTGCCGCCGTAAATTGAAGAACAACCAGTAGCGTTAGCAACAAGCATTCTGTCACCGTAAAGCTGAGAAATCAGCTTTATGTATGGTGTTTCACCACATCCAGTACAAGCTCCAGGGAACTCGAATAATGGACGAAGCATAGAGACACCTTTAACAGAGTCTTGCTTAACTAGTTTACGGTCAGCATCAGGGATATCGTTGTAGAAGAAGTCCCAGCACTTGCTCTCAGTTTCACGTAGTTCATGTGTGTAATGAACCATGTTAAGAGCTTTCTTACCTTCGTTTTTCTTGTCTTTAGCCGGACAGATATCAGCACAAAGGCCACAACCTGTACAATCTTCAGGAGCAACTTGGAAAGAAACCTGAGCGCCTTCACCAAAGTGCTTAGCACCTTTTGCAGCAGCGTATTTGAAAGTTTCTGGTGCGTTAGACACCTGATCTTCAGTAAATACTTTGCTTCTTAGGCATGAATGAGGACATACAAATGTACATTTACCACATTGGATACATACATCTTTTTCCCAAACTGGAATCTCAAGAGCAATATTACGCTTTTCATATTGAGTAGTTGCAGTTGGGAATGTGCCATCACAAGGCATTTTAGAAACAGGAAGTTCGTCACCACGACCAGCGATGATTTCACCAAGTACGTCCTTAACAAATTCAGGAGCGTGAGCTGGTACAGGATCCATCAATGTGAAGGTTCCGTCTGCAGCACTTGGAATTTCAAGCTTGTGTAGCTGGTCAAGAGTTTCGTCAATCGCTTTAAAGTTAAGCTCAACGATCTCTTGGCCTTTCTTGCTGTATGTTTTCTTAACCGCAGCTTTAATAGCCTCGATTGCTTTTTCTTTTGGAAGAACATTTGAGATTGCGAAGAAGCAAGTCTGCATGATGGTGTTAATTCTGTTACCCATCCCAGTGTGCTCTGCAACCTTAAACGCATCAATGACATAAACAGAGATGTTTTTCGCAATGATTTGCTCTTGCATATGTTTAGGGAATGTAGCCCAAATTTTCTCCATAGGCTCTTGAGTATTCAATAGGAATACAGAGTCTTTAGCTGCTTTTTTGATCATGTCTATTCTCTCAAGGAAAACAGGCATGTGGCAGCCGATGAAGTTAGCTCTTCCATCTTCAATCAGGTATGGAGAACGCATTGGTTTTGGACCGAATCTCAAGTGAGAAACTGTACCTGCACCAGATTTCTTCGAATCATATACGAAGTAACCTTGAGTGTACTGGTCTGTACCTTCACCAATAATCTTGATTGAGTTTTTGTTTGCGCCAACGGTACCGTCAGATCCAAGGCCATAAAATAGTGCTTGAACAGTATCGTTGTGAACATCTGTTGTGAAGCTGTGGTCATAATCAATGCTTAAACCTGAAAGGTCATCATTAATACCAACAGTGAAAGAGTTCTTCGGTTTGTCTTTGTTAAGCTCTTCGTAGATGCCTTTGATCATCGCAGGTGTATATTCTTTCGAAGATAGACCGTAACGACCGCCAACAATAGTTGGCATAGCAGCAAAAGGAGATGTTCCATTTGCTGTATCTTGAGCAATTGCAGTAACTACGTCTTTATATAGAGGCTCACCAGAAGAACCTGGCTCTTTACATCTATCAAGAACAGCAATTTTCTTAACTGATTTAGGAAGAGAAGCGATTAGTGCTTTTTCATCAAATGGACGGTACAGGCGGCATTTAAGAACACCAACTTTTTCGTCTGATTTGAGTAGTTCTTCTACAGTTTCGTGCGTTGTATCACCAGCAGAACCCATGATGATGATAACTTTTTCAGCATCTTCAGCACCGAAGTATTCGAACAATTTGTACTGACGGCCAGTTAGCTTAGCAAACTTGTCCATTGCAGCTTGAACGATACCAGGCATAGCTTCGTAATGCTTATTAACAGACTCACGGCCCTGGAAGTAAACATCAGGGTTTTGAGCTGTACCACGAAGTACTGGCTTTTCAGGAGTCATGTTGCGACTTCTGTGCGCGCGAATAAGATCTTCGTCAATCATTTGTCTAACAATATCTTCAGAAACATCTGTGACCTTCGAAACTTCGTGAGAGGTTCTGAAACCATCAAAGAAGTGAAGAACAGGAATTCTAGATTCTAGAGTCGATGCATATGAGATAAGAGCCATATCCATTGCTTCTTGCACAGAGTTAGACGAAAGGAATGCGTATCCTGTTTGTCTAGCTGACATTACGTCACTGTGGTCACCAAAAATTGATAGGGCTTGCGCTGCTAAAGATCTAGCAGAAACATGAATAACTGAAGGTGTTAATTCACCAGCAATCTTATACATGTTTGGAATCTTAAGGAGTAAACCTTGAGATGCGGTGAATGTAGTGGTCATAGCACCAGCTTGAAGCGCTCCGTGAACTGCACCAGCAGCACCAGCTTCACTCTGCATTTCTACTACTTTAGGGACTGTTCCCCAAAGATTGGTTTGTCCTTTTGCTGACCATTCATCAGCCCATTCTCCCATGTTTGAAGATGGTGTAATAGGGTAGATACATAGTACGTCACTACAAAGGTGTGCGATTTTCGCAGCAGCTTCGTTTCCGTCAATAATTGCAGTTTTTTGATCTGCCATGGCGGTCTCCGAGATGTTGTTAATGAAATGATTTGTGTTTTGGACGCATTAAAATGCCGTCCGATCGCGAATTATACGTTAGTGAAAAGTTGAAGGCTAGTTTGAGACCCCAATAATGAGGATTTGCTAGTTAATTAAACACTTATACATATTTAATTCCCATTCAACCATCAAAAGTTAGCTATACCAAATTGTAAAAATAATTGTTTTTACGCTAAATGGTTACGTAACTTTGTTAATTATATACCGGAAAAACATCTCATCTTTAGTGGCTATATTTACTTGGGAATATGGGATAGAATAATTTATTCGTTTTTTGTCATTTTTTGCGTGATTTTTACCAATTTAAGCAAAAAAGATGCAGGAAAAATTAATAAAATATTATGCAAAATATAAATAGATTTGAAAATGAAGTTCAATTTGAAGTAGGTGTTTGGGATTACATGAATAAAAGATTACTTGTTTTAGTTTTTTCTTGGTTGTTTTTGGTTGCATTGGTTATATTTCGGGCAAATATTGCTGGATTTATTCAGACCAAGCCAATTTTTTATGGTGATGAAAAGAAGATTGCATCAACAGCTGTTGTAAAACCAGATTTTTCTCAGATTACTGATGTAACTGTAAAGAAGAATAAATTTATCCAATATTTAAAACCTTATATTGAAGCAAGCAATCGTGAGGTTCTAGAGGTAAGAAAAAATCTGCTACGGCTTAAACTAATTGCTGACAATGGTTCGCTTGATGGTGCTGATAAATCATACCTTAAAACAATTGCAGGTATTTACCGTTGCTCAAATAAAATAAAAGAAGATAAAGCTGTAATTAAAGAGCTTTTGATACGGGTAGATATTGTCCCTGTATCTCTTGCCCTAGCTCAAGCGGCTAATGAAACAGCTTGGGGAACATCTAGATTTGCTGTTGTCGGTAATAACTACTTTGGAATTTGGTGTTTTAAGCCTGGCTGTGGAGTTGTTCCAAAACTTCGCAGTAGTGGAGAAAAACATGAGGTGGCTAAATTCGATACTCCTAGAGGTTCAGCTTCTTATTATTTGAAACAGCTTAATAGTCATAAAAACTATGAGTTATTGCGTAATTTACGCATTGCTTCAAGAGAATCAGAAACTAAGATTATTTCTGGTACTACATTGGCAGATGGAGTTGTTAATTATTCAGCTATTGGACAGAAATATGTTGATTCAATTCGCGCCATTATAAAAGTAAATAAATTAGAGCGTTTCGATTTTATTATTCCCTAGGCGTGTTATAAAGCAGGCGCGTTATAAAGTGAGTGTTTTATAAAATAGGTGCGTTATAAATAGTTAAAGAGCTATTTATATTTACTAGATCGCTATAGCTTTTCGCTAAAGCCAGCTGAATGAATAAACATATTATTTTGGAAAAGATAAATTATGAGCGTATTTAAAGCACTTAGAGTATTTGTTCTTCTATTTATATTGCTGCTGGTTGCTGGTGGTGTTTATTTGGATAGGGCTAGAAGCACTGATTGGAATGACCCTTTATGGGTTGTTGTTTATCCAATAAATGGTGATGGAAGTGAAACCAGCCAGAAATATATAGAAAAGCTGCAAGAGAAAAGATTTGATCCAGTTGAAAATTTCTTTAGTAGAGAAGCAGAAAAATATAACCTTGGTCTTACCGCGCCAATCAAAGTTTTTTTGGCGCCAGAATTAAAAGAGATTCCACCTGAGCCACCAAAAGGTGGATCAATGCTATCTACCATCCTTTGGAGCATTAAGATGCGCTACTGGGTATATACCAATAATAATTATGATGGACCATCGGATATCAAAATACTCTTAAAATATTATGATGATGTCGATAATCAGCCAGTTCCTGACTCTTTAGGTATTCAAAATGGACTATATGCGGTTGTAAATGCATATGCTTTTAAAAAAATGGGTGCAAAAAACAATGTGGTACTTGCGCATGAGTTGCTGCATACCGTTGGTGCAATAGATAAATATGATATGAATACTTCCTTGCCTTTATATCCAATAGGCTTTGCTGAACCAGATAAGAAACCTGTTTATCCCCAAGTAAAAGCAGAAATAATGGGGGGTAGAATCCCTATTGCTAGAGATAAAGCCATGATGCCTGAAGGTTTAAAAACTACTGTTATTGGCAATCTTACAGCATCAGAAATAGGCTGGGCTGAATAAGAAATATATCGGACTAGTTGTCATGTGCTCTCATAGCATATGGCTTATGATATGTTTTATGAAATATCTGACTTTTATGCTATTTTGACCCCAGCAATTACCGCACTAATTTTTATGGAATAAAATATATGTTAACTAGATATCATATACATATCGTAGATGATGAGCTTACAAACATAATCCTGTTAGAGAAAATGTTAAACAATGATGGCTTTGAAGTCTCCATTTCTCGCTCTGGCATTGAATGTTTGAAGCAAATCCAAGAGGTATGTCCAGATATAATATTGCTTGATGTAATGATGCCGGAGATGAGTGGATTTGAAACTTGTAAGCATATTCGTAAAAATCCAAAATTAGCAGATATTCCGGTGATTTTTGTAACTGCCCTTGATGATCGTGATGCTATAACCAAGGCGTATAAATCTGGAGCTACAGATTACGTTGTCAAACCAGTTCGTCTTGATGAGTTAAGAGAGAAAATACGCACAGTTTTGTATATGCAAAATCTCGTCAAAGATAAATCCCGCTTATTAAAGATTAATAGCGAGGCTGTCGTATTGGTTCGATACATTATGCAAAGCCTCTCTATGGTCAAAAGAGTAGATAATTTAAAAGATGTAGTGGAGCGGAACAGCGACACGGTTTGTGATTTATTACAGCAGGCAAAGCTGGCTTTAGCAAATAATGATTCGAATGGTATTGAAGCATCAATTGAGCAGTCATTAGGATTACTGCAGTTTACGGATAAAACTGGAGCTCATCTATCGGCTTTTGTAGAAGCATTAGAGATGATTACAGATTTGATGGATGGTATATCTTTAGCTGGTGCTGATGAAATTGCGGTAAAAAAAGCAGACCATGAGAAAATTGATGAACTTATCGCTAGATTAGATGTTGAAAATTTTCATTAACCATATGTTTTATATTGAGTTGTTTTTAAATTAAAACAACTCAACATTCGAGTATTCTGTCGATGCTTGGTCATTTGTTTTTTCTGTTGTAGTTTCTTCTTTAATGGCCACCTCTTTAATCAGTTCCTCTTCAGTTGCAGTTTCTATAATTGACGCTTCTTTAATCGATACTTCTTCAATAGGCGTATCTTTTATCAATATCTCTTCAGATGGCATATCATCAAATTCAATAGTTGGAGCCTGCAATATTTTTGTAACAGCGCGATTACTATCAGAACTATAATCTATTGGTTGTTTGTCCGAATGGTCGTAGGGAATGGTGACTTTTATGCAGCTTCCTTCTGTTCCTGTTTGTTCTAAAACAATTTTTCCATTATGAATTGTTAATATTTCACTGCAGATAGATAATCCTAGCCCAGTTCCATCTGGATTATTGTCATTATCATCATTGAAATAGTATTTTTGAAAAACTGTTTCAGCTGGACGATTAAAACCATGACCTTGGTCGCAAATTGATATCTCAAGGGCTAATTCACCGTTGATAGTGGTATCTTGAAATAAGATATTAATTTTTTTATCGTTATCAGAGTATGTGGCTGCATTACAAATCAGTTTGTCAAATAGTTGTACCATCAGGTTTTTATCGCAAACTATTTTTGAATCAACTTCTTGTATGCTTATATCAACTAATATGTTTTTTTCAGTTAATAGAGTATTAAGGTTATCCAATGATTGTTTGATGATTTTATTTATCTTTTGTGATTGAAATTCAAGTTCAATTCTTCCGCATTCAAGCCTGGCTAAATCCACTAAATCATCAAGCATATGCTGTAGTTTATGACCACTTTCATTAATATATTCAAAGTACTCTTTGATTTTTTCTGCTGGACTGGATTCGTGCTTCGCTAACCCAATTTTAGCAAAGCTAAGAATACCGTGTAATGCATTTCTGAGCCCATGAGATTTTTTGGCAAAAAATTCAGATTTAGATCTATCTAATGCAACAACTTTTTCTTTTTCAGCTGCAATTATTGAGATTTTAGTGTCAATAATTTCATCCATATTTGTTTGTAAATATATTGCTTTCTGTTGAGCCTCATTTCTTTGCTGCTCTAACTCTTGATTTTGATTGCGTAGGTTAAATAGCTCACTATAGGTTTTTATTTTTTCAATCAGATTGTTTTGTATACATCCTGTAAATATCTGGTGGGATATTTGGTCTTTCGAAATATGAAAATCAACAGGGGTGTTTTTTTCAGAGACTATGAGTATTGGAATGGTTCGATTTTTAGTAGCAAGTTGGGCTTTTAAGGCAGTTACCATCTCTTGTTTTTCGAGAAAATGGTCCTCTATGACGATAGAAGTATATTCTTCCTGGTTAAAAGCAGTAATTATTTCATCTAAATCCACTTTGAGAGTGAAATCAATATTACTGTTTTTTATACTGTCCACAATGCTTTTAATGAGATCTGAGTTATTGACCGCGATTAATACTTTATTGTTCTTTGCACTCATAATGAATCTTACCTTTGCGTTCGTACTTAGAAGCTATCAATAAACTTAAAAGCTACCCATAAGTTACTTTTCATATAAGATATTATTTTAGACCAAAAAACACTGAATAGTAGGTAGTAATAAGGTTTTTTCTCAGAGTGAGAAGCGGATGCTGCTAACTTAATTCTAGCGATATTATTTTTAGGGTTTTTAAATGAGATTAAAAAATTTTGAATTTTTTTGTTGACGTTAATCATGTTTTCTAACATAATCTGCCACCTCAATGCAGTGCGCCCGTAGCTCAGCTGGATAGAGTACCTGGCTACGAACCAGGTGGTCGGAGGTTCGACTCCTTCCGGGCGCGCCATTTTTCCTCTTTATTTCCCCCCATGATGTTTTCACTCCTTTGCAATTCTTTGCATATTTTATAAAGTTAACTATTCTTAAATTAGGCCTAAATAATAATGAGGAGCCGATAGCATGGCTAAATCTTTTATCGAACAGTTAGCTAATATAAATTCTACTTCATTTGAATTGATTGAATCGCTTACTGATTACCAGCTTAAGAGAATGAAAAGTTATACTAATCTGATGGCTAGTAGAGTTTCTGATTTTTCTGAGATCAAAGATACAAACGGATTACGAGAATACTTGGTTGACCAGAATGATTTTGTAAGACAAATTCTGCACAACGTAAATCTAGATAACAAAGAGCTAGCTACTTTGATTCAACAATATTCTGAAAAAATTAGAGATAGTAAGGACTAGAATCCTACTAAAAAGATCCCTGAAGTGGAAAAAGCTATGACAGAAGTGAGTCATAGCTTTTTTTATGTGAAACTAAGTAATATATTTTACTAATTATGTATAAAAACTACTCGTTGCCTTTTTTGGTTTGACTATAAAAAACCCAAAAGTGCCTCCAATTAAACCACCTGCAATATGAGCCATCTGCGAAACATTATCATCTTGGAAAATAGAGATAAGCTCATTTCCGATAAAGATTACTGCAATAAGAATAAATGTCAGAGGTATTTCGCCTTGGCGAATATCCGTTATTGAACCTAATAATATAAGCATAAATACAATGCCGCTTGCACCCAATAAACCAGTTGAAAAGAGAGTTATGTTAATAATGGCAGTAATTACTGCCGTAATCATCATCATCCATAACAGGTTTTTTGAGCCGTATTTTTCCTCTAATAAAGGGCCTAAAAGCAGTATATAAGTGATATTTCCAAGCAAGTGGGACCAGCCTGAATGACCGAGTACATGCGACCCTAGTTTGAAATACCAGAATGGGCTTAAAGGCTCAAATGAAGCGCCTACAGAGAAGAAACTATGAGATATAGATGGGAAGGCAGTAGATGCAACTATTTGGATAGCTACTGCAATAAATGAGAAGGTTAATATGGTGGGGGAGTTATAACTTATCTTCATTAGATATCCGCTTTATAGAGTATTAAATTAGTTTAATTATCGAGATAAAATTGGTTGGAATATTTTAAAAGGGGTGGTAATTCCGGACATTTAAAAAAAATTAGGGCTAAATTGACTATATTTATTGAGTAAACAAAAGTAAAGGGATGTCATAAAAGTTATGCGTAAGTTAATAGTAATAGTTTTGATACTGTTTTCATCTAATCTGTTCGCAGTAGATTTTTCTGAAGGGATGGATGTATATAAGACCGGCGAATACCGTAAGGCTTTTAATATATTTTTTAAGTTAGCCAAAAGTGGTGATGTTGATTCCCAATTTCAACTTGGATACATGTATCTTCATGGTGAAGCTGTTGCTAAAAACACCGTAAAAGCAGTTAAATGGTTTGAGAAAGCAGCAGCTAAAGAAAATCATGCAGCTCAGATAAATCTTGCTGTCATCTATCATACCGGGAAAAAAGGGATTCCCAAAAACTACAACCGTGCATTTGAATGGTATAAAAAATCAGCAGAAGCTGGGAATGTTACAGCTATGCGTAACCTTGGTGAGATGTATGAAGCCGGCGAGGGGGTAAAACAAAGTTATTCAAAAGCTGCCCGTTGGTTTAAAAAAGCAGCTAAAAAAGGTGATGCAGCATCGCATCATTATTTAGCTATTTTATATTTAAATGGTTACGGGGTAAGGCAAAGCGATAAAAAAGCGTTGGCTTTATTCTCCAAGGCAATAGAGCTGGGAAATATTGGCTCGCACAGATACCTTGGTGCCATGTACTTTCAGGGGTGGGGGATAGAGAAAGATATTAAAAAGGCCTTAGAGCATTACCAAAAAGCTGCCGATAATAATGACGGGGTATCACAATACCGTATTGGTGATGCATATGAGAAAGGGTTAATAGGTGAGAAGCCTGATTTGCGTGAGGCTCTTAAATGGTATGAGAAAGCCTCTTCAAATGGTGACCCAGATGGTCAATATTCAGTTGGAAGATTCTACAAAAAGGGGTTAGTTGTATCACAAAGTGACCAGGTTGCATTCACTTGGTTATATCGCGCTGCAAATAAAGAACAACCAGAAGCGTGCTACGAACTTGGCATGATGTATTTGAATGGAATTGGAATAGATCGTGATTTTATGCGCGCAGTTAAATGGCTTACTAAAGGTGCAGATCTAAATAATGTTAACGCAAGCTATAAACTCGCAGGAATGTATAAGAAAGGTGAGGGTGTTATAAAAAATATGCGTAGAGCATATAAATACTATATGGTCGCTGCAGAGGCTGGGATTCATGATGCTCAATACAATGTTGGAAGAATTTATCACCGCGGGCTAGGTGGTGTGCAACGTGATGCGATTGAAGCCATTAATTGGTGGTCAAAGGCTGCAGAACAAGGAAATAAGATGGCACTAAAGAAGCTGCGTAAAATTGATGTTATAAGCGGAAAAGACTATTCAGAAAAGAAGAAAATAGCTGAATAATTAGTTTGATCTAAGTTGTTAATAGATAAAAGAGATAAAAATCCTGCATAAAAGGTGATTTTTGTCTCTTTTTTTATGATAATACACGGCCTCAAAAAAATCAGTGTATTTGAAAGTTTTAGATAATTTGAGTTAGAGTAAAAATTAGTCATGGATTCTAGCCATGAATTAATATATTACCCTAGTACCAATTATGAGCCAATCATCCCAATAGTATAGAAACCCAAGAGAGCGAAGAAGCAGAATGAGCACTATCAATTCTTTAATAGCAATATCCCCAATCGATGGTAGATATCACAGCAAAACTACTAAGCTTAGCCCATTTACCAGTGAGTTTGGTCTGATACACTTTCGTGTTTTGGTAGAGATTCGTTGGCTGCAAGCTCTAGCTGAAAATGACAAAATCACCGAAGTTACACCGTTATCTGATGCAGCAAACTTGTTTCTAAATGACATTATTGAAAACTTCTCAATTGACGATGCAGAGCGCGTAAAAGAGATAGAGAAGACAACAAACCACGATGTAAAAGCAGTTGAATACTTCTTAAAAGAAGAGATCGCAGATAATCCAGAACTGGTAGCGATAACAGAGTTCATCCATTTTGCATGTACCTCAGAAGATATCAACAACCTATCTTATGCACTAATGCTTAAAGCAGTAAGAGACCAGGTTCTGATTCAAGATATAGATTTGGTAAATAAAGCAATTAAGGATATGGCTATTAACTATGCAGCTATTCCAATGCTTTCACGTACCCATGGTCAAACAGCTTCGCCAACAACACTTGGCAAAGAGATGGCTAATGTTGTTTATCGTTTAGAGCGCCAAAGAGAATACATCATTAACACTCCAATCTTGGGCAAAATCAATGGTGCAGTAGGAAACTACAACGCTCACATGATTTCGTACCCAGAAGTAGATTGGGCAGACCACGCCGAGAAGTTTGTAACCAACCTAGGCCTAGATTGGAACCCATATACAACTCAGATCGAGCCACATGATTATTTAGCAGAGATATTTGATGCAGTAGCGCGTTACAACACCATCCTTATTGATTTAAGTCGCGATGTATGGAGCTATGTTTCACTAGGATACTTCAAGCAAAGAGTAGTAGCAGGAGAGGTTGGCTCTTCAGCAATGCCACATAAAGTTAACCCAATTGACTTTGAAAATGCAGAGGGCAACTTAGGTATTGCGAATGCAATATTTGCACACCTTGGTTCTAAACTTCCAATTTCAAGATGGCAGCGTGACCTTACAGATTCAACAGTACTAAGAAACGTAGGTGTGGGTTTTGCACACACAGAAATTGCCCTACAGTCGCTTATTAAAGGGATTGACAAGCTAGAAGTAAATGAAGCAAATATCAGAAAAGATCTGGATAATAGCTGGGAAGTTCTAGCAGAAGCAATCCAAACAGTAATGCGTCGTCACGGGATTGAAAAACCATATGAGAAACTAAAAGAGTTAACTCGTGGTAAGACAATTTCTAAAGAAGTAATAGCAGAATTCTTGCAAGGGATAGATCTTCCCGCAGAAGCAAAGCAAAGCTTGATAGACCTAACACCGTGGACCTATATTGGTTCAGCAATCGAGCAAGCAAAAAACATTTAGTCAGTACATTTAATCAGCAAAAGCCATTACTGATTTATAAGAGGGCAGTTTCATTACTGCCCTTTTTTTATGTGCAGAATATGTAACATTCTTGTAATAAAATCGTAATTTATCCGTAATATTTTAATCGTAAAGTTATCTCATCAAATGAATTTTTATTGTTTTATGTTGTTGGCTCAGGATAGTTTTTACCTTTAGAGGGTGAATGATTTTTGCCGGAAAAAGTACTGGAAAAGCGCATTTAAACCATAAACTTTAGGTGCCAATAATTGTCTAAATTATTGGAAAGCTATGGATTTTGTTATTTTAAATTTTTCTGGCTGGACGTTGATTTATATGTATTGCTTCTAAGGAGGATATATCATGAAATCATTAGACTTAACCCCACTTTACCGAAACACCATAGGCTTTGATCGTTTTGCATCACTTTTGGATGACGTTATGAACGGCGAAGCTGTTACAGTTGGTTATCCACCTTATAATATTGAAATGCTTGATGACAACCGCTACACCATTGCTTTGGCTGTAGCAGGCTTCGATAAAAGTGAATTAGATATTAACGTAGAAAAAGGAGTGCTCACTATTGGCAGTAAAAAAGCTAAAAATCTTGAGCATAAATATCTACATCAAGGCATAGCTAATCGTTCATTCGAGCGTAAATTTGATCTTGCTGATTATGTAGAAGTTACTGGTGCAGACCTTCATAATGGACTATTAACTATTAGTTTGGTTAAAGAAATACCGGAGAAAATGAAGCCTAAAAGTATTCCTATCAACCAAGAAATTGATGTGCTTGAACATAAAGGTGATAAGCATCATGAAGAAATAGGTAAGAAAGCTGCCTAGTAGCTGCCTGATATAAGAAGACTGCCTGTTATAAGAATGATGAAAATGGGAAGGCTGCGGGAAACTGCAGCCTTTTGGTGTTGTGTCGGCGTTTTTTGGCTAACCCCCTTACTAGATAACATGAATTCCAGTAGTTTCAACATGCGCAGTTGTTAAGATCTGCACAGCATCATCTTTTTTAGAAGCATCAATACGCGCACATACACCGCAATCAGAGCTAAGATGACGAGGAACAGGGACAAGCTTACAACAGATATCATGGTCTTTTAGAACCTTTTCAGCTCTGAATGCATGATTGCTAGTATGGAACAGAATTACTACAAGATTTTCAACTGTCACATTATTTTTGTCTGTCGCTATATTTCTAACTGTCACAGTGCCCTCCGGGATATCTGTCTGACTGCATCAATTGCCTTGGCTAAGTCTTGTTCAGTAGTGAAAATCCCCGGTGCAAAGCGTATGGTTCCATCGGGGAAAGTACCAATCGTCTTATGTGCAGCTGGGGAGCAATGCAGACCGATGCGGCACTGGATATCAAACTCCTCATCTAAAATAAACCCAGCTTCAGATGGGGATAAACCATCGATATTAAATGAAATGGTATCAACCTGCCGCTTAGAATCCATCGTCCCATAGACTTTAACGCCAGCTATATCACTCAGACCATTTAGGATAAAGCGTGAAATTTCCCGATGGGAATTCTGAATCGACTCGACCCCTTTTTCCAAAACCCACTTTACCCCAGCATCAAGACCAGCTAACCCCATAACATTAAGGGTTCCGCTTTCGAAGATGTCCGGTAGTACTGTTGGCTGCTCTTCACATTCTGACTTACTTCCGGTTCCGCCTCTTTTCAAGGGGCGCAAGTGAGAGATATCAACGCGCTCACCAAGTGCCAATCCACCAGTCCCAGTTGGGCCTAAAAGTGATTTATGACCAGTAAATGCCAGAAGATCTATGCAATCTTTATTCATATCAATAGGGACAGTACCAGCGGTAGCGGCAGTATCCACTAGCATTAATAAATTGTGCTTTCTTGCGATACAACCAACTTCAGTTATCGGCAGCAATGTTCCAATAACATTTGATGCATGGTTAAGAGCAATAAGGGTAGTGTTTGGTTTGATTGCCGCCTCAATCAACGAGCAATCCAAAGTACCATCTGCTTCACAGTCAACAACCGTTAACTCAACGCCACCCTCTTGTAGATGACGCAGAGGGCGCATCACCGAGTTATGCTCAACTGAGCTGGTTATTACATGGTCTCCGGGGCGTAGTAATCCATACAATGCCAGATTAATGGCCTCAGTACCGTTAGAACTAAAAACAACCTGCAGCGGATTATTCATGCCGAAAAGCTCAGCTATCGATTCTCTTGCTGATTCAACTATCCGCCCAGCTTCAATTGAAAGACTATGACCGCTACGACCAGGATTAGCGCCAACATGCTCAATATAATGAGTTATCGCAGCGCTAACATTAGATGGTTTCGGCCATGATGTCGCAGCATTATCCATATAAATATGAGAGGAGGATTGCACAGATTAAGACTTCTTAGTGATTAATATTTCAAATTCACCACTGTCTTTTTCAGCAGAACTTCCCTCAGCAGAACCATCTTTAATAGCGATAGAACAATTCTTTGAACCAACCGCACGTATAATATTTTCACGCGCAGTTACAGTATCAACGAGTATGCTCAAGGTTTCACCTTGAGGCAGGTCTTTTAATGCAGCTTTGCTGCGGATTACTGGCTCCGGGCATGAAAACCCTCTTACATCTATACTCTTCATAATCATTCCTCTCTATTTGAATTTTTCACGCATAGTGAAACCCAAAATCACACAAAATATCAAACCGATAACAACAGCAATCTGACCATTAAAACCAGGGCCACCAACCTGAAGCACCTCTGCAACTATTTTGTCTGGCTTTGCCGCCAATAAGAAATTATGCGCGAATCCAGCTCCGACAATCATACCGATAACAAACATACTAGAATCGGTATCACCTTCGCCCGATAAAAATAGTTGTCGTCCCGGGCATCCACCCGCAAGAGCAAATGCAAGACCGGCAAGTATCATTCCCAGAAAATTCCATAGATGGTTGCTGTGCGCAATTGGCTGTGTGATAAAACCAGCATTAAATTGACCAAGGGCAAGGTTTACACCAAATGCCACTACAAGCATTGCAACCAGACCGTAAAGCAAATGGAAGTCCTTGATTAAAATGGCATCACGAATTGCCCCCATCGTACAAAATCTTGTGCGTTGAGCAATAAAACCAATAAACAAACCAACGGCCAGAGAGATAAGGATAGGAGCATGCATTGCACCAGGTCCTTTTACACTAGAAAAGATAAACCCAGGCGTAGTGAAAATAAGTATTATCAATCCAATCATTAAGCCTGGGAAAATCCAGCCCATAACCTTAAATGTGCTGCGTGAACGTCCCAGAGTAAAGCCGCGTTTTAAAAACCATGCGCCAACTCCAATGCCCAGAGCAAGGCCAGCAAGTCCAATCACCGCATTAAGATCGCCACCCGCCAAACGGAGAATACCTCTCCAAGGGCAGCCAAGAAAAACCAAAGCACCTATCATCGCAAAAGCACCAAGGAGGAAACGAGCAACAGGAGCAGAGCCGGCTCTGGCTCTAAATTCACCAAAAATAAAGGCCGCCAATAAAGATCCAAGTACAAAAGCAGGAATCTCCGGGCGCAAATATTGTACGACTGCAGCACGATGAAGCCCTAATGCGCCAGCTATATCACGTTCAAAACAGGCAACACAAACTCCCATATTGGAAGGGTTACCTAATTTAGGCAGAATCCCAGCAAGCAAACCAATAACAACACCGGCAAATATGATTCCCCACCTAGAACCAAAAAAATTAGTAAGTCGATCGCGCATAAAATATCCATTTCGTCATTAGTTTAGGGGCGCTGATTGTAAGCCAGTAGAGGTAATTGCGTCAAACAAGAGCTCTTAAATTATGATGTTTGTACTCAAGACCAGTGATGTTTTTACTCAAGAGCAATGATGACAAGCCTCATTTTCAATAGGCGCAAGTTTAATGGACGCAAGAGAATAGACAGCCCAGCTGCAAATTACCTATAATCCCCAAATGGACAAACAAATAACAACACCACAACTTATGCCAGCAGTACAAACGCTGGTGAAAACAATTCGTACCGAGATAGAAACCGGAAAAAATCGTGCCTACCTAGCGATGGAGCAAGAGAAAAGGCTCACTTACTGGAATGTCGGCAAACATATAAAACAGCATCTATTGCAGAATGAAGGGCGAGAAGATTATGGAAAATATGTAATTGCCCAGCTCGCGCAAGAGTTGAATATGGCAAGAATAGTCTTATACGAAAGCGTCCAATTTTATGAGAAATATCCAAAGATTGTAAATTTGAATTTACAATTGAGTTGGTCGCACATTCGTGTGCTAACTCATGTGCCGGAAAGCCGTGTCAGAAAAGCACTTGAGAAGAAAATCATATCCGAAAAACTCTCAGTTATTGAATTGAAAAAACTCATCAAAAGGGACAAAAGTGTCCCACTTCAAACATCCGCTCCAATCCTAAAAGTTGAGCGCGGTGAGCCATATATATACCGATTTAAAAAAATACAAAACCAAAGCATGATAGACCTGGGATTCAGATTTTATATCCAGAATCAGTTCGCAGATGCCAAAGGCGAAAACCCACAAAATGAAGCAATAGTCAAAACCGAAAAGCTCGATAAAAACTACCGCTTCACTGAAACAGATGATTTAAAGGTTCCACACTACACCTACAAAGCATACGTAATAGAAATCATCGACGGTGATACGATATGGGTAAATATTGACCTAGGTTTTAATAGTTGGACAGTGCAAAAGCTAAGATTCAAAGGGATAAACGCCAAAGCGATAGAAACCAAAGATGGCCAAAATGCCAAAGACTATATTGAAGCAAGACTAAAGGGGTGTGAGTTCATCGCCATAAAAACATACTGGCGCGACAAATTCACCAGATATCTAGCCGACATTTTCTACAAAAAAGGCGAGGGTGATTTTCTAACACTTGTTCAAGGTGGCAAACACCTAAATCAAGAGTTGTTAGATAGGGAGCTGGCGGTTAAATATGTATGAGAATCACATATATTCAACTGTTATGGCCCTATGATATCGAGAAATTTTTCAGTATATAGTATTCTGTTGACCATTGAATTTATCGTTGTTTATTATTGTTTATGACCATTAAAGTAAAAAATGCACCAACTCCAGAAGTCACATGTTCAAACTGTCAGGCGTGTTGTTGTAGTTTAGAAGTCTTTATTATTTCTGATACAAATGTTCCTCATCAACATATTTGTGTTGATGAGTATGGGGGAGAATCTATGTTGCGTTTAGACGATGGTTGGTGCTCAGCTTTAGATCGAGATACATTAATGTGTTCTATCTACGAAAATCGACCATGGGTTTGTCGAGAGTTTGAGATGGGGTCATATGAATGTATAAATGAACGAATAGAGAAAATGCAGTATTTGTAGTAATTTTAGAACGGTTAATCTTGAGCGCTAACAATCCATTGCATCGTTGACCCAAGCATCTTTCAGCCGGATTAATTTCGTGCTAGATTGAGGTTATATATTTCTAACGGGATTTGTTCCCGTATTTTCAACTGCAAGTAAGATATGAAGAGAATAAGAATATATAGAAGCTGGTATGGATTTTAGGCGTCGGTATGGATTTTAGGAGCTGGTATGGATTTTAGGAGCTGGTATGGATTTGTATGATATTCAATGTTTTTTCGGCGATATAAAAGATTTTTTCGTGGATAACTATATCAGGCTGTTTAAAATGCCTAACCTTAAACAGCTATTTGCGGCTATCGACAATAATAATGAATCAGTAATGCAGATAGCTTTGCGTTACGGTTCTGATTTTAACAAAAAAAATAAAGATGGAATTACCGCTCTGGTTTATGCCCTACAGCAGGACAGTTTTTCATATGCAGCGGAAGTCATAGGCTTGGGAAGAGACGGCATCAACACCCCAGGGCCTGATGGTACAACGCCACTGATGTTATCCATTTGTTCACCAAATTATTTGATACCCAAAAAATTCATGGAAAAAGGCGCCGACGTCAACGCAAAGAACTCCCTAGGTTTAACAGCAATGCATTATGCGGCCATAGCCGGTAATGGGATGATAATTGCTCTCTTACACAAAAACGGCGCAGATATAAATGCTGCTGATAATGATGGATACACCCCGTTGGACTATACAAGCAATCAAGAAATCAGAGCCGCGCTGGTTCAAAATGGCGCAAACGGGAATGTGAGTATAAAAGACGTACAAGCAGCAGCGAATTCACTTACAGATGCAATGTTTGCACAAAGGTTTGCAGAAACTGACCCGCTCCTTAAGGCATTCAAAAGAGCAAACGTTAAAATCAACTAGAAAAAGGCGGGAATCTCGATAATCTTGGTGTCAGTTCTGTAGGGTGTCAATAAGTGAAGAATGAGCGCATTGCACCGTTGACCCCATTGATCGATCTACCACAGATCTTATGTAGATAAAATATTATTGTTAGGCTAGAGTTGGCATTAATGAATAAATAGTGGGGAAAAATTATGGATAATGTTGAAAACCCTTATGTAACACCAGATACGGTTTCAAAAGATATAACAGAGATAAAGCGAAGCAAAGTGATTAGTTTTTTTGCCGTGCTTTTGACCATACTTTCAATATTAATTTATGGGTTAATATATTTTGCTATCCCTGAGTTTGAAGAACTATTTAAAGGTATGGGAGCAGAGCTGCCTTCTTTAACGATACTATCTTTAAAATCCTACCAGTATTCGGCAGTGTTTCTTTTAGTACCGCTGATATCAAGCTTTAGAGTTGTATTTTTTACTGATACATCAGGTCAATATCAAAGAAAGCAGTTTAGATATGTTTGGATTGGTCTGGTGATAGCTTTGATTATGTTTTTTCTGTTAATAGTTCCTATGTATTTACCTGTTATGTATATGTGATTGATCTTTAGCAATATTATTGCTCGTCATTCCCGCTCACTCAGTGTGTAATTTCCGCTCCCCACTACGTCATTCCCGCGCAGGCGCACTACTGTCCGGGGAAAC
>JAWSVA010000008.1:0-90639 GCA_033852155.1 Gammaproteobacteria bacterium | reverse complement strand
CTTCAGGAGCATTATCAATATCAGCGTAATCACTAAACTCACTGCCCATAGCCTCTGCCGATACTTTCGTTAAGGCAGCTGTCAAAGTTGTTTTACCATGGTCAACGTGACCGATTGTGCCGACGTTTACGTGCGGTTTGTTTCTTTCAAATTTTTCTTTAGACATCAGACAACCTCGTTCTATTAGTCAAGTTAACCAAAATGCAGCAAACGCCACTTACACATTCTTAAATTCTGTCTACTATACTGCATGGAGCTCATAATCGGAGTTGAACCGATGACCTCTTCCTTACCAAGGAAGTGCTCTACCAACTGAGCTATATGAGCTTGAATTATTTTGGAGCGGGTGATGGGAATCGAACCCACGTATTCAGCTTGGAAGGCTGAAGTTCTACCATTGAACTACACCCGCAGCCCTTCTTGCTCATACCACACGTGCTGTGATGGCATGGTGGAGGGGGAAGGATTTGAACCTTCGAAGGCGGAGCCAGCAGATTTACAGTCTGCCCCCTTTGACCACTCGGGAACCCCTCCATGCCTAGAAGGGCGATATTCTTCCTTAACAGTCGCCGCGTGTCAACAGTTAACAGCAATAATTTTATAATTTTATCTCGGTCAATCTTCAGCGCAATTACAAGCAAACATTAAACCTTTAATTTTTATACTATTACTTCAACCAGCAGCCGACTGCCTATTTGATACCACTTCCATCATAACGCTCACTCATTGCTTATTATGCAACACCACTATTGCTAAATACACATGACTCATTCTCATCACTCTTTCTTGGTGCACCAATATATTGCATCCCTGAGTATAAACGCACCACTCATGCATCGACTTTTTATCTTTTTTATTTTTATGCCCCTTCTTTACACACTTCAACCCTTATTATTACTAGCATTTCTTATCTACGCTCCGTTTTGGCATACCACTTGCTTTATTGGACTTAACTCTCATGCACGCTAAGGAAACCATATGAAATTCATTACCGCTATCATCAAACCATTTAAACTTGATGATGTTCGTGAAGCCCTATCCGACATCGGGGTTCAAGGCATTACAGTGACTGAAGTTAAGGGCTTTGGTCGCCAGAAAGGGCACACAGAACTGTATCGAGGAGCTGAATATGTCGTCGATTTTCTTCCCAAAATAAAAGTTGAAATTGCTATAAATGATGACCTTTTGGAGCAAACAATAGAAACCATAGCCAACACTGCAAACTCAGGCAAAATAGGTGATGGGAAGATTTTTGTAACTGAGCTGACTGAAGTCATAAGAATTCGCACAGGAGAAACTGGCTCTGAAGCCGTTTAAACTAAATTTTTAAAATTTTATACATAGGTATACAAATGCTTAAAAGATACTCTCAATCATTTTTAACTTTAATCTTGGCGCTCACCTCTACATCATTATTTGCCGCTGAAGCTGTAACTGATAGTGGCAATACTTCTTGGATATTAGCATCGACTGCATTGGTGCTATTTATGACTATACCTGGATTATCACTATTTTACGGCGGCCTTGTCCGCTCCAAAAACGTTCTCTCAATTCTAATGCAATGTTTTGCTATAACATGTGTTGTTTCTATCCTTTGGCTCGGCTTTGTTTACAGCCTATGCTTTAGCGATGGAGGCTCTTTAAATGGATTTATTGGCGGTTTTGACAAAGCTTTTCTTGGGGATCTATTAAATAATGGGATCCAAGATGGAACCACCATTAATGAAACCACGTTCTCAATGTTCCAACTTACCTTTGCCATCATCACACCAGCTCTCATCATTGGAGCATTTGCAGAACGAATGAAATTTTCTGCGATGCTTATCTTTAGCTGCATTTGGCTAGTTGTTGTATATGCTCCAGTATGTCACTGGGTATGGGGTGGCGGCTGGTTACAGGAGATGGGAGTTCTTGATTTCGCCGGCGGAATTGTTGTGCACATTACTGCTGGAACTGCAGCATTAGTTGCGGCCTTAGTTATAGGTAATAGAAATGGCTTCCCCAAAACCCCAATGACGCCTCACAATCTAACTATGACTATTACTGGCGCAGGCATGCTTTGGGTTGGATGGTTCGGCTTCAATGGCGGTAGCGCATTAGCAGCTGACTCAACCGCCAGCATGGCTATCCTTGTTACCCACATGTCTGCAGCAGCAGGAGCTATTGCCTGGGTCGCACTAGAATGGATCAAATTTGGCAAGCCAAGCGCCCTTGGTGCGGTAACGGGAATGGTTGCCGGACTTGGAACCATTACACCTGCTTCAGGCTTTGTCGGCCCTGCTGGCGGCATGGTGATTGGACTTATTGCTGGATTTGTTTGCTTTAACTGCACCATCTTCGTCAAACAAAAGCTTAAGCTAGATGATTCTCTTGATGTTTCTCCAGTACATGGGGTTGGTGGAATCATTGGCACTATAATGGCAGGGGTTTTTGCTTCAGCTGGGCTAGGTGTTTTTCGCGGCATTGGATATGTGGAAGGGATGGATATGACAAGCCAGCTTGGGGTACAGGCACTTGGCGTTATCAGCACAATTACATACACCGTAATAGCAACTTATATCATCCTTAAAGTAACCGGAGCTCTAACCAAAGGACTGAGAGTTTCAGAAGATATTGAAACCCAAGGTCTTGATACCGCTGAACACGAAGAGACTGGCTACAACCTATAACATTTAGCTCTCTTCAATAAAAAAAGCCCGCTAATTTTTAGCGGGCTTTTTTAACACAAGTCGACTGAGCGCAGTCGAAGTCAATTGTGTTAAAAAATATTTTCATTCACTTCGACTACGCTCAATGGGCTGAAAATATTTAGGCTTTTGGCAATGTTACGCCCTCTTGCCCTTGGTATTTACCACCACGATCCTTATATGAGGTCTCGCAAGTTTCATCAGATTCAAAAAACAACATTTGCGCTACACCTTCATTAGCGTAAATTTTTGCTGGGAGCGTAGTCGTATTGGAAAATTCCAGCGTCACATGCCCTTCCCACTCAGGTTCAAGCGGGGTTACGTTTACAATAATTCCACACCTTGCATAGGTAGATTTACCCAAACAAATGGTCAATACATCTCTTGGAATCCTAAAGTATTCGACAGTTCGAGCCAACGCAAAAGAGTTTGGAGGAATAATGCACACATCAGATTTAACATCTACAAAACTATTTTCATCGAAGTTTTTTGGATCAACTATCGCGGAATTAATATTGGTAAATATTTTAAACTCTTCTGCACACCTAACATCATATCCATAACTTGATGTTCCATGAGATATTAATTTTCTACCATCCGCATCATGCCTAACTTGTCCAGCCTCAAAAGGCTCTATCATACCTTCGGCAGCCATGCGCCTTATCCACTTATCCGATTTGATTGACATTATTATTCCTATTTATCTATTACATATGAGAAGGTTGCTTAGATAACGTTGCCATCATATTCACTGCAATTTCACGATATACCCGCGCTAATTGCCCACAAGGATCGGCTATTACTGTCGGCCTACCGTTATCAATATCCTGCCGCAGGCGAATATTTAACGGTAAGCTGCCAACAATGTCAATTCCGTATTTCTTTGCCAGCTTTTGACCACCTGACTCCCCAAATATAGCCTGATGATTCGAACAAGAAGGGCACGTGCTCACAGCCATATTTTCAATCATACCTATAGTAGTCACGCCTGACATTTTTAACATTTGTATTGTTCTAACAGCACTTTGCACTGCCAGATCTTGCGGGGTAGTTACAATAACTGCCCCACTAATGGGGATATATTTAAATATGGCTTTATGAATATCACCCGACCCTGCGGGCAAATCTATTAGCAAATAATCCAACTCTCCCCAGCTGGTGCGGAACATCAGCTGATCTATTGCTTTAGTAACATGTCCACCACCCCAAAGCATCGGCACATCAGCTGCAACCATATTACCAATTGATGAAATTTTCACTCCAAAACAGCTTACTGGCTCCATAACCTCGGCCTGCAAATCACCGCCTTTTCTATTAACTATGCCGAAAGCATGGGCAATGCATGGACTATAGATGTCGGCATCTAGCACTCCAACCTTTGCCCCCTCGTAGGCTAAAGAGATAGCCAGATTGGCTGTTGCAGTTGTTTTACCAACCCCGCCTTTCCCTGAAGCTACCAGTATTATGTTGGCAATTGAAGGAAACGGTTTTTTCCCGGACTGCACCTTATGAGATGTGGTTTTCCATCCAACATCAACCCTGACCCCTTTCACTCCAGGAACTTCGGAAATTTGCCCTTGTAATTCTTGTTGCACTAGACTCTTATATCTTTTAACAGGAAAACCAAAAGACAAATCTACCAGCACGTCTCCTTCAACTACCTCAATATCTTTAACTACATCAGCTGAAACCAAATCTTCTTTCAAATGCGGGTCATAATAAGATGCAATTGCATGACCTACAGCGTCCAGGGTTACTTCACTCATAAAAAAACCTTCCAAAATCAAAACACCAATTACTCTAGTATAGTAATAATCTAAAACTCTTGCGGAGACAGACGTTGAATCATTCACATAAATATTAAACCTATATACCTTTACTAATTCATATTCTCATGAAAATTCAGAACTAATCTGGCATAATACGGCGACTTTATATATGAGACACAATCAGGCTTATTCCTATGAGTGATAAAAAACGTAAGATACTAGTTACCAGCGCCCTGCCATATGCAAATGGCCCTATCCACATAGGCCACCTGGTCGAATATATTCAAACCGATATTTGGGTTAGATTTCAAAAATTATACGGCAACGATTGCATTTATGTTTGCGCTGATGATGCTCATGGCACGGCTATTATGCTTAAAGCCAAAGAGGAGGGAACAACTCCTGAGGAACTTATTGCCAAAGTACATGAAGAACACATTAGCGACTTTACTGAGTTCCAGATTGAGTTCGATAACTACTACACAACTCACTCAGAAGAAAACCGTGAACTGTCCTCCTATATATATAAGCAACTACAAAAAAATGGCCACATAAACTCTAAAACTATTACTCAGGCATATGACCCTGTGGAAAATATGTTCCTTCCGGAGAGATACATAAAGGGTGAGTGCCCCAAGTGTGGAGCAAAAGACCAATACGGTGATAACTGTGAAGTTTGTGCTGCAACTTATTCATCTGTTGAATTAAAAAATTCTTACTCTGTTGTTTCTGGCGCCAAACCTGTTGAAAAAGACTCTCTTGTATATTCATTTAAACTGGATAACTTTGAGGATTTCCTCGCTAATTGGACTCGAGAAGGGCATGTGCAGGATAGCGTTTCAAATAAACTAAACGAGCTATTTCAAGAAGGGCTACGTGAAAAAGATATCTCGCGTGATGCTCCATACTTTGGCTTTGAAATACCAGATGCTCCTGGGAAATACTTTTATGTATGGATGGATGCTCCAATAGGGTATATGGCCAGCTTTAAAAACTACTGCGAAAAAAGCGGTGTTGATTTTGATCAATACTGGAGTGAGGATGCATCTGAAACAGAGGTGTACCATTTCATCGGCAAAGATATCATTTACTTCCACGCCCTGTTTTGGCCAGCCTTACTAAAAGGTGCCGGTTTTAGAACCCCGACCCAAATATGTGCTCACGGATTCTTAACTGTCGAAGGTCAAAAGATGTCGAAATCGCGCGGCACTTTCATCAAGGCCCGCACCTACCTTAACCACCTTAATCCTGAATATCTACGCTACTATTTTACAGCTAAACTAAGCAATAACATTGACGATCTAGACCTGAATCTTGATGATTTTACCAATCGGGTAAACTCAGATGTTGTTGGAAAGCTCGTTAATATTGCTAGCCGCTGCTCAGGCTTTATCACCAAAAAATTTGATGGTGTTTTGTCCGCAGACATTGATGCCCCCGAGTTATTTGACACCTTTGTAAAAACTGCCGATACAATTGCTGAAAACTACGAAAATCGAGAGTTTTCTAGGGCTGTACGCGAAATAATGCACCTTGCTGACCTAGCTAACCAGTATATTGATGAAAAGAAGCCTTGGATTCTTGCTAAAGAGGAAGGCAAAGAGAAAGAGGTGCAGGATAGCTGCTCTATGGGACTAAATATGTTCCGCATTCTCATCATATATCTTAAGCCTGTGCTGCCCAAGATTGCAGAGAAGACTGAAGCATTTCTAAATATTAACCCACTTACATGGAGTGATATTGGCACTCCTCTGCTCGACCATAAGATAAATAAGTTTAAACCTCTTATAACTAGAATCGACCCAGAGAGCATAGAGAAGATGCTTGAAGCATCGAAAGATAGTTTAGAAGAAAAAGTTCAGTTGACTGGTCCTCTTGCAGATGACCCAATCAGCCCTGAAATTGAGTTCGATGATTTTGCAAAAATTGACCTACGCATTGCCAAGATAGTTAAAGCAGAACACGTAAAAGGTGCAGATAAACTTTTGCAACTTACTCTGGATTTAGGCGGTGAATCTCGCAATGTCTTCGCAGGCATTAAATCCGCGTATAATCCTGAAGATATTGAAGGAAAGCTAACCGTCATGGTGGCAAACCTAAAACCACGCAAGATGCGCTTCGGCATGTCTGAAGGGATGGTTTTAGCTGCTGGACCAGGCGGTAAAGAGCTATGGATATTAGAGCCGGATACTGGCGCTCAACCAGGAATGCGGGTAAAATAGCCGCGCCAAAGATTTAAGGATTATGTCTTAAACTGATCTTATCGCTTAAGGCATTGGTTTTACAGGATGTTTAATATTTAACCACTATCTATTTTAGGCTGTAAGTTGACAAAGAGCATGGTGGTTTATGCTAATCGGAGCAGCGCGAAAAAGTTATTTTCACTGCTCTTGTAAGTCAATATTCAATAAATCGCATTAGATTTATTGACCCAACAAGTGGCGGAAAGTTCCGTCGGAAGGAAAAGGTATGAGCCAATACGTCATCATTTTGGTTAGCACCATTCTGGTTAACAACTTTGTTCTGGTACGATTCTTGGGAATTTGCCCATTCATGGGAGTATCGACAAAGGTTGAAACCGCAACAGGTATGGCATTTGCTACAACATTTGTACTAACCTTATCTGCGATTCTCGCATATTTAATGAATCAATTCTTACTGATTCCACTCGAAATTGAATACCTGCGCACTATTGCCTTTATTTTGGTAATTGCTGTTGTAGTAGGTTTTACCGAGATGGCGATCAGAAAAACTAGCCCAGTACTTTACCAACTTCTGGGCATATTCCTTCCTCTGATCACCACAAACTGTGCAGTACTAGGCGTAGCTCTTCTTAATGTACAAGAAGGAAACGGCTTCCTTGCATCAGCACTTTATGGTTTTGGAGCATCAATTGGGTTCTCACTTGCGCTTATTCTTTTCGCAGCAATGAGAGAACGCATTACAGCAGCAGACGTTCCCCGTCCATTCAAAGGCCCAGCAATTGCATTTGTCACTGCTGGTCTAATGTCATTGGCGTTCATGGGATTTTCAGGGTTAGTTTAATCCTGCAAAGACAACAATCCTCACCATACGAAGGAGCTAAGATACTGATATGTTAATACCAATACTAACTCTAGGAATACTCGCAGCACTATTTGGTTTGCTGCTGGGGTATTCAGCAATAAAATTCAAAGTTGATGGCGATCCAAGAACAGACCAGGTCAGTGACGCACTACCAGGATCAAACTGTGGTCAGTGCGGCATGGCTGGTTGCGGAGCCTATGCACAAGCAGTAGTTGAAGAAGGGGCGGCAATCAACCTTTGTCCTCCTGGTGGTCAACCTGTGATGCTCGAAATAGCCGAAATCATGGAAGTTGAGCCAACTGAAATGGCTGATCCAACTGGTGATGATGACGCTAATGTAGTTCTTGTTGCAGAAGTTGATGAAAAAGACTGCATCGGCTGCAACCTATGCCATAAAGCATGCCCTGTAGATGCAATTATTGGAATGGCTGGTCAACTTCACGTAGTTGTAAAAGAAGACTGCATCTCATGTAAGGCCTGCCTAAAACCTTGCCCTATGGAGTGTATCTCTATGCAACCGATGATAAGTCAAAATGAGCCTGTGTGGCCATTACCACGAAATCACGAGGGGGCTACAGTATGACAACACAACAACTGTGGAAGTATCATGGCGGTCTAAAAACCATACCGCACAGAAAATCACTTTCTAATTCAGCCTCAGTGCGCACTGCAGTGGTACCCAGATTCATCGTAATCCCTTTGCATCAGCATATTGGTAAACCGGCAATCCCAATGGTTAACGTTGGAGATAAGGTTTTAAAGGGACAAAAGATTGGACGAGCCGTCGAATTTGTATCGGCCCCTATTCATGCATCAACATCAGGCAAGGTTATTGCCATTGGTGATAGACCTGTGCCAGCTTCGGGTGGTGCTATGGGCGAATGTATTGTTATTGAAACTGATGGCAAAGATGAATGGATTGAACTTGATCCTCCAGTTAAGGATTTTCATACTCTAGACCAAGCTTCTATCCAAGAGAAAATACGCTTGGCTGGTATTGTTGGTCTTGGTGGAGCAACCTTCCCTTCTCACGTAAAGATTCCTGGTGGTGGTGCAAAAGTTGATAAATTAATCATCAATGCTGCGGAATGTGAGCCTTATATCACTTGCGACGATATGCTTATGCGTGATCGTCCACACGATGTTATCTCTGGTATTCAGGTAATGCTGCACTCCTTACAAGCAAAAGAGTGTTTAATCGGACTTGAAGACAACAAGCCAGAAGCTGCTCAGGCACTTGAAAAACATATTGCCAAAGAAAATATATCCAATATTAAAGTAATTATGACGCCAACGGTTTATCCGACAGGTGGAGAAAAGCAGCTTATTAAAATCCTAACCGGTAAAGAGGTCCCAAGTGGAGGACTTCCTCTTAATATTGGTTATGTAGTACACAATGTTGGTACTGCTGCAGCTATTCATGATGCAATCATTCTTGGCAAGCCAATAATTTCCCGCCTTGTAACTGTTTCTGGAGCGGGTATTAATGAGCCATGCAACATTGAAGTTCTACTAGGAACTCAAATTAAAGAGGTCGTAGAGCAATGTGGCGGCTACACCGATGATTTCGAATACCTTATAGCTGGCGGCCCGATGATGGGTGGCGCTCTAATGAATGATGAGGTACCGCTAGTAAAAAGAATCAACGCTATTCTTTGCGGGGCAAAAGGTGAATTTGCTGGCCCACAAGATTCAATGCCATGCGTAAGATGTGGTTCTTGTGCGAATGTATGTCCAACCAAACTGCTACCTCAGCAACTATACTGGTATGCTCGCTCGGGTGAACTTGACAAGTGTAATGATCTTAACCTGTTTGACTGCATCGAGTGCGGCTGTTGCTCTTTCGTTTGCCCAAGCAAGATTCCACTAGTTCAATGCATTACCTTTGCAAAAAATAGCGTTCGCAATGAACGTGAAGAGCAAAGAAAAGCAACAAGATCATCTGCTCGCGGCGAACGCAAGCAAGTCCGCCTAGCAAAAGAAGCTGCTGAGAAAGCTGCAAAAAAAGCAGCTAAACAAGCCGCTGGCAGTGCTGCAAAAGCAAAACCTGCTGCAAAAGCCTCAGCCCAACTTGAAGCTATGAACCAAGAGATGAAAGATGCTATGGCAAAGGCAAGGGAGCATTTACAAGAGATGTGCGAAATCAAATGTCCTCCTGCATCGGCACCAAATGATATAACTATTGAACCTACAGCTGCTCCTGTTAAAGAAGCTCTTGCTAAAGCAAAGGAGTTACTAAAGTAAGTAACTCCTAAGCAGGTTAATGCATGAATACTTGGAAATCTCAGTCAATGATTGGGTTTATAATTTAAAGGTAACAACATAGGTCGATTACTATGGCTTTTCAAATGATAGCGGCTCCTCATCTAAGAGGGCCAAATACAACATCAAAATACATGTTTAAAGTCGTTTACGGCTTGATACCAGGAATAATTGCTGCAACCTACTTCTTTGGTTGGGGCGTGCTTACAAACATCGCTATTGCGGTTACTGCAGCATTATTCTTTGAAGCCATAGCGCTTAAACTAAGACGCCACGCACTGCAGAAATACCTATGTGATGGCAGCGCAGTTGTAACTGCAACCCTTCTGGGGATGGCTATTCCACAACTTTCAGCCTGGTGGGTTCCAGTAGTTGGGGTGTTTATGGCGATCGTAATTGCTAAACATCTATATGGTGGTTTGGGTTACAACCCATTCAACCCTGCTGCAATAGGCTATGTTGTTCTGCTTATATCATTTCCAAAAGAGATGAGCCAATGGGTTTCTCCTGACTGGCTTGGACCAGTATCTCCTGACAAGCTAAGCTTTGCTCAAACTCTTGGTGTAGTGTTTTTGGATAAAATTCCTGATACCACCTCACTTGATTTACTCACTCATGCTAGCCCGCTTGACTACTTAAAAGGTCAATTAAAGCTTGGACTAGATGTAAGTGCTATCGTAAAAAGCGACCCAGAAATGTGGGGAACTTTTTCAGGCAAAGGATGGGAGTGGGTTAATATTGCCCTTCTATTCGGTGGCATCTATATGATATGGAAGAAAGTTATTACTTGGCACATTCCTGTTGGAATGATTGGTTCAATCATTGCTCTTGCATCTATTGTTTATGCAATATCTCCAGAAACTGCGGTAAATCCATTAATCCATATTACAAGTGGCGGAATAATGCTAGGAGCATTCTTTATCGCTACAGACCCTGTTACCTCATGTGCATCAACCAAGGGCAGGTTAATATTTGGTATTGGAGCTGGTTCACTAACCTATATTATTAGAACCTGGGGAGGATACCCTGACGGTATCGCTTTTGCAGTTCTACTTATGAACCTGTCAGCTCCATACATCGACAGATTCACTGTTCCAACGATCTACGGCGCAAAAACAGGAGCTAAGTAAAATGATTAAACAAATGATTACTGCATCACTATTACTTACACTCTACTCAGTTGTCGGCACAGGCCTAGTTGCCTATACCAGTGCAGCCACTTCGGAACAGATCAAAGCAAATGAAAAAGGTGTACTAGTTAATAGTATTGGCGAAGTACTTCCTTCTGATAACTATGATAATGAAATCACCACTGACAAAATAACCTTTGCCGACCATGCTGCTCTTGGTACAGCAAACCCTGTTACTATATATCGAGCACGTAAAGGTGATACACCTGTTGCTGCGGTTATTATAACGGAAGCTCCTGAAGGCTATGGTGGTGCGATTAAACTACTCATTGGCATAAATAGTGATGGAACTCTTGCAGGTGTGCGTACAATCTCTCACGCTGAAACTCCTGGGCTTGGTGACAAGATTGACATCAACAAGGATGACTGGGTTAAGGATTTTGACGGTAAAAGCCTAAATGACCCGAAGCCTGAAGAGTGGAAAGTTAAGAAGGATGGCGGTGTATTCGACCAGTTTTCTGGTGCCACCATCACTCCAAGAGCAGTCGTAAAATCTATTAGAACAACGCTGGTTTATTTCAAAAATAACAGCGATTCTATTTTTTCTAAACCTAGTGACACGGTTAATACAAAGAGCTAAGGGGTTGATACAATGGCAAAAGTAAGTCTTTCAGAAATATCTATTAATGGCCTATGGAAAAACAACCCTGTATTAGTACAGATCCTTGGTCTTTGTCCTGCACTTGCGGTTACTGCATCTGTAGTTAACGCACTTGGCCTTTCAATGGCTACTACAGCTACACTTGTGCTTTCTAACCTAATCATCTCTCTTATCCGTAACTTCGTTAAATCAGAAATCAGGATTCCAGTATATATTATTGTTATCGCCTCTGTTGTTACGGCTATTGAACTTTCGGTTAAAGCATATGCATATGATCTATACCTTGTACTTGGTATTTTCCTCCCGTTGATTGTAACTAACTGCGTTATTCTTGGTCGAGCTGAAGCCTTTGCATCGAAAAATCGTCCTATTGCTGCTGTAGTTGATGGGCTTATGTGTGGCCTTGGGTTCACTATTGTTCTTTGTGCTCTTGGCGCACTGCGTGAGCTTATCGGCAATGGAACCTTGTTTGATGGTATGCATCTTATGTTTGGTGAAGCCGCGAGAGGGCTTAAAATTGTAGTGATCTCTGATTACAAAGGTTTCCTACTTGCTATTCTTCCTCCTGGAGCATTTATAGGTCTTGGCCTACTTCTAGCTGGCAAGAATATAATAGACCATAGATCTAGCGCCAAATCGTAACTTAACAGCATGAAACAAGAAACGCGCAGGCAGATTTATCAACGCCTGCGCGCTGCAAATCCCTCCCCAGAACCTGAACTCAATTACTCCTCCGCATTTGAACTATTAGTAGCAGTTATCCTTTCTGCCCAAGCTACTGATATTAGCGTTAATAAGGCGACCAAGGTTCTATTCCCGATTGCAAATACCCCTGAATTAATGCTTAGTATTGGGCAAGAGAAACTTGAGCAATACGTCAAAAGCATCGGTCTATTTAGAAGCAAGGCAAAAAATATTATCAAAACTTGCCAAATATTAGTTGATGAGCACAACTCTGAAGTTCCGGGTAATAGAAGTGATTTAGAAAAGTTGCACGGTGTTGGTCGCAAAACTGCAAATGTGGTACTCAATATATTCTTCAAGCAACCCACCATTGCAGTAGACACACATATATTTCGCGTAGCAAACAGAACAGGCATTGCAAAGGGCAAAACTGAACTTGCAGTGGAAAAGGAATTAATGCGCATAACCCCTGAAGAATTTTTGCTAAATGCACACCATTGGCTACTTTTACACGGACGATATGTGTGCACATCACGTTCCCCCAAGTGCCATGACTGCATCTTAAATGATATTTGTGAGAAACGTCTTTAGCCTTCCAGCCCTGTAAATACGCCACTGCTTACTAGCGCAAGAGCTCAATTTCATTTTTATATGTAATATTTTAATAATTTTTTCTCTAATCTCTGGAAATTATTGGCGAGTAGTTTAAAATATTCCTCTCTTTTTTTAGAGAAACGAACAGAATACTCAGGATGTTTATTTGATCATAAAATATCCTTAACGACATTTTAATTTAACCTTATTTAACATATGGCTATTGATATGACACAGAACAAAAAACTCCTGACTTGGGTTGAAGAAATCGCAGCACTTTGCAAACCAGACAACATCCAGTGGTGCGATGGCTCACAAGAAGAATATAACCAGATGATCAAGCTTATGGTTGAATCTGGGACCGCTATTAAACTGAGTGAAGAGAAAAAACCTAACAGCATCTTAGTTAAATCTGATCCAGCTGACGTAGCTAGAGTTGAAGGCCGCACCTATATTTGCTCAGAGAAAGAAGTTGATGCTGGACCTAATAATAACTGGTTCGCACCTACAGAGATGCGTACCAAGCTTAAAGATCTATTCGAAGGTTGTATGCAAGGGCGTACTATGTACGTAATCCCGTTCTCAATGGGACCTCTTGGTAGCGACAAATCTAAAATTGGCGTAGAAATTTCTGACTCACCATATGTTGTTGCAAATATGCGCATCATGACTCGCATGGGTAAAGATGCCCTTGATGTCCTGGGTGAAACTGGAGAATTTATCCCTTGTGTTCACACAGTTGGCTACCCACTAGTTAACCGTGAAGACAAAACTTGGCCCTGTGATCCTGATAACCGCTACATCGTTCACTATCCTGAAACTCGTGAAATCTGGTCATTTGGTTCTGGTTACGGCGGCAATGCTTTACTCGGAAAAAAATGTTTGGCGCTACGTATTGCATCTGTAGTTGCTCGCGATGAAGGCAGCATGGCTGAACACATGTTAATTCTTAAATTAACCAGCCCTGAAGGCGAAGCAAAATACGTTTGCGGCGCATTCCCAAGCGCATGTGGCAAAACCAATCTTGCAATGCTTAAACCTACTCTTCCTGGCTGGAAAGTAGAGACTATCGGTGATGATATTGCATGGTTGAAATTTGGTGAAGATGGTCGTCTTTACGCTATTAACCCAGAAGCTGGCTTCTTTGGCGTTGCTCCAAATACAAGCTGGGATACAAACCCTAACGCTATGGGGTCTATCCAAGAAAACTGCATATTTACCAACGTCGCACTTACTGAAGATGGTGATGTTTGGTGGGAAGAGATGACTAATGAACTTCCTGCAAATCTTATAGATTGGAAAAAGAACCCTTGGACTCCTGAGTCTGGTGTTCCAGCTGCACACCCAAATGCTAGATTTACCGCTCCTGCAAGCCAATGCCCAGTTATTGCGCCTGAGTGGGAAGACCCTAAAGGTGTTCCAATTGATGCCATCCTTGTAGGTGGAAGACGCGCTACCAACGTACCGTTAATACACGAAGCATTCAGTTGGCAACATGGAACCTTCATGGGTTCTGTTATTGCTAGTGAAAAGACTGCTGCTGCAGACGGAGCAGTTGGTGAGCTAAGACGCGATCCAATGGCTATGCTTCCATTCTGTGGATACAACATGGGTGACTACTTTGCTCACTGGCTAAAAATGGGGAAAACTGATGGCGCAATTATGCCTAAAGTATTCTACGTAAACTGGTTCAGAAAGAATGGAGCTGGCAAGTTTATCTGGCCTGGTTTCGGTGAAAATAGCCGCGTACTTAAGTGGGTATTTGAAAGATGTGGCGCTGGCGCTGATGCCATTGAAACTCCTGTTGGCTATCTACCTACAAAAGAGTCTCTTAACCTAGATGGTTTAGAAATATCCGCAGCAGATCTTGATGAGCTACTAAGCATCGATCCTGAAGCTTGGCTGGCAGAAATACCTTCTATGCGCGAGCATCTAGAGCAATTTGGTGATCGTATGCCTCAAGAGCTTATCGATGAGCTTGATGGCATTCAAACTAGACTTGAAGCAGAGCTTGATTGTAAAAAAGCTGCTTGCTAGCTTTATAAGTTCTTAATCGTTGTTTAAAAACCCTGCCTAGCGCAGGGTTTTTTATTGCATATATAACTTCTATGAAGCCAGAATAAAGTTAAATATACATTCCCACGCTGGATAGACTGCGAACGAGAGAATACCTTCACCTAAATCCCTTTATCAAAGAGAAAGGACTTTCTCCACACTCTCCATGGGGATGATATGGAATATCGCGAATAAGCCAAATGTATGACTCATGTATTTAATTCAGAGAATATTCACATGAGAACAAGAGTTATGGAACTTTTAGATAAGATTTATTTGAATCAAATTGCCACATAATACAACTGATATTTAGCACATGGTTAAAGCGTTATAAGCCCAGTTTATGGAGGCACAAATAGCCAAAAACATATTGAATTTACACTAAATAAATGGTCCATTTTTTGGATGTTTACAATAAAAAGTACGTAAGCGCAATAAGCTTTAAATAAAAAAAGGGAGCCGAAGCTCCCTTTTTAAACTCACTTAATAAGCTGAGATTAGTCTACAAGACCCCAGAACTTAGCAGATTCATATACGTGATATACATCACCATCTGTTGAGTACTTAGAGAATTTAGAGCAACCACCAAGACCTTGAGTTGATTTACCACCTTGGTTTGCCGCTGTACCTGGATCAACTACTACTGCGTGACACATTGAAGGAACTTCAACTGTTGCCACTAGAACTTCACCAGCGTCATTTTGGTACTCTTTGTAAGCATGCTTGCTAGTGCCATTGATAGAGCTAGCACCATCAGCAACCATATCTATGCCATGAAGATTAGTGAACTGTCTTGCAATAAGCTCAGCGTTTCTATCATCAACGAATTGATCAGACATACCTTGGAAGGCAATAACCTTAGGGTATGCACCAGTGTAACCCTGCATGCCGTAATCTCTTGCAAAATCACCAAGCTCTTGAGCTGTACGCTGATAATAAGTTTGATTCATACAAGCTTCGCCACTACTACTCTTCTGACAGTTAACTGAATTAGGATCAAATCCAGTTGTAGCACCCATTGTGTACTGAATCTCTTTTACAATTGGATGGCTCTCACCTACACTTTTCGGCGATCCATTTGAATTAAGAGATATAGAGTCAACAGGAACTTTAGCTGTTGCTACAAACGCAGCTAAACCAGCATTCGTAGATACACCAGCAATCTTATCAGGATAGATAGCAGCTAGAGCAGCAGCCATACCACCACCAGCAGAGAAACCAGTTGCGAAGATTTTGCTGTCATCACCTAGGTCGTACTTAGCTTTAACCCATTCAACCATATTCATGATTGTCTTAGCATCGCCTTCCTCACGATTTAGACCCAGTCCGTAGAAACCACCCCAAGCAAAGCATGAAAAGTCGCCATTGATTCGGAATTTGTTACCGCTAGTACCGCTGCTGTCACTCATTGTTGCTCTTTGAACAACTTCAGGGAAGATAGTGATGAACTTGTGTTTATCAGCAAATCCAGTCCAATCTGTATCTGTGTTGTAAGACTTGGCGTGACCGCCTTGAGTCTGGTAACCAGCTTGGTTACAACCATGCATAACGATTACAACGGCAGGATCTTTCTCAAGGCCAGCCGGAACATGTAGATACATGTTAAGGTCGCCTAGGTTTTTATCCTTATTCGCTGCATAGTAATCATTATAGTTTGATGCAGATTTGTCAGCTTTATACCAATCTGGATTTGGAGTATTTACCCAAGAGCTACCACCGAAGTCAGAGTATGCTGCAGGAGCTGTCCAATCATCTTCAACATTTTTAACAGTGATCTGAGTTAGATCTGATTCAGCAATATTGCCAGCTGCATCAGTTACTGTTGCATCAACCGAAAGCATTGCATCAGCATCAACTTGTGGAGCAGCAAATGAACATCCAAATGTTCCATTAAGAGTAGAGCCTGACTTAAGGCTTAAAGTACATAGAGGAGCACCAGTTACATCACTTACCGAACCTGAAGTAACGCCTTTGTTATCTGTAACTGTTATAGCTACGTTAACTACCTTACCCTCGTCAACTTCATTTGCTGGTGTTAAAGAGATAGAAGATATAACCGGAGCTTCTTCATCAACTTCAACCTTACCAACTACAACTGAGATCTCACTTTCATTGTTGCTGCTATTTTCATCTTTTTGTGCGGTTGAAGCTGAAAATGCGACTATATAGTTACCATCAGCAGAAATCATTGCAGGGATTGCAACACTTTTGTTTGAACCATTAGCAATTGTGCCAAGTGCACATTCAACTGCACCAGTAGTAACTTCACATTCACCGTCAATAGCAGCTGCATTGACAGTCATGCCCGCTGGAATTACTATTTCAAGTGATACCGCACCTGCTGCATCTGGACCGTTATTTACAACAGTTGGATTAAATACGAATGGGGTATTAGCGTATACGCCAACTAGATTGCCACCTTGTGTAGCAATATCTGCTTTCTTTGCAACCACAACGCCACCACATGTCACAGCGCTTTCTGTCCACTCTGTATCATCAGGACATTTGTTCATGGTGATTTGAGTAGTACAAAACATTGTGAACCATGAAGTTGCACAGTGCTTGTTCTTCAGCTCTGTATATTGAGCTGAAGGTGCCCACATACTTCCAGTGATGCGTCCAGCAGACCAATGCTCATAGAAAGTAGCTGTAGCTGTCTCAGCTTCACCACCGTCATCTGAACCTTCAATTGTTGCAATAGCTACAGCTGATTTTTCACTTTCTAGGTTACCATTATCTGTTGCTATAGCAGTTGCAGAATATGTTCCTGCATCTAAACCACAAAGCTCATAGCTAAATGATTTACCTGACACCTGAGCCTCTTTTGACCCGATACCTTTAACCCATAGGTCAACTTTTACAACGCTGCCATCTGCATCTGTAGCTGTGCCAGCAAATGTTACACACTCTTCACTTGCGGTTGCTTTTATTGTTGCTATAACTGGAGCAATATTATCGACACTTCCAACTGTAAATGATTTTTCTTCTGAATCACTTGCATCGTTAGCATCAACAACATTCACAGTAGCTGTATATGTATTTTCTGGAACAAGTAGAGCAATGATAAATGTACCGTCTGCTTGAACATTAAGATTGAATGCGTAAGTTTCGCCAGAAGTAGCTACAACATCAAGGGTTGCTGAAGTTAGTTCTGCATCACCAATTGTCACTTTACCTTCGAAAATAACGTTTAGATCATCATCAACACTAATTTGAAGAGGCTCTAACTCTGGACCTTTATCATCACAGATTCCATTATCATTTAGATCTTCACACTGTTCTTCATCATCACAGATTCCATTATCATTCAGATCTTCACACTGTTCTTCATCATCACAGATTCCATTATCATTCAGATCTTCACACTGTTCTTCATCATCACAGATTCCATTATCATTTAGATCTTCACACTCTTCATCATCGCAGATTCCGTTTTGATTCCGATCTTCACACGGATCATCATCACCAATCGCAGCACCTAGTTTAGGGTTGTTGTTATTCCATAACTCACCCAAGTACATTGGGAAGTTGATTGATACTGGATTGAAGTAGATACAACCGATAGCACCGTTTGGCAGCTCTTTTACAACTCCGCCCTTCCACATGCCATTATCTTCTTTCATGTAGTTGTAATCTGCATTTTCTGGGTTGTAGATTTGATCTACAGTGATATCAGCCTTTCCGTATACATTAGGACCAGTACACTCCATAAATGCAGCTCTGTTCTCAGTACCAATCGGCCATGAGTGTTTTAGGGTATCTTGTTGAATTCTTACAAGCTGTTTATGACCAGTTGTACTTTTCCAGATCTCAGCTTTCGCTTCCCAATCTCTACGAATGTAATCTTTTGGTAGACACTGTACTGAGCTATAATCAACTCCATAAGCACCGTCTGTAAGACCTTCCCACTCGAAGTTTGCAGCTTCTGCACTACAACCAGAACCTTGGCCATGTTCTTCACTACTAGTTAGAACCTCTTCAGTTTTTGCTCCGGAATTATCAAGAATAAGATCTTGCATAACATCTGTTACGAAACCATGATAAGCAGTTGGTGTGAATTTATCACCATCCCACACTGAACCGTCATTAAAGATAGTGAAAGTATAATTCTGCCACTCATCTTGGCCCAAGCCACCAATTGGAAGGAAGTTATCGTCAGAAACGATAGCCCAAACCTGCTCTTTCATTTTGTTTAGGTTAGAACCAGCCCAACCTTCACAAATGTTTTTCATAGCAGCTGCGTCTGTTTGCTTAGAAACCATTCCACCGCCGTTTACCGCTGCAACTGCTTGCTGCTGCCTGGTATCCCAAGCAGGACCAGCTGCTTCACCAACACCAGCGAACACTTCAGGAGCCATACAAGCAACTTCCATAGCAACTGCTGCACCAGCTGATAGACCGGTTACATATACTTGATCAAGATCGATCTCAGAATACACTTGCTTCATCTTTTCAGGAGCAGCGATAATTGCTGCGTGATCTTTGTAGCTTTTAGTAGGAAGAGTTTTTGTTGAAAAATCGCTATTATAACCGTAATCATAACACTCAACCTTTGTAGCAGCCTTATTTGGATGAACTGCCTTCATTGGATCTGGAATAACAACGATCATTCCGTATGCTTCAGCAGCCATCTCCCAACCAGCAGATGTCTTAGCTTGCTCTGCAATCTGACCACAACCAACAAGGTGAATTACAAGGGAACGTTTGTTTTTTGAGCCATCTGCAGCTCTCGGTGCATATGTATCTGGTACATACGTAAATGCGTGATCAAACCCTGCAATTGAACCTTCAGTCCATTGTCCAGCCTGGGCTGTTGAAACTAGTGCACATGCGGCTAAAGTACCGCCCAGCAACTTAACGAGTTTCATACTCTTCCTCCTAACAATTGTGGTTAATAACTATTTATATCCTATTTTTTGGAATCCTGTTCCGAATCAATACATTAATAGTGTGACGGTACACTTTTCCAGATTGTCGACATTTATAACCCCAGTCACTACCTAAGTCAATCAGATACAAGGAGTTTTTATGCTGCATTGCAGCGATGCTTTTTGTGATGGAGTTGGCATTTTTAATGTGACGCGATTTTTGTCTAGGCTTTTCTAACGGTTACAGCTCGAGCCAATAAATGCTGCTACGCAGCAACTGCTTGAAAATTTTTTAAGCTATTTTCCAAGCAACCATATTTTTTTGCACAGAATTGCACAATAAATCTAGCTAGCTATTTTATCTGTTTAAATACAGCCAGATAACCTAAAAGACATACATCAGCCTGTCGACACTTTATGCAGCAACATAATTTCTACGCCCCCTAAAATACAAAAGTAGTAATGATTTTTTTAAATGAATTTTGGAAAGGATTTATTCCATTTGTGTCGAAAATAGATCCTAAAAAGCTCAAGCCAGGAAGGCATATAGCAACTATTCAACTTACAGGATATAGCGGTTTTGTTGTATCAAAGACGGATGGATTTTTCATCAAATTAGTTTTAGTGATTTATACGCTAAACCAATAATTTAAATATTTACCCTTTTTCATACATGAGGCACTATCATTCAGGTGCTTCATGTTCAAATTCATAAGCTTAGCTATTAGGTACTTTTTACTTATCTGTAACCTACAATCAATTCCTAATCCGAATCAACTGAGTGGTTCAATAAATCCTAATAGTGTTTTATAAAAGGCCTCTGGCTGTTCCGACATTGGGTAGTGCCCGCAATTTTCGATATATTTTAGCTCGCAGTTTGGGATTGCTGCTGCTGTTCTCTCACTTCCATCCTGCGGGACAAAATGATCATCTTTTCCATGTATAAATAACGTTGGGCAGGCGATGTTGTGGACACGATCCATCCAATTCGATTCGTGCATAGTTATTGGCTGTTCGAGAAATACTTGCTCTGATGCTTTGCTGCTTTGCTCAATTGTACGTTGAAGCATAGCTTCGTCATTGCACATCGGTGCGATAACTCTTATGGATTTATTTAGCAATTCAAAGTTATCTATCAAACTTTTAAGGCGCTCTTGCCCTGTGTTATACAGAACATGAAAACCATCAGCTGACATTGAATCAAGTAGAACCAGTCCCTTTACCATATCTGGGTTGGTGAGGGTAAATAGCTGCGCTACGCCTCCCCCCATTGAGTGGCCCACCACAATCAATTCATTTAAGCCTAAGGCATCAACAAAACCTTTTACAAAGTCTGCCAAATATTGAATTGTGTGCCTTTCCCCTGTCTCTGGAGTTAGCCCACTTCCGGGTAGATCTAAAGCATAACCGGTATATTGCTCTGGCAGTATATCTAAGGTCTTTTCCCACCAAATGGTATTCGATAGGTTGCCATGGATGAAAACAATATTTTTCACCCCTAGCCCTTTTTTTATATAGTGCGTTTTGTCACCGTTCTTCTGCTCTATATATGGCATATCTACTCCATGCTATATTCTTGATATTTTTTCTTATTACTCAGTTATTACTGGTACGAGCTTTTTTACCTTTGCGTACTTTTTTTACTTGTCGCTGTCGGCGTACTGTTTTCTCGGTAGTTTTATTGGAGCGATCTTTATACGGATTATCGCCCCCTTTAAACTCAACTCTTATCGGTGTACCTACTAATTTATAGGCACGACGAAAGGTATTAACCAGGTATCGTTTATACGCATCTGGAACTGAATCGATTTGATTACCGTGAATAATAATCGTAGGAGGGTTCTTTCCCCCTTGGTGAGCATAACGCAATTTAATTCTACGCCCTTTGACCATCGGCGGTTGATGCTCCTGCACTGCCATCTCAAGAATTCGGGTTAGCTCAGGTGTTTGCATTTGTATACGTGCACTTGCATATGCCTTACGTACTGACTCTAAAAGCAAGCCAACCCCCGAACCATGCAATGCAGAGATATAGTGATACTTTACAAAGTCGAGGAACTGAAATCTGCGATCTATCTCACTTTTTACACTGTCTTTTTCATCTTTTTGCAAACCATCCCATTTATTGACGGCTATTATCAAGGCACGGCCAGTCTCTAGGATATGGCCTAGAATTGTTGCTTCCTGTTCGGCAATCCCTTGATGTGCATCAAGCACCATGACTACAACATTTGCTGAATCAATTGCCTGCATGGTTTTAATAATACTAAATTTTTCTACTGTTTCTTTAATGCGGCTTCTGCGCCTTACACCTGCGGTATCGATTAAGGTGTATTTCTCCCCTTCACGCTCAAACGGGATAAATATGCTATCGCGAGTGGTTCCTGGCATATCAAATGCGAGAACACGCTCCTCGCCGAGCAAACGATTTACTAGAGTAGATTTGCCAACATTTGGCCTTCCAACAATTGCGATTCTAATACCAGGGTGTTGATCTTCTTCATGCATTGCATCAGGATCCATTCCTGGGAGAACATCAACCACCTTATCTATTAAATGCAATATACCGCGACCATGAGAGGCGGCGATTGAGTGCGGCTCACCCATTCCCATTCCATAGAAATCGGCAGCAGCAACCTCGGAGTCAATTCCATCGATTTTATTCATTACCAACATCATTGGTTTACCCAGCTTGCGTAGCTGATTCGCAATGAGTTCGTCAGATGCGGTTATTCCGCTTCTGCCGTCCACCAAAAACAAAACCAAGTCCGCTTCACCAACAGCGGTTTCTACCTGTTGCGCCATTAGCTCTTCGATCTGATTTGGGTCGTCTGCCAGACCACCAGTATCAACTACGATGAATGGATACTTTCCAACCTTGCCACGACCATACTGACGATCTCTGGTAAGGCCTGGATAATCGGCCACCAAAGCGTCACGCGTGCGAGTTAGAAAATTGAACAGGGTCGATTTACCGACGTTAGGTCGACCAAGCAGAGCTATTACTGGAATCATGTTGAGAATACCGTTTAAAATTTGCGCCAATATAGCAGATTTTCGGAATTTCAGCCAAGAAAGGTTCCGCTATTCAGTCTTTTACCCTTTTACAAATCATGCCACAACCTAGGAATCTTTCCTTTTAAAGGTAGCTATGCAATTATGTGAAACAATTTTATTACACCTACTAGCGTAAATTATTTTTAACTACTAAATACTGGGGATATTCAATGCATCCTATTTTAAATAATGATGTTTTCTTTGTTAAAGAACATGCCGGCATGTTCAAAGCCGCTAATAATTACGATATTTATGACCCAAAATCTAATCAGATTATTTTGCATTGCCGTGAAGACAACCTTGGTTTGCTTACCAAGATTTTTAGATTCACAAAATACAAAAGAATGACCCCTTTTGACATTGAGATCAGAACCCCTGCAGGAGAGCCTGTAATCAGGGTTAAACGAAAAGTTTCTCTATTTCTTTCCAAGGTCGAAGTATTAAACCATGACAATGAATTCATTGGTGGTTTTAAGCAAAAGCTTTTCTCCATCGGCGGAGCTTTCAATGTACACAACGATAATTTTGAACCTGTTTGTGATCTTAAAGGCAAATGGACAAGCTGGGAGTTTAGCTTTATTCAAGAAGGCAATAGATTGGCACAAGTCACAAAAAAATGGGCTGGCCTGGGTAAAGAGTTATTCACTTCGGCGGACAACTATGCCTTAGAGATATCTGATTCTGTACCAAAAAACGATAGTGTACGTCCATTGATTTTAGCTGCTGTCATGTGCATAGATATGGTTCTAAAAGAGTAAGCATAATCCTTATTGGGCTTGTAAAAATTTATTTTACGAATGATGCCGAAAGCAGCCTTTGGGTATATGGATGTTGAGGAGAAGTAAAAATCGACTCAGCATCTCCTTGTTCCACTATCTTTCCTTCCTGCATTACGGCAATGCGGTGACTTAAAGCGCGCACAACTCGCAAATCATGGCTAATAAATAGATACGATAGTTGATATTTTTGCTGCAAACTTTTTAATAATTCAACTATCTGTACCTGCACAGTCATATCCAATGCGGAGGTTGGCTCATCCAATACAATAAATTTGGGGCGCAGAATTATTGCACGAGCAATAGCTACCCGTTGGCGCTGGCCTCCAGATAGTTGGTGAGGATAGCGATGACGCATCTCAGGATCTAACCCTACTTCCTGCATAGTCTTGATCACCTGCTGCTCACGTTCTTTATTATCTGGATATAGATTATGAGCTCGCAAACCTTCATCAATAATTTTTACAACCTTACAGCGAGGGCTTAAACTTCCATACGGATCTTGAAATACCACTTGAATATCTTTGCGTAGTTCGCGCATCTGCGCATGATTTTTATCGTGCAGCATTTTACCGTCAAATAGGATTTCACCACCTGCCTGTTGCAGCTTTAAGATTGATCGACCCAAAGTACTTTTTCCGGAACCACTCTCACCAACAACCCCCAAGGTTTCCCCTTCGGCTATCTCGATTGATATTCCATCAACCGCTTTTATAACCCCTTTGGAACGTTGAAACATGCCATGATTTAATGAAAACTCAACTTTTATCTGGCTGGCTTGCAAGATCTGTTTAACTCCTGACTCAATTGCCGGAACAGTACCATGCGGCTCTGCAGCTAAAAGCTTTTGGGTATATGGGTGCTGCGGTTGGTTTAATATCTCTGAACACTTACCATGCTCAACTATCTTACCTTGCTGCATTACATAAACACGGTCAGCCATATTCTTTACGACACCAAGGTCGTGAGTTATCAGCAGCAATCCCATCTGCATCTTTTGTTGCAGCTGTTTAAGTAATTCAAGAATCTGTTTTTGGATAGTTACATCAAGCGCCGTGGTTGGCTCGTCAGCTATCAACATCTCAGGATTATTTGCTATAGCCATGGCAATCATCACCCGCTGCCTTTGCCCCCCAGACATTTGATGCGGATAGGCTCTAAGTCGATCTTGCGGATCTTTAATTCCCACTAACTCAAGCAGTTCTATAACTCTGGCACGCGCCTTACCACCTCTTAGCTTTTGATGGATAAACAGAGTTTCGGATATCTGGTTCTCGATAGTCATCAACGGGTTAAGAGAAGTCATCGGTTCTTGAAAAATGGTACCGATTGAGCCACCGCGTAGCGATCGCAGTTTTTGCGGTGATGCCTGTAGCATCGATTCACCTTTATACAGGATCTCTCCACTTGGATGACGAGCATAAGGGTAAGGTAGAAGTTGTAACACTGACATCGCAGAAACCGATTTGCCAGAACCACTCTCGCCAACTAAGGCAACAGTCTCACCCTTATCTATATAAAATGATATTTTTTCAATAATGGCAGAACTGCCTTCACCAAAGGCAACAGATAGATCGGTAACCGATAGGAGTAAGTTTGCGTTATCTTGTTTCTCTTCCATGAGGTTTCCTAGATTTGGTTGTTTTTTATATTTTAGAGTTTTGATAATAAAAATGCACCGGGGAATATTACAAACAAGCTAAATCAGCGCATCTAAAATCTCATCAAACTCATTAATTTACTGACCCTTCGGCTACGCTCAGGGATCTTCAAAGCTAATCATCAAGTAAATGACATGCTGCCTCATGACTACTACCACATTCCTGCAGTAACGGCGCATCTATTTTGCAGCGTTCAAAACATTGAGGACAACGAGTATGAAAATAACAACCAGCAGGTGGATCGATTGGTGATGGCACCTCTCCACTTAGACGTTGTTTGTTCTTTTGCCTTTTTGGATCTGCTACCGGAATAGCATCAATAAGTGAACGTGTGTATGGATGCTGTGGATTCTGATAGATCACCTCGGCGGAGGCTGATTCCACTATCTTGCCGAGATACATCACCACTACTCTATCTGATACATGGCGCACTACGGCCAAATCGTGTGCTATAAAGATGAGAGACAATCCCATCTCTTGCTGTAGATCGAGTAATAGATTTATCACTTGCGACTGCACCGATACATCGAGTGCAGAAACCGGCTCATCACATACAATCAATTTTGGCTTTAGAGCAATTGCGCGCGCGATACCGATTCTTTGTCTTTGTCCGCCGGAAAATTCATGTGGATATCTATGGTAGCTATCTAAAGGTAGTCCCACCTTATCTAATAACTCTTCCACCCATTTTCGCCTTTCTTGCTCGGAGCCAATCTTGTGAATCACAAATGGTTCTTGCAGTATGGTGCCAACGGTATGACGTGAATTAAGAGAAGCAAATGGGTCTTGAAAGATAATCTGCATCTCGCGTCGGAGCGATACCATCTCTTTATGGCCGAGCGCACAGATATCGCGGCCTTGGTAGGTTATTTGTCCTGCAGTTGGTTCATGCAGACGTAAGATAGTTTTACCAACTGTACTCTTACCGCAACCAGATTCCCCAACGATTCCTAAAGTTTCGCCAGCATTAACATGGAAAGAGACATCATCGACAGCATAAACATTGCCACTTTGACGCAGGAATACCCCAGAATGAATCGGAAAGTATTTTTTTAGATTTGATACCTGCAATAGTGGTTGCGTCATGATTAATATTTATCGAATAGAATTCGTTTAAATGTAGGTTGGAACGTAACGAAGAGCAACATAATATTCAAGCAAATTAAATGTAACCGAAACCACTTGGATATTATACTGGGTTAAACCATAAGGAATAACCCAGTTTACATTACGTTATGCTTCTGCTTTCTCTTCTGCTTCTGGGGTTACATCAAGATCGAGCAAACTATCTCTAATTTGCGCCTCGACAGCTCCTGAAATCTCAGGATTTTCCTCAAGGTATTTTGCAGCGTTAGCTTTACCCTGTCCGATCTTAGTTCCGTTATGACTATACCAGGCACCAGCTTTTTCCAGAAACCCCTCTTTAACTCCAAGATCCAGAATCTCACCCATACGGTAGATCCCTTTGCCGTACATAATCTGGAATTCTGCCTGTCTAAATGGAGGGGAAACCTTGTTCTTAACCACTTTAACTCTGGTCTCGTTACCTACAACCTCATCACCATTTTTGATGGCTCCGGTTCTTCTGATATCAAGACGAACAGATGCATAAAACTTAAGAGCATTACCACCGGTTGTGGTCTCTGGGTTGCCAAACATCACGCCAATCTTCATACGAATCTGGTTAATAAAGACAACCAAGCAGTTAGCTGTTTTTACATTTCCGGTAAGTTTACGCAACGCCTGACTCATAAGCCTGGCTTGTAAACCCATATGGGAATCACCCATATCACCCTCAATTTCAGCCTTTGGTGTAAGCGCCGCAACCGAATCAATAATAATCACATCTACAGCACCAGAGCGAACCAACATATCGCAGATCTCTAAAGCCTGTTCACCAGTATCTGGCTGCGAGACTAATAAATCATCAACATTACAACCAAGCTTTTCAGCATACAGAGGATCTAATGCGTGTTCTGCATCGATAAAGGCGCAAGTATCACCATTCTTTTGTGCTTCAGCAATAACCTGAAGAGTCAGAGTAGTTTTACCAGATGATTCTGGACCGTATATCTCAACAATCCTTCCTTTTGGTAGACCACCAATTCCTAAAGCTATATCCAAGCCAATAGAACCAGTTGATATCGCAGGGATTGCCTGACGAGGGTGGTCACCCAGACGCATTACAGAACCTTTACCAAATTGACGGTCAATCTGTGATAAGGCCGCGGTCAGCGCCTTCTTTTTGTTTTCATCCATTTTTAACACCTTAATCGTATGAATTCATAAACTTTTGCTAGTGTACTCACTCTCGCAAATCTATTCAGCTATTATTTGCCTAATTTGATCTAGCGCCTTATACACCGTTGATTTTCTTACATCTTCTCTCGAATCTGTAAAACGTTCTTCCTTAGCAACAACACTCCCATCTGGCAGTGCCCATGCAAACCAAACTGTTCCAACTGGCTTATCTGCACTACCACCAGTTGGCCCTGCGATTCCGGTAACTGCTACTGCAATATCAGCGGCAAAAACACTTTTTGCACCAAGAGCCATTGCCTGTGCAACCTGACTTGAAACAGCACCGTATTTGTTAAGGTCTTCTGCTGCGACACCGAGCACCTTATGCTTGATATCGTTTGAATAGGCGATAACTCCGCCGGGGTAATAAGCTGAACTTCCTGAGATATCGGTCAACATCTTACCAATCCAACCACCAGTACATGACTCAGCCGTCGCCACTGTAAGATTCTTACTTTGCAGCAGGCTAGCAACTTCTTGGGTTAGGTTTTCTAGGGATTGGGTCATGCTTCCTTCACCATCTCACTTCCGTATAAACAACTTAACAAAAACACTGTATGTTTTTACAGTATAGAGAAAATGGTTTTTATTTCAAGCACAAAGTGCTAGTTTGCATATCTCGTTAATTTTCCAAAAAACACTTATAAAATTAATGATGCATACCATAATTCTACCAAGGCAACTTCCCATGTAAAACATGCCTAAATATTGGTTAAGAATTATTTCACAACCTAGTTAGATCCAAACCTCTCTCGATACAGCCTATCGATTACCCCCTCATTGACCAACTTGTGCAGCGCGTCTTCTAACATATTCAACAGGCCTAAATTCCCTTTTTTTACGGCTATTGCAACTGGGCTTTTCTGTTCTGCTTCAGCAATAATCTTAACTTTGACATTAAATTTTTCTGCAAGATAAAACCCCACCTCTTTAGGAGCTATCATTGCAACAAACTCCCCTGACTTTAGTAAGGCTATAGATTCTTCTTTGCTTTTTGTCTGTTTAATGCGAATAAATCCTCTTATTCCCTTTTGCTCCAACATCTCCTCAAATGAGGAATGTCTATCCCCAGTGATTTTCTTGTATATTAAATCCTCTACTTTATTAATTGAGGTATTACCTGACAAAGCAAATATTGCAATCTTTCTGTAGTAATAAGGAGACGTAAAGTCAAAACGGGTCTTCCGGATTTCGCTTATTTCCATTCCAGCGGCGCAATCTAATTCTTTTGTAAACCCTAATAAGCCTACAACGTCATCCCAGTTCATCTGGCGAAAAACAATTTCCTGCTCGGCTTTTTGAAAGACCAAACGCAGAACATCAATATCAAACCCTGTTGCCTCTCCACTTGAATCCTTAAATTGATATGGCGGATATCCATCAGATACTCCACACGCAAAAGATTTTGCTTCAACCGCAAAGCTAATATTTAACTGCACAAATAACAGCGTAACAATACTTAGCAATTTTCTTTTCTTTAACATTTACGCCCCCAAGATACCCTCAATCAATTGCTACAAGCATTAACTAATACACCACCTTAAATATTCACTATAAAACATTAGCACACATTATTATTAATGGCGACATCGACATATCTCTTTGTGGGGCGCATTGTGTGTATTGGAGAAAGCTGAAAAAAAAGAGGGGGATGGCAAATGTTAGTTTAATAAATTCTTGAACAGAATTTAATTGCTATGCCATTAGGATTTTCTTAGGCTGGATTCAAAACCCTTAGGCCAGAATGCAAAAAGCTGGTCAAGTTACCTTGACCAGCTTTTTTACGTATATATTCTAGTAATTAAACTGGAACTACGTTAGTAGCACATGGACCTTTTTGGCCTTGTCCTATTTCAAACTCAACTGTTTGGCCATCTTTTAGAGATGCATAACCAGAAACTTTTACTTCAGAATGGTGAACAAAAAGATCTTTGCCTCCATCTTCAGGAGTAATAAAACCAAAACCTTTATCTGCGTTGAACCACTTAACTGTACCTTGACTCATTTTCTTCATTTCCTCATTACTAGTTTAATCTATTGTTTTACAATAGCTTTCTTCATCTTAACGCAGAATATCACATACTCTATGGCGCCTTTCCTTACACATCACTGCATAAAATTCACAAATACTATACATTTATGTGTTCAATAATAGTACTTCATTATTAAATTTATTCCAGTAAGACATCTATTTTAATGGGACAATACGCCTAAATTGTTGCTTAACCTGTGACTTTTTATGGTATTTCCTAGGCATTTGATTTCAAAGCAATGTGTAAAAACCTACCTGCACAAGGCATTCCGTATCTACAGACCAAAATCATGTTGCAAATATTGGACGCTAAATAACTATTAGCTAATTACTGGCATATACCTTCACGATACTGCAATAGCTTACATATTTAGCAGCCTACACCATTACTGTCCGGTAAAAATATTACTAATTATTGAAAAGTAATGCTGAGCATGATTTAGGAAGGTGGTTGTTGATTTTAGACTTAATTTCCAAGATCCCTGAGCGTAGCCTAAGGGTTAAGAAAAATGGCTCTTCAGAAGAATTTGCGGGTAAAAACAATGAGATCAACGTCTCTGCCCCTTATTGACTTTAAGAAATGAAAAAATATTACCTGCTATTCTTAAATAGGAATTGTTTTGAATTCAATGGACAGAATCAAGTAATAGAAAGGGGAGAGTTTTGTGTCAAACTCATATCGGGAAATACAGGAAACACTGTTAAACCAAACAATATTTGTTCTTGGTTTAATAATTGTCCCCACACTTGCGGCATCATTAATTCGAATTATTGAAATGGGTTGGCAACTTCCCTTTTATTTTCACATTATATCGTCATTTTTTGTTTTAGGTTTTGCAGTAAAAAGAAAACAAATCTCTTACAACATAAAAGTAATATTTTTAGTCACCATTTTTTATTTGCTTGGCCTTACTTCGGGATTGAATTTCGGACTGGCTAGTTTCTTAGTTCCATTTTTCATGCTTAGTGTATTTGTTGCGATATCTTTCGCCTCGCGAAAGATCGGTTTAATAATATATATGGCAAGTGCTGTGACTGTCTTTGTCATATCCGTGTTGGTAGTTAAAGAAGTTCTTCCTCTAGAAAAGAATATTGCTGCTTACGCAATGATGCCGATGACCTGGGTAGCTGTTCTTTTTTCTTTCTTATGCATAACCGGCCTAGTAATTTTGATAGTAGGCAAAATAGGCTACTTTTTAGCGGAAAAAATAGATGCTTTAGAAAACGCACATGAAGAGATAAATACGTTAAAAGGAATCCTTCCAATATGCGCTAGATGCAAAAAGATCCGCGATAGCGATGGTTACTGGAGCCAGGTTGAAACATATATTGAAGGGCACAGCAAAGCACAGTTTACGCATGGTATATGCGAAGAATGCGCTGACGAACTATACGGTAACGAGCCTTGGTATCAGAAAAGAAAGAAAAAGAAGTTAGAGGAGTAATGAGGGCCGGTTGTTTAAATCAACTAGGGTCAGCGGTTTATTGCAAAAGAACTCCATTCAATAACCCAACCAAAACCAACGACGCTGACCTTATTGACTACTACGAAAATGTAGTTAATATTTATTTTATTTACGATACCCAACTAGCTAATAGAAAACTATTTTTTATGGGTTACCTGAACAAGTAGGGTAATGACAGTGCTTATACTATTGAGGCTTCTGTTTTATATCCTGCACTTCGACCTTGGTTTATCCTGAGCGCACTTCGGCTACGCTCAGCACATGCGAAGGGCTCAGCGGGCGGATGCTATGGATTTTCGCCTACGCGGGAATGACGCAGAAGGTGGCAGGAATGACTATGTTTTTTTGTAGTGAGCAGGATCTACGGGGTGATGCTTTTTGCATCTTCAGCCTTCTTAACGCGTATTTTATTGCTGCCGATAGTTTTATTGTTTAAGTTTTTGATTGCGACTTTTGCTTCACCTATTTTAGGCATCTCAACGAAACCAAAACCTTTAGATGCGCCACTCTCTCGATCCATCACCAAATTGCAAGATTGAACTGTACCGAATTCTTGAAACAAACCTTTAAGCTCATCTTCTGTAGTCAATCGATCTAAGTTACGTATTATTAGTTTCATATATCTTCCGTGCGGGATTATTTGTTAAGGATTAGCTTTGGTTTATTTAGGATACTATACCACTTACGCAGCTCCAACGTTCCATTTTAAGCGGAACAAATTTTCTTAGGCCTCTTTTGACATCCTGTCACTTCGGCCACGCCCAACATAAGCGAAGGGCTCAATTAACTTTTGTCGGCAAGTACCAGCACCTCCAGAAACTTAATACTTAACAGCCAACCCTCCGTCCAATAATTCTTGATTCAAGAATTTGCCACACCCTATAACTTTGTTCATGTTGTTTTCCTGTTTCATATAAAAAACATCTGCCAAGTATCGGGTGAACTTGTCGCGCCAGTAGGTTTTTATAACGATAAATTTGCACTCTTTTAACCTGGATTCGACATAGTCTTTTGCGTTTTGACCCTCTTTGGTTTCAAGCTCTTTGGCGTTGATTCCTTTGAGCCTTATTTTTTGCGTGGTCCAGCTATTAAACCCTAGGTCTATATTTACCCATATTGTATCGCCATCGATAACTTCTTTGACGCGAGCTTTGTATGTGTAGTGTGGCACCTGTAGGTTGTTCGTTTGTATATATTGGTAGTTTTTATCTATTTTCTCGACTTGAATTATGTTGTCTTTGTTGGTTTTTTCAAATGGGTTTTGGATATAGAAGCTAAAGCCAAGATCTAGCACGCTATTTTTTTGAATAGTTTTAAATTGGTAGGTATAAGGCGTGCCACGACTAGTTTGCAGAATTGTTATTTCTGCTTTACTTGAAATATTTTTGCCATTTTTAACCAGTTTTTTCAGCTCAAAAACAGTTAGTTTTTCGGCTATTATTTTCTTCTCAAACGCTTTCCTGGACTTCTTCTCCGGCACATTCAGCAGCACTCGCAGATGCGACCATGTCAATTGTTCATTTAAATGAACAATTCGTGGATATTCTTCATAACATTTAACACTTTCGTACAAAATTGCTCTGGTTAATTTCAGCTCATTGGCCAGCTGGACTATAACGTATTTCCCGTATTCCTCCCGCCCTTGATTCTGCAATAGGTGCTGTTTTATGTGCTTACCGACATTCCAGTATGTGAGTCTTTTTTCCTGCTCCATTGCTAGATAGGCTCGCTCTTTTCCTACCTCTATCTCGGTGCGAATTGTCTCTGCAAGGTTCTTTATGACCTGCGGCGCTTGTGCGGTTGTGAGTTGTTTTTTCATACTGTGATTATAGCTGTAGGTTGGTATTGAGTGAACTGGTGTCTATGTAAATATGGATTTAAACACCCTTTGTTTGATATTGCCCCCTACTCATAATAAAATCCCCGGTTCTCATTTATATTCATGCAGTAGCAACATATATATTCAGACAGTAGAACATAGCAATGACCGATAATTACAAGGATTTATAATGGCGAAGACCAGCGGTGACCAACACACTCCTATGATGCAGCAATATTTGCGCATTAAGGCTGAACACCCTGAGATTATCCTTTTTTACCGCATGGGTGATTTTTATGAGCTGTTTTATGATGACGCGAAAAAAGCCGCGAAGTTATTAGACATCACCCTTACCGCACGCGGTAAATCAGCTGGACAGCCTATCCCAATGGCCGGAATTCCGGTGCATTCCCTCGATGGTTATCTGGCCAAATTGGTACGTAATGGTGAATCGGTTGCGATTGCAGAACAGATTGGCGACCCGGCAACCAGTAAAGGGCCAGTCGATCGCAAGGTTACTCGGATTATTACCCCGGGAACCCTTACTGAGGAATCTCTCTTAGATGAGCGCAGGGATAATTATATTGCTGCAATTAATAGTTTTGGCGATGGCAAATTTGGGTTGGCGGTATTGGAGCTTTCTGGTGGTAAGTTTTCTGCATTAGAGCTTAATAGTGAGGAAGAGTTACTCAGCGAAATCGAAAGATTTAAACCAGCTGAAACTCTGGTTAATGAAGACATGGCGATTCCCCTTTCATTGCAGGGAAAACCAGGAACATCCAGGCAGGCGCCGTGGCATTTTGAGTTTGACACTGCATTTTCGCTGCTTACTAATCAATTCAAGACCAAGGACCTTAGTGGCTTTGGTTGTGACGATATGCCGATTGCTATTACTGCAGCTGGCGCATTGCTACAGTATGTAACCCATACCCAGTGCACCACGATTCCTCATATCTTATCTATTAGAGCTGAGCGTCATAACGACGGAATCATCCTTGATGCCGCGACACGTAGAAATTTGGAGTTGGAATACAATCTTAGCGGCGGCAAGGAGAATACTCTGGCTTCGGTAATTGACCGCAGTGTTACCAGTATGGGTAGCCGAATGCTACGCCGCTGGCTGAATCGTCCGTTGCGTGACCAACAACAATTACGCCTTAGATATGATGCGGTTGAGACCTTGTGTAATAACTTCGTTTTTGAAGATATTCAGGAGGTGATGCGTGGCATTGGTGATATCGAGAGGATTCTGACACGTGTTGCCCTTGGTTCTGCGCGTCCGCGCGATCTATCGTCACTACGAGATTCGCTGCGACTTACCCCCGATTTGCAACAGCAGATTAAAGGTATCGATTCTCCATTAATCGAAATCATCAAAGAAAAAATTGGCGAACATCCTGAGTGTACAGAGCTTCTTGAAGCTGCGGTAATCGACAACCCTCCGGTATTAATTCGTGACGGTGGAGTGATTGCTGAAGGATACGATGCAGAGCTGGATGAGCTGCGCGGATTGAGCCAAAACGCAAACCAGTTTCTTATCGATCTTGAAATCAAAGAACGAGCAAGAACTGGAATCAATACTCTCAAAGTAAGTTATAACCGTGTGCACGGCTATTACATCGAGATTGGTAAGGCACAGAATGCAGAGATCCCGGAAGATTATATTCGCCGCCAAACCCTTAAGAGTAGTGAGCGTTATATAACACCAGAACTCAAGGCGTTTGAAGAGAAGGTTCTAAGCGCGAAAGAAAGATCTCTATCACGCGAAAAAGCTCTATACGAAGAGCTATTACAGAAGGTTGGGGAGTTCCTTACACCTTTGCGCGCATGTGCTGACGGCATATCTGAGCTAGATGTTATATGCTGTTTCGCCGAACGTTCCGACCAATTAAATCTATGTAAACCAACCCTAAATAATGAACCGGGAATCGTTATAAAAGAGGGGCGCCATATTGTAGTTGAGCAGGTAATCGAAGAGCCGTTTGTCCCCAATGATATCGACCTCGATGACAAACAAAAGATGCTGATTATTACTGGCCCGAACATGGGTGGTAAATCTACCTATATGCGCCAGGTTGCGGTTATTACCTTGCTGGCTCATATCGGTTGTTTTGTTCCGGCGCAATCGGCAAACATTGGTACTATTGACCGAATCTTCACCAGAATCGGTGCATCGGACGACCTTGCAAGTGGCCGCTCTACATTCATGGTAGAGATGACCGAGACGGCAAATATCTTGCATAACGCCACTGAAAATAGTTTGGTGTTAATGGATGAAATTGGACGCGGAACTAGCACGTTCGATGGTCTTTCACTCGCGTGGGCTTGTGCGGCACACATTGCGAAAAACGTTGGCGCTTATACCCTATTCGCCACCCACTATTTTGAGCTAACCACTCTGCCAGAGATAATCGATTCGATTAAGAACGTTCATCTAGATGCGGTTGAGCATGGCGACTCTATTGTGTTTATGCACAGCGTTAAAGATGGACCTGCGAACCAAAGTTATGGTCTACAAGTTGCCAGCCTTGCAGGAATTCCGCGCAATGTTATCGACCAGGCGAAGATGAAGTTGGAGCATCTGGAAAATGACAGTAGCAAGGTTGACCATTCGCCAAATCAGTTTGCTTTATTTGAGGCACCGAAGCTGGAGCGTCATCCGGTTATGGAACAGCTGGAGCATTTGAATCTGGACAAGACTACTCCGATTGATGCTTTGAATAAATTGTATCAATTGCAGAAGATGGCAGAGAAAGGGTAGTTTTTTCGATTCATTCATAGAATCAACTTATAAAATCGACTAAAATAATCAAATCGTTCGATTCAACCGAAGAGAAAGCCATGAAAGTATTGTCTGCAAACGAAGCCAAAACCCATTTTGGCGATATGTTATTACAAGCACAAAGCTCACCAGTGCAAATTAATAGAAACGGTAAACCTGCTGCTGTAGTTGTTTCTTTTGATAGTTATAACAGCATTGAGCAGTTAAAAATGAAGCTATTAAAAGCAAAAATCAAACAAAGTTTTGAAGATATTGAAAGTGGAAATCTTGTTGACGGAGATGAATTCTTCAACGAGCTATTAGAAAATAATTAATTTTAGGAAAAAAGAATGGGGCATTTCCAACTATCCAGTACGGCAAGGAAAGACCTTACCGACATTAAGCAATACACTGTTCAAACATGGGGGCATGAGCAAGCAATAAGCTATCTTTCAGAACTTTATACCGCCATAAAAACTATTGCTGACATGCCAACCATTGGAAAGAAAAGACCTGAATTTTCAGAGCAAGTATTCAGTTTTGCATATGCAAATCACGTAATCTATTACATTCGAAATGCAAATATGATTATTGTCTCAGCGGTGTTACATAAAAGCATGGTACCTGAATTACATATTGATTTAGAGAATTAAGTCAGAGCTTAATTTCTGCGGATATTTCTTCGAAGGCAAGGCACAACGAAGCCTTATGAGGGAGCATACTAAAGTATGTAACTGCCCTTCGGCTACGCTCAGGAACCGGGTCTGGAGTTGCAACACAGTATTCGGAAAAATAGGCCAAAAATTTATTTTTTGGTCCAAATTCTTGTATTCAGATTCAGATCTTCCACGATATCTATCGTCAAGGCAAAATCATCAAAAAACTCTTTTACCGGTTTAAAATCAAGAATAGTACTGAATATCTTTGGCTCAAACAGGTTCTTAGCAAAGGGGATGGCGACATAAACTTTTGAACCTTTAAATGACATTGAGATTCTGCTACCACTTTTTTGTTTGAACTTGGTTATACGCTCCATTAAAGCGGGTGAAAGAATGTATCTTGCTTCTATCTGGTCTTCACTGTAAACCACAAACTCTTTTTCAAACACGGGGTCTTCTAACTTAACCAATTCACCATATTTTTTACTTACCCCTTGAAGCATCCCCCCAAGCCCACCAAGTAATCTTTCCGCTTGGTCTGGCAGCACATAGGTATCACCGCTAAAGTGTTTGTTGAAATCACCAATAAAGAATAACCCTTTAAAGATGGTGTGGTGCGATGTTCTTCCTTTGCTGTCTCTGGTTTCATACTGTGCATGTATTTCAGAAAACTCTATTTTGGTAGCGCCTATCTTGCCTTCGACATAGTCATCGCCATCGAATTCATCTATCCCCTTGCGGAATATTCCGCTTTGCATAAATTGCCCTTCGGAGATACTCATGGTTGGGGTGTAAACCAGGCTGGGATCTATATAGGCAACTATCTTTTGCAAAACACTATCTTTAAAATCGCTGGCATAATCACGAGAAGAATAATGCAAAATCCAGCCAAAAATTACCGCCGCAATTATCACGGGAAAGATCATGGTGCCAATTTCATCAACAATAAAAAAGAAGGGGATAACCAGAGCGGCTAGCACCAGTCCAATTATCGTCATCTTTTTTACTATTTTTTTTCTATCTTGCTCTAGTAGTTCTATCTCTGGAACAAGTTCCTTAACGTAGAAAGGGTAGAGCTGTTTTGATTTTTGTAAGTCCATTTGTAGTTCCCGGTTTATTTAGAAAACAGGTCTTTTACATCTACGTTTTCACGCTGAACCTCTGGAATTACAAACACTTCTTTACGTTTGTAGTTCATCATCCCTGCAAGGATATTGGTTGGGAACATTTCAATCCCATTGTTATAGGCGGTAATTGCGGCATTATAGGCGCGACGCGCTGCTGAGATTTGTTCCTCGATCTCGGTCATGGTTCTTTGTAGTTGGTCAAAGTTTTCACTGGCTTTTAGATCTGGATAGTTTTCTACAGCTACCATGATGCCGCCAATTGCTTTGCTAATTTGATTATCCAGCGCGACCTTTTCATCATTGGACATTCCACCTGCCATTGCTCTAGCGCGCATCTCGGTAACTTGAGTCAGCGTAGACTTTTCGTGCTGCATATATTGTTGTACGGTGGCTACCAGATTTGGAATCAGGTCGTACCTTTTCTTGAGCATGGTATCTATACCTGCAAAGGCGTTTTCGGTGGTGTTCTTTTTGCCCACTAGGCCGTTGTACATTACGACTATGACTAATACGATGAAGGCTATTATGCCTAGTAATACGATTATTGCGCCCATGCTTTTCTCTCCATGATTTTGGGTTTATAGGGGTAATTTTAGTTTATTTTTTATATTTTGTTTGAGATTGGTAATTAACACCAAATACCTGTTGGATTAAAACATGCAACTAAACGATCCTTGGCGAACTCTTCAAGCTGTGGTGGTTTAGCGCTGCATTCGGATATGGCATTTGGGCAGCGATTATTAAAACGACACCCTTGCGGCATATTGGCATGGGATGGGACTGAGCCACTAATAGTTCTGAGGCGTTCTTTAGGTGTACTATCGAGTTTGGGGATCGATTGCAGCAATCCTGTGGTGTATGGATGATATGGCTGTTCGAATATTTTTTCTACCGTTGCTTGTTCGACAATGTTTCCGGCATACATCACTATGACGCGGTCGCAGATTTCGGCGATTACTCCAAGGTCATGGGTGATGAAGATTACCGACATACCTAGGTCACGCTGCATCTCGGCGATGAGGTCTAGAATCTGTGCCTGAATCGTTACATCGAGTGCGGTGGTTGGCTCGTCGGCTATCAAAATATCCGGTTTACAAATCAGCGCCATCGCTATCATTACCCGCTGGCGCATGCCACCGGAAAGTTGATGCGGATATTCGCTCATCCTTTGTTTTGCTGCGGAGATTCCCACCCGCTCCATCATCTCTAATGCTTCTTTATTTGCATCTTTTTTACTTAGTTCTGGACGATGCAGGCGAAACACCTCCATTATCTGCTTGCCGATTTTGTGCACTGGATTTAGTGCTGTCATTGGCTCTTGGAATATCATGGCGATACGATTGCCACGAATCTGGCGCATCCGCTTTACATCGGCTAAGAGTAAGTTTTCTCGATTAAATAGGATTTGACCTGAGGTGATTTTAGCTGCGGGATGGGGTAACAGGCGCATAATGGAGAGCGAGGTTACGCTTTTGCCACAACCGGATTCACCTACGATTCCCAGAGTCTCTCCCTGCTCAAGATCGAAGCTTATGTTGTTGACCACCTGCGCAGTCATCTCGTCGCTACTGAAGCTTACACATAGATCTCTGACAGAGAGTATTGGCCTCACTTTGCAGCTGCCTTATTTTTTTCTAGCTTGTCTTTTTTAACCTTCACGGCACCTGACTTATAACGAGTATCTTTAATTAATACCGGGGTTAGCTTCTTCCCTTTCTTTTTCGCTTTGAGGGTGTCTTTTTTCAGCTCTGCATCAATCCAGAATAGACCGCCAGTTGAGGATGAAAATATATCAAATAGCGAGCTTGAGGTTTTGGTGCCCAGATGTTTTGGTAGCTGCATCCAACGCCAATAACCTTCACGAGTATACGGTACGGAATAGGTTGGGATGTAACTTGCCTCGTCATGCACAAATTGCTGAATCTTATGCGCCAGTTGTATCCTCTTTTGTTCATCGACCTCTACTCTGTATTGCATAATCATGGCATCCAGATCTTTGTTGTCGCTGTTGGTTATATTATTGGTCTGTGGTTTATGGGCATTGTCAGAGTGGTAGTGCTCCCAAAAGGCTGGTCGAAATCCGGTACTCCACCCCATCCAGGCAATTTGATGTTTCTTCTCCAGTACATTTTTGTAACCTGAAGCTGGGTCAAACAGTTGTAGATTTAGCTCTATCCCTGCTTTTTTCGCCTCCTCTTTTATCACCACTAGACGGTCGTTATGTTCTTTACGACTGTAACTTATACGCAGGGATAATCTTTTGCCACTCTTCACTCGAATGCCGTCATCGCCACGTTTATCCCAACCTGATTTGGTTAGATATTCATCTGCTTTTTGCAAATCAAATTCACGCGCTTTGATATTTTTATTGGTGTATTCACCATAACCGATATAGCCACTATTTAATCTTTCATAGTCGTTGCGCAATACTGTGGTTATAGTTTTTTGTACATTGATTGCGTGTGCAAGTCCGATGCGCACATTGATATCTTTTAACAGCTCATCATCCTGATTCAGATACATTCCCGATGATGACTGTGGTGTTTCATTATAAAACCAGGCGCGATGGATGTAACCGTTATCGTAGAGTTTTCCCGTTGCTTTGCCGTGCCAATAGGTTGGCAGTATCAAGCCAAAGGTATCGATCTCACCTTTTTCAAAGTGTTTAAAGGCAACGTTATAATCACGAATAACCTTTACCCGCACTTTGTCGACGTTATAACGATTCTTAAAATAGCGTTTGTCTTTAGCCCACCAATCTTTTTTGCGCTTGAACTCTACCAGCTTCCCTTTTTTGATTTTGGATATTTGGTATGGACCTGTATTCGGAACAATCTTCCAGTTGTAATTATCAACAAAGTCTTTATCCAATTTATAAAAATGCTTTGGAGTTGGATTTAGACCATAAAAATAGTGTAGATCTTTTTTGGGCTTAATCGTAGCACCTTCGATGGCGATGGTGTGCTCATCGTATTTAACTACGTTCTTAATCATTTTGGTGTAGTGGTTGTTATACCATGGAGCGACGATGTGTTTGGAACGCATAAACTCAATAGTGAACAGGTAATCATCTGCCGTTATTGGCTTGCCATCGGACCAGCGCGCTTGCGGGTCGAGTTTGTAGTAGATGGTTTTACCATCTTTGTCATAGGCCCAATGGGTGGCTAGTTCTGGAATGATATCTTCGGTCTCTGGGTGCATCCCAACTAGACCAAACTGATTACCGAGGATATAGCCGCGAAAACTTGAGTTGGAATTAGGGCCAACAGTGCGCAGCGTCAGGGGAAAACTCAGAGTAAAGGTTCGAAAGGTGCCGCCGGTTTTTGCATTGGGGTCGGCAAAGGTGGGTGCTTGATTATTGGTTTGCCATACGAGATCTTGGGGTAATTGCGGAGCCTGCTCCTGCGCTATCGCAATGGCTGGCAGTAATATCAATATTGAGACTGCTTTTTTGAACACTGCCCTTGTAAACACTGCTCTTATAGACATAGTTTTAAACATATTCCTACTCATAGATTGTGTATTTTTTCGGGTCGAAGGCATCACGAATTGCCTCACCAACAAAAGTTATCAGAACCAGTACAGTTACCAGTGAGGCCGTTACAGAGCCTAGTATCCACCACGATTCCATATTTTCTGTCCCTTGGCTAATTAACTCCCCCCAACTTGGGGTGGGAGCGGGAAGACCAAAACCTAGATAATCCAGACTGGTTAATGCGCCAATTCCACCTGCTACGGCAAACGGCACAAATGTTATTATTATCGACAGCGAATTTGGTAAAATGTGCCGAAAAATTATGCGCGAGGTCGAAGCACCGAGTGCTCGTGATGCCATAACGTATTCGCGCTCTTTCTCTTTATAGGTGGCGGTACGCATGTACCAGGTCATTCCCATCCAGCCGAAGATTACCATTATCGCTATCAACGACCAGAATCCGGGGATGATTATCGATGAGAGGATCATCACCACATATAAAAAGGGGATGTTAGACCAGATCTCGACCAGACGTTGCGACAACAGGTCAAACCAGCCGCCGAAGAATCCCATCATGCAACCTATGGTTACGCCGATTAGGTAGTTAAAGAACAATAGCACCAGCGAAAACCAGATTGCTATACGAAAACCATAGGCCAGGCGTGCCAACACATCGCGCCCCGCCGTATCTGTCCCTAAATAGTGTTGCGATGCCCATGAGGGTGGGTATGGTGGGTATTCCCCCTCTATCAAATCATTCTCATATTCACTGTAGGGAACCAGCGGCATCACCACCCAATTGGCAGTGATATCCTGCTCAAACTTTTGCTTAAGCTGACGATAATTGACCTCGTATTCGTAGTCTAATCCAAAGTCCTTTCCTGTATAAACCGCGCCATAGGTGGGGAAATAAAATTCCCCGTCATACTTTACGATTAGAGCCCGATTGTTAATCATTAACTCGGCAAAACAGGATAAAAAAAGAAGTGCCAAAAAAAATATTGCCGACCAATATCCGCGCCGAATCTGCTTAAAGCGTTTGAATTTTTGTTTAGCTAAAGGGCTGAGGAGATTAGGGCGCGATATACTCATTACTCCCCCCCCTTACCGAATTTGATTCGTGGGTCGACGAAGGCAACGCAGATATCGGAGAGGATGTTACCAATCATGTATAACATCGATGAAATCACCAGAATTCCTAATACGGTAGGGTAATCACGATCTACAATAGATTCATATCCAAGCAGGCCGATGCCGTCGATATTAAAGATCTTCTCAATCAAAAAAGAGCCTGCCAAAATCACGCTAATGCCACTACCTATGTGTGTCGCAAGCGGAATAAAACTATTGCGAAAGGCGTGTTTTAGTACTGCATCCTTAAACGACATCCCCTTGGCCATCGCGGTGCGCACGTAGTCGGCAGCAAGATTATCCAAGAGGGAATTCTTCATCATCAAGGTCATAACCGCTAGGCTACCAACCATGTATGACAGAAGCGGTAATACAGCATGGTATAGCACATCGACAATTTGTTCCCAGCGCGAAAAGTCTTCAAAATCATCATCGACAAATCCCCCCATCGGGAACAGTTCAAAGTGAACCGCAAACAACCATAGCAGCCCAATACCCAGTACATACCCGGGGATTGCATAACCGATAAATATGAGGATTGAGGAGAGGTTATCGCCAACTCCATTATGGCGAATCGCCTTAATTATCCCCAGAGGGATACATATGAGGTAGGAGAGGAGTAGAGTTGTGACGCCGTAGAATATTGATATCGGCAGACGCTCGGCGATGATATCTAACACTGGCTCGTCATAACGGCTGGAGGTACCTAGATCGAATTGCACCACCTTTCCCATCCAATCTAGATAACTAACGATTATAGGTTTGTCGAAACCGTAATATTCGCGCAGCTCCTGAATCTGTTCGTCGGAGATTGAGTTGCCTGCTATTGAGTCACTGCTGCCAATCGACACATCGGATGATGCAATCTGCATCTGCGATATCATGCGCTCGATTGGGCCGCCAGGAACCATGCGGGTAATGGCAAATACCAGCAGCGTCACCCCAATAAAGGTTGGGATAATTAACAAGAATCTTCTTATAAAATAGGCTGTCATCTTCTGCTGATATCCGTTTCAACTTTCTCTATTAATATTTTCCTGCCCTTCGGCTACGCTCAAGATAAACTAAAGTCGAAGTCACCTTGCTTTTATTAATTTTTCTTGACCCTTCGACTACGCTCAGGGATCTTTAAAAATTAAAACCAAAAACATCTAATCAAATACATACTCAACTTCCACACCGCTATCATCATAGTCGTCATAGTCGTCGTCATCGTCATCTGCCTTACACATCTCAAAACGCATAAGCTCAAGCAGGTCCTCCATGTCATCCGGCAGCTCGCACTCCCAGCCCAACTCTTCACCGGTCATTGGATGGATAAGACCAAGTCGCCACGCATGTAGCATCTGTCGTTTTGCTCCGCGTAGAGCCAATGTCATCTCTTCACTACAATGTTTAGGCAGCTGCAGTCTGCCACCATATACTTGGTCACCAACTATCGGGCGTTTAGCATCGGTCATATGCACCCTTATTTGGTGAGTACGACCTGTCTCTAACTTAACTTTTAGCAAGGTGTGGTTTTCAAACTTTTCCTGCACGCGGTAATGAGTTATTGCCTCTTTACCCATACCCTCTTGCACTACTGCCATCTTCTTTCTATCGACAAAATGGCGCCCTATTGGTTTATTAATTTTGCCGCCAGAAATCACATTCCCGGTAACTAATGCCATATATTCACGGCTAACAGTACGCTCTTGTAGCTGTTCAACCATATGTTTATGCGCATAGATGGTTTTGGCAACTACTAGCAATCCCGATGTATCTTTATCCAGTCGATGCACAATTCCTGCGCGCGGAACCTTAGCCAATTCAGCATCATGAAATAGCAGCCCATTCAACATGGTGCCATCTTTGTTTCCAGAGCCTGGATGAACCACCATTCCTACCGGTTTATTTATCACCAGGATGTCGTCATCTTCATAGATGATATCCAACGGAATATCCTGCGCAACCATCTGGACCACTTCTTCAATTTCGGCATTAATAGTTACCTTCTCTTCACCGATAACCTTGAGTTTTTGCTTTACCTTCTTGCCATCGACTAGCAACTCTCCAGATTTAATCCATTGCTGCAACCTACTGCGAGAGTAATCGGGGAAAAGTTCTGCAACAACATGATCTATCCGCTCTCCACCCATTTCGATGGGAACTATACCTTCTACTATCTCGCGATCTGTCATCTATTTAGCCTATTGCCTACTGGTTGTTGTACCGAATTGAACATTTTAACTTATTATAGTGGAGTATATAAAATCTAATTATGTTTTCTGCTGCTACCTCATTCCTATGCAATCCATACACTATCGATTATAATTGCTGCAAATTTTGTAACTATCGAGAACTATTGACGATCTAGCCGGTCATAGTCTTGATTATTAGTCGTTTTAAAGGATTATCCTGAGAATATGAAACAGTTAAAGATAATTGCTATCGCAGCCATCTGCATTTTAATCAGCGCGTGTTCTGATAACCCAAGCAGGGAATATGACGAAACCTATGAGTGGAGTGCGCAAAAGCTTTATTCCGAAGCTCAAAGAGTGAAAGAAAATGGTGACTATGAATCCGCCATTGATTATCTAAATAAACTGGAATCACGTTATCCTTTCAGTGCTTTTGCACAGCAAGCGCTAATCGAGATCCCTTTTATTTATTACAAAGATAAGGAGATGGAGCTAGCAGTTCTTTCTGCTGACCGTTTCATCAAAATAAATCCACGTCATCCATCTGTTGATTACGTCTATTATATTAAGGGCCTTTCTTATATCAATGATGGCGAATCATTTGTAACCAGACTGTTTAAACTCAGCAAGGCTGAACGTAGCCATGAGTCTATGAAGCAAGGTTTTTTAACCTTTAGAACTTTGGTCGAAAAATTTCCAGATAGCAAATATGCTCCTGAAGCCAGAAAGCAGATGGTTTTTATGCGCGATACCCTTGCCAACCGAGAAGTGATTGTTGCTAAATATTATGCGCGTCGCAAGGCATATATTGGTGCGATAAATCGTGCAAAGCATGTAATCAAGCATTATCCACAGACACCTGCAATCTATGATGCGCTAACTGTTCTGGCTGAAAGTTATAAGAATCTTGAGATGGATGATTTATACCAAGATACGCTAAAGGTGATTAAGCTAAATTATCCTGAGCATGAGCTTTTGCAGAAGTCTTAGGGCTTCTTTTCATACTAGGCAAACGCCACATTCCAATAAAAGCCTCTATTCAATCTCGCTCCAGTTCCAGTGCTCCGCACTGGAACGAGAAAACACCTCTCCATTCCCAATATTTACTTGTCATTCCCACGAAAGCGCACTGCTGCTTGAATATTTACCCATAAAAAACAAGTCGGCTGAGCGTAGTCGAAGCCCCTTGTTTCTATTAATTTTTCTTGACCCTTCGGCCTTGGTTTATCTTGAAAATTAAGTCTAAATCTTATGCAGCTCTTCCAACCCCGGATTTTTACTTTCACTCTTTTCACCTAAACTTTTAGTCGCACTTTCCACAGCCAACCATAGGTTCGCACCGCCCCATCCTGATTCACCCTCACCATAGAGAGCATTCTCAAGACGGGCAATTTCGTTACTAAGGGTTGAGTCATTAAAGTATTGCTCTATATCCAGCAAGGTCACTGAGGCTTTATCTTCAATAATTAGACTCCCCCAGGCAAGAATTGCTTGGCGCACTGTTTTAGCGTCTGCAGTTTGGCAAGCCTGTTTCAAATTCTTTCTTAGCTTTGTCTCTTTTTGTTTCTTCTGCGCATTTTTGTCTTCGGTTTGCGGCTCTGTCAATTTACGCTTTAGACGGATATGGTCGATTATCCACGCTATTAGCGTAATGATTGCTAGGAACAGTAAGCCAAGCTCCACATACCACCTACTTTTTGTTTCGGTGATAATTTCTATCTGTTTTTCTATCTCTTTCTCTACCTCTTTTGCTTGAGGCTCTACTTCTGCAGCGACATCTATTTTTGCGGGTGGTTGTACGGGTTTAGCTTGCTGGACACTGGCTGCTACATTTATGGTCTGCGCAGGCAGTACTGCTGCGCGCTGCCTGTTTTGAGCCACATCCCACCAAGATATTTTTGTCTTTGGTATCTTAACTTCACCAGCTCCCGAGGGAATTATTAGCATTTTATTAACGCTTTCACCAACCACATCTGTGCCGTTGAATATTGTTTTCCGCTCCACCTTATCTGGGTATGCTCGTGCATTCACAACATCTATCTGCGGAAGTTCTGGCAACTGCTCGGCACTTAATCCTTGCGCCCTTATGGTTATCGTTCTGGTAATCGGTTCACCAACTTTTGCACTTGATAGGTCTGAAGACCACTTCTGAGAGATAGATACATTCTTGGCTGGCAACCACCAATTACTCTTATAGGTATTAGGCGTTGGACTTATGTTTAATTCAATATCTTCGCCCAGAATTTGAATCTGTTTTTGTTGGCGTCGACCGTAAGGGTCGCGGCGATTACGTTTTCCGGTTTCAACCACTGCTACCATATGTGGCGCCGGCAGGTTAATTTTTCCAACCTGCTGCGGAAATACTAAGTACTTTAGTTCGGCAACATCGTATTGTGTTCCCCCCAAGTTAGACGTGTATCTATTGGTACCCCCTATCTGTTTTACGATAAGGCGGTCATCCTTAAAGTTTTCATCTCCAACATGGGAAAATGAACTTACGCCAAATGGTCTAGAGGCGTATCTTTTCATGGTATAAACAAACTGCTGTTGTACATAACCCTGACGTCTATCAACTTCTACTTCGAAAAATATCTCTTTCTTTTGTGTGGATATCACCTTTGGCGCTCGGGAAACTATTATCGTTAGTGGGTTAGTTTTCTCTCCACCTACCTTTATCGAAGGTATCGTAAATGTACCCACACTTTTCGGCGCGAGGGTTGTAATCCACTCGGTCTTTCGGCTCGAGTTGCCATTAAATATGTTCATACTGGTACTTTGTGAAGTGCCGAGCAACCTAAAGTCACCCTCAACTACATCAAGGTCTGGACTATCAATTAGAGAAATATTTTCAACTGTTATTGTCAGCACAAAGGTTTCATTCAGGGCAACGGAATTACGGTCAACATGAGCGGTTGCGGCATATGCTGAACGCAACAACCCGAGCATTATGAACATCGCTAAAAGTATTATTGCCTTCCTGCTTTGCATATTTATCACCATTTTTTCTTTGCCTGTTAGCATTTGTTTTCCGTTTTTTACCACTTATTCTTCGAATGGGGCAAAGTGCCTTTGTCATACTTTTTCTTGGATTCGAAATAGAATTTTCTTTTGAGCAAACCACCGGGGTTATCCGGTATCTGCCTTAACCACTGCTCGGTTTTTTGGTCTAACGGTTTTTGCTGCGGCTCTTCTAACTCTGATTGTTGCTGCATCTGCTGAGCTTCGTTTTTCTCTTCTGCTTCTTTCTTCTCTTGTGCCTCTCGCACTTGCTTTGCCTGCTCTGATTCTTTTTCTGGCTCTTGCTGCTCTTTACCTTTCTCTTCCTGCCCTTGATTTTCGGAATCTAACGGTGGCTGCTCACCCTCAGATTGTTGCCCCTTATTCTCTTGCGATTGGTTCTGTCCATCTTGTTGTTCACCTTCCTGCTGTTCACCTTCTTGTTGTTCTTGGTTTTCCCCATCCTTACCTTCTGACTGCTCTTCGGATTGTTTGTCTTTAGATTGCTGCTCTTGAGATTCTTGCTGTTGCAATTGTTCCTCTATCAACTTTTTATTATGCCTGGCATCTTCGTTATCTGGGTCTTTTTCCAGTGCTTGCGTATAAGCTACAATCGCTTCCTCATACTTTTCTAACTGAGCAAGGGCATTACCACGATTATAATCTGCCAGCGCACTCTCATCTTGCTCCAGTGTTTTTATCGCCTCTTCAAACTTTCCCGCCTTATATTGCGCAGCACTCTTCCATAATGGATCTTTTTGCAGACTCTGTTCAGCATCGGTGTAATCACCCTGTTTAAACTGCTCGACTCCTACCTGCTCCTGACGTTTCCATAAATTTTCAAAAAAACTCGCTCCATCTGCCGCATGAGCAAAATCAGGTAATAGCATTACTGCAAACACTAAGGTGAAAACAGTCCCTTTTCTAAAGCTAAGTAACACCACTGGCAGAATCAATAATATCAACCAATAACCGTCATCGCTCCAAGCTGCCGATACATGCTGTTTCTTTTCCTCATCTATCTTTTTTTTCTGCAGATTAAACTTGTCGATTGCAGCAATATCACTTCCGTCTACAGCAATGGTGAAGTATCTTCCTCCAGCCTCAGCTGCAACCCTTTTTAGCCTACTCTCATCCAATTTCGGCAGTACAATCCCCCCGGCACGATTCTGAATAAATCCACCTTCGGCAGATGGAATTGGGGCACCTCCGGCGGTGCCAACCCCTATTATCGATAGCACATGTCCTGCACCATTCACATCTGCAGCAACGTCTTGCAGTTGTTCCCAATAATCATCGGTGCCATCTGTTAGAAGGATTATTTCACCATTCTTTGCTGCTCCATTTTTTAATAGCTCCAGCGCTCTCTTCACCCCTTGGTCGGGCCTACTTCCTGGAAACGGCATTATCATTGGATCGAGCGGTTCAATCTGTGACTTAATGGTATTTATATCGTCAGTAAGTGGAGTCACTGCATGCGCATCTCCGGCAAATACCACCAGCGATGTTTGACCATCTTTGTTGTTTTCTAACAGATCTAAAACTTTATATTTGGCGCGTTCCACCCGCGATGGTTTTATATCCTGCGCCAACATTGAGTAGGACATATCCAACACCACAACCACGGCACGCTGATTACGAAAAGCTGGCTGTTCTGTCTGGCGCCAGGCTGGTCCTGCCATTGCTATTATGCTAACAATCAATGCAATCAAAAATATAATAAGTGAAGCGCGCGCCCTACCTTTTCCAGTATCTACTGCAAGGTGGCACAATAGGTGAGCATCACATATCTGCGACCAACTATTCTGCGATTTTCCTTTATAAAAAAGAAGGATGACTGCTATAACAGCGGGAACTATTGCTAGCAGCAAATAGGGGCGTAGAAAGTGTAATGTTTGCATCAAATCTGCCCCCTACTTTTAAGGTTTGCAATGATGCCAGTTATAGATACCGACCCAAAGGCTATGAGCATGACGATAATATATGCTAGCACCAACGGTAAATAGAAGAGTTCTGTAATTGGACGAAACACCTCGCCCTCTCCCACTACTGGTTCTAATTTATCGATCTCTTGGTATATCTGGTCTAGCGCCTTGGTAGAACGCGCGCGGAAATATTTTGCCCCAGTAACTGAAGCGATTTGCTGCAGAGTTTTCTCATCTAATCCAGCAGATGGATTATAGCGTTCAGTGCGCCCGAAGAATGAACGGCGGTACGCCTCATCTGCTCCAACTCCGATGGTGTAAATTTTTAACCCTACATCTGCAGCTATTTTTCCTGCCTGCTCAGGATCTACCGAACCAGCGGTATTTTCTCCGTCGGTAAGCAGTACCAGCACTTTGTCCTCAGAATCTATCGCGCGTAAACGTTTTACCGCTAAACCAATCGCATCACCAATTGCAGTCTTCTTCCCGGCAATTCCTATTTCCGATTCATCCACTAAGGTATTAACTGTTTTACGATCGAAACTAAGAGGAGCCTGAATATAGGCATTATCACCGAATAAAATCAGTCCAACCCGGTCTCCGACCCGCTTCTCTATAAATTGTGCAACTATGTTTTTTACTATAGTAAGGCGATCTTGATGCTTACCATCGAGCACCATATCCTTTTCCTGCATACTACCAGAGACATCGACGGCTAACATGAGGTTACGTCCTTCAACCGGAATCTCTATCGGCTCACCCAACCACTGAGGACGCGCAGCCGCTACAGCCAGCAGAGTCCAAATCAGCGCCATTGCTACCATCTTTAACTGTGAGCTTTTACCAATAGCACTGCTGGTACCAAATCCTGAAACTCGCGCATAAAACGGCACTTTGATTGCAACATCTTCCAACCTTGCCCGCGCTGGTAGGAGCATTCTCAACAAGATAGGCAAAGGTAGCAGCACTAGAAACCAAGGGTATGCAAGATTCATAGATTCCCCCGCAACCATTGCTCGGCTAATTGATTGATTGCTACTGTATCTGGCCCAGTACTTTGAGGTTTTAGGCTTTGAAGTTTGAGGTTTGAGGTTTGCGGCTTAAATTGAGCCTCGACCAAATCACTACCAACTCCATCGATAAAACCACCGTTTGCCGAATGGCTTTGCAGAAACTGTAACCATGCCTCGCCACTAAGGCCGGCACACGCCTCACGCGAAAAGGCATGAATAGCCGCCCTGCGTAGCAATTTTGATATATCACTAAAATAACGACCACTGTCTTTATCTAAAAGATATTCGGATTCAATCTTCTGTAACTGAGCAAGCGCCTCTCTTCTGGCTGCACCACGCCTGTATCTTTTGACAAGAAAAAACAGACTTGCAAAGAGCAAAATAACCAGTAATGACACGCCCCACCATCCAGGAGCCAAAGGCCAGATTCCCGGTTCTGCTGGCAGATGGATATCCTTTAATTGAGCAGCCAATTTTATATCCACCAGCTCACCTCATGGCTCATCGATTCACCTCTTTGGTGAGAAACTTATGCGGTACAAATGACTTTGCTAATTGATATGGGTTGGTGGCAGAACAAAGTGGCATATAACCAATTCTGCGTTTCTTACAAAAATCTATCAGTTCGCCCTGCTTCTGTTTGAACCAGGATTTATATCTTTCACGGTTATCTTGCCCTTCAAGATCCAATTCAGAACTATTAATTCCGTCACTAATTCGATATCGACCTACTGGTGGCGCAGAGTGTTCAACCTGGTCATAAACATGAACCAAATAAAGCTCGTTATGGATTGCTAGCTGCGATAATTGGTCGATACTGTTTTCACTAAGATTGAAGAAGTCACTGAGGATAAAAATTGCACAACCAGGTTTGGTTACATAGCGTAGACGCTGTAAAGCCTGCTCTAAAAAATCCTCATCTGGACTTTTTGTTCTAATCTCATCTGAACGGCGCATTTTATCAGAACAACATAGGGCATTTATCATGCGTAGAACGCCTCTGTCTCCTGCAGTTGGTTTGAACTCTATATGATTTTCTTCTGAGAAGATTAACCCACCAACTCGATCCTTATTGGAACTTGCAGCCCAAGCCAATAGTGTCGCAGCCTCTGCTGCTGCAACCGACTTAAATACACGCTTAGTACCAAACTGCATACTTTGACTATTATCGATGGCAAAGAAAACCGGGCGTTCCCGCTCCTCTTTAAATATTTTTGTATGGGGTTTGTTCATGCGGGCGGTGACGCGCCAATCCATATTGCGGATATCGTCACCAGGATTATATTGACGCACCTCATCAAAATCGATTCCGCGTCCGCGAATATTCGATAAGTATCCACCAGAAAGATTTCCACTGACGCGGCGTCTTGGGGGAAATTTTATCCCCTTGCCATAGTGGCGTAACTCAACCAGTGTTTTCAGGTCAGGAACAATTCCGTATTTACCGTCTGCATCCATAGTCTTTTAAACCAATAGTTTCTTAAACCAATTGTTTTCTCAAAAACAAATCCTGCTCTACGGAACAGCTATCCTCTGCAGAAGCTCGTCTATAACCCTATCTGGATTTATCCCTTCAGCCTCTGCTTCAAATGTGAGCAATATGCGGTGGCGCAAAACATCATGCGCAATGGTTTGAATATCATCCGGAGTAACAAAATCACGCCCCTGAAGCCAAGCATGAGCGCGTGAACAACGATCCAGCGCAATAGTTGCCCTCGGGCTTGCTCCAAATCTAATCCAGCGCTGCAAATCGGATCCATACTCTCCAGCTTCACGTGTCGCCAGAATTATCTGCACCAAATATTCCTCAAGATCTTCACTCATATGTATATTTAAGATCTCTTTTCTAGCTGCAAAAATCACCTGTTCCGGGATCTTTTCGAACTGTTTTTTATCTTCTGGTTCAAACTGCTGTCTAGCTGAACTTTCTGACTCAATACCAAGTGCTTGGGAGCGTACTAGCTTAAGAATATCTTTTTCAGTGTCCTTACGCGGATAGCCTACCTTTACGTGCATCAAGAATCGGTCGAGCTGAGCCTCTGGCAACGGGTATGTTCCCTCCTGCTCAATTGGATTTTGGGTAGCCATAACCATGAATAATTTAGGTAGAATATAGGTCTCTTTCCCTACTGTTATCTGTCTTTCCCCCATGGCCTCAAGCAATGCAGCCTGCACCTTGGCCGGAGCACGATTAATCTCATCCGCCAATACGATATTATGAAATAGGGGGCCCTGCTGAAAATGAAACGTCCCCTCTTTAGGGCGATATATCTCTGTTCCGGTTAAATCAGCAGGAAGCAGATCTGGAGTAAACTGGACTCGGTGAAAGTCGGCTTCAACTCCAGAAGCTAATATCTTTACTACCGTGGTCTTAGCTAATCCAGGAGCACCTTCAACTAAGAGATGACCATCGGCAAGAATCGCGATAAGCAAGCGCGAAACAAGCTCGCTTTGACCCAAGATATGCCTGTCGATATAATTTTTAAGATCTATTATTTTTTGTTGATTACTCATAACTCACCTAACAATAACTCAACATCTTTATAAAATGCCGAGTGTATGGAATACCAAGCTCATGAAACACCCAGGCTAAAATTAAGCACTGATGATTTTATATGCATATTGATGTTATAAACTGAAAAAAGTTCAGTAAGAAATATCGGTAATGAGCAAATCACGCCTAGCAGCACCGACCTAAATCTAGCATGCATATTAAGCAATACTATATTTAGGCTTTAATTCAACGAATTGCGCTGTTCTTCGCTAAGGTTATTATCCGCCACCTCTGCAGGCTCTCCAGGAATTTTATGGTTTTCATTAACCCAATTACCCAGATCGATCATTTTACAGCGCTCACTGCAAAATGGACGACTCTCTGATTTTTCATTCCATTCAACCACTTTCTGGCAAGTTGGACAATTTACTTTTGTCATACAATTCACTTCCACTATATTATGCAAACCGTTAATTTAAAATCTACCGCATCAGTTATCTGTTTGTTCTTCCCAGACTCAGGATCTTTACCAATAAAACGAATGGTAAAGTGACGTTTATTCCCACTAGTCTCAGGAAAAATTTCTGCATCACGTGGCAGCATAATTCTAACTAACTGGCATGGGTGATCTTTATCAAGTGACTGTTGATACATTCCACCTTCAGCTTGCTGTGGTTTCGACAAAGAGCTTCCGCGAATCAAATCAAGAATTAAATCACTAGAGGCCTTAATAAGGTTAAACTTACTTAGCCATTTATTAATTTGTAGATCTCTTGTTTCTCTCGGTTGCTCTAGCCAATAGTGATAGCCAGGCATGTCGAAATCACAGGTTCCACCAGGAATACCTGAGCGCTGAATCACTCCACTCAAGAACTCATCATTCTTAAGTCCCGCTGCAATCTGCCCCTGCGAAGCATGTATCTGTGCAGAAATACCCTGCAACTGCTGCAAAATAGACTGTAAACACTCGACATCGATTCCAGGTGTTTGTTGCAGATTCAGCATAGTCGCAATATGACGATCAAGCTCTTTCAGTATTTCAGACTTTAGATCACCGCGCTCAACAATTCCTATTAACTCACCTATAGCCAACACAATATGACGAGTGCTGAGTTTTGAGTCATCCTGCAATAGTTGGTCAATCTGTTTAAATATAAACTCTAACCTCATCAACACCCTAACTCTCTCATTTAAAGGGTGTTCATACGTAATCCATTCTGACACTTATTCTTCCTTATTTTTCAGATAAGCTTTAGCAGCTTCAATATAAATAATATGTAGATTCTGAACTTGTTTGCGCAACTTCTCAAGCCCTGCATCATTTATTACCACATCATCAGCAATTTCCAATAATTGCGGCCTATTTGCCTGAGTCGCAATAATCGTTTGTGCCTGCTCAATTGATTCGCAATCTCTTTCAAGAAGGCGCTGTAACTGCAGCTCTTCATCAACATCAACAACAAGAGTTCTATTTACCCAATCACGCATTGAGCTATTTATCAATAATGGAACAACTAGAATACAATAGTACCCATTTGCTGAATCAATCAGCTCTTTTGCTCTTTTCTGAATTAACGGGTGGGTAATGGATTCCAATAATTGAAGGCTACCTTTATCAGCAAAAACAATCTCACGTAATTTACGTCTATTTAGCGAACCATTGTTCTCCAAAATAGAGTTATCAAACGCTGAAATTATTGCAGCAAGGCCTTCTGAGCCTGGCATTACAACTTCTCGTGATATTAGGTCAGTATCGACAATATCAACGCCAATTTCTGCAAACATGTCAGAAACAGCTGTTTTACCACTAGCTATGCCACCAGTTAGAGCGATAGTGAACATTGAAGCTCCAATTTAATAGAAGAGGACATTATAAAACTATGGTAGAGAATGGAGTAGTTTTTAAACAGAGTATTTCCCAACAAGAACCTTTATTAGCTCTCTTGTAAATTCACTTTTCTGAGATTGGTCTATATGGGATCCATCTGGACAATAAAAATCTAAATTACTGTAGTCCCTATAGTCAACAACATTTATTAATGGAGAAATGCTAATCTTTTTTGCAACTGCATCCCAATTTTGCTTTGGATACCGTATGTCATCTATTTTTTCAACAGCCCCACTCTTTGGGAAGTTTATCAAGTTTACCTTCACCCCCCTCCCACTTAACTTCTGCAAAGCTGAAACTAATCTGCTTAGCTTTAAATCGCTTGGAACCTCTTTTATTTTTTCTTTCTTCACAGCTTCAACAACAGCTTCCTCAAGCTTATTGATATTTGCAAACTTATTTCCACCTAATTTTCCACCAAAATGACGCATAACTCTTTGCACATAGAAATTAGGCATTGAAACCTTTGTATAATCTGCATCACGCTCCCTATTTGCAAATGTCATCAAATATTGTGGGGGTAATTTTCTCTGCCCAAAAAGTATTTCCGGCCACATTTGTGGCGGTATTATACTTGAATACAATGCTGATACCGACATAAGACTTGCTTTAAGTCTCTGCTCAATTTTTGGTTGCCATAACCCCATAAAATCATTCTCATAATGGCTAATCCAATTAGAAGCCAAACGATGTTCATCCCAAGGAATCATCTTTTCCATTGACGCAGAAACCCACACCTCTCCCTTTATACTATCATCTTCCGCTAAATTCTCTAAAACCTCTATAAAGGTGGCCCCATCAATTGACAGCTGGATTGGAACTTTACCCAGTTCGCGATTAATAACTGACAAGTCTAACCCTAATTGAGAACGAGATGCTCCAACTATTATTATTGCTTCTTCACCTAAATCTGACGCTAATCCTCTATAACTTGACCAAAGCCCAGGATTATCTCTTACATTGGATTCTAGCCCTTTAAATCTAACTATATTTTCTAATAATAAGACAAGGAATACACCTACAATTATTGAAAACATGATTTTTTTTGCCAGGTCATCATTTGGCAGTTTTCTGCTAAAATTGGAAGTATATGAAGGCACGACTATCTCCGGTAGAAAAAACTGCTATCAATAAAATTGATATGCTAATACCAACACAAATTACCAGCGGGGGAATAGAATCTAGCATCTCATCCAACATTTTATCTCTTCTCCAATATTGGTAGCATAATGTTAAGACTATTACCGCCAACCCAATCAACTTATGCAAACTAATCATAGAAATATCTGCACAATTCAAGCTCGTTAAAGAACTCAAAAGATTAATTGTCATAGCAAAGTCTGTGCTTCTAAATGGCACCCAAACGGCAGAAATAAAAACAAAGGTTATAATTACCACTAATACGTTTGGCAGACAGAAATACTTTTTCCTTTTTAACCATTTATCAATTATTAACAACCCCCCATGCACCCCACCCCACAACACAAAATTCCATGAGGCCCCATGCCATAACCCACCAAGTAGCATTGTAATAAATACATTTCTACATAATATGACTTTACCTCTTCTATCCCCTCCTAAAGAAACATACAAATAATCTCTCAACCAAGATGACAAAGTAATATGCCACCTTTTCCAAAAATCAGAAAATCCAACTGCGGAATAAGGAGACTTAAAATTATCTGGCAAAGAAAAGCCTAGCATTAACGCCAAGCCAATAGCACAAAGCGAATAACCAGCAAAGTCATAGTATATTTGCATGGAAAAACAAAATACCGACACCCAATTATCAACAAAATTAGTGCTTACTTTACCTGAAAAAAAACCATCTGCTATTGGTGAAAATAGAGCATCAGCTAGCACAGTCTTTTGAAACAGACCAAAAATAACTAATCCTCCGCCCCAAGATAAATTTGGCAAACTTATCTTTTTATCTTTTATACACTGAGGTAAAAAATCTACAGCCCTTACAATTGGACCTGCTACTAACTGGGGGAAAAACGTTACATACAAACTAAAATCTAATAATGAATTAGTCGGCGTTATTTTTCTTCTATACACATCAATAGTGTATGACAACGTCTGAAAAGTATAAAATGATATTCCAACAGGTAAAATTATTTTTGATATATTAGGAGAGAAAACCACATTAAATTCTAATAAAATATCTTGAAGTGAATAAAGTAAAAAATCAGCATATTTGAAATACCCTAGCACACCTAGATTTATTCCCAAACTTGCAATAAGAAATAGCTTTCTTACCCTATCACTAGTTGTTTGATGCATATATTTAGCTATAAAAAAATCAGCTAAGGTCGATATCCAAATTAAGATTACAAAAGGAGGGGACCAAGCCGCATAAAACAGATAACTTGATACTAGAAGAATTACCTTCTTAAGTTTCCACCCTGGAGATACATGAAACACCCCCAAAACCATCATTAAAAAAATGATAAAAGATATACTATCAAACTGCATATTGTCTCTTTAGATAAATTTGCACAGACTAATTAACAATTTAACCGACATCTAATGCACAACAAATTCAATTACAACATTCAAAAGGGAGTCCCAAGATAAAGATATAGAATCTGCTCCCCCCACAAAAATGCAATAAAACCAGCAGCAGCAAGGTAAGGTCCAAAAGGTATAGGAATGTTCTTGTCGCGCCCCATTACAACCACCATTGTTATACCAATTACAGCACCAACAAGGGATGAAAATAGAATAATAACCGGCAACATCTTCCATCCCATCCATGCACCTAGAGCGGCAAGAAGCTTAAAATCACCATACCCCATCCCCTCTTTCCCCGTCACCAGCTTAAACCCATGATAAACAGCCCACAAAGAAAGATAACCTAATACAGCACCATAGATAGAAGATGATATATCAACTGAAAACACACCATATAGACTCAACAAAATTCCAGCCCAAATAAGCGGTTGAGTAATTGAATCTGGGAGAAGCTGGGTATCAAAATCAATCATGGTCAATGCAATCAGCGACCAAGTAAGAAATAATCCCGCCAACGCCGCCCAAGTCACGCCAAAATGTGCAGCAACTAAAACAGATAGTAAAGCTGTAACAAACTCAATAATCGGGTAACGGACTGAGATTTTTGTTTTGCACTCAGAGCACTTTCCTCTGAGGAACAAATAGCTAATGACAGGAATATTTTCTAATGCTGTAATTTGATGGCTACATTTTGGGCATCTAGAGCGAGGAACAACTAAGTTAAATTTTTCTTTTTCCCTATCCGCTTCTTCTTCGGTCAACTCAAGCTCTAGATGCTCTTTTGCTGCAGCAGTAAACTCTCGCTGCATAATAACTGGCAAACGATAAACAACTACATTCAAGAAACTACCAACAAGCAGGCCAATTACAGCGATAAACACCAAAAATGCAGCAGTATTCTGCTGCATAAAAAGAAACAAATTATCCATAAAACTCCCTATAAAAGCTGGCTGAACGTAGCCGAAGCCTCCTCAATATAGTTATCGTAACCTAATAAATCCTGATTCCCGCAAAGGCGAGAACCCATCAGCCTAAACATTCAATTAAAATTAATCGAAACTTCATTATTTTATACCACAGCGCCGAGTTTAAAGATTGGTAAGTACATCGCAATAACTAAGCCACCAACAAGCACGCCCAGTATCACCATAATCAAAGGCTCCAACAAACTACTCAAGCCATCAACCGCAGCATCAACCTCTTCCTCATAAAAATCTGCAACTTTATTCAACATGGTATCAATGGAACCGGACTCTTCACCAATGGCAATCATCTGCACCACCATACTTGGAAAAATATTGGTCTGTTTCATAGCAAGTTGTAGTTGCTGCCCAGTTGAAACACTCTCTTTCATTTGCAGAATTGCATTCGTATAAACAATATTACCTGCAGCCCCAGCAACTGAATCAAGCGACTCAACTAAAGGCACACCAGCAGCAAACATTGTTGCAAGTGTGCGCGCAAAGCGTGCTACCGCTGCTTTATGCAATAGCGACCCAAAAACAGGCATGCGTAACATAACTCTATCTATAAGGAATCTAAATTTTGGAGAACGCCGTTTACCCTCAATAAAGGCAAAGACAGAAAGAATTATTCCGCCAAATATTAAATACCAATATGCAATAAACACATCAGATAACATCATTACAAACTTTGTAAATGCAGGCAACTCAGCTCCAAAACTGCTAAAAATCTCGGCAAACTGTGGCACAACCCATACAAGTAAGACTGTTGTAACTATAAATGCAACAACTAATACCGCAGTTGGATAAAACATTGCTTTTTTGATTTTCTTTTTAATCGATTCTGTTTTCTCTTTATAGGTAGCAATTTTATCCAATAGACTTTCTAAGGCACCTGACTGCTCACCAGCACCAATCAAATTAACAAACAGATCATCAAAATAGCGAGGGTGTTTTGCCATAGCTTCAGCAAGAGTATTACCCTGCTCGACGTCAGCTTTAATGCTCATTACCAGTTCTTGCATACTCGGGTTGTCATGTCCCTTGCCAATAATATCGAAGGCCTGAACTATCGGAACGCCGGCAGAGATCATGGTCGCCAACTGTCTACTGAAGATAGCTATATCCACAGCCTTTATTGATTTTTTATTTGCTTTAGAAAAAAGTTCTGATTTTTTCCTTATTTTCCCTGGGGTAACCCCTTGGCGGCGCAAATCGGCCTTAACTAACATAGCGTTAGCGGCTACGGTCTCGCCTTTTACCTTATTTCCTTTTTTATCCTTGCCTTCCCAAGCAAAGGTCGGCATCTTTTTTGGCTTTACTACTGCTTTTGATTTTTTCGCCACGCTCATTCCCTTTAATTCTTTAATTCTTTAATTCTTTAATTCTTTAATTCTTTAATTAAAGATTACTCTTTGGTCGTAACTCGGTTTATCTCTTCCAAGCTGGTCACTCCAGCCTTAACCTTTGCAAGACCAGATTCACGTAGATCAGCAATCCCCTCTTTTTTAGCTTGATCAGCAATTTCCAATGCATTCCCACCTTCCATGATAATACGGCCAATTGCTTCACTAACTGGCATAACTTGATAGATACCCACACGGCCTTTATAACCCTCAACACATTGATCACAACCAACCGCTCCATAAAGTTGAAGACCATTTAAATCAGATTCTTTAAAACCCTCTTCCAACAAAGCCTCTTTGGGAATATCAACAGGGGTTTTACAATATGGACACAATAGGCGAGCAAGACGTTGAGCAATAATCAAACTAACAGCTGACGCAATATTAAATGCAGGAACACCCATGTTTGCAAGACGAGTCAATGTCTGTGGAGCATCATTAGTATGCAGAGTTGATAATACCAAATGACCTGTAAGCGCAGCTTTAATCGCTATCTCTGCAGTTTCCAGATCACGCACCTCTCCAACCATCACCACATCAGGATCCTGACGTAAAAAAGCTCGCAAAGCAGAAGCGAAATCTAAACCCGCTCTTGGGTTGGTATTTACCTGATTGATACCGGGAAGATTTATCTCTACAGGATCTTCTACCGTGGATATATTCCTATCTTCAGTATTTAGGATATTCAAACCTGTATAAAGAGATACCGTTTTACCGCTTCCAGTCGGACCGGTAACAAGAATCATTCCATAAGGACTAGCTAAAGCCTCTTCATAGCGTTCTCTTTGCACTTTATCATAACCCAGTTTCTCAATGCCCATCATTGCACTACTGGAGTCAAGGATACGTAAAACAACCTTCTCCCCCCAAAGTGTTGGGCAGCTGTTAACACGAAAATCGATAGAGCGTTTCTTGGTAATATTCATTTTAATGCGTCCATCTTGGGGCACACGACGCTCTGCAATATCAAGACGGGACATAACCTTTATACGCGCAGTTATTCTACTTGCTAATGTAACGGGGGGGGCAGCTACCTCATGCAAAACACCATCCTGGCGAAATCTTACCCTGAATTTTTTCTCATAAGGCTCAAAATGTATATCAGAAGCACCTTTATTGATGGCATCGAGAAGAACCTTATTAACAAATCTTACAACCGGGGTATCATCAATCTCAATATCAGAATCAGGTTCACTGACCTCTTCTTCTCCCATTGAAATATCAATATTATCGTAATCATCGTCAAGAAGCCCGCCAATATCTGCAGAATCCTGGGCATTTAATGAATCTTCAATAGCCTGAGTAAGCTTATCCTCTTCAACTAAAACAGGATCTGTTGTTATACCTGTATGAAACTTTATTTCATCCAGAGCCTGAACATTAGTTGGGTCAGATATTGCGACAAAAAGACGCTTACCGCGCTTAAATAGAGGCAAAGCATGATGCTGGCGAACAAGTTTTTCCTTCACCAAGGATATAGGGCACTGCTCTATATCCATTACAGAAAGATCAAAAAGAGGCACTCCAAATTCGAAAGAAGCCGCCTGAGCTATAACCGCACTATCAATGTATTTCTTGTCAACAATGTATTTAACAAAAGAGATCTGTTTTTTTCTGGCTTCTTCAGAGCATTTTATTGCAATATCTTCAGCAAGAAGACCATCGTTAACCAGCTTTCCTGCCAAACCACCTAATTTTATACCTGCTGGCATCATATTTATTATTCCATTACATTCTTTTACGACTGCTATTTAAAATATAGCAAATATTGGCAACTTCCGACAAACAATTTAAAAAAATATGCAAAACAAAGGCTTTTTACAGCCTCCACCCCAACAAATCAAGCAAAATCATGCTAAATCAAATATGATTGACCATCATTTTGAATGCGATAGTATAAACCTATTATATACCTACTATTTCAAATCCATTTCTACATTGAGAAATACGTGATATTACTGAGGTCATTTATACTACTAAGATTAACCCCATGTTTATGATTACAGATACTCTGACAAGGATATTTCAATGAAAAAGGCTTTAATTACTGGCATAACGGGGCAAGACGGCTCCTATCTAGCAGAGCTTTTATTGGAAAAAGGATATGAAGTGCATGGCATAAAGCGCCGCGCTTCATCATTAAATACCGAACGAATTGATCATATTTATCAGGATAGCCACGAAGAAAATCAAAGATTCTTTCTTCACTATGGTGATTTAACTGACTCATCCAATTTAACTCGCATCTTAAAAGAAGTTCAGCCAGACGAGGTATATAACCTAGGCGCGCAATCTCATGTTGCCGTTTCTTTTGAGTCACCGGAATACACAGCGGATGTAGATGCCACTGGCACACTACGCCTATTAGAGGCCATTCGTTTTTTAGGTTTAGAAAAGAAAACCCGTTTTTATCAAGCTTCAACCTCCGAACTTTTTGGTTTAGTACAAGAGACTCCGCAAAAAGAAACCACCCCATTCCACCCTCGTTCACCGTATGCAGTCGCAAAAATGTATGCCTATTGGATTACGATCAACTACCGTGAAGCCTATGGCATATACGCCTGCAACGGCATCTTATTCAATCACGAATCACCACGCCGAGGTGAAACCTTTGTAACGCGCAAAATTACACGAGCGATTGCAAATATCTCACAAGGCTTAGAAAAATGTCTGTATCTAGGTAATATGAACTCATTGCGCGACTGGGGACATGCAAAAGATTACGTGCGCATGCAGTGGATGATGTTACAGCAAGAAAAACCCGATGATTTCGTTATCGCAACAGGCAAACAAATTAGCGTACGCGAATTTGTCACGCTATCGGCTCGGCATGCTGGTATTGAACTTGAATATACAGGCAAAGGTATTGATGAAATTGCAACCGTAAGTGCCATATCAGGCAATAATGCACCTGCGCTTAAAGTTGGAGATGTGATCGTAAGAGTTGATCCGTGTTATTTCCGTCCAGCAGAAGTTGAGACCCTACTTGGAGATCCAACCAAGGCAAAAGAACAACTGGGGTGGACGCCAGAGATCACAGTTGAAGAGATGTGTTCAGAGATGGTAGAAAATGACCTTAATACAGCGAAGCAGCATGCAATCCTAAAAAAACACGGCTTCAACCCAACAATCCCCCATGAGAGTTAATCAATAAAATGATTTCAAACAAACAAAAACGAGTCTTTGTAGCGGGTCATAATGGAATGGTTGGATCAGCAATTGTCCGCAAGTTAAAAACACATAGTGATATTGAGTTAGTTTTGCGTAGCCGTGAAGAATTAGACCTAACCAACCAGCAAGCTGTACTTGATTTTTTCCAACACTATAAAATAGATCAAGTTTATTTAGCTGCGGCAAAAGTAGGAGGAATTGCTGCAAACAACGCCTACCCCGCCGACTTTATCTATCAAAATTTAATGATTGAATGTAATGTAATTCATAGTGCGCATTTGGCTAATGTTCAGCAGCTGCTCTTTTTGGGGTCATCATGCATTTATCCTAAGTTGGCAGAGCAGCCAATGTCAGAATCGGCATTGTTGACAGGAACGCTAGAAGAAACAAATGAACCATACGCGATTGCTAAAATAGCTGGTATCAAGCTTTGCGAAAGTTACAATCGTCAATATGGACGAGATTACCGTAGCGTTATGCCAACAAATCTATATGGTCCAAATGACAATTTTCACCCAGAAAACAGTCATGTTATCCCAGCATTATTACGACGTTTTCATGAAGCAAAATTAAATAATGATAAAGAAGTCATAGTATGGGGTAGCGGCAAGCCGATGCGTGAGTTTTTGTATGTTGATGATATGGCAGCTGCGTCTGTTTATGTCATGGAATTAGATAAAGTTGTATATGAAGCCAATACAAAATCAATGGCAAGCCACATAAATATTGGAACCGGGATTGACTGCACTATTCAAGAATTAGCCAAAACCATTGCCAAAGCAGTTGGATTTGTAGGGAAAATTGAATTCGATTCAAGCAGACCTGATGGCGCCCCACGTAAGCTGATGAATATTAAAAAGCTTAATTCATTAGGGTGGAAACATTCAATTTCGTTAAAAGACGGGTTAACCTCAACCTATCGATGGTTTTTAGATAATCAGAATTAACTTAGGAATTAACGGCATAAAATACAAACAACGTTTAAGTTAATATTTCTAGCCATTTCACCTAAGTAGAACAAGGAAATATGAAAAAAATAACAGAACAATCCAATGCCTGTTTCAGTGAATTCGATATAACGATTCAGCCAGGCAAACGCCTTGATAAATCATTAAAAGAACTTTGGCAATACAGGGATCTTTTCTTTTTCCTGGCCTGGCGTGATTTCAAAGTACGCTATAAGCAGACCATAATCGGGGCTCTTTGGGCTTTTTTAAGGCCTCTACTCACCATGATAGTTTTTACCATCATATTTGGTAAGGTAGCAGGCTTACCATCACAAGGTGATGCACCATATGCAATCATGGTCTTTTCAGCAATGCTCCCCTGGTATTTTTTCTCCAGCAGCTTTGGCGATGGTAGTAACGCACTCGTTGCAAATTCAAGCATGATATCCAAGGTCTATTTTCCAAGAATCATAATCCCCATAAGCACGCTTTTCGTCAACCTTGTAGATTTAGGCATATCATTCGTAATTTTATTGATATTAATGATCTATTACCAGTTTGCACCAAGCACAAACATAGTATTTCTTCCGTTATTTCTACTGCTTGCGATAGCCTTCACAATAGCGCTTACGTTATGGATGTCTGCATTAAATGTTAAATATCGCGATATACGTTATATAGTGCCCTTTATCATCCAATTTGGCCTTTATGTCTCACCCGTTGGCTTTAGTTCAGAAGTTATAACCAACAAATGGCGAATCATATACTCACTAAACCCCATGGTGGGTGTAATTGACGGCTTCCGCTGGTGTATTATTGGCAAAGCAGCCAACTTCTATTGGCCAGGTTTTATAATATCTATAGCTTTCACCATTTTTCTACTAATTAGCGGATATCTCTTCTTCAGCAACACAGAAAGAAAATTTGCTGATATAATATAGCTGGTTTTGCATTCAACGAATAACACCAAAACCTTCTATAGAATAGATAGCTAAAGGAAAGCGCTCACCGATGTCAGATGTAGTAATTAGAGCCGAGAACATCTCCAAAAAATATATAATTGGCCATGAGAAACAGGCAAGCTACTCAACATTTAGTGAGAGCCTTTCTAGTGCTGCCCACAGCATACGTAATAAAATCCTCCACCCATTTTCCGCAGATAACGAAACAACCGAGCTTGAAGAATTCTGGGCGCTCAAAGACATCAACTTCGAGATAAAACAAGGAGACAAAGTTGGCATAATTGGTCGTAATGGTGCAGGCAAATCTACACTACTTAAAATCCTCAGCCGCATAACCGAACCAACAACAGGCAAAATAGGAATAAAAGGCAGAGTCGCCAGCCTTTTAGAAGTGGGGACCGGCTTCCACCCAGAGCTAACGGGAAGAGAAAACATATTCCTAAACGGTGCCATCCTTGGCATGACCAAAAAAGAAATCAAGATGAAGTTCGATGAAATAGTAGATTTCAGCGGTATAGAAAAGTTTCTCGACACCCCAGTAAAACGTTATAGCTCTGGCATGTACGTAAGGCTTGCCTTTGCTGTAGCAGCACACTTAGAGCCTGAGATTCTAATAATTGATGAAGTGCTTGCCGTTGGTGATGCCGAGTTTCAAAAAAAGTGCCTGGGTAAAATGGATGAGGTTTCACAGGAAGGAAGGACTCTAATTTTTGTTAGTCATAATATGGCTGCAATCAAGGCTCTTTGCACAAGAGGATTGCTGTTAAAAAATGGCTATACTATTAGCGATGACATAATCAACAATATTGTAGCGCTTTATGACAATCATACAAAGCCACCCTCATGCAAAGTAACAAAAAACTCCATTCTCACTAAAGCATCTATAAGTCCCAGCATCATAAATAATTCAGCAAAACAGCTTATAACCATTACTCTTACTATAAAGCCGACATTCCCACTACCTAATTATTTCATGATTGGATTAGAAGACAATTATGGCAACCGAATATTTACCAATGGCACACACTTGGATGCTAATTGGCATAAAATAAAGCTTAATACAACCATCTCCTGCAAATTCCCCCCGCCTTCCTTAACTCCCGGAAACTACTGGATATCTATCGCTATCGGCCATGAAAACCCAAGGCATAACTTAGAATTTCACAGATGCGCCCTTGGCATTACCGTTGAAAACAAAGAAGCTAATACAACATCAAGCTTATTGCCAGGACAAGGCAGCATTGTTGTTGATGCTAATTGGAGCTGCAGTTGAAAGTCGCGATAATACCAGGAGATCCGTTAGATGCGTACTACAAAAAAGGCAATGGAGGAAAGATTGAGAGCTACTACAACCCAGACAACATATTCTCGCCAGGGTATATATTAACTCCATTCCATACGCAACGCAGGCACTACACAAACTTAGAAGTTATTGAGCTGAACTCAATTTTAAAATTCAAGAAATGGATTTCTAATAATAACGTTAATATTTTGAGAAGCTATAGTGGAATATATCCAAGCCTAATCGCCGCCCTATGCCGCTCTGAAAATAATAATCTCAAGTGGATAGCTAGCCTTCATGATGTTAGAGAAGAATGGATTGATCCTTGTGTTGCTTTTGCTGATGTAGTTATATGCACTTCGACAGCAGTTCAAGAAGCCGCAATCAAGCAAGGCATTAATAAATCAAAAACAACTATCGTTCCAAATTGGTACCCAAAAGAAATATTCAATAATCACGGAAACCATCCGCCTCCGGACATTATCAGCGAACTTAAGCAAAGCAAGGCTTTTATAATATTACACGTTGGAAGATATTCAGATGAAAAGAATATTTCTCGGAATTTACAAGCACTTAAGTATCTTAGTGATGATTGCCACCTAATTTCAATCGGTGCTGGAGATAAGACTTCTGCGATCCAGCACGCAATCAAGCTTGGTGTGAAAGATAGATTCCACGCACTTGACTCACTTGAGCAATTAGATTTAGTAAAATACTACAGGAGTTGCGACTGCTTTTGCACACCAAGCTTAACAGAGGGCTTTGGAAATATCTTTATTGAGGCCGCCGCCTGTGGCTGTGCTATTGTAGCACCAAGAATAGAACCAGTTTCTAATTTTTTTACTGACAGGTCATCAGCGCTCCTGTGTAACCCGTATTCATCAACAGACATAGCCCAGGCAATTAGCGATATAAAAAACAATCCTGAATTATTATCACATCTACAGCAAACATCTCCTAAAGCTGCAGCCTGCTATACAAAAGAGATTGTTCAAAAAATTGAAGCTAATGTATATGTAAATACCCATCAATCTTATGAACAAACTTCTAAAAATCTCACGTTAATTGAGCAGGCTAAAATATATTATAAATTGCATAGAAAACAACTAAGATGGAGTTTAAAACAACTATTCTTCTAAAAACTTCCCACTAAATATGGGGCGCTTGGTTTCGTATTAAACTCATTTTTTAAAAAATCAGCACCAATAGCTCATTATAAATTAATTGGATTACTCAAAACAATATCTATAATATGCACGACAGGAGCGTCATTCATTATTTGATTGATATTAAGTCCACCTGAGGAAAATACAATGTTAAACATACTTAATATCATCGGAACTCGTCCTGAAGCAATCAAGATGGCTCCAGTAATAATTGAACAGAAAAAGCAGCCAAACACTATACAGTCTTATGTCTGTTCAACCGGACAGCACAAAGAGTTACTTGACCCTATATTTTCTTTATTCAATATCTGCACTGATTTTAACCTTGAAACAATGAGATCTAACCAAGACTTACTTTCACTAACTTCTCGAATTCTCGCCGGATTATCTCCAATTATTTATCAAACTAAACCTGACTGGATTTTGGCTCAAGGTGATACTACAACCGTACTAGCTGCCAGCCTAGCTGCATATTATTCAAAAATACGTTTTGCACATATAGAAGCTGGCTTAAGGACGGGCAATAAATATCAACCATTTCCCGAAGAAGGAAATCGAATTATTGCAGATGCATTAGCAGATTATCACTTTGCTCCAACCGAGCTCAATAAAAAAACCCTATTAAATGAAGGTATTCCAGAAAGCAAAATTAAAGTAGTTGGAAATACCGTAGTTGACTCGCTTCAAACGGTGGCAAAAATCCCTTACGATTGGGAGTTAGGCCCTCTATGCTCTATACCACAAAATAAAAAACTAGTAATGGTTACAGCGCATCGTAGAGAAAATCACGGTGCGGCTATCGTTGATATTTGCAATTCAATAAAAGAGCTAGCTGCTATCTTTGAACAAGACAACTTCCACTTTGTTTTTCCTGTTCACCCAAATCCAAATGTAAAAGAAACGATCAATAACATCTTATCAACCATTAAAGGGGTATCACTCATTGAGCCTCTTGATTATCTTTCTCAAGTTAACTTGATGAAAAGATGTTGCTTAATTTTGACTGACTCTGGTGGAATACAAGAAGAAGCTCCTAGTTTTCAAATTCCAATTCTCATCCTGCGCGAAACAACCGAGAGACCTGAGGGGATAAAAGCAGGATGTGCAAAGCTAATTGGAACAAACCAAAAAATAATAATATCTGAGACTTCAAAAATACTATCTTCGCCTTTACATGGTTCAACTATTGGAAGTACATCTAAAAATCCTTATGGAGATGGAATGACTTCAAAACGAATAGTTGAAATCCTAACCAAAGGGGAGGCAAAGTGAGTTCTCAACTTGTAAGCATAGTTCTTCCAACTTATAACGGTTCAAACTATATTGAGCAATCAATAAATAGCTGTATTAACCAGACTTATCATAATTGGGAATTAATTATCGTTGATGATTGCTCAACAGATAACACTGCCATAATAATTGAAGAATACATAAAAAAAGACTCTAGAATAAAAACCATCAAACATAAGACAAACCTTAAGCTGCCAACAGCCCTGAATACTGGCTTTGCTGAAGCCGGCGGAGACTACCTCACTTGGACCTCAGACGATAACCTTTTTCTTCCTAATGCTATTAAGAAAATGGTCAGTTTTCTAATCGAAAAACCTCAATTTGATATAGTATACTGTGATTACAGTTTTATTGATGATGCAGGAAAAATAATACACGATGAAAAGGTAATGCCCCCAGAGTTCCTTGCTATTGGGAACTGTATCAGATGTTGTTTTTTATATCGTAGCAAAGTAATGCATGAGATCGGAGGTTATTCAAGTGATTTATATTTATCTGAGGACTATGACTACTGGCTTCGAGCTTCCATTAATCACCGTTTTGCCAGACTTAATATGACTTTATACCTTTATCGTAAGCATGCAGAGTCTTTGACTTCAAAGCACACAGACTTAATCGCTACCGCCACATATACAACTTTAGAGAAAAATCTACCAAGAATGAAATGGCTTAGCAATGAGATGAAATCTAAAGGATATCTTAGACTTACAAACCTAGTTCCACAAAGTTTCCGTTCAAAGAGGCTATTATTTTTCATTCATGCTGTTTTATTTTCACCTACAACGGTGTTAATGCATTTTTTAAAGAAAATTATTCGCCTATTCAAGTAAAGAAAAACAAAATCTCACCAATAAAAGCCATGCCTAATCATAAAAATAATATTCCAATATTTATTATCAGTCTTAAAAAAGACATCGCTAAAAAAAAGCACATGCAAGAACTATGTGATAAGCACAACTTGCATCCACGCTTTATTGATGCTGTTGATGGCAAACTTTTGAGCCACATTGATATAGACAAAATATACTCTCGTAAGAAAGCATTAGATAACATCAAAAGAGAGCTGACAAAAGGTGAAATAGGCTGCGCGCTCAGCCACAAAAAAATTTATGGACAGATAATTAAAGATGGGGTTGAGCATGCTATCATTTTGGAAGATGACATTATATTTGACAAAGGTTTTATGGGATTCCTTAACAAAAGAAATAATATCCCTGAAGATTGCGACCTGCTTCTTCTAGGTCACCACCCTGCAGAATCAAGAGATACACCATCAAGATTCAGTTATTGGTACAAACACCCTCTCTTAAAACACCAAATAATAAGGCGCCCTTCAGAGCCTTGCTATGGAACATATGGTTACTACCTTACAAAACAAGGAGCAAAAAAACTACTCGCACACTTATCAAAAGTAACCCTTCCAATTGATTTTTTGACTGGGAACTCAAACATCGTAAACCTGTATATAATGCAAAACCCAATCATTCTCATCCATGAACAACTTTCCAAAATCAGCAGCCTAGATGAAGATAGAGATTCTCTTACTTCGAGCATTATAAATAATAAAAAAACCTTCTCCAGAAAGGTGCTAGAATTTATAGGGTTAAATACAATAATTAATAACAGTATTATAAGTTTTCTTAGCTTTTTACATAAAATAAAGCCTCTGAGGAAATACAAATGAACAAATATCGATAGTGCTATTATTGATAGATCAGATATAAGAACTGATACCGCATAAAAAAATGTGCTGGCTGCCCCAAGCTGATAAGTTATTGTCTTTTAGAACATTGGAATGAATACACAGAAAACATAGAGTTTCATATTCTTGCGGTGTTTTTAAAATCCTTAGTAAATTTTCTATCCAGTTTAAAGTATAACACCCATATTGCAGGTGTTATGCTAGGCAATCTTCTTGAATAAGTAATTTGGATTTTTCATTACTAATTCATAATCGTGGCTGCGCATTATCTCCTTCATGAGCTTTGTCAGGCCGAATGGGTTTATATCAGATGAATCATCAAATAGCACAAAACCACCTATTTCTAAATATAGACTGACGTTATCAAAATCCCTTTTTGCAAATTCATACGTATGATTTCCGTCTATATAGCAAAAGCTAATCTTTCCATGCAATCTAATATCTCGGTCAAAAATGTCACATACCGTTTCCCCTTTTTCCCATAAAGCGAAAAATTCGTCAGAAAGTTTTTCTACAGTATAAGGTTTGTTATTTGGAGAAAAGAATTCAACATTTCTCATAAAAGTTGACTTCACAAACTCACGGTAATCATGGTGAGAAATTCGGCTATCTCCTAGATCGCCTCCATTTTCTGAACCCTCAAAAAGCCATTTATCGCAACTAATAAGCTTGTTTTTCTTACCTTGAGCAGAGATGAAATAGCTCATAACGTTGGTAGAGAGTCCGCAAAAACTACCAATTTCAAGCATAGGGCTTTCTGATGCCATATTTTCTATAGCATAACGCATAGCGTAAATATTTCCTTTATCCAACATCCCTGCATTGGCAAAAGTTAGCCAGTTGATATATTCATCAGATACGGTCTTAGTGTTCACATACTGAATGCTTGCATGAAATAATTTCTTAAGCTTTGAAATCATAACAACTCCTGTTTATTAGCCTAACACCTGAAAATATCTGGGGCAAACCCAGCTAAATATTAAAAAATACACGATACCACACACAACCGTAGAGGGAAACCTGACGATCAACTAGAATAAATGTATTTGAAAAGAACACATCTGTATTAATTAATATCACTGGATATTCTGGTACTGTATACAATAATTAACAACAGTGTAATTAGCTTTCTTCACTTTTTACACTGAATAAAACCCAGTTAGGAAATGCACATGAATTTAGCACCAGTAGTGCTCTTTGTTTATAATCGGCCTTGGCACACAAAGCAGACCATTGAAACACTCCAAAAGAATTCTCTTGCTCAACAGAGTAAATTATTCATCTATAGTGACGCCCCCAAAGATAAATCAGAAGCGGATAATGTAAAACAAGTCAGAAAACATATAAATAACCTTAAAGGTTTTAAGAAAATAATTATCGTTGAAAGAGATAGAAACTGGGGGCTTGCTGACTCTATAATTGACGGAGTTTCGTCAATTATAGAGGAATACGGAAAAATCATCGTTTTAGAGGATGACATTGTAACCAGTCAATATTTTCTTAAATTTATGAATGATGCACTAAACTATTACGAAAACGAGCAAAAAGTTTGGCACGTAAGCGGTTGGAATTATCCAATTAATTCTAAATCTCAAAATAATGCTTTTTTATGGCGACTAATGAATTGCTGGGGATGGGCAACATGGGCAGATCGTTGGCAATATTTCAATAAAGACGCAGATAGTATTATTAATTCTTTTTCTAAAAGCGATATCCATAGCTTTAATATCGATGGATGCAGCGATTTTTGGTATCAAGTTACTGCCAATAAAGAGAATAAAATTAATACATGGGCAATCTTCTGGTATGCTTCTATCTTCAAACAAGAAGGGCTCTGTTTAAATCCTTCTGTAACCTTTGTCAATAATATCGGACATGACGGTAGCGGTGAAAATTGCAGCAAAAGCCCCCACAACCAAAAAAAACTTAACCAATGTAAGAATATTGAATTCACTGATTCTATCTCTGAATCAACAGAACATCTTGAAAAAGTAAAAAAAACAATGAACAGAAGCATCTATGCAAGAATAAAAAGGCGCTTATTTTGCAGATATTAACAGATAACAAAAATCTTTCTGTAAATGAGAAATGTGAAATTGAAAAGCTTTTGTCTATTGTCTCTAAAATGGGTACTAGTGACTTAGAACAGATGTGGTATTTAATGGATTCAATCTGGGACGATTATAAATGCAATAATATTGATCTAGACATGGGGAAATTAGGCGAATTTTACTCACACCCTGTTTGGCTGCTAAATGGTCTTTTTATCGAACAACATGATTTATCAATGCAGCATCGCCATGCAATTTCAGATTGGATTATTCAGAATGATTTTAAATTGGTAGTGGACTATGGAGGAGGATTTGGGACACTTGCCAGATTAATTGCTAAAAAAGATCGTCAGATAACAGTAGACATCTATGAACCATACCCGGCTCAATTCGGGATAAAAAGAACACAAGAATTTGATAATGTATCATTAATCGACAACTTGGATTTAATATACGATTGTTTGGTGAGCACCGATGTACTTGAACATGTCAGTGATCCATTAACGGTCCTCTCTCAAATGGTAAATAGCATTAAACCTAATGGTTATCTTGTGATAGCCAACTGTTTTTCACCCGTAATCAAGTGCCATTTACCCAGAAACTTTCATTTTAGGTACACATTTAGACTATTTGCAAAGGCTATGGGGCTGGTTTATGTAGGCCCACTTAAGAATAGCCACGCTACAATATACTTGAAGGAGAATGATGTAGAGGTAAATTGGAGAATAATTAGGATATATGAGAAAGTCTCTGCACTCCAATTTGTTTTCATCAAAAAGGCCCAGTTTATTATTGATTCTATTAAACTGTGTCGTGATTTTTTTATAAAATGAAAATATTGATAGTAACCACAACAGATGCAAATGAAGGCGCTGCCAGGGCTGCTTACCGTTTACATCAAGCGCTGTTATACCATAACATTAATAGTCAGATGCTGGTACATAACAAGAAAGGAAGCGATCTTACCGTTATATCTACCGTTTCAAAATTCCAAAATATCATTTATAAATTACGCCGTTTTTTTGATATGGCTCCAGTTTTATTTTATAAGAACAAAACGCCAACCCTTTTTAGCCCTGCATGGCTCCCATCCCCAAAAACCATCAAAACAATTAATAGAATAAATCCCGACATTGTCCACCTTCATTGGATAAATGGTGGAATGATAAGAATTAAAGATCTTTCTAAAATAAATGCACCTATCATTTGGAGCTTACATGATATGTGGCCTTTTACAGGTGGGTGCCATTATGATGAACATTGCGAGGGCTATAAAGAATGCTGCGGCAATTGCAAAGTATTAGCTAGCAGCAATCAAAGTGATTTAAGTAACAAAGTTTTTAATCGGAAAAACAAAACTTACGAAAAGATTCATAGCTTAACAGTTATCGGATTGAGCCGATGGCTTACTAAATGTGCTAGTAAAAGCACCTTGTTTCGTAATAATAAAATAGTAAACCTACCAAACCCGATTGACACCTCCATTTTCAAACCCCATGACAGTTCAGCATCTAGAGAATTCTGGTCTTTGCCTAAAGATAAAAAGTTAGTGCTTTTTGGTGCAATGGATGGAACGAGCGATCCAAGAAAAGGCTTTGCAAAATTGAGCGCGGCACTCGGCAAAATAAAAAGAGATGATATGGAGTTTGTTGTTTTTGGCTCCGATGAACCGGAAAACCCACCAAAACTTGGTTACAAAGTCCATTACCTAGGACGGATATATGATGATACAAGCCTTGTTACGCTTTATAATGCCGTTGATGTCATGGTAGCCCCCTCACTACAAGAAAATCTATCAAATGCCATAATGGAGTCTCTATCAACAGGCACACCAGTTGTTGGGTTTGATATCGGAGGAAATTCCGACATGATAAATCACAAACAAAATGGCTATTTGTCCAAACCTTATGAAGCTGATGACATCTCAGCTGGCATTAATTGGATACTTGATTCGGACCAATATCTAGAGCTTTGTAAAAATGCCCGAGAAAAGGTAACATCTGAATTTGACAGCAAAATTGTTGCAAAAAAATACATCTCTTTATATAAAGAAACCTTAAAACGCCAAGGAAATTAAATGAAATATTTCATTAGAAGGATCCCAGTCTTTGGTAGCTTTATATATACGTGGTATGTATTTTATAAGACTCAAATGGCCAAATACAGACTAAAAAAAGCGGCAACCAAGTCACCACTAAAAATTGTAGTCGGAACCTCAGGTGTATTTGAACAAGAGTGGACGCCCACAGACATTCACTACCTCAATATTCTTAACGATGAAGATTGGAAAAGCTTTTTTCAGCAGAACTCTATTGACGCTATATTAGCCGAACATGTATGGGAGCATTTAACCTTAGACCAAGGATTGATTGCAGCTGAACATTGCTTTAAATACATAAAACAAGGTGGCTACGTTCGTGTAGCCGTTCCTGATGGACTCCATCCCGATCAAAACTATTTAAATCAGGTCAAAGTTAACGGCTCAGGAGCAGGCGCAGATGACCATAAGGTATTGTATGATCACATAACACTTAGCAATTTATTCAAAAAAGCAGGATTCAAAATTAAACTGCTGGAGCATTTTGATGAAAATGGCAATTTTCATTCCTTTGACTGGGATGTTAATAAGGGGATGATACATCGCTCCAAAAGATTCGACCAAAGAAATACAGCAGAAAAACTTAATTATACATCCATAATATTGGATGCGTATAAGACTGAAAAAAATCAATTCTTTTAAGATTAATCATGAATAAAAAAACCTGCCCATTAATTTCAATTATCACAATTTCTCTAAATAGTGATAATTATTTAGAGCAAACCATCCAGAGTATAATTTCACAAACCTACCCAAATATTGAATATATTATAATCGACGGGGGTTCTGCTGACTCTACAATAGATATAATTAATGGCAACACAGCACATATTACAAAATGGATTTCCGAGCCTGACAAAGGGATATCTGATGCCATGAATAAGGGGATAGCCATGGCATCAGGGGACTATATACTTTTTATCCACTCCGATGACTACCTTTACTCTGACCATTCCATACAAGAAGCTCTTGATAGCATTGACGGTTCAGCTCCAGTATATTGCTTTGACGTGTTATTTCAGTCTGAGGCTCATGAGCAAATACATTCACCAAGCCCGGCAGATTTTTTCACCAACCTCAAACTAGGAGCCTGCCACCAAGGTATTATTTGCAAAAGAGATCTGTTTCAAGAACTTGGGTATTTTGATATCAATTTTAATATATGCATGGACTATGATTTCTTTTTGAGAGTCTATCGCAAATATGGCAGAGGAATGATAAAAATCATACATCAAACCCTATCAGTGATGCGAGATACCGGTATCAGTTCAAGAACAGATTGGAAATCTTTGAAAAAGCGTTTTAAAGAAGAAAGAAAAGCACATAAAAATAACTGCCGTTATTGGTTTTTGTTTTACCCTTTGTATTGGTCTATATATTTATCCTATAGATTCATAAAAAGTAAGCTTGGTATCTAGAAACATGATTAACCCCAAAGTTAAAAGCATAATGGCAAAAGGCAATGGAGCATATGTAGTTCATAGCATACTTGAGCAACACATCCAAAACTATAAGCTAATTGGTTACAATCCCTACCAAACTCTATTCCCACCCTACTTATACAAACACATGTTTGGAGTAACCAAAAAAAATACTGATATTATTCATACAACACCTGACTATGGTATTTTTAGTCATAAACGAGATATTCCGTTAGTAATCACTTTCCACAATTTCGTTCTTGATAATTTCATGAAAGCTTATAGCTCTATACTTCAAAATACTCACTACAAAACCGACTTAAAGCTCTTTACTCAGCAGTCAATAAACAAAGCCGTAAAAATAACTGCTGTAAGTCATTTTACCGCAAAATTGGCTCAGGATTTTTTCGGTATTGACGAAAAAATTGATGTTATCTATAACGGTATTGATACGAAATCATTCGTACCATCATCAATCAATAAAAACTCTAAAAAAATCACCAAGGTTCTTTTTGCAGGAAACTTAACCCAAAGAAAAGGAGTTGATTTTTTACCTCAAATAATCAAACAGCTTGACAAAAATATATCTGTTTCCTGCACAGGAGGGCTACGCAAAAGTAATCTTTCAAATTTTGATTTATCTTCAGTTAATATTCTTGAAAACATCCCTTATGATAAGATGCCAGAAGTTTATCCGAAATTTGATATATTGTTGTTTCCAACAGTTCGTGAAGGCTTTGGACTTGTTGCAGCTGAAGCAATGGCCTGCGGATTGCCGGTTGTGGCTACAAATTGTTCTTCTTTGCCTGAACTAATCGATAATAACAAAGGGGGTTACTTATGCGGACTTGGAGATGCTGCTGATTTTGCAGCTAAAATAAATCACTTAGCGGCTTCACCAAAAATAAGACAAGAAATGGGTGAATATAACCGAGCAAAAGCAGAAAAATACTTTAATTTACCTGATATGATTACAAAATATCAGCTATTGTTTGAAGAAGTTATGGATCTTCGACTTTGACCAAATGGGTCTCAAATAAAACACTCATAGCCTTCATAATATTTTAATTTTGCCTGGCAAGGAACCGAGTAATGATACAAAAATATTTTAAATCCTTATATAACAGAACGATGTATGAAGCATATTCTTTAGCTCATAAAGAAATCATATCTTCATTTAAGCAGGAAGGAAAATGCCTGGATTGTGGCGCGCACAATGGCCACAAATATGACACGCTAAATAAAATCACTAATATCCAACGCGACCTATATTATGGGATCGAATGGAATGAGTCGCTCGTACTTGAAGCAAAAAATAAAAACCTAAATATTACGCAAGGAGATCTAAACAAAAGCATTCCGTTTCCAAACAGTCATTTTAGCTGTGTTTTTGGCTTATCTGTACTGGAGCATTTATTAAACCCTTGTCGTTATTTAAAAGAATGCTATCGAGTATTAGAAAATGATGGGACTCTGGTGATTTTAACTCCTAATATCAGTACATTTTTTACTGCAGCATTGATATTACTAGGCAAGATGCCATCATCTGGACCACACCCAGATTCAGATCAACTGCTTAAGCAAGAAGAGCTGTTCAGAGTTAGCCATGATAATCCACAAACGGATACCGAGATAGATACTCCAGTTCATCGCCATTTAGTAGTATTTAGCTACCGAGTATTAATATCACATTTAAAATCTCTTGGTTTTAAAGAGGTCAAAGGATATGGGTTTGGTCTATATCCATTCCCCAATTTCATCCAACCTGTTTTAGAAAAAATCGACCCATATCACTGCCACCAAATGGTTTTTATTGCAAAAAAATAGGTGATGCTTTTTTGATACTTTTTACATTTAAAATATAATTAACTCAAGATTATATTTTTATGAGTGATTTATGAAAAAAACAATACTTGAAATGGCTTCAACCTTCCCCCGCTGGGAAGGCGATACAGAACCTGGCTTTATCTATGAATTTTGCAAAAGAATTTCATTAGACTTTAATGTAATGGTCCTAGCCCCTCATTTTCATAAAGCTCAAGCTCAGGAAAACATGAATAATATTGAAGTTTTTAGATTTCGATATTTTTTCGCAAAAATGCAAAAATTAGCGTATGAAGGGGGTATTGCAAATAATATTAAAAACAATCCATTTACCCTGTTACTTGTCCCTTTTTTCCTTTTTTTTAATTGTTTGTCCTTAATAAGGCTAATAAAACAACAGCATATTGATATAATTCACGCCCATTGGATTATACCGCAAGGTTTTACCGCAATCATTGCTCGTTGGATAACTCGAAAAAAGATCCCAGTACTATGCACATCGCATGGAGGGGATATGTATTGTTTTAATGGTTATTTAATGAGAAAGCTTAAAGTATATATTTTAAATCAATGTGAAAAGATTACAGTTGTTAGTTCAGTTATGAAGAAAGATCTAATTAACTGGGGAGTTGATGAAAGCAAAATCGCTGTAATTTCAATGGGTGTTGATTTACAGAATACATTTTGTCCAGATAGTTCTATTTCTAAAAAGAACAATACAGTTTTATTTGTTGGTCGGCTTGTCCCTAAAAAGGGAGTGGATGTATTAATAAGGTCTTTGAGATATCTCTCCGATAATTCAGAAAAAGTTTTGGTTGATATAGTGGGCTTTGGTCCAGAGAAAGAAAGGTTTCAGCAATTGGCAATTGATGAAGGGGTTGATGACTTAGTGAATTTTCTTGGTGCAAAATCATATTCTGAATTGCCAGCAATATATCGGCAATATTCTATTATTGTGGTTCCATCAGTAACCGCGATAAATGGCGATAGAGAAGGTCTTGGATTGGTTACTATTGAAGCCATCGGTTGCGGTTGCGCGGCGATTGTATCTGATTTTGATGCTGTTTTTGATGTTATAGAAAATGGTAAAACAGGGATTATTGTTAAGCAAAATTCCCCTATTGAGTTAGCTAAGGCAATACAAAAGTTAATGTCGGATGCTAGCCTGCGTGCATCTTTTTCAAAACGTGCACGCGAATATGTTGTAAACAAATATGATTGGCAAAATATTGTGAAGAATCACACCAAACTATTTATTGAGATGATCTAATTGTATCTATTTTTTTTGATACACAAGCTGAGTGATTTGCTCCGAAACCAGTCCAATAAGAAATACTAATAATGATGCAGATAAGATAGTTGCGCTCATATTTGTAAACCTGCCATAAGTAATGAATGTGTATAAATAATACACAATGCCAGTAAAAAAAAGCGATGCGCTGATAGGAATAAATAGTTTTAGTGGTGAGTATAGTGTTCCGATCTTGAAAATAATTAAAATAAATCTAAATCCATCGCGTAAAATCTTAATATGACTTTTGCCAATTCTTTTATGTGCAGTTATGGGGATGTATTTGACTAAATAACCAGCCTTAAAAAATGCCATAGTGCTGGTGGTGGGGTATGAGAAACCGTTTGGTAAAAGGGATATGAATTCCAAAAATCTTACCCTTTTTACTGCTCTAAAGCCTGATGTAAGGTCTTCAACGGGATGGTTTACCATGAATGACGCGAGTTTATTATAGAATCTGTTAGCTATCGATCTACCCGCACTGGCTTGGGATTTATTGTCTCTTGCCCCGACGACCAAATCAAAACCATTACTTATTTCCGACAATAGTCTTTCAATATCCTGTGGATCATGCTGCCCATCGGCATCCATAAATACAATTATGTCGCTAGTTGCTCTTCGGGCACCTGCTTTTATAGCGGCACCGTTTCCCATGCTATACGGATTTAATACCTCAATTACATTGTTTTCTTTGCATATCTCAGATGTATTATCCATTGAGCCATCGTTAACAATAATTATTTCAGCATTTGGTTGATGCTCTAGGATTTTGGGTATTAATGAAACAAGGCTTAGCGCTTCATTTTTTGCAGGTATAACTATTGAAAATACATCCATTATTGTTCCTGTTGTGCTTATTTATTTACGTATGAATAATCTAAAGCTTTTGTTATATTTTATCAAGCTTGCGCTGAAGAACATCTAAACTGCTTCGATCTTCTTCTGATGAAAAACGTTTTTTTGCATTATGTAAGACATTTTGCGCTATTTCGTAATTTCCTGTATCAATTAATAGCCCTATATAATTCAGCCAATGTTTTATTTCTACAGGATAGGTGTTCATTGCCATTTGAGCTAGTTCAATGGTTGATGTAATGTCATTGTAGCTTAAATATCTAAGGGATAATTGAGTTAGCACAGATGCTTTTCTAGACTTGGATAATGTTTTATTAGCTAAAATTGACTTTAATATTTCATCCATTATTTTGCCATCCACAGGGCAGTCCTTATTTAATTGACATTTATTTAGTTGTTTTACAGATAAAGACATAAATGCGGTAACTTGCTTGTTCGTAAGGTTGTTATATAAGTCAGCTAACAGCAATTTCGATGTATTTTTCTTGCTAAAGGCATCAATCTGCACTATCCCCAGCATAGCTCCAATATTATTTGAATCTAGCTCCAAGCATTTTTGCAATAAAATTCTTACATGTTGCTCCAGAGCCTTTTTTCTATCGGGTTCTTTCTCATCAAGGAAATATAAATAGGTTATTCTAGAGTATTCATAAAGGGAACGAATTGACTTAGGGTGATTTTCAGTCATGTGAAATGCATGATTAATTGGATTATTCCAAATGGTTGCTCGGTAAAAAGTGATTGTTCCAAAATAAATTAAAACAACTGCAGGTATAATTACTGCTATTTTGAAACGTTTATTTTCAAATAAAATACCTACGCAATACATTGAAGCAAAAATAAAACCAAAAATCGGTAAGTAGTTTCTGTGCTCATGTGCAATTTCAAGTGGTAAAATGGTGGATTCCAAACTATGACCAATGAAGAAAAATAATATTGCAAATAATAGAACCGGGTGTTTATTCCTTTGCAGAATACCAATTATAAATAAGGCTCCTATTGAAATAATAGATAAGATAGTAGTAACTGGTGAAAACAATCCTTTGGAAATAGTAATGTCATCATGAAACAGAGTTAGTTCTGAAAGAGCGGGTAAAAAAGTTAGCTTTATATATAGCATTAGTACACGGAATTCCGTAAGCACTCTCTGTGCTAATGAAAAGTCTCGCTCAGCATATCCTCCCAAAAAGGTACCGTTATAAAAAAACACGTAACCAAGGGCTAGTATCAGCGGTAAAATACATGTAAGGATAAAAAATATTTTTATTCTTATTTGGTTTGGCGGCCTGCAGCTAGCAAAACGTACTAATAATATTTCACACATTCCAATTAATGGTATCGAGAGAATGCCGTTTTCTTTACTTAATACTGACAATGGAATTAGTATTAATATTGAAATAAAAATGTAAATCCATCCACGAGATGACGCTCCAATGATATGAATTTTTCTGCCATATAAATATAAGAAGATTGCTGAGAATGAAAAAAATGCCGATAAAGAGGTCATTCTCTGAACAACATATAGCACAGAAGAAAGGTTAAGTGGGTGCAACGCCCAAATAAACATAGTTAAATAACAAACGATATTTACTGTATTTTCGCCCAAAGCAATACTAGGTTGTAGTCTTTTTAGATGCCACAATATCTGTTTAGACAAAAAAAACAGTACCATTGAAGATAATAAGTGAATTAATATATTGATAATTTTAAAAGGCAGAGGGTTAAGCCCGAATAAATAATAATTAGATGCGAAGCTAAGCATGCTAATTGGCCTTCTAAGTAAGCCAGACTTGGTTGAAAAGGCGGCTTTTTTTAAGTTTGCTAACGAAATTGTATCAATTTGAATAGATTTGTTTGCAACAATATTTTGGAAATCATCAAACGCAAAATCACCATTTATTCCATTACCGTAAATAGCGCTTACACAAATTATAATAATTAAACAATATAATGCTTTGAATTTTAAACTGATTATCATTAAACAGGGCCAATTGGTTTTTTATAAGCACCAGCAGTTTTTTATTGCATAATGAGGAAAATGTCTGTATCTAGCTTAGGCTATAAACAAAAAAACGAGGCTAAAAAGCCTCGTTTTTATAACTTTAAAGCTAAGAAACTATTATCTGCATTTTGCTGGAAGGTACTTAGCAGGAATGGTAGTTGAAGCTGTACTACAAGACCATGTTATATTTCCTAAATTAGCAGTAGGAACATACACGATGTTTCCGGCTGTTCCTGTTGCGGCAGCTTTCATTACTACTGTAATAGTACCGTCAGATGGAGTAGTTCCTACGGCTATTGAGGTAATATAGTCTGATTCATAAGACACATCAGTTACCATGCCTGCGCCTCCATTAGTCGTAGGGAATGATCCAGTAGCTTGCTGAGTAACGCCTACAGCTACCATAGGACCAGCAACTACAGACAATCCCTCACTAACCTTGGCGCTTTTTGTATAATCTGAATAAGCAGGTAGCGCAATTGCTGCCAAAATACCGATAATCGCAACAACGATCATTAATTCGATAAGTGTAAAACCTTTTTGTAATGACTTCATTTTGTCTCTCCAAATTTAATATTAACCAATATAGCTTGTTTTTTACTTCTATGTTCACAGCACTTTTTAGTGTAATGATTCTCATCAATGAAAATCATGCTATAACTGTTTATAAGATTATTCAAGCAATGAATATGCCAACGCCACCAAAAGCGAGTAACGCACTGTTTTAGCTAAACTAAGGCATTTGCTTTTTTTCTAATACTGCAAGAAGCGTGACGGTATTATCAATGCTTTTCTGCAACACAATGGCAATTTACGTCAATAGTGACTTTTTTTGTCATACCACTACAAAAGAGATGTCAATAGTGATTTGGGTAAATACTGTGCACTCAAACAATATCAATTAAGAATTGATTGCCAAATCCGCACAAATACCTTTAGTTATTATAATTTCAGAATTATGCATATAAATGCACAATATAAAAACAACGGCAATCGTTAATTAATTAGCGGAATTATCACTTTACATTTAATATCTGTTTTTTGTAATCGTTATATATTTTGTAATTTTTGAGGAGCTTTATCTTTTTAAGGCTGTTGAATATTTTTATTGCTGCATTGTCTCTGCTATTTATTGCAAATAACTCTAACATATAAAGACCTGCATTATTATTTCCGCTTACATATAGTTGTTGCAACCTACTTATGGCACGCTTTGAATCAATGGATAAAAGAAATGAATTGCTAAAGTAATCAAAACTCCAACGCGCATTAATGTTTTCAAAGTTAGCAGCCCAACTGTCTAAAGTAGCTACGAGCGCTAATGTTGCTTCTTTTGTTAAACAGTGTCTATTATTCGCAATGTTTTGAAGATTGTTAAGCGCTTGCGATAGTTCATTTAATGGCGCTAGCGGCTTTGTTTGCGGTAATTTGCTTAATTCTTTTTTTATTATTATGCCTTTCATACACTGTATAAACATCTTTTGTATATGGAGCGAATGATATTTACCGGGGTTTTCCCCTATTAGCCGATTGATTGCATTAAGACTCTTGTCTGGATGGTTTTGCTCTAAGGAATATTGAGCATATCTTGAAACCGATCTATAGGACTTAGGATGGTTGTTATATATATTTAAGGTTATATTGTCTTCATTACTCCATATATTGCTTACATTTTTTGTTTGTATTGCAAAACATGTCATATAAACAAAAAATATTCCTATAAATATTTTGGGTTGCTTGGTTATTTTTATTAACCATACAGTTATAGCAATAAGTGTAAGATATATTCCTATTGATGCTAAATAGTTGCGATAATCATAGTATATTTCTAGTGGTATTATCGTGCTTTCGAGAATGTGTCCTGCAAAAAAAAGTTGAATTCCACATGCGATAAAAATAGCTTTATTACGGCAAGTTAAGTACACGGATATTATTATGGCGGTAATTATAATAATAATAGATATGATTGTGCTAACGGGAGTAAATAACGATTTTGATATTGGGAAGTCATCTGCAAAAATCGATATATCTATATTCAGTGGTATTAATAAGTGGTTTACATAAGAGAGCAAAACTCTGCTCTGTGTCATTAGTCTTTCTGCTAATGAAAAACTACGCGTATCGTAATTGAATATATTTTTGAATAGATACATCATTATTAGCAAGCTTATAATGCCCGTAACTGCTGCAATAATAACGAATATTCTCTTGTGATTCTTTTTCAGGTTATTAAGTCGAAAAATATTTATTTCTAAAATTATTGCGAGGACAGGGAATATTATTCCGTTTTCTTTACTGAAAATTGCTAATGGCCAGCAGATAAATACGGCCATGAACATCCGAATCACCCAACCACTTTGCATTTTTATTATTTTTATTCGCGAAGTTGAATAAAGGTATAATGATGCCAGCAAAAAAAGCGTAGACAGCTGCTGCATGCGCTGAATAGTAAAAAAAACTGTGCTTGCATTGGTTGGAGATAACATCCAGAGTGCGGCTATGGCCATAGCAAAATAACGAGCTAAAATTCTATTATTGTTTTTGTACTCTACGAGCGTTGAAAAAATCAGATATATTATTACACCACATAAGCTGTGTATTATTACATTTGTTAGCTTTAATCCCCAGATGCTAAGTTCGGAGGATAATTGAAAATTAACAGCAAAGCTTAACATTGAAACGTATCGCCCCAGCTGAGTCGAAAAATAATATGTTGAGAGTGAATAGAGATCCGTTTCCGAAGATTTTATTGTGTCATAAAAAGTAAATAGTTTTACTGAGTCATGTATTAGCGGCCCATTGAGACCATCCCAAAATACAATAATATTGATTATAATAATTAATGGTAAAATAAGGAGCAGTTTTATATATTTGCAGTTAATGTTTGCGCTTTTCATTGAAAAACAATATTTTATTAATTGGCTCATTATTTTTAGCTCATTATTCCATTTAGACTATTTTCTGTTCTACTACTTAATTGCACTATACACATAAAAAAAAGTTCTGCTTATTCTATTTTGCTCAATGCTGTCAAAACAATTTTCAAGATATAATAACCCAGCAAACCTAAGCATTTATTTGTAAAATCTCTAGTACCCATCACTTAATTTTTGCCTGCACAACACAAACAAAAGCCCCAACAACTTCAACAATCTAATTACCACTCACTTACACTTTTAAAAGCACAATGCCGTTTATCTTAGCATCATCACTAACGTCAAGATTTTTACATTAAAAAACAGAGAGTCTATGGTTAACTATATCAGTTGACCATCTTATTCAAAATAATTGTCCTTAATTATGCGAAGCTAAAGTAAACAACGACACCAATATCAAGATATCCCAAGTTTAGCCAGCCTATATCGTAGTGATCTAAACGTCATACCCAATTTTTTGGCCGCAGCTGTTTTATTATTATTTGTTTCTTCAAGGGCCTTAATAATTGCCTCTTTTTCAATATTTCCCAAGTAATCCTCAAGGGTTTCATTTGAGGTATAAAAATCAGGCGATTCTTTATATGATATTTCAGCAACCTCTTCATTACTACTCACGGCACCATTAGGCAACTGCAGATCTTCAGCTTCGATTCTATTGCCTTCACACATAGTCATCGCACGCTCTAAAATATTTTCCAATTCACGTACATTCCCAGGAAAACCATAACCCCTGAGAACATTCATCGCCTTAGTACTTATAACAGGTGGCTTCTCAGCGATTGGAGCAGAGAGTTTCTCCAATATATGATGCGCTAACATATCTAGATCCCCCTTTCTCTCTCTTAAACTGGGAACCTGAAGATTAATCACATTAATTCGATAATATAAATCTTGACGAAACACACCATCATGCACCAACTGCTCAAGATTTTTATGGGTTGCGCTTAAAATACGTACATCAACTGATATTTCTTTTTGCGCTCCAACTGGTCGAATCGCTTTCTCCTGTATTGCTCTTAACAGCTTAACTTGCATATGTAATGGTAGCTCAGCTACCTCATCCAAAAATAGGGTTCCACCATCTGCAGCTTGGAAAAGACCACCTTTCTCTTTGTTTGCACCAGTAAAACTTCCCTTTAAATGCCCGAAAAACTCACTCTCCATCAACTCTGTCGGGATAGCCCCGCAGTTAACTGGTACGAAAGATTCTTTTGCTCTTGCTCCCTTCTCATGAATTAATCGGGCAACCAATTCCTTTCCTGTACCTGAATCCCCGCTTATATAAACTGGAGCTTGACTACGAGCCAGTTTATATATCGTTGACCTTAATTTTTGCATCGCTGACGATTCACCCAGCAAGGTTTTTCTACTCCTTCTATCCACTGGTTTTCCTGCATCGGATAATTTTAGAGCAGTAGATACCAGATGCCGCAACACACTAAGATCAACAGGTTTTGAAACAAAATCAAAGGCACCCGCCTTAAGCGACTGAATCGCGAGATCCATATTGCCATGAGCTGTTAATACAGCTACTGGTAAATTAGGATAAACCAGCTGAATATGTTTCAACAGATCTAAGCCAGATCCATCTGGAAGTCGCATATCTGTTAAACACAGATGAAAAGAGCTACCCGCAAGAATCAACCTAGCCTCTTCCACATCAGCTGCTGTTACGACATCAACATCCATTCTATTAAGAGTAAGCGCCAGCAATTCTCTTATATCTGGCTCATCATCTACTATCAGTGCTCTTGAACGCATAACATCCTATCTATAACTATCTTGTGAGAAAACCAACCTAAAACAGGTTCCTTCTGCAAAATCTTTTATATAACTTAGTTTTATCTTGTTATTGTTGCACAACTCTTTACATAGATATAGACCAAGTCCGGTTCCTGATGATGAAGTAGTAAAAAATGGTTCAAATATTCTCCCAATATGCCTCTCATCAATCTTTGTACCATAATTTATCACATCGATAGCAGTCATCTTGCCAACTTTTTCGACTTCAATAAGCACCTTGGGTTTTCCATCGCTATTCTGCGAATAGTTAAATGCATTACCACAAAGATTCCACATTATTTGCTCGAATGCAGAAATATCAGTTTCTATATATAATTGACTATCTTTTAGGGATATTTGAATCTGTTTGACATCAATATACTTTTCAATAGAAAAATCATAAACAAATTTATCCAGCCATTCATCCAGCCCAATCTTAGTCTTTTCTACCGTTTTTTTACGGGAAAGATGCAAAATACTTTTTATTATTGCATTCAACCTTTCAGAATGATCATGAATAATTTCCGTGAGCCTTTTATCTTGATCTGCAAGACCAGGTGACTCTGCCAAAAGCTGACCGGCATGTGAAATTGCACCGAGAGGGTTACGGATCTCATGCGCAATGCTTGCAGTTAACTTCCCCAAAGAAGCCAATTTTTCATCCTGCAATTGACGCGAGATCTTTTCATGATCATCCAAAAATACCAGTATTATCCCACCATTTATTCTTTCAAAGGATACTAGAGCGCTTACACCATCAAAATTAATTGTAGCGCTATATTCATCGCCCGTAGCCATCCAAACATCCATCTCTATAGCCACCTGCGGTAACACATCTTTTAGATACATACCGCCAAGAATAACTTTATCCCCTATCATATTTGCAGCGGCAGAATTTGTTAGGCGTATTGTCAAATCTGCATTTAACGCGATCACTCCAGATTGAAGTTTTTGCACAATATAATCGTTAAGCTGTTCTAAACTAATAATATCCTTACCGCGCCTTTGAGCTAACAGCTCAAACTCTTTAGCATGTCTTGCTACCGTATTTGCAGATAATGCCGCTACAAATACAATTATCCCTAATGCACCAGCAGTAGAATACGCACTCACATCAGTGCTTCCATAGATAAACATATAGGTCTGAGCACTAAGGATTGATATTGCGGCCAAAGATGCTGCAGCAACAGCCATCCGCTTACTTAACAGAATTGAGCTACCAGCAACCGAAATGACCAATAGAACCCCAAGGGTAGAGTCAATTTTTCCCTTGGCAAATATCAGTAATGATAAAAAGAAAATATCCGCAATAAGCTGCCCGTATAACTGAATACGAAACCGTGGTCTGCGTTTAAGCACCAAAAAGCCAAATAAAAGAGCAAAAAAACTATAACCGAAAGAGGCCCCGAAAAATAAAAAATCAAACTTGGTATGAAATGAATTATTTAATGACAGCGCCGTAAAAAAAAAAGTCAAAGATAAGACAACCAGAATACGGTAAATATTAAATATCCTTAATGGACGCCAAGTATAGGACTCTGTATTACGCTCCAACTCCTCTTGAAAATCTTTAAAAACTACGTTTGTTTCGAACATTAGGGCTCTTAATAATCCTTTAACTAAGCTTTATTCATCTATTTTAGCCTAAAATCATGAATAATTGGTGTTTTACCTTTGCTATTAGCCCCGTTTTTGTGGAAAATTAGCATCCTGGAAATCACAAGGTTAATAACCAATGAATTTACACGAATATCAGGCAAAACAATTATTTTCTGAATATGGCATACCTGTGCCAAATGGTTATGTAGCTCATACTGTAGATGAGGCGTGCGGTTTAGCTCATGAGCTCGGCGGTGATTGCTGGGTAGTAAAAGCCCAAGTACACGCAGGTGGCCGTGGTAAAGGCGGCGGAGTTAAAATCCTTAAAGACAAGGACGCTATTAGCTCCAACGTAAAGAATCTTCTTGGATCAAGATTAGTAACCCCTCAAACGGATAGCAAGGGACTTCCTGTTAATGCCGTTTTGATCGAAGAGGGCCTAAATATTGAGCGTGAGCTTTACCTTGGAGCTCTTATAGACAGGTCTACCGAATCTATCGTATTCATGGCTTCCGAAGCTGGCGGTATGGATATTGAGGAGGTCGCAGCAAAAACCCCAGAAAAAATTCTTAAAGTATCTGTAAATCCAACAGCTGGGCTTCAGAACTTTCAATGTAGGCAAATCGCATTTGACCTTGGCTTAACTCAAAAGCAAGTCAGCCAACTTACTAAAATCATGAAAAAACTTTATCGCATCTTCTGTGATAAAGATCTTAGTCTTATTGAAATAAACCCCCTAGTAGTTACTAAAGAGGGAGACTTGATTGCATTAGATGCGAAAATAAACATCGATAGCAACGCACTAGTAAGGCAACATAATCTGCTAGACCTTCGAGACACATCTCAAGAAGATGAAACTGAAATTAAGGCAGCCCAGTACGGTCTTAACTACATAACTCTCGATGGAAATATTGCTTGCATGGTTAATGGCGCCGGCCTTGCCATGGCAACGATGGATGTCATCAAACTCTATGGTGGCGAACCTGCCAATTTCCTTGATGTTGGAGGTGGTACCACAGCGGATAAGGTAGCTGAAGCATTCAGAATTATTCTATCCAGCGACAAAGTCGAAGCCATCCTAGTTAATATCTTCGGTGGCATCGTAAGATGCGACCTTATTGCTGAAGGCATCATAGAAGCAGCACAAGAGATTGAGATCACCATTCCCCTTGTCGTTCGAGTGGAAGGGACAAAGGTAGATGAGTGCATGGAACTTTTAAACAAAAGCGGGTTAAACCTTATAATGGCAACTGATCTTTCAGATGCTGCTGAAAAAGTTGTAGCTGCGGTAAAGGGAGAGCAATAATGAGTGTATTAATCAACAAAGATACCAAAGTTATTTGCCAAGGTTTTACCGGCAAGCAAGGTACATTCCATTCAGAGCAAGCGCTAGCATATGGAACTATGCTTGTTGGCGGAGTTACTCCTGATAGAGGAGGACATAAGCACATTGGCCTACCTGTCTTCAATACATGTAAAGAGGCTATAAAAGAAACTGGTGCGACAGCATCAATGATCTACGTACCGCCAACATTCGCTGCAGATGCAATCCTAGAAGCAGCGGATGCAGGCATTGAGGTTATTGCATGCATTACAGAGGGTATCCCGGTACTTGATATGTTGCGAGTCAAGGCTGCACTTAAAGGATCAAGTGTAAAACTGATTGGTCCAAACTGCCCAGGAATCATCACTCCTGGCGAATGTAAAATTGGGATTATGCCAGGAAAGATTCACATGAAAGGTAGCATAGGTATTGTCTCTAGATCAGGGACACTCACCTATGAGGCGGTTGCACAGACAACCAAGATTGGACTTGGGCAAAGTACCTGCATCGGTATCGGTGGTGATCCCATCAAAGGCTTAGACTTTATCGAGTGCCTAGAGATGTTTGAAAGTGACCCTGAAACCACTGCTATCGTAATGGTTGGCGAAATCGGCGGCACTTCGGAAGAGGAAGCTGCTGAGTTTATTCAAAGTAATGTAAGCAAACCTGTTATTGGATATATTGCTGGGGTTTCGGCACCTCCTGGAAAACGGATGGGTCATGCTGGAGCAATAATCAGCGGGGGCAAAGGTACAGCTACTGAAAAGTTTGCTGCTATGGATAATGCTGGGGTTTATACCGTTCAATCACCAGCCGAGATCGGTAAAGCGCTCTTGGAAACTCTGAGCTAAATTGAGTTTTTATAATTACAGGGCTCCATTTTATGGGGCCTTTTTTTGTATCTGGATGATTACGCCATCAAGCCTGTATAAATTTAGTTAAACCAAGTTGATTTAGACCTTGGTTTATCTTAAGCATACCCAAAGGGCTCAACCGACTTGTTATAACTATGAAAACAACACTCTTTGACACGCACCATCCTCGTACCTGCCTTTCAGGAGCACTACTTATGTCCCAATTTGCTCCTTGCAAATTTATCACACAGATTCCCAAGTTCAGAAGAATTACTCAAAGCTAAATAAATAAGTCCAATGAAATATCTACCGGGCTTTAGCATTTTGATCTAGAAAATATGCAACTCAACTAAATAACCTGCGAAATCGATTATAACCTCCAAGTAATGTCAACTGTGAATGAGATGCAGGATTAGCAAATGAATTGATTTGAGCAGATTATTTTTGTTTGGTAGTAAGTTACCGATTCACACAACGCTTCGGCTACGTCGATTAAACCTTAATTTACAACCTATTCCCTCAGCCCTCAGGAATATTAGAGCCGGGATAGAATGACTCATAATTTCATTAAATAAACAATTAAGCTTCTCTCGCCTTCAAGGCAATAACCATGCAGGCATTTTGTTTTTTTGCACATATTTAAGGCATAAAAAAACCCA
>JAWSVA010000019.1:0-43506 GCA_033852155.1 Gammaproteobacteria bacterium | reverse complement strand
TTTCCCCGGACAGTAGTGCGCGAAAGCGGGAATCTCGATGCCCAGACTAATAACACATTTCTACACGTTGTTTTTAAGTAGGATATTCCCTGTTTTATTACTAGGGAAGATGTGGCATACTCAGCAGTATTTATTAGCTTGTTTGTTGTAATGGTAACTTTCAATTATTCAGCAATGGTATTGGTGCAAAAGATCATTAAAAAAACTGTAAAATTAGTAGCTATATTACAACTTATAAGTGTCATTGGATTAGCTCTTTGTTCAATTTGGTATGGAGCATGGTATCCAGATGCCCAAGCTAATCTTTCCAAAGAGTGGAAAAAAAATGGGCATAACATAAGTAAACCAGACTTTTGGGATGTTTCATTTGATAATATTAATTTTTCATCTCCAGTTGCTTACACTTTTATTGTTTTAGTGGTAGGTATGTTAAGTGGGGCAGGCGGATTAAAATCAGCATTTCGACTTGAAGAATTAGAAAAACGAGAAACAGAATTTAAGAAAGAGCAAGAGGATCACTCAGAAACACAACAATATTATTACGAAGCACTAAAAGAACATCTGACTTATTTTTTCTGTCATCAAATAGAAAAATTTGATGACAGATGTCGAGCAAGTGTTTATAGGCATGATAAGAGTTCTAAAATGTATAGAATGGTTTTCAGATATAGCGAAATTACTCGTTACGAGGCAAAAGGCAGAGTTTCTATACCAGAAAAAGAAGGAGTAATAGGTGCAACCTATCTCAATGGTGACTACATATATATATCAAACCTTCCAATAAAAAAGGCGTTAAAAGGATATTATAAGGAAACCAGTAAGCAGTTGAGTAAATCAGGCGCTGAAATATCTGAAAATACACTACGCAGGTTGAATATGCCTTCTAGATGTTACTATGGTTATGCTATACGCGATCCATCTACAAATGAAAAATTTGCAATTCTTATTGTAGAAAGTACAGAACCAAACCAATTTGATGCCGAGAAAATTACAGAACAGCTTAACGCTAAATCTAATAAAATAGCTAAATTTGTTAGGCATATAGCTCATATTGATAGTAAGCTTAACCCATATGGAGGTGCTTGAAATGAAGGTTGAAGATGCAGTTTTATATATTTGCAAGAAATATCCCATTCCAAATGAGCTTTCGAAGGCAAGAGTAACAAAGTTGGTTTACTTGGCTGATTGGGAATCATGCAGAAGAACTTCTAGTCAATTAACTGATATTAAATGGTATTTTCATAATTTTGGTCCTTATGTTGATGATGTAGTAAAAGCAGCTAGAGATAGTAAATATCTTGATGTGATTGAAACAGCTAATTTTTATGGGGATAAAAAAGAGATGATTCAAATTAGAAATGATTCAATATTACCCTGCTTTGATAGGAATCAAATCGATATTCTTGATTTTGTTATAGATCAAACCAAAGGGTTATATTGGAATGACTTCATAAAATACGTTTACAGTACTTCCCCCATTGTTAATAGCAACCGGTATACCACATTAAATCTTGAACACTTTGCAAAAAATGAGCGCCGAAATTCAATTTAGTGAACAGTGTTGGAATAGTCTGAGCTTACCCCTCACTTAATCTGAATCCCATGTAAATCAATGAAGTTTGATTCCATGGCGATTTTTTAGATTTAAATTTTTCAAGATTCCTGAACGTAGTCGAAGGGTCAAGAAAAATTAATAAAAACAAGGTGCTTTCGCTGGAATGACGAACTTTTCAATCATGATTTCTCTGCTATTGTTAATATAGATAAAGAAACATCCCTAGTAGTAATATTAGCTACAGCATCTAGTTAATCGCTATAGAGCGACAAAAAAGGAAATGTATTCATGAAACGCCTCAATATTTTTAGCCTTATCATCTGCTCAAGCATTTTCTTGGCTAGTTGCGCTTCAGATGCGCCTAATAATAGTCAAAGTATACCTTCTAATGATCACAGTGTTATCGGTATTGATATCTCTAAATACCAGGGGGAAGTAGACTTTGAAAAAGTGAAAGATTCTGAGATTAGCTATATTTTTATTCGTGCTACAGAAGGCATTACATATCAAGATCCAAATTTCAAAACGAATTTTTTATCAGCTCAGGCTGCAGGTATAACGGTTGGTGCCTACCATTTTTATGAGACCAATGATAATCCTGAAGACCAGTTAAAGAATTTTACAAATTTAGTAACGCTGAAGTCTGGTGATCTACCACCAGTAATCGATATAGAGAAGTTACATAAAAAGGACGATATAAAATTAACTGAGAATCTTCAGAAGTTTCTTGATGGCCTAGAAGCACATTATGGTGTTAAACCGATAGTTTACACAGGGCTTAATTTTTCCAATAAACATTTAACTGGGGTTGGAAATTATCCATTATGGTTAGCCGAGTATGAAAAGAATGAACCAAAACTGCCTAATGGTTGGGACAAATGGACTTTTTGGCAGTGGTCTCAATCTCACAAGATTTTAGGGATAGAAGGAGATGTTGATGCAGATCGTTTTAATGGAGATAAAACGAGTTTTCTTAATATTTTAATCAAGTGATTTGAATTGGAAATAATTTTATAAAAGAGTTTATATTCAGTTGGTTGGCAGTAATTAATTGCTGCTTCTAGTTGAGCTAAAACATTTTCCACGCGCGTGGAAAATTCACCAATCACTTAATCTTTATCCCATGTACTTTGGCTACGCGATATATCATCTGTCTTATTGTAAGATCCCATTTTGATAGTTTATTGTCGGTGATAGCTCTTTTAAAAGTGTCATTGGTATTGCTGTAATGAAATGTGAGCTTTTTCTTCTTTGATTCTAGCGTGCTCACTTTGTCAGTATCCCATCCATCAACTACCCAGGCATTTTTGCCCCATTTCTTTGAATTCAGTAGCATCCAGTTTAGAATGCGCGTGATTTCAGATCCGGGTTTCCCTTTAGTTTCACGTTTTGCTCTTAATATAGCTTTTTTGAACTCTGCTCCTTTGACAAGAATGGACATGGCATGTCCCTTTATAGCGGCCCCAGTATAAAAAATATCATTTTTTAACTGTCCATAAGGCATGTTTTGAATCATGTGACCAACATTAAGAAGGTAAAGGCTAAGCATTGAGTGTTCTTCACACTTTCCAACTCGTGACTGTGTGGTAACCATTGCAGAGGCCAAGATCTTCGGCATTCTATAAGTGATAGCCCATGGGGTAGTTGTTTTTTCAAATGTCTTTGACTGCAGTTCCATCAAACTTCGATATGAGCCATTGTTCTTTACAGAGAAAAATGGAATTTTTATCCAGTACTCCATGTTTTGACTGTCTAAAATTGAAAGTGACTGCAGATGCTCTGAAGGTCTGTTTTGGGCATATACAGTCTTATCGACTTTGCCACTTACAGCCGTTGCAATACTTTTGATTTCAGGTTCATCATCAAAAAAGTTAAGCGCCCAGTTGCTCAAAGCTCTCATTGCTTTATTCTTCCCGACGGCAATATGTAGCTGGTTAAGTTGGTCTTTGTATTTTTTACCGTCGTTAATTTCAGCCTTGGTTTTTGGACGTATTATGTTTTTAACTTTATTTTTTGAAGCACTGTTATTAGCTGGAGCTGGTTTATTGTTTGATGTTGTTTTGCTCGTAGGCTCTTTAAAAATTGATAGATTTCCCATGTGTTATTGTTTTATCCGTTAAGAAATTGAGTAAATGGTGTGATTATTTTAGAACCTTTGGTCAGTATGTGCAAAAACTTAAACATTTTCCACTCGAGTGGAAAATTCATAACTCACTTTATAGTTATCCCATATTTTTTGGCAACTCTATAAACCATTTGCTTTACGGTTAAGTCCCATTTGCTGTTATTTGAACTATGAGTTTTAACTGAATTAACTACTGCCATAACTGATTTTGAAAACTTTTGATTCTTTTGCTCAAAATTCCGAGCAAACATTTTGGATGTGATTCCACCACTTAAACCTAGATTGCTTTTACGTGATGATAGTGAAGCGACATTTTTCGTATCCCAACCATCTACAACCCAGGCATTTTTTCCCCATTTTTTTGTGTTCAGCATAAGCCAGGCAAGAATGCTTTTCATGTCTGATTTGTTGGTGGATTTCTTTGCTATCATGATTGCTTTTTTGAACTCTTTCCCTTTTACCAGCAAAGAAAAGGCATGCCCTTTTACCGCGGCTCCAGTATAGAAAATATCATTCTTAAGTTGTCCATAAGGCATATTTTGGATCATGTGCCCCATGTTTAGCAGGTAAAGGCTGGTATAGGCGTGCTCTTCACATTTTCCTGACTCTGTTCTCGCTGCTATATTTGCCGCTGCAAGAATCATTGGCATCCTGTATGTAATGGCCCAATCGGTGCTTGCTTGTTTTTTGTAAGTTTTGGCTTGGGTTAATATTAAGCTCCTATATGACCAATCATTATTTTTTTTAGAAACGCCAAAGGAGATAGTTGGGATGAAATTTTTATAAAGATTAAAGTTTACGGAAAATTTCGGGGAGTGTTCAAACTGTCTTAATACTTTGATTAAGTCAGGGTTTTTCATTAAGTATAAAAAGAATTCACGGGTGTTTACTGCGTCGATAGAGTGATCAACCATGGTACTTACTTTTTGGGCAATTTTTTTAATGTCTGGCTCATCATCAAAAAAGGCTGTGGCCCATTGGGTCAGTTTTAATAGTTTTTTATTTTTCCCAATCTCTTTTTGAAGCTGTATGAATTGGGCATGGTGTTTCTTGCCATCATTGCCTTTAGTAACAGTTTTGGGGCGTAAAATATTGCTGACTTTTCTTTTTGAAGTTTTTGTTGTGTTACTAACTATCTTGATCTGAATACTAGCAGAAGCTGGGAGCTTTTTAAGTTTTGCTAGTTTTTTCATGTGCCTATTTATATATTCCGATTGCTAATAAGTTATTTGCACTGATTAATGAGTTATAATCTACCTCATAACACCCAAACCGGAAAAGAGTTAATGGTAAAAAAGATCACAAGTAACAATAAGAACAAGAAAAAAAGCAAAAGTAAGCGCAAGAGTGCTGACCCTCATATCGAGAGGGAAAAGAAGAAATACGGGCGTCCGATTCCAAGTCGTGAATTTATTTTGTCAGCTCTGCAAAAGGCTGGTGTACCGCTGAAACGGAGAGCTATTGCTGAAGCAATTGGTATCCGTGAGAATAATGAAACAGATAAAGAGGCTCTGCGTCGTCGCATCGGAGCTATGGTACGTGATGGTCAGCTGATTAAAAACCGCAAAGGCTTTTATGTGCTGGTGAATGATGATGAGTTGATTCGCGGCACAATCGTTGGGCACCCTGATGGATTTGGATACCTTAAACCGGATAATGGTAGTGATAGGATGTTTATCCCGCCACGGGAGATGCGGGCAGCTCTACACAACGACATAGTTGTGGTGCGCGTTACTGGTCTTGATCGCAAAGGCGGGCGTGAATGCTCGATTGTTGAGATGGTGTCTCGTGCTAACCATACCATCGTTGGTCGCTTCCATCTTGATTCAGACATTGGTTTTGTAACACCGGAAAATCGCCGTATTAATCAAGATGTTCTTATTCCGAAAGAATTTTTTAATGGTGCAGACGAGGGGCAGATTGTTGTTGCCGAGGTAACACAGCAGCCAACATCACATCACCAGCCAATGGGCAAGGTTACCGAAATTCTTGGTGAACATATGGCTCCGGGGATGGAGATTGGTATCGCCTCCCGTGTTTATGGTATCCCTGTTGTTTGGCCAGAAGGTGTTGATCAGGAAATTGAGAAGTTTAAAACTACTGTCCCAACTACAGCAAAAAAGAACCGAGTTGATCTGCGTGAATTGCCACTGGTGACGATCGATGGTGAGGATGCGCGTGATTTTGATGATGCGGTTTATTGCACCCCTGTTGCAAATGGCTGGAAGGTTCTGGTCGCAATTGCTGATGTTGCTCATTATGTAAAACCAGGTTCAGAGCTGGATATGGAGGCGCAGAGTCGTGGAACATCAGTGTATTTCCCAGATTCAGTTATCCCAATGTTGCCGGAAAAATTATCGAATGGTCTTTGCTCTATAAACCCCAAAGTAGATCGTCTTTGTTTGGTTTGCGAGATGGTTATTAGCAATAAAGGCAAGGTGCAGCGCTCTAAATTTTATGATGCAGTGATGCGCTCCAAAGCGCGCCTTACCTATACCGAAGTCGCTGCGATTTTGGTTGATGGTGATGAGAAGCTAAAAACAAAACGCGTAGAGATTCTTCCAGATTTACAAAATCTTTGGGATGTATACAAGGTTCTACGCAAGGCTCGCGGTGCGCGTGGCGCGATTGATTTTGATACGGTAGAAACCAGGATCATCTTTGATGAACAGCGCAAGATAGAGAAGATTGTTCCAACCACCAGAAATGAAGCTCACTTATTAATCGAAGAGTGCATGGTTGCTGCAAATGTCTGTGCGGCAAAATTTGTAGAGAAGTTTAAAGTTCCGGCTTTATTTAGAGATCATGACACTCCAAAAACCGACAAGCTGGAGTTGTTGTATCAATTCCTTGGTCAGCTTGGTTATACCCTGGGTAAAGGAGATGGTCCAACCCCAAAAGATTATGCCGAGTTAGTTGAGATAATCAAAGAGCGTCCAGATTTTAATATGATTCAAACCGTATTGTTACGTTCGATGTCGCAGGCAGAATACCGCCCAGATAATATCGGACACTTTGGTTTGGCGCTGGATAGTTATGCTCACTTTACTTCACCGATTCGTCGTTATCCCGATCTATTATTACACCGAGCAATTAAGCACATTGTGAATGGTGGTGATGCAAAATCTTATCGTTATAGCTTTGGTGAGATGGAAAGCCTGGGTAAGCAATGTTCAATGGCAGAAAGGCGTGCTGACGATGCAACGCGCGATGTTATGCTCAGCCTCAAGTGCCAGTTTATGCAAGACAAACTAGAGCAAGAGTTTGACGGCGTAATTACTGGCGTTACCTCTTTCGGAATGTTTGTTGAGATATCTGATATCTATGTAGAAGGTTTGGTGCATGTGACTGCGATGGGGGATGATTACTTTCACTTCGATCCGGTCGTACACAAAATGACTGGTGAAAAAACCGGTAAGACCTACAAACTTGGTGGCCAAGTTAGAATCAAGGTTATTCGTGTAGATATTGAAGATAAACAGATTGATTTTGAGTTGGTTGCAAAATCGTAGCAATTTTCAAGATTCCTGAGCGTAGCCGAAGGGCTCAGCCAACTTGGTTTTATTGATATAGATAATTAAGAAACGAGAATATGAAAACAGAATATATACACGGAATACACGCAGTAAAATCGGCACTTAAATACGACCCAACTACCATACAAGAATTAATGGTGGATAAGCGTAGGAACGATGAAAAAACCAATGCGATAATCGCAGTGGCAAAAAAGGCAGATGTGACTGTAAGCCGCAGAGAGAAAAAAGAGCTGGATAAACTAGCGGATGGAGAGAATCACCAAGGGGTGGTTGCAATTGCAGTTGGAGCCAAGCCCAAAGGTGATAAAGAACTTACAGATTTTCTACAGCAATTAGAACACAATCCATTTTTATTAATTCTTGATGGTGTGCAAGATCCGCATAATCTTGGAGCTTGTTTGCGTAGTGCGAATGCAGCTGGAGTTGATGCAGTAATAATTCCTAAAGATAAAGCGGTAGGGATGACGTCTGTGGTGCATAAGGTGTCTTGTGGTGCTTCACATGTTACCCCAGTATTTCAAATTACTAATCTTGCGCGCACCATGAAGTCTTTGCAAAAAGAGGGGGTATGGATAATCGGTACAGCAGGTGAAACCGAGCAGTCATATCTGGATGTGGATTTTAAAGGATCTGTTGCAGTAGTTATGGGAGCAGAGGGTGACGGCATGCGACGCCTTACTAAAGAAGCCTGTGATTATCTGGTTAAAATCCCAATGGTTGGTGTAGTTGAAAGCCTTAATGTATCTGTAGCAACAGGTGTGGTTTTGTTTGAGGCGAAGCGACAAAGGGGATAGGGGGACGACATTTGAACAAACTCTTCTCAATAGGTGATTTTGCAAAAATTGCTGATATGTCGGTTCAGGCCTTGCGTCATTATGACAAAACAGGAATCCTAAAACCTCATAGCACTGACGAGGAGAGTGGTTATAGATACTATTCTCAGGAACAGTTATTCTCACTTAATAATATTAAGATGTTGCAGTCTGTAGGGTTTACCTTGCAAGAGATTGCTGATTTAAGTGTGTCAAATTCACTTCCCGATCTTATCGATGCTTATCAGCAAAAGGCGAATGTTGTAAATCAGCAGATTGCAGACCTGCGTAAGGCGCGCAAGCAGTTGGTTTGGTATCAAGAGATCCTTGGTAAGATGAAACAGCCGCTAGATGATGTTGATGAAGAGGAGATTGGTAAGGTTCAGCTATGTGAAATCCCTGAACATCGCTTACTGATGGTGCGCGAGAAAGTGTGTTATGACTACCCATCTCTGTTGATGTTATACAATCAATTATTAAAAAAACTGTTTGAACAGCGCTGTAAAGTTATTGGTGGCTTGAATACCATTTTTTTTGGCGGCTACGATAATATCTATCATAAAAGAACTGATATCGCCTTGGCATTTTTATTAGAGCCAGAGTCAAAGCGAGGGAAAAAACAGCCTGCCCAACGTTACCTTAGTTGCCTGCACAGGGGTAAGTATCCAACATCTTTAGAAACCTATGAAAAGCTACATGCATATGCAAAGAAAAAGGGATTGGTTCTATCTGCACCAGTGAGTCATGTTCTCAGGGTGCCAATAGCCGCTGTTGAAAATCCTAATGCGACAGTTTTTGAGCTCAGAATTCCAGTGTATGACTAAAGTTGTTGAAATATAATAAGAAAACAACTGATATTTTTGCTTGACTCTATACCTGCTACACGGGATTACACTATAGACATGAAATAAACATTTATCCTAAATAGGGAGAATATCATGTCTAAAATGTCAATTAATAATTTCCAAATGTATGTTGAAGATCGTGGTGAATCAGATCAGCGCGAGGCGGTTATATTTTTTAATGGAAGTCTTTCATCTGCCAATAGCTGGTACCCGATGCTTGACCTTTTTGAACGTGAAAAAATCAGAGTTGTTCTGCATGACTATCGTGGACAAAGACTATCTGATTTTGATGATGCTCCAATTACCTATGCCCAGCATGCAGATGATGCCAATGTAATGTTGGAAAAGCTTGGAATTGAGAGAGTACATATTATTGGAACCTCTTATGGGACAGTTAGTGCTCAGCGTTTTGCCATCGATTATCCCGAAAAAGTTATCTCTATGACCTTGATTGAGGCATTTAGTGAGATGGATGTAAACACCGAGAACTGGGTTATCCGTTTTATTGATTGGTTAAAGCAGGCGATTAAGGATGAATCAGCAAGAGCCAGAGTATATCAAAATATGTTGCCACTATTTTTTAGCCCTGAATTTGCAGCTACTCATCGTCAAGCACTTGAAGCTAGAGCGGCTGATTTTGCTCAGTTACCGGCATCATTCTTTCAAGGGATAGTAAGAATCTATGAGAATCAGTTAGCCAATACTCCAATAACTTCTGAGTTGCATAAGATAAAAATGCCAACAATGGTGATTTGGAGTGAGATGGACGTGCTGACTCCTTGGGCTTTAACCCAGGTTATTAAAGAAAATATTCCTCATGCTGAAGTGGTGAAGATTCCGAATACAGGGCATGTTGCAATTGCAGAGAACCCTAAACTGCTTGAGTCATTGATGTATGGCTTTATTAAACAGAATTGGGAAGGTGAGCAATAGCTGCAAGTGGGTAACTATTGGTTGAGCGGAGGAGGCGATCATGAAAGATGTTATAGAGTCAGTAGCTTTATTAGTTGTATTTGGTGCTGTTGGATATTTTGTAAGGCAGCGTGAAATAATTACCGACAAAGGTGTTAAAGAGCTATCGGGTTTTTTAATTAGAGTAGCTATGCCAGCTTTGATCCTCTATTCACTAGTTCGTCCAGGGATGGTTGGCTTGGAAAAAACCGGTTTGCCATTGATTGGAATCTCAATAATGGTTTATGCAGTAAGTATTGTGTTTGGCTTGATTGTAGCTCGCCTTTGGGTTGGTAATGAATCTGTCGATGAAGTTGACTCTGAGAATGGTGGTTCTAAAGGCGACGGAGGGATGGTGGCCTTTGGCTGTTCTTTTTCTAATGTTGGTTATATGGGAATCCCTGTGGCTATGGCCTTATTTGGTGAATATGCTGTTGGTTTGGTTGCTTTATACAATCTGCCATTTGCTCTTCTTGTATTTACTTTAGGGCAACGTTTAATTGCGGGTAAAACTGCGGTATCAAATTGGAAACAATGGCTTAACCCATGCGTACTTGCATCAATACTGGGTTTAGGAATCTACCTTGCTGAAATTCAAGTTCCTAGTTTTGTCTTAAACGGCATGAAACCATTTGCTGATATGACTTTGCCTTTATCAATGTTAGTTATTGGCGCCATGTTACATGGCGCAAAGTTGATAGACATGCTCGATATGCGAGCAATCGGGATTAGCTTAATCCGCTTAATTATTATTCCAGCTATGGTTTATGGGTTATTGATAGGTTGGATAGCAGAGCCGATGCTAATTATGGTTCCGGTGATAATCGCAGCGATGCCAATAGCTGCAAATGCACCAGTTATTGCAGAACACTATGATGGAAATGTACAGCTCGCAACTCGCTCTGTATTTATATCCACTGTGTTGTCGGTTATTTCTATACCCATTTGGGGGTGGTTCGTTTTGAGATTAGCTTGAATATAAATATATGTAATTGGTAATAGTAAGAATATTGATATAAGTAAAAAAAAGATTAATAAAGTAAGGAGAATGTTATGAACTATGAAGACTTTAATACCCTAGTGCACTCAAGGGCATCGCACCGTAAGTTTGCCAATGACCCAGTCTCAGATGAAGAGATTCGCAATGTGGTGGAAGCTGCGAGGATGGCTCCTAGCGGACATAATTTTCAGCCGTGGAAATTTATAGCAATTAGAAGCAAAGATGTTATTAAGAAGTTGGAAGAAGCTATTGATAAGGAACTAAAGGTGTTGTATGAAAGTTTTCCTGAAGATTTTATTAAAAAGATGGAAGGGTATCGCTTTTTTATAGATCATTTTAAAGATGCTCCGATATCGGTTGCGGTTCTTACCACAAAATATGAGTATAAGCCTACGGACTCAATTCCAAAAAAGTTTGGCGTGGAATTACCCAAGGTAGAACATTTTGATATGGAGTTGCTAGGTGTCGGTGCGGCTATTCAAAATATGTTGTTGGCTGCTGAAGCACAAGGATTAGCAAGCTGCTGGTTGGTTGAACCTGCTACCTATGCACAAAAGGCAATTGAGGAGGTACTTGAGGTGGAAGATGGATATAATTTTATTAGCTTAATAGCACTTGGCAGGCCAACGAAAGAGCGTAAGCCAGCACCTAAGAAGGGGGTGGATGAGATATTAACCATAGTTTAAGCCGATATATTGAAATGCAAATAGACTGCCGACCTGCTCAATAATAGTATTGCTGGTCGGTGTTTATGCTATTTGGCATGGTTTTGAATATCTAGATGGATAGCTTGCCAGAAGCTATATTTAAAACCTCGCTTTTCCTATTATCTGCAGATTTGGTGGAAACTCGGTTGTAAACACGCCCTTTAACCTCTGACGGTTTAAATGGTTTTATGATGTAGTCAACAGCTCCAACATCATATCCTTTTTGGATCGCAGCAGGGGCTTCGTTGGCGGTAAGAAAGAGAACCGGTATGTCATGAAACCTATGCTCCTGCTTAATCTTCTCGCACACCTCATAGCCATTCATACATGGCATGGTTATATCTAGCAGGATAATATCCGGGGTGTTATTTGCTAGATATTGTAGGCATTGCTGCCCAGTACTCGATTCAGAAATTTCAAAACGACCATCGCCGAGAATATCTTTTAGGATCTCTCGGTAGATGCTTTCGTCGTCCACTATGTGCACTAAATAATGCTCTTGTTCAATGTGTGATGTGTTTGGCATAAATATACCCTGTATAACAATTGGTTACTGAAATGTCCATTTAAAGTATTTACCATGATGCCGAAAAATCAATGATTAATTTCTGATATGTTGCAAAGGTCACAGTTACAGTTTGTTTTTTAATAAGATGGACTCTACATTTGAGCCTTTATTTGTTTATATAAAAAAGTGTAAATTTAGTTTTCCAACAGAACAAACGCTACTGCATAGTGTTTTTCATCAGAGATGGTTACCTGCATATTGGTAATAGATTTTAACAAGTTTTGAACCTGCTCATTATGGCCTATATAACTAACCAGAGGTTTTCCTAACTCTGTATGTGATAACTCAATATCACACATATTTAGGCCGTTTCTGATACCAGTTCCTAGTGCTTTGGCAAAGGCCTCTTTTATGGCGAATCTTTTTGCAAGAAAACGTTCCGGGAACTTATTCTCTTTTAGCTCTAAATACTCAGTTTTTGAAAGTATTCGTTGTGCGAATTTATCTCCTGAGCGCTCCATAGAGGTCTTTATGCGTTCGATTTCGACAATGTCGGTGCCTATACCAAAGATCATGGCTATTTCGTGTTCTCGGCGATTTGACGAGCATGACGAATTATCTGTTTCATCTCGCGCACAGCTGCATCCAACCCACTAAATACTGCTTGGGCGATAATTGCATGGCCTATATTTAATTCTCTAATTGGCAGTAAAGCGGCAATTGGTTCTACGTTATGGAGGTGTAGCCCGTGCCCTGCATTCACTTTTAAGCCAATATCGTGTGCGTATTCGACACCTGCGATGACCTCAGCTAGTTCTTTCTTTTGTTGTTCAGGATTAGCTGCATCAGCGTAGTGTCCTGTATGGATCTCGATTACGCGAGCACCTGTGGCAACGGCAGCATCAAGTTGTTCTTTTGCAGGATCAATAAAGAGTGAAACTTCAATGCCAGCAGCATGAAGACGAGTTGTGGCACTTTTGATCCGTTCGATATTATTTTTTACGTCTAACCCACCTTCTGTGGTTAGCTCTTCCCTTTTTTCTGGGACTAAGCAGCAGTCTGATGGCTTGAACTTTTCAGCAATAGCAACCATCTCATCTGTCACCGCCATCTCAAGATTCATTCTCGTTTGAATAGTTTGTGAAAGTAGCTCAATATCCCTGTCTTGGATATGTCTCCTGTCTTCGCGGAGGTGAACTGTTATAAGGTCAGCTCCTGCTTGCTCTGCAATAAATGCAGCTTGTACAGGATCAGGGTAGATTGTTCCTCTGGCTTGGCGCAGAGTAGCAATGTGGTCGATATTTACCCCAAGAAGAATATCTTTGATTAGCTCCATCAGGTGTCTCCATAACTGTATGATTAATGCATTCTAGAATTAAAGAGGGTCAGAGTAAAACTAAGCCATGCTTATTATTACTCTGACCCTCTATAATGTGTTCTACTTTTTTGGTTATTCTTTTAAAATCTGGTCAGTAATATGAATTAATCGTTCATACGGCGGGTCAATTTCATCGAACCTACCTTCGCGTAGAAGGTTTTCAAACTCTAAACATGCTTGCTTTAGTTCCGGAACTCCGCAGACACTTGCTGCTCCGTGGAGTTTATGCACGCTTTCTTTCAGATGGATAAAATCTTTATCTTCATATTGTGATGAGATTTTTACCCTGTGAGTAGGTAATTCAGCTTTGAGCATTATGAATAGTTCAGCAGTTAAACTTTCGTTGCTCTCAGCAGACTTATTAATGGTCTCTTTTACTAATTGTATAGAGTCTTCGCGGTTCTTATTATTGTGATCTATACGTTTATTTAGGATGCTTAGTAGCTGCTCTTCAGTTATAGGCTTAATTAGACAGTCGTCAATATAACCATTGTTCAGAAGGAGTTCTTTCTCTCCAGGCATTGCATTTGCGGTAAGTGCAACAATGGTTGGTTGTGCATCTTTGGGAAGAGTTGCTCTAATCTTTTTCGCTGAATCTTCACCATTCATAATTGGCATATGGATATCCATGAGAATGATGTCAAAATTTTCACTCGTTGCTTTGTTAAATGCTTCTAGGCCATTTTCAGCTTCAGATATGGTGGCATTGTGCTTTAGCACTAAAGTACACGCAAGCTTTCTATTTATGCGGTTATCGTCAACAACAAGTACATGTAACTTATCAAGCGCTGTATCTACAGGTGTTATTTTTTTGACATTAACTAATTCTTGTAGTGGCTTATAATTTTTAGGTGAGGCGTGGGTAATTGCGGCTTCAGGATCTTGAATTATGCGGCAGAACTCGCGGTATAGAGTTTGTCTACGAGTTGCTTTTGGTAGTGATGCAGAGGCTCCCTGAAGGAAAAGTTGACGTAGCTCATTTCTGTCAACTGTATTTGCCATCGCTACCAATGGAGTCTTATAAGATTGGATTTTGCCCATTAGTGACTGGAAGGTTTGAGCATTGAGATCGCTACGAGATAGACCTACTACAGCCATGCTCCACCCTTTATCCGCAGTTAGCAAAGATATAAAGCTATGCTTGTTATCAACCTCTGTGACATTGATGTTCCATGATTCAAATATATGGCGCAGTGCTAGCCTTGATAATGGCATCTCATCTAGAAGAAGGATCTTTTTGTCTTTAATCGGAGTATCTAAAACTTTTTGTTCACTTTCTTCGTTTGATCTTTGTTTATTAAGCTCAAGAGTGAACCAGAATGTAGATCCTTTTTCGACCTCACTTTCAAGCCCGATTTTCCCACCCATCTGTTCCACAAGTTTCTTTGAAATTACTAAACCAAGTCCAGCACCACCAAAGCGTCTTGTGGTTGAAGTATCTGCTTGAGCAAATGCGTTAAAAAGTTTTTTCTGCTCATCTTCATGCAGGCCAATGCCTGTATCAGCAACTGTTATGCGGATCATGCAGTTGCTGCCCTTATCTTCATCTAACATTATGCGAACAACAACTCGACCGGTAGATGTGAACTTAATAGCATTATGTACCAAATTGGTAAGTATCTGTCTGATTCTTATAGGGTCGCCATGCAGCTTTAGTGGAACGTCGCTGTAGATCAAGTGCACTAGCTCAAGATTCTTGTTATATGCAGAAGGAGCTAGTAGTGAAAATACCTCTTCAACGCAGTCACGCATATCAAAGGCAACATTATCAATAACGAGTTTGCCAGCTTCAATTTTAGAGAAGTCGAGAATGTCATTAATGATAGCTAGTAGATTTGCGCCAGATTCTTTGATTGTATTTAAGTAATCGAGCTGCTCTTCATCAAGGTGGCTATGAGACAGCAGGTCGGTAAAACCCAATATGCCGTTGATAGGGGTGCGGATCTCGTGGCTCATGTTGGCAAGGAATTCAGATTTTACTTTGCTGGCCTCGAGTGCTTTCTTGCGTGCAATGTCTAGTTCGACGTTTTGGATCTCTACCGCTTCAAGAGTTTCTCTTAATTCTTGGGTGGCTTGGTCTACTTTTTCCTGCAGTTCTTCGTGTGCCTGTTGCAAAGATGCCGCCATCGAGTTGAAACCATGCTCTAATGTTCCAAGTTCGCCACCAGAATTTTCACCGACTCTTGTGTCTAAACGTCCTTTTTCGAGCTCTTCCACTGCATTGTTTAGTTTTACAACAGGAGCAGTAACGCTTGTGCTGGCCCAAAGTCCAAGTAGTGCACTGGCAATAACTGTAATTAATGTGATTAGTACACTATTAAGTAATGCTTGAGATTGTTTTAGTGTCGTTGCTCGGAGTGATAGCTCGATTGTTACCTTTCCAAGGGTGCTTATCTCGCCACTGAGTGTGCGGTTGCGCCTAGCGCTAGGAGTTAGGAAACTTGAATGCTTGATATTTGCTTCAAAAACAAGAGGAATATCATCCCGAATAAAAAGCTTGAGCAGGTTTGCTACTACAGCTTCAGGTATGGATTTTGTGAGGTGACGACGGGACTGTGCTAGCAGTCGTCCCTGGTTATCAGTGATGGTGACGGATTTGACATCGAGCTCGCCAAGCGCTGCATCGGCTAAATCTTGAAGAATTTCATATTTTCGAGTTTGAACTCCATATTCACTTGCGGGCGCAAGTTGATTGGCGATGGTTTTACCACGCGCAATCAGCGAGTCCTCTAAACCTGTAATCTGTGTTTGAACAAGGTAAAGGCCAAGGCAAAGAGCTATAAGGGTAGGGGGAGTTAATGCTATTAGTAATACTTTAGCTCTGATTCCCCAGCGTGACATCATTTGTAGTTGAACTCCATGTACATCTTTTGCCCTTATTAATATCAAGTCTATTTGTACGTTCTTGAAAGGGGACTTTATCTATTCAAAAATTCGATCCATGGAAAATAGTTCGATACGAACTAACCATATAAGACTAATTTTAGTCATAAACCTGCTAAGTTGCCAGAGTTTAACCTTAAAGTTTTATAAAAACTTGGTGTTGCCTAGTGATACATTAGAGGCTAGGCTTGGTATGAATTAACCTACACCAAGTTCTTTGGGTAATATATGCCTTAATTTCTGAATTTCATCTTCCAGTTTTGAAATCATCTCAATGATATTTGCATCGAATCCATTTCTTGCAAAATGACTTTCCATTAAGTGGCAAAGGCCAGCAATTTTAGTTGCTCCCATATTTGCACAGCTTCTTTTTAAGGAGTGTACGATAAAGATTAACTGGTTATTATCGTTGGTTTCTATTGATGATTCCATGCATTTTATTTTATTTATGCATGAGTCGAAAAAACTGATAATAAACTCTTCCATGCGGTCTTTAGGGATAAGGCTGCGTAGAGAAAGTATGGTGGATATATCTAATGAATCGGGAGATTCGTGTAGCAAAAGTAGCTTGCGTTGCTCATTTTGCTCAACTTCTGCCCTAAGTACGTTTAGATTAAAATGTTTTTCCAGAATATGTTTTAGATCTGCATGCTGTATAGGTTTATTTATGTATCCGTCTAATTTGCTCTCCTCAAAGGCATTCAGTTCTTGCGGTGTAGGTTTAAATGCTTGAGCATAAATTGGTATTTGGCTGCTATTCGGTTTGATTTTTCTAAATATTTTGGTTAATCCCGCGGCATCAATTATGGGCATATGTGATTCGATAAATATTATTGAATAATTACTATTAGATATTATTTGGGCTGCATTTTTACTGTCAGTGCATATATCCGAACTTATGCCATATGATTTAAGCATCAATGATATTGTTTTTAGATCTTCAATATTATTGTCGATCAATAATGCTTTGTTTTCATGCCGTTTTTGCCCCTCTTTTATCATGTGTTTAGTGATGAGATGATTTTTTTTATTTGAACTAAGGCCAAACACCATAGATATACATTGATAAAGATGCTGTTCTTTAATTGGAGTACTTAGATATCCGTGGATTCCAGCATTGCGCACAATTTCAGCATCACCTTTATACCCTTTAAGGGTGAGTAGTATTTGCCTGGTTTGAGAAAGGTTTTGATTTGATGAAATCCAATTAGAGAGATTTACCCCTTGGATTTGAGGGCTATGCAGGTCTATTAATACTAGGTCAAATGGTAGGTTTGATTTAAATGCTTCAAGTAGGAGTTGCTTTGCTTCAGCTTCACTGTCAGTGACTTGACAGTCAATTCCCCAATGGTTTAGTTGTTGTTGGATAATTAGACTGTTTGCAGACATGCTATCAATTAATAGGGTCTTTTTGTCTTTAAAACTGAGATCACTATCAATATGTTGTTCGTCAATTTCACATAGTGCAAACTTAAGATTTATTATAAATTGACTCCCTTTTTCAGAGTCAGTTTTTATTTTAAGGTGTCCTCCAAGTTTGCTAATTAGTTGACTGCATATGGTTATACCTAGCCCGGTTTCTTCTGGTCTTAAATTGCTCTCCCCTGCTGCTAAATTAATCGAATCAAGGAATTGCTTTTCTGCGACATCTGGTTTTAGCCCGGTATCAATTATTTCAAACCGTATAGAGATTTGGTTTTGGTCAATATCATCAAGCAAAACCTTTATTAATATCTCTCCATTCTCAGTAAACTTTATAGTATTGCTGATTAAGTTATTTAATATTTGTCTAAGTTTGGTTGGATCCCCGCTAACTTTTTGCGGAATTTCTGCTGATATCAAAGATGACAGGTTAAGTCTTTTTGCATGAGCCATATTGGCCATGATGTCTACAATATCTTCGGTAAGTACTTTTATATCAAAAGGTATATCTTCGATAGCAAGTTTTCCGCTAGTGATTTGTGAGAGCTCTAAAATGTCATTAACGATGCTGATTAGGTGAGCCCCTGAATCGTTTGCAACATCTATTAACTCCTCCTGTCCTTTTGCTAATTCGGTTTCAGATAAGAGTTGTAACATTCCCAAGACTGCATTCATTGGTGTTCTGATTTCATGGCTCATGGTTACCAAAAAGTTAGATATGCTCTTATTGGATTTTGCTAGTTCATGAGTCCTTCTCTCAAGCTCATTTGTGCGAGAAGCGATTTTATCTTCGATTGATATATTGTTATCAGCAAGTTTTATTTCAGCTTTTTTACGATCAGTTATCTCTTTCTGAAACTCAGATATCAAACTATTAAATGCCCTTCCTGCCAGTGCAATTTCACTTATGCCATCACTTTTTGCTTTTATTGAGAGGTCACCTTTCTCTTCAACATTGCGCATTACTCGAATCAGGTCAAGTATTGGTTGCGCAATACTTTTTGCGGTAATTAAAGAGGCAGCAACAGAGAGTGTAATTATTAGAAGAGCTGCTAAGAGTAAGGTTTTAATGATTTGATTAAGGTCTCTTTGGGTTTCTTCTTGCGAAAGAAATATGGTGAAGTGACCTATTATTTGTCTTTGAGATGCAATAGGAATAATGCCAGCAAAGAAAGGTTTTTCATATATATTGATAACGCTGAACTTGGTTTTATCGCTTAATATATTATCGAAGTTTGTGGTTAAAACTCTAGGATTCGATGAGATATCGATCTCTTCGTGGCTGGGGAAATTTCCAGCCACATATTTACCACTTAAATATAGATTTATTTCATGGTTAGTAAGATTGAAAATGTCGCGAGTAAAGCTATTTCCAACTGGTATTCGAAGTTGAATCGATCCAATTTGACGCCTTTGTTTTTTTAGTGTGTTTATATCAAGATCACTGGTCATTAAAGGGGTTCTTGATGTGATCCAAAGGGTGTTTTTAGTCTCTTCAATATTCGATTCAGGCACTAATGGCAGCGGTGATTGAGAGTGTAATGGGATTGGAGCGATTCTAATCTCTTTCCACTGATTATTTGTGGGCATTACACCTTTAATGGTGGTAGCCTGCAGAAACTTATCGCTATTTTTGCTGCTTGGAATGACAATTTTGGCTTTTGTAGTAGAAGTATCTATATGGCAAATCCATTTCTCATCGGCTCCATATAGTGTGATTTGAGGAATTCCAGCAGTTAATGATATGGAGTATAGAGATATTGCTAGAGATTTCTTCTCCTCTTCGATCATGTTTCTCATGCTGTCAATATGTTGGCTTTCTTGAATGAAATTAGCCAAGTTAGCTAATTCGCTAGATGTAGCTATTTTTACAGCGCTTTTTTTCAGATTTATGCTTTTCCCATGTATTCTTTCGGCAACAATATTTGCAGCAAGCAAAAGTTTACTCTGAGCTTTTCTTTCTGTTTGCTCCCAAAGCATTACCGATACAATTGCAGTAAATAAGAGAATTGAACAAATTATAACCAGAGCAACATTAAATATTATTTTTGTTTTTATATTAAGATTCATTTTGCACTTGCCGCCTTATTTTTGCGGTAGGCTGTTATTTCATCAGGTGAGCGCATAGATTGCGCACCAGTTATTTCTTGTAAATTACTGTAGATTGGAAAACTATAATCTTTCGTATCAGTAACAGTTCCGAAATATGAAGAGCAATTTAACTGATTGTCAACAGGGCGAAAGGTCAGATTTCCCCTGGTAGTTTTAATGCTTAATGATGACATTGCCGCAGATACTTTGCTGTTATCAAGAGAATTGGCAGCATCAATCCCCTGTTTTAGTGCATTAACAGCATCATATTCTAGAACGGCCCAATCAGTTGGGTAGCGACCATATTCTTTCCTATATGCATCGACGAAGTGGTTCATAAACTTATTGTCTAAATGGGCAAAAAATGGAGCTCTTGAAATACCAATCATTCCCCGTGGTAATATTTTTTGCTGCCTTATTAGCTCAGAAACGCTTAATAATGACCCAGGATAGGGGAAACGATCAAAAAATTTGGTTGCATTTGCCGTGTGTATCCAGCGAATGTTATCTAGTGAAGCTATCACCCCTAAAACAAAGTCTGGATTAAGTTTAGCTATGCTAGAAATATAGGGTGTGAAGTTTAGCTCACCTAGGCGAGGCCACTCTTCACTTATTAGGCGTAAATTTGGCGATTGCAGCTTGAGAAGCCCAACTACATTTTTTTGGGTTGAATATCCCCACTCATAATTTGATGCAATAGTTGAGTAAGTTTTCCACCCATTTTCTTGGGCTAATCTGGTTACACCGATAGCAACTGCTGCTGCTTGCATATAACTATTGGGACCAACACTAAAAACATATGGTGAGAAGCTATCTTTGGTAATATTTTCAGAGTTGCTGATAGCGGTTATCAATAAGGTTTTATTTTCGTGTATTAATGGTTTGATTGCGATCGCATTTGAGCTTGAGTATGTGCCTAATATAGCATCAACTTTATCGCGAAGAATTAGCCCCGCAGCCTCTCTAACGGCAACATCTGATTTGGTATTTGTATTTCTTATGAAGAGCTTTATTTTATGCTTTCCAAGCATTCCGCCAGTAGCATTTATTTCATCTACGGCGAGCTTGATAGCTTCTATGCCATCTTTGCTATAGACCCTTCCCGATCCAGAAAGACCTAATAAAACACCAAGGCGGTATTCTCTAGCGCTATTATTCTGTGGTGGTGATTCTTTTGCAAAAAGCAGGTGATTTGGAAACTGCAGAATAAAAATGCACAAAAAAACTTTTATTAGAGCTTTCATCTGTTTATTGAATTCCTATTTCAATAGATGTTAATTGGATACCCTCCCCAATTGATCCTTTAGGGTATTTACTGATTTTACTATTATTTTTAGAGATATAGAAGCTGAAACATTAAAAGTTCAGATAGTAATATGATTCAACAGCGTGAATGGTTTGCTGGAGGGTGGCTAATTAACATCACTTGTTTCTTAGCGGGGAAAGAATGCTCATCCTAAAGATGCATACTAAATGAATAGCATGTCTCTTTAGAATAAGTTTTTGCTAGCGAATCCGCTAGCTATTTTATTACTTGCGATAGACCTCAAGAAATTCGGCTATTTTTCCAATAGCTATCTCTAATTGGTCAGTGCGAGGTAAAAATACCAAACGGAAATGATCAGTCCCAGGGAAGTTAAATGCAGACCCTTCAACAATAAGTATTTTTTTCTGCCTTAAAAGCTCAAGTACAAACTGTTGGTCGTTTGGTATGTTATAAATTTGAGGGTCAAGCTTTGGAAATAGGTAAAGTGCTCCCATAGGCTTAATACAGGAGACACCCGGTATCGCGGTTAGTAAATTATATGCTTTTTCACGCTGCTCATATAATCGACCTTCAGGGGATATTAAATCATTGATGCTTTGGTATCCACCAAGAGCTGTTTGCACAGCGTGCTGAGCTGGAACATTGCTGCAAAGCCTCATGTTAGATAACATTTCAATGCCTTGAACGTAGCTTTTAGCCCGGTGTTTGGCACCACTGATTATCAGCCACCCAGCGCGGAAACCAGCTACACGATATGACTTTGACAGGCCATTAAAGGTGACAAAAACAATATCATTAGCTAATGATGCAATTGGTGTATGTATTGCTCCATCATAGAGAATTTTATCGTAGATTTCGTCTGAGAATACAATTAGGTCATGTTCACGTGCAAGTTCAACAATCTCTTCTAATAGTTCTTTACTGTAAACAGCACCAGTAGGGTTATTTGGATTGATTATTAATATGCCACGAGAATTAGGCGTTATCTTTGATTTAATATCTTCGATACTTGGTTGCCAGCCGTTATTTTCATCGCAAAGATAATGAACCGGATTGCCTCCAGCTAAGCCAACTGCCGCAGTCCATAGCGGATAGTCAGGAGCAGGTATAAGAAGCTCATCCCCATTATTGAGAAGTGCCTGCATTGCCATAACGATTAGCTCGCTAACACCATTGCCTAAATAGATATCATTTATTTCAACATCTTCAATATTGATCTGTTGGCAATACTGCATAATTGCCTTTCTAGCCGAAAACAGCCCTTTGGAATCACAATACCCTTGGGCTTTAGGTAAATTAAGGATTACATCCTGCAGTATTTCATCAGGTGCCTCAAAACCAAATGGGGCTGGGTTACCAATATTTAGTTTAAGTATTCGGTTTCCCTCCTCTTCGAGGCGCCTGGCTTCATCAAAAACTGGTCCTCTTATGTCGTAACAGACATTTTCCAGCTTTTTTGATTTTTCAATATTTTTCATGTCGGCATTCCATTGGTTTTATCGGTGTGAATTTAGTTAGATTATAACACAGCATAGCGGCAATAATCGCCGATAGTGAATAGCTATAAGGTCAATATCTATAGGTTAACAAAGAATTAGATTAGATGGGATAGGTGGGGGGAGATTTTTGCTGCGGCAAAGCATTGTTTGGGGTGAAATAGTTAGATTTACGCTTGGTTTGGTTTTTGATATCAGTGGGTTTTGTAGGATATATCTTACAGAGGTGTAGGGTAATGTATGAAGTTGTCCGCCTGCAGCAGGTGTTTTTAGGGGTGTTTTTGTGTAGGTTGTTGTTTGTACAGTTTTTTATGGTTTATTAGTTGGTTTTGAATGAATGTTTGCAGAGTTGCATTGGCAGAGTACAAGGGTATGATACTCGCAAATTAAGGGAACAACGGATTGGAAGGACGATATTCCTCTAGGATGGAGGAGCAAGCAGGAAGCTTGGTCAGGGATCGAAAAAGGTGGCTTAAAGCCACCTTTTTTATTGCCTGCAAAAAATGTCTATAAAAGACATTTTTTATAAAATGGTATTTTTGACTCTTTTTTTACCCTCTTTTTTTTGGGTTTTTAAAAAAGTCAAAAAAATGTAACTGCAGCGCCAACTTAAAAATAAATCAGTACCTTATAACACCTTTTTTGTGCAGATCCTTAGATTGTGAAATTGCGAAAACGTGATGAATTTCACAGTTCTTTGTGTGTGTATAAGCTAAAAGTTATGTATTGAGTCACTTTTTTGACGCATGGAAGAGTATACAGTTTAAAATTAAGGAGTAGCAGTGGCTAAGATTTTGGTTATTGATTCTGATGAGAATCGAGGACGCGAGTTAGTAACAGTTCTACAGTTTTTAGATCATTTTGTAGATATAGTTGGTGATGATAATCAGATTAAAAATCAATTGTCTGATGATGACCGTTATGCAATGGTAATAATCTCTTCCGGGAGATCTGACGCCCAGTGGAAAGCAAGGGTTGATATTATCAAAGGCGCCGTTGCTTCACTCCCCGTATTTTTAATTGTTAATGATGGGAATAAACCAAATATTTCTGGATACAGCGCTAAGGTATCAAGTCTATTAGATTACCCGTTTAAACAAGCTCAACTTACAGCAGCTATCAATCAAGCTGTTAGCCAAGTGCAAAAACAAGATAATGCAGTTAATTATAATCCAAATATTCCTACCTTAGTTGGAGAGAGTACTGTAATTCAGCGCAATAGGTATTTAATAGAGCAGGTAGCAAAGACTGATGCAACAGTATTAATTCTTGGTGAATCAGGAACGGGGAAAGAGGTCGTAGCTAGAAATATTCATCACTTATCATCTCGTAGAGACAAAGCATTTGTCCCAGTGAATTGTGGGGCTATTCCAAGTGAATTGCTAGAGAGTGAACTTTTTGGGCATGAAAAAGGTGCGTTTACCGGAGCAATCACAGCAAGGCAGGGTAGGTTTGAGCTAGCTCAGGGCGGAACTCTGTTTTTAGATGAAATTGGCGATATGAGCCTGCAGATGCAGGTTAAATTGTTACGTATCCTGCAAGAAAAAGTTTTCGAAAGGGTTGGTAGTAATAAAAGCATAAAAGCAGATGTAAGAATCATTGCTGCAACACATAGGAATTTGGAAGAGAGGATAATTAGCGGAGAGTTTCGTGAGGATCTTTTTTATCGTTTGAATGTATTTCCGATTGAGATTCCTGCACTGCGAGTTCGCTTAGATGATGTTCGTTTGTTGCTGAAAGAGTTTGTACGAAGGATGTCAAATGATGGACGCGGTAATTTACATATTTCACCGGAGGCTGAAGCAGTACTAAGTCAATATCATTGGCCGGGTAACGTGCGTGAGCTAGTAAATGTGGTTGAGAGAATGTTCATCCTTTGCCCAGATAAACCAGTTGGTGTGAAGGACCTGCCCGCAAAGATTTTATCTAGCGTGGATGCTGATATGGTTAGTGCTGAAGTTGAGAAGGAGGAGTGTGAGATGATCGATATATCTAAACCGATGGCTCCGCTAACTCTTGATGAAAATGGAATCGATCTTAAACAGACCATGACAGATCTTGAAAAGGAATTGATCCGTCAGGCTCTTATTGAATCTAATGGAATTGTGGCTCAGGCAGCAAAGTTATTAAATCTTCGCAGAACAACTCTTGTAGAGAAGATGAAAAAATATGCCATGTAGCCTTTAAGGCTGCATGTTTTGCTATCCGATATACGGATATTGAGCATTAAAAGTTTATGACGGATTATTGACAGCGCAATGTTACCCTTAGGTAAAAACCCTAAAAATCAATTGTATATCAAATTGGTATGTCATTTGCATTGGCTAAAGCAGATTGTAGTAATTGTACAACTGTTTAGGAAAAGTCGAGGTAAATGATGGCAGAGATGAACATATTAATAATTGATACAGAGTCACATGATTCTGATATCTATGTTTCTGCAGCTAATAAGATAGGTTTTAATATTCTGACTGCATCAAGTGTTGAGCAAGCGATGCTGGTGATGCAACGAGAATTTATAAACTTAATTATAGCTGACGTAAAAACCTCCCTAAATAGCTGGAAAGGCTTTATTAGATCCATGACAACAGATGCGGTAGCAATACCTGTAATTGTTGTATCGGCAAATAATGATGTTCAAGAAGCCGTTGAGATTATGCGCTTTGGAGCTGCCGATTATTGGAGTAAGCCAATATCGCAAAATAAAATAGAGCATGGAATTGCAAAATATGCCAAAAAACTAGCGGCTAAAAGCGTTGTTGTGGAATCAGATACATCTAGGCGACTCTACGCGCTTGCTGGCAGGGTGGCTGCGGCAGAAGTATCAGTAATGATTACCGGGGAAAGCGGCGCAGGAAAAGAGGTTGTAGCGCGTTTTATTCATGGAGCATCAAACAGATCTAATGGCCCATTCGTAGCAGTAAATTGCGCAGCAATACCTGAAAATATGTTGGAGGCATTGTTGTTTGGTTACGAGAAAGGAGCTTTTACTGGTGCTCACCAAACTCATGCAGGAAAATTTGAACAGGCCCAAGGTGGGACTCTGCTCTTGGATGAGATATCTGAAATAGCTCCATCGCTACAAGCAAAGCTTCTGCGTGTACTGCAAGAGAAAGAAGTAGAAAGAATTTGTAGTACGCACCCAATACCGCTGGATGTCAGAGTTTTGGCTACAACAAATCGTGACCTGAAAGAAGAAGTAAGACAGAAACGGTTCCGTGAAGATTTATATTATCGTTTGAATGTATTTCCACTTCACCTTAACCCGCTACGTGATCGTGCAGAAGATATTTTACCATTAGCAAAATCACTAATTTATAAACACTCATTGCATAGAGGGATCATCCCTCGATTAACCGCAGAAGCTGAGATGAGATTGCTTGGTTATAAATGGCCTGGGAATGTGCGAGAGCTTGAAAATGTGATCCAAAGAGCACTTATTTTAGCTAATGGCGAAGAGATAGACGAAGAGTCAATTAGATATGAAGACGATATAACTCAGGTTAGTGGCGAAAATTTAGCAGAGAGTTTAGAAGAGAAAGTAAGAATCAGTGAGCATGAGACCATTATTCAAGTGATGAAAAAGGTTGGTGGTAGTAGAAAAGATGCTGCACATATTCTTGGTATAAGCAGCAGAACACTACGCTACAAGTTGGCAAAATTACGTGATTCTGGTTATGAAGTTCCATCAGCTTATAGTGCTAGATGCGCTTAAGGTAGGAGAAAGATATGAATGCAGTAGGTTTAAACCCCTTCCTAAAGCAGATGGAAGTTTTAAGAACTCAAGCCAGTGGTGAGCAACCAAAGGTAAATGCAGCAGCTAATGGGGTAGAAAAGGCAGATTTTGCCTCAATATTGCAAAACTCTATTGAAAAAGTAAATGAGATGCAACAGACCTCACACAGTATGGCCGATGCATTTGTAAAAGGTGAAACTGATGACTTAGTTGGAGTAATGGTTTCTCAGCAAAAAGCTAGAGTCGCATCAACGGCAATGATTGAGGTTAGAAATAAGCTTCTTGAGTCATATCGTGAAGTGATGAACATGTCTGTTTAAGAAATAGTAATAAAATATAATTATCGCAAGAAAATTTAACGTAAGAACGAATTTAACACAAGAACAAAGCAGTAGGAGCCGGTAATGGCAGATGAACAGCAAAACCTCCCAGCACAAACAACAGGGTCAACTCAAATGGTTAAATCAGGAAGCCCGATTGGGGACAGAGCGATAAGACAAATATGGCTTATCGTTGTTTTGGCAGCAGCTGTTGCAGGTGGTATATCGCTATACAACTGGGCTAAAGAACCTGCATATAAGACTTTGTTTGCTGATCTTTCTGGGCGTGACGCATCAAAAGTAATGGAAGCACTTGGCAAATCAAATATCCAATACAAAATCGATAATAGTACTGGCGCAATTATGGTTCCAAGCTCAAAAGTGTATGAGGCTAGATTAAAACTTGCAGGAGATGGTTTGCCAGCAGGAACAAGCAGAGGCTTTGAAATGTTAGAAGAGGAGCAAGGGTTTGGCACCAGCCAGTTTGTTGAAACAGCAAGATACAATCACGCTCTAGAGTCTGAGATTGCTCGTTCAATTACACAGATTCAAAGTATAGAAAGTGCAAGAGTACACTTAGCGCTATCTAAAAAGTCGGCATTTGTTCGAGACAAGGGTAAATCAAAGGCATCAGTCGTTGTAAATCTATTTCCTGGAAGAGGAATATCTGATGGCCAGGTAGCATCAATTGTTCATCTAGTAGCGTCAAGTGTTTCAAATATGGACTATGAAGATGTAACAGTTATTGATCAGCGCGGACGTTTGTTATCAAAGGATAATGAAGGTGGTCTTATGGCGCAAAGTACTAGGCAGCTCGAATACCGTCAAAATATTGAATTACTGTTAATGGGTAGAATTGAAAGTATTCTTACTCCATTTATTGGGGATGGTGGTGTGCGTGCATCGGTATCTGCAGATTTAGATTTTTCATTTTCTGAAAGCACTAGTGAGCAATACGATAAAGAGGGTGCAGTGATACGCAGTGAGCAAACTGCAGAAGAATCAGTAGCAGGATCAAGCGGTTCTACAGGTGTTCCAGGGGCATTGACTAATCAGCCACCAGCCGCAGCATCATTATCTTCTGGGAATCAAACATCAGGATCGAACAATTCTAGTAGAAATGCTGTCAGAAATTATGAGGTTGGTAAAACAATAAGCCACCAAAAAAGTTCAACTGGTGAGATCAAAAAATTGACTATAGCAGTAGTTGTTGACGATATGCCAAGCAAAGGTGGTGGTGAGTCGCAACCACTAACTCAGCAGCAACTGGACAACATAACCGGATTGGTAAAAGAGGCAGTTGGATTTGATGAAGATCGAGGCGACAGGCTAAGCGTGATGAATGCAAGCTTTACAAAACCAGAAAAACCAAGGGTTGAGGAGATTGGAATACTTCAGCAGCCATGGTTTATAGATGTTGTAAGAATAGCCGCATTTGGACTTGTTGGCATACTTCTTGTATTAGTTGTAATCAAACCGATAGTAAAGGCTTTGATCCCTAAGATAGAGCCAAAAGTAGTGGCAGCTTCTGCGCCAGCGGCATTTGCACAACCTGCAGGGAACGTTGCTCCTCCATCACAGATTGAGAAGCAGGTAACGCAGTTTGATTCAGATGTTGATAAGGTAAAAGATATTGCTAGTCAAGATCCAGCTTTAGCAGCAAATATAGTTAAAAGCTGGATGGAAACAGAACAGTAGGAAAGATCCTGATGGATGGTACAAAGAAAGCAGCAGTTTTTTTAATGAGTCTCGGAGAGGAGATTGCCGCCGAGGTTATGAAACATCTGGAGCCGAAAGAGGTTCAGGCTGTTGGTGCTGCGATGTCAAAAGTAGATAAGATTCAAAAGGATGAAGCGGAAAGCGTTCTTATCTCCTTTAATGATGCTCTGAATGATACTACTTCTTTAGGAATGGGATCGATTGAATATGTAAGGACTGTTTTAGTAAAAGCTCTGGGGGGTGATAAAGCACAAGGGATTTTGGATAGGATCTCGCTTGGCGGAGTTAATGCAGGAATCGATCAATTAAAATGGCTTGATGCTAGAACTGTTGCTGAGATGATCAGATTAGAACATCCGCAGATTATAGCTATCGTTCTTGGCTTTCTTGATCCAGATCATTCTGCAGAGGTCTTAGTTGAACTACCGCAACGTATCAGGCATGACATCATAATGCGTGTTGCAACTCTTGATGGAATACAGCCCGCAGCTTTGCAAGAGCTCGATTCAATCATGCTTAAACATTTTGAAGGTAGAGATCAATACAAGTCATCAACTGTTGGTGGTATTCAAGCTGCAGCAAATATTCTTAACTTTGTAGACTCATCAATTGAAAGTGGAATTATGGATAGCATTACCGAGACAGATAATGAGCTGGGTGAAGATATTTCTGATCTCATGTTTATCTTCGGTGACCTTATGGATGTCGATGATCGTGGAATTCAAGCTCTGCTGCGTGAAGTTAGTACTGATGTGCTAGTGCTAGCACTTAAAGGAGCAGAAGAAGGGCTTAAAGATAAGTTCTTACGTAACCTTTCAAAACGTGCCGCAGAGATGTTGGCTGATGATTTAGAAACAAGGGGCCCAGTAAGGGTTAGTGAGGTTGAGGGCGCACAGAAAGAGATTCTATCGGTTGCGAAGCGCTTGGCTGATGAAGGAACAATAATGTTAGGTGGTGGCGGTGAAGACTTTATCTAAAGTAATAGAGAAAAATGATAAAGAGGCCATGGCAAGATGGACCTCTCAGGGACCAATTTCAGTAAAAAATGGAAAAATAGTATCAGCCGGGAGTAGCGCAAAAGCAGCAGAAGAGGCAAAGAAAAAGTTCCAGCAGGGTTACGACGAGGGATTTGAAAAAGGTCTGCAAGAGGGTAGAGCTAAAGGTCAGCAAGAGACGCAGACAAATGCTAAAAAGTTAACCGAAATAGCTGCCGCAATGGCGCAGCCATATGCAGAAATAGATGAAGCAGCAGAAGCAGAATTTATTAACTTAGCTTTGGAACTGGCAAAACATATTATAAAAAGAGAGTTACAAACTCAACCAGAAGCAATCGCTTCAGTAGTGCATGAGGCATTATCTGGGTTAGTAAATGTAACTTCAAATGTGATTGTGGCGATTAATCCAGAGGACGCAAAGATATTAAAAGGCCAAGAGCAGAATTTCGCTGAAGTACCAAATATAGTGTTTCGTGAAGATCCATCTATAAGTCGTGGTGGATGCAGAGTACAAAGTAACTCCTCTCGCATTGATGCAACTATTGAAAAACAGTTCGAACAACTATCCCAGCAGCTAAGCTCCGAAGAGGAAGAAGGGTGAGTCCTGATGTTTAATACGCAAAAAAACTGGGGCTTAAGACTTGCGGGTAAAACGCAACAGCTTGAATCGTTACAATTTGAAGTTGAGGGCACGCTGCGTAGAATGGTTGGTTTAACTCTCGAGGCAGAGGGGTGCTCTGCGCCTATTGGAGCAAGGTGCACAGTGATCTCACCTAACAATACCGAGATCGAAGCAGAGGTAGTAGGGTTCGCTGGTGACAAACTATATCTTATGCCAACTAGTGACATACATGGACTAATGCCAAATGCCAGAGTGATAGCCTCGGCAAATGTATGTGAAGCTAAGGTAGGTCCCAAATTATTAGGACGAATTATTGATGGTGGTGGAAACCCACTTGATGGTAAGGGCCCTATTGAGTATGAAACAACCGCGCCATTAACTGGCCGTGTGATAAACCCACTGCATAGAAAACCAATTTCAGAACCACTGGATGTAGGTGTTAGAGCTATAAATTCTATCCTGACCGTAGGCCGTGGGCAGCGGATGGGCCTTTTTGCCGGAAGTGGTGTGGGAAAATCTGTATTGCTAGGGATGATGACCCGTTATACCGAAGCAGATATCGTAGTGGTAGGGCTTATTGGTGAGAGAGGGCGTGAGGTAAAAGAGTTTATTGAGAATATTCTTGGACCAGAAGGTCTATCTCGCTCAGTTGTGGTTGCCGCTCCAGCAGATTCAGCTCCATTGATGCGTTTGCATGGAGCTATGCAGGCAACAAGTATTGCAGAGTATTTTCGTGATCAAGGTAAAAATGTTCTATTGCTAATGGATTCACTAACTCGTTTTGCTCAAGCACAACGCGAGATCGGATTGGCAATTGGAGAACCACCAACAACCAAAGGTTATCCACCTTCAGTGTTTGCCAAACTACCAACTCTGGTTGAAAGAGCGGGTAATGGTGTTGAGGGGGGGGGATCAATTACAGCATTTTATACAGTTCTTTCAGAAGGAGATGATCATAATGATCCAATCTCTGACGCTTCAAGAGCGATACTTGATGGTCATGTGGTATTAACCAGGTCCTTGGCCGATGCCGGGCATTATCCAGCAATTGATATCGAACAATCTGTCAGCCGTGTTATGACATCTATAGTTGAACCTGATCTTATTAAACGGGTGCAGAAGTTCAAAGGTATGTCTGCTACCTACCGTCAAAACCAAGATCTTATTGGTGTAGGAGCCTATCAACCAGGTGCGGATGAAAAAGTTGATGCTGCGATAAAAATTTATCCACATTTAATGGAATTTCTGCAGCAAAATATCGACGAATCAGTGAATCTTCAACAATCTCGTGAACAGTTAAAACAGCTGATTCAATATCAGGAAATGACTAATGGATCACAGGAATAAAATAGAAAAAGAGCTAATAATAGAGAGATCAAGGGAAAGCCTTGAGGAGTGCTACTATGACTAGATCAAATAGAATGAAAGTTGTTCACAATTATGTCCAAACTAAAGAAACTGAAGCTGCAACAGTTGCTTCAAGTTCGCGACAGTTATTTGAACAACAAAAAGATCGCTTAAGTCAGCTGAACGGTTACAGGCAAGAGTATTGGGACAAACTGTCTGGTTCTGGTCAAGGTGGTTTTAATGCCGCAAGGTTACAAGATTACCGTGTTTTTATATCCCGTATTGATCAAGCAATTGAACAGCAGCAGCATGTCGTTAACAATGCTGAACATGATTGTGAAAATAAAAAACAAGAATGGATGAATAAACGCACAAGATCAAAAGCAATTGAAACAGTAGTTACAAAATTAGCAGATAAAGAGAAAAAGCATCAAGATAAGGTAGAGCAAAAAGCGATGGATGAGCAGGGGCAAAAGATACGCATTAGATTTTACGAAACCGACTGATTCTTGTTAATTGCCTTAAATACTGTGTTACAGCATCAAATTTATTCTGTCATTTACTAAAGTAAACTCCCTCAAAAATTTTCGCTGTGCCTTGTCTCTAAGAAAATTTCCTGCGAATAAAAAGTTCTGTTTAAAATGATGCTAGGCTTATAAATAAGAATAAAAAATAAAAGGTTAATAAATGCCGCAAAAACAGAATAAGTGGCACTATACAAAAGCACAAAAACACCAGCAAAATCCAAAGGATAAAAAACGGTTGTTGGATGCAGTTGCATCTGGAAATATTAAACTTTGGAACGATTGGCGCCAACAGAATAGTGAAAAAACAATCTACCTCGATGGCATTGATCTATCCAATCAAACTCTTCATGGAATAGATCTAACTAACACTTCTTTGCGCGGAGCAAATCTGTTTCGTACTGATCTATCAAAGGCAAATCTAATAGGATCCTCTTTGAAAGGTGCTTATCTATCTGCATCAGATCTGTCAGGAGCATTACTTGAGGATATTGATTTAAGGAGTATTCGTGCCAGAGGTGTTGCTGTTGACGGACAAACCCTGTTTTTTAATTGCAAAGTTAATTATCAAAGTGATTTCACCGGGGTAGGTCTATCAAATGCCAGAATAGACCCTGCTTTGCGCAGCTTGTTTGAATACAATATCAGGAAAATAAGTTGGAACTCATGGTATTCGAAAGGTAATTTTTTTGCCAGAATTTGGAAAAGAGCGATCGTGCAGCCTTTTTGGGTCATGTCTGATTATGGATTCTCAACAGCAAGGCTGATTAAGTCATTCTTCCTCTTGGCCTTTCTTTTTGCTCTTATCTACTATATTGCCGGGATTATTTATTACCCAGGCATTATTGAAAATTTATTTATTATTAACGGAGACCCGTTAGATATTAGAATAGTTCCTTTGCGAGCCATATATTTCTCCATTGTAACTATGACCACTTTGGGGTTTGGGGATTTGCATGCTGCAAGTAGTAGTGTGTTAGGTCATATTTTATTGATTATTCAGGTATTGATTGGTTATCTGTTGCTTGGAGCATTAATAACCAGGTTGGCGATTATGTTTACGGCAGGTGGTCCATCCGAAAAATAACTTTAATTCTGGTTTGTTTTCCCAATATCTGTGTTGCAACCACTGATTTTTCAGTCAAATATTGTTCATATGCTCCTTAATAAAATAAGTGGCTGCGCCTTGATCTTGAAAAAATATCCTCAGAATTATTGGTTATTAAATAGCGTCTAGGAAAGTTTGGATTCTTAGGTGTGATGGGTGATTGTGATGTTATGCACTTTAAATTTTATTGATAATTTCGATTATTTCTAATTCAGCAATACGATGAGCGCCGCCAACAAAATATGCTTTTGCACCTACTTTAACTCTATCCCGAATCATATCGAAGTACCCATTTTTGTCTTCATACATTGGTTTATGAATAATTGCAGTACCATTAACCAAAGCTTCCCATTCATCACCGACAATTTTTTCTTCAGATAAAGTTTCAAACTGTGGATAGAGTGAAAATACGAATTTATTATCTTTATCCGATTCAAACTTTATATCGGGGCGAAGACCATTTGAAAGCCTGCACTGAGTCTGTAGCTTTTTATATTTTACTCGAAAATAGTAGTTATCTTTGTTGAACATTCTATAGGGATCTCATTGATACATAACAATTATTATGCATCTAGATGTCATCAATTATTTATTAGGCGCGAATAAATATCTTTATAGTTCGCGACACTGTTTTCCCAGCTGCGCACATTTTCCACGAACTCGCGTCCATTCTCTTTAAGTTTCTGCCATGAATCTTTATTGGAGATTAATTTTTCGATAGCTGCAATCAGTGAGTCAATATCATCTGCTTTAAATAGTGTACCAGTAACACCATCTTCGATTAGCTCTTTATGCCCACCAACATCAGACGCGATAAATACCTTGCCTTGCGCCATTGCTTCTAACGGTTTTAATGGCGTCACTAGATCGGTAAGGCGCATTTTATGGCGCGCATAAATTAGTATGTCCACCAAATTATAATAGTCCTGTACTTCGCTATGAGGGACGCGGCCAGTAAATGTAACTATATCTTCAAGATGAAGATCTTTTACTTGCTGCTTTAGGTTCTTCTCTTGTGGTCCGCCACCAACTAGTAGTAGGTGAACGTCAGTTATCTGCTCTTTTATCTTGGCAAGAGCATTTAGCACAAGGTCTAAACCTTCGTAGGCGTAAAATGAGCCAATGAACCCTAGGATAGTTTTGTCTTCTAGTTCAAGTTTTGAAATAAGCTCACTATTTGCGCTTTGGTCAAACTTAAATGTATCAGGATGTACTGCATTTGGGATCAAGGTGATTTTGCTATCATTAATGCCTCGAGTAATCAGATCCTTGCGCAGACCTTCGCAGATTGTTGTAATGTGTCCTGCATTTTTGACTACATATGTTTCAAGAGCGCGAGTTATTTTGTAGCGTAAGCTTCCTTCGCTAGTGGTGCCATGATCAACGGCCGCATCTTCCCAAAAAGCTCGTATTTCATAAACAACAGGGATATTCAGTTTCTTTCCGACTTTTATTGCGGCAATTCCATTCAGCGAAGGGGAGTGGGCATGCAGAACATCAGGTTTAATCTCCTTTGCCACATCAAGTAAGCGCTTCTCTAGATCTAAGACTGTTGCATATTGATTAAGAACTGGTGCCTTATAGAGGATAGAGCCAGATTGTTTGGTGCGGTAAAACTCAAGTCCATCCACTAGCTCTTTATGTGAATCAGACTTACCTTGCTTTACTCCAGTGATATGAAAAGTTTCCCACCCTAGTTTTCTTTGTTGTTCAAGAATAGCTCTGGTTCTAAAAGTATAACCGCTGTGTAGAGGGATTGAATGATCAAGAACGTGCAAAATTCGCATAATAAATCCATTAAGTTTTCATTGAGTTAATTGTAGCAAAAAAATTGATACCATAGGTGGGGGTAAACGTATTATTTAATGCTAAAAAAAACTATTTCTGTTATTATATCGCGCCTCAACAGCGGTTATATATAACCTCAGTTGTACCTATTGGTGCCATCAATTTTCATATTTGCGCCAACATATCGAACGGATCTCAATACTTCTTTCGTTTATACGAAAAGAACGGACTCACTGTTTTAGCGGCCGATGCTAAGTCGACCCTGTCTCTAACTCATTGCTAGGATGAAAAAATGAAGTCAAACCGGCTCGGATATCTATTTCATAAGCTTAAAGTACCTGGTTTTAGTGATCATGTGCCAATACTTGTTATGGCTATAATAGTTGGTGTGCTTGCAGGTTTCGGTGCTGTTATTTTTCGCTGGTTTATCAAAGTGATGCAGTCAATATTTTATCCGCAGTCAGTTGAAGGTGGTATTGGTGAAAGTTTTGGCTGGGTATGGAATATGGTTGGAAATGAAGCTCCAGGTATTATGGAGTTTTATGACAAAGTACCTTGGTATTATCTGATTATGATGCCAGCAATTGGCGGTCTGATTGTTGGAGTTATGATTTATTTTGGCGCTAGAGAAGCAAAAGGGCATGGAGTCCCTGAAGTTATGGAGGCAGTAGCACTTCGTGGCGGAGTGATTAAGACGCGTGTAGGCCTCATTAAAACTTTTGCCTCAGCTATTACAATTGGTTCTGGTGGTTCTGCAGGTCAAGAGGGACCGATTGTACAGATTGGTGCGAGTATTGGTTCATCGATTGGGCAATTGTTTCGTGTGAGTTTAGTACAACAAAGAACTTTAGTTGGATGTGGTGCAGCAGCTGGTATTGCCGCAACATTTAACGCTCCGATTGCAGGAGTTCTTTTTGCAATGGAGGTTATTCTTGGTGAATTTGGTGTGGCTAGTTTCTCACCAATCGTTGTCTCTTCGGTATTGGCTACAGCTATATCACGAATGGTATTTGGTGATTTCCCAGCATTTTCAGTCCCAGCTTATGAGATGGCTAGCTATTGGGAGCTAGGGATCTATCCGTTTTTAGGCGTTTTATGTGGAGTTGTCGCAGTATTATTTGTGATTATCCTATATAAAAGCGAAGATTTTTTTGAGCATAAGGTAAAACTCCCTGAATATTTAAAACCGATGATTGGCGCAGCTTTAACTGGTTTGTTGATTGTAGAATGGCCGCAGGTTTTTGCTGTTGGTTATGAGTCTCTGACCGAAGTGTTTAATAACACAATGCATGTAGAGTTAGTATTGGCGCTGATTGGGCTTAAGGTTCTGGCTACTACCTTGACTATAGGTAGTGGAGGTTCAGGAGGGGTTTTTGCACCATCGCTCTTTATCGGGGCCATGGTTGGTGGAGCATTCGGTTTTTTAGTTAATTTCCTCTTTCCCGAGGTGACCGCTTCACCTGGAGCATATGCCTTGGTTGCAACCGGGGCAATGGTAGCTGGAACAACGTTCGCTCCGATAACCGCAATAATAATAATTTTTGAACTCAGTGGCGATTACAAGATCATTCTGCCATTAATGACCTGCTGTATCATAAGTGTCGTTGTTGCTTCATCCCTTAAAAAGGGATCTATTTATACAACCAAACTATTGCAGCGTGGAATCGATATTGCTGGAGGTGTAGAGCAAAATGTACTGCGTAGTTTCAAAGTTAAGAACTTTATGTCAAAAAACGTAGCTACAATTCTATATGACTCACCTTTTGGTGACGTAGTGAAGGCGTTTGAGAATAAGCAGGCGTCATACCTTTATCTTGTTGATAATGATAATATATTAGTAGGTTATATCTCATATCGTGATTTAAGGATGATCCTGGATGAGGAGAAAATGGTTCCTCTTATGTTGGCACATGACATAGCTACAGAGGATGAACTTATCACTGTATCCACTTCGGAGAGCATCCATGATGCTAGAACCAAAATGAATCAATGGGGTGTGACGCAGTTGCCAGTGGTAAGTGATGGTGAAAATCGTATATTATTAGGTAGTCTGACAGATACACATGTTCTTGACGCATATGACAAGGCAGTATTGAGAAGAGAAATTAATTCGAGCGAAAGAGTAAGCTAATGCAAAAAATAAAAATTGGAATAGTTGGTGGAACTGGATATACCGGAATTGAATTACTCAGAATCCTGATTAACCATTCGGGGATAGAGCTAGCATCTATTACATCCAGAGCTAATGAAGGAACTGCTGTAGCTGATTATTTTCCAAGTTTACGTGGTAAAACTGATCTTAAATTTACTGTTCCAACATTAGAAAATCTAAAAGATTGTGAATTGGTGTTTTTCGCAACACCAAGCGGTATTGCCATGAAAATGGTTCCTGAACTGATTCAAAATGGTATTCGGGTGATTGATTTAGCAGCTGATTTTCGTATCAAAGATCAATCTACCTGGGAAAGCTGGTATTCAATGGAGCATGCGTGCCCAGAATATTTGCCGCAATCGGTTTATGGGCTTCCTGAAGTAAGAAGAGAAGAGATTAAAACTGCAGACCTAGTAGCAAACCCAGGGTGCTATCCAACAGCTGTTCAATTAGGCCTTTTGCCATTGATTGAAGCTGGTGCAATCGAATTAAATAATATTATTACAGATGCAAAATCAGGTGTTTCTGGCGCTGGCAGAAATCCTATGACTAGAACCCTTTTTGGAGAAGCAAGTGAAAGCTTTCAAGCCTATGCTGCTAGTGGTCATAGGCATTGGGCGGAAATATCTCAAGAGATGGAGATCGCTGCGCAAAGTGATGTGAGCATAACTTTTGTTCCTCATCTTGTCCCAATGACAAGAGGAATCTTTGTAACCCAATACTGTGATTTAAAAGATGGTGATCTAAAAGATAATGTCCAAAAAATTCAGGCATTGTTTGAAAAGCGTTATGCAAATGAACCATTTGTTGATGTGATGCCATTTGGCAGCCATCCGGATACAAAGACGGTGCGTGGTTCAAATATATGTCGCATAGCCCTGCAAAAGCAAGATAATAAGTTAATAATACTTTCTGTTATCGATAACCTTGTTAAAGGAGCATCGGGTCAGGCAGTACAAAATATGAATATAATGCTTGGTCTTCCTGAAGAGCAGGGGTTGGATATTGTGCCATTAATGGTTTAAGAATGGTTTAAAATAAATCAGCTGAGCCACTTGTATATATACATGGCTTGGCTGAAGTTTTTTGCTTTGGTATTTTCGCTTCGGCTTTTTGCTAAAGAATTGCTGATTAAAATAGGAAAATAATGCATAAGAAATGGATTTCAAAACGGATGATTATGGCACTGATATTGTCATTGTTCGTTTTTCTTGGGTTGATATATATATCGTATGATCTTGGTGCCAGTCATGGAATTGAGAGAATTCTCAGTGGAGATGCCATCAAAGATGGATTTGAAAGACAAGCCCAATCATTAGAAAATAAAAACAGAACCATATACCAAGAGTTAGCTTTGTTGCGCAGGCAATCAAAGATTGATCAAGTCACAATAGAAGAGCTAAAAAAATCGCATAAAGATTTAATGGGTGAGCTGGTTTCTGTGCGTGAAGAAATATCATTTTATCGTCAGGTCATAGCTCCGGAAAAGATATCATCCTTAATTTCACTGCAGACATTCAAGATTGAACCGCAAGTGGCAAAAAACACCTATCAACTTAACTTAACTTTAGTTCAAACCAAAAAGCGTAGAAGTGCACTGGTTGGAACGGTTGAGATATTAGTTGAAGGGACCTATAAGGGGAAAGCAGTAACATATTCTTATGCAGATATCACAACAGGTGAGAAAAAAATTGCATTCTCTTTCAAATATTTCCAAAATGTCGCAGCTGAAATAAAAATCCCGCATGGATTTACTCCTGCTAAAGTGTTTGTGAGAGCATATCTAAAGGGAAAAAATAAAACAGAAGTTAATGAAGATTATTCATGGGCAGAGCTAAACTGATTTTTGGTGGTTATGAAATTGTGAAAAACGCCGGTATTAGTAATGGAATAAATGATAAAGCTGAGGTTTGGCAGGAAAAGTTAAATCAAGTGAATTTTTAGGAGCGGAATAGTGTTTATTAAAAAAATTAAAGCACCAAAAGTAGATACCTTGATTGGTAACATGACTTGTTTAGCTGGAGATATTCAGTTTGAAGCAGGTTTGCATCTTGACGGAAAAATTACTGGAAATATTTATGGTGTCGAAGATGAAATTGCCACGCTTACAATAAGTAAAACCGGTGAAGTTATTGGTGATATTCGAGTTCCCAATGTGATTATTAATGGTGTAGTTAATGGTGATGTGTTCGCAACTAATAGGTTAGAACTGTCACATGACGCTAAGATCAATGGCAATGTATATTATAACTTGATAGAGATGGCAGTTGGTGCTGAAGTGAATGGCAACATGGTAAAGAAAACTGCAGCAGATGTTGCCAAAGAGTCAAAAAAGAATGAAGAGAAAAAACCTAAGCGTAATGGTAAAACGGCTGAAAACCTTGACCAGATGGTTTCAGATCTATTACCTGCGGAATAACTTTGCTTTATAGGCTATGGATCGGCCTCATAGGCTACTGATAAATAGCACCAATAATGGTGTTTTCTCTAGCACCAGTTACGCTGGCTAAGCTACCAGGTTTAAGTAGAACTCGCTGCCTTGCAAACCATGCAAAGGCAGCTGCCTCGATCAACTTTGGATCAATACCGTAACCATCTGATTTATCCACTTTAGCTTGTGGCAATAGCCTTGAAATATTGGCGCTTAGTAATTCGTTATATGCGCCACCGCCACATAAAATAACCTCATTACAATTTGGCATATCATTTTTTATAGCATTAGCTATCGTTGTTGCAGTCAGCATGTTAAGAGTCGCTTGAACATCCTCAGTAGAATATCCAGTGTTGTCTAAATAGTGTAAAAGCCAGTTTTCATTAAATAGCTCTTTGCCTGTGCTCTTGGGTGGTTTGGTTTTAAAGTACGGAGCAGACAGCATATCAAATAGGAGGGGTTCTATTACATTTCCAGTTCTGGCCCATTGACCGCCCTTATCGTAATCTTTTCCAAGGTGCTTGTTGATCCATAGATCCATTAATGTATTGCCAGGGCCGGTATCATAACCTTTAACTAGACCTATCGTAGGAAGCAAGGAGATGTTGGCAATTCCACCAATATTTACCGCTACTCGGTTATGGTCAGTAGATGAAAAAATATTCGCATGGAATGCTGGAACAAGAGGTGCTCCTTGGCCGCCTAAGGCCATATCTTTGCGGCGAAAATCAGCGACAACAGGGTAGCCAGTTTTAGCCGTGATGATATTTGGGTCACCAATTTGTATTGAGTTAGTTAAAGCCCCGTTAGGGTTGTGGTAAATCGTTTGTCCGTGGCATCCGATAGCTTTAACTACGTGTTTTTCATTATCACTGTGTGCGATAAGATCATTAGCGCAATCAGAAAAAAGCATTCCCATTATATGATCTAACTCTGCAATCTCATGGATAGTAGACTGTGGTGTCAAATTAAGTAATCTTTGGCGAATGCCAGGAGGAAAAGGACAAGATTGATGTGATATTATTTGGAACTTATCTTCAAAAGATGCCGCAACGATATCAATTGCATCCATACTAGTTCCCGACATAATCCCTAGGTATATGTCCATGCTTTATCTCATATAAGTTAGTTATCTCTTAATGCTACAACAGTTTTAGAATAAATGTTGAGCTCAGACAAAATTTCACTGGTTTTGGCCTTAAAGTCTTTGCGAATAGAGCGAGCTATTGGAGCAGAATCAGGAAGTTTAATTGTAACTGGGTTGCGGTGAACACCGTTTACCCGAAATTCATAATGCAAATGTGGACCAGTGGCTAAGCCAGTGCTGCCAACATAACCAATAGTTTGCCCTTGTTTAACTCTAGAGCCAGTTTTCAGGCCGCCTTTGAATTTAGACATGTGGGCATATAAAGTAGTGTATTTTGTACCATGCTTAAGGATGATAGTGCGACCATAGCCGCCTTTCCAGCCACGGAAAATGATCTTTGCATTTCCTGATGCTTTAATTGGCGTTCCTGGTGATGCTGCATAATCAACACCTCTGTGAGGACGCTTTTTACCAAGTACAGGGTGCCATCTTTGTGGCTTGAAATGGGAGCTAATGCGGCGGAAATCAACAGGGGCGCGCAAAAATGCCTTTTTCATACTTTTACCATCTGGGGTAAAGTAGCTCGTGTTGCCTTTAGGGTCAGTATAGCGTAAGGCAACGAAACGATTGCCGCGATTGATAAACTCCGCAGCAATTATATTTCCAGTTTTAACCAGCTCGCCATTGCGAAAGATCTCTTCATAGATGATTGCAAATGAATCGCCTTTGCGAAGGTCTAAGGCAAAATCCACATCCCAGCCAAAAATATTAGCTAGATCCATTATTACGCTATCGCTAAGACCAGCAGCTTTGGCAGATAGGTAAAGGGAGGAGTCAATCACAGAACTAATGCGGTTATAGCGAATATTTAGTGAATCAACGGCAATATCAGAAATAAACGTATCATCTTTTAGGTCAATAACAAGTGTTCTGGAAATATCAATTCTTTTATGTAGGTGCCCAAGCTTACCATCACTGGTTTTTTGAATTATAAGGGCATCCCCAGGGTATATTCGACGTAGAAATGTTGAGTGTTCGAGCTTGGTTAGAAGCATTAACTCTTTTGCACTAATCTTTGCACGCTTGAATATAGATGAAAGCGAGTCCCCCTTTTTTACTTTATAGGTTTCTTCACTACCAAGGGTTAATGAGTTAGCTTTTTTTTTAATTTTGGATTTATTGGGTGTGACTCGAACGTCTTCTATTTTAGAAGCTGTAATATTTGATTTAGATTGATTAACTGCAGAATTATTATCTATTTCATAAGAGGCGGGGCTGTGAATAGATGCTTTCAAGGGTATTCTAAATCCTGATGGTGATTTAGCATTCATTGGTAAACTAAGTTGAATGTGGTTATCGTCAGCTTCTTGCAAAGCGCCTTCATCAGAATTATTGGAATCTTTATCACTAACAAGAGTAGGAGTTGTATCAATATCGGCATTGGCTATGCTGGGTGCGTCACTACGTACAGCTCCTGCATCTGTCTGAAAGAATATTGTAGAAACGCCAATAACTGCAACTAAAATAATAGAGATAAAGCCAATTTTGGCTTTTTTAGAGCGTTTTTTAGGACCGAAACTAAAGTCACCAGCACGAGATTTGAAATCGATGTTGCGTATAGAGCTATTTTTCACAGTATTTTTTATGAACCTTGATTTTCAACCACTTAATTCTTTGACCACAAGAGTTAGAAAAAGTGACAAATTATGCATATAAAAGTAAGAAATATTAGTGAAACATTAACTGTAAAGTAGTATTTGGTCAAATTTAAAACAGCTTTCTATTCTAGTTTGCGCAAAAATTCGGTATTTTATGCGCAAGAGATAATTGGAGATCCAAAATGACATCGGTTGAAAAGTCCCTAGAACTAATAAAAAGAGGTACTGAAGAAGTACTCATTGAGAAAGATCTGATAGAAAAATTAAAGCTGGGAAAGCCGCTAAAAGTTAAAGCAGGCTTCGATCCAACAGCACCTGATATCCACTTAGGACATACAGTTCTAATTAATAAGTTGAGACAGTTTCAAGATCTAGGGCATGAAGCGATACTACTTATCGGTGATTTTACCGCAATGATTGGTGATCCAACTGGAAAGAACGCGACCAGAAAATCTCTAACCAAAGAGGAAGTTCTGGAAAACGCTAAAACTTATGAAGATCAGGTGTTCAAGATTCTGGATCCAGAAAAAACACGAGTTGTATATAACTCAGAATGGATGGGAAAGATGGATGCTGCTGATATGATTCAGCTTGCAGCAAAATATACAGTAGCAAGAATGCTCGAGCGTGATGATTTTGAAAAACGCTATAAAGGTGGGCAGTCAATTGCAATACATGAATTTCTCTACCCTTTAATACAGGGTTATGATTCAGTAGCTTTAGAAGCCGATGTAGAGCTAGGTGGAACAGATCAGAAATTTAATTTGCTGGTAGGGCGAGAATTGCAGCGTCAGGCAGGCCAATCGCAACAGATCGTGATTACTACACCAATCCTAGAAGGGTTAGATGGTGTGCAAAAGATGTCAAAGTCTTTAGCAAACTATATTGGTATTGATGAATCACCAGATGAAATGTTTGGCAAAATCATGTCGATTTCTGATGAATTGATGTGGCGCTACTATGAACTATTAAGTTTCAGGCCATTGGAAGAGATAGAACAGTTTAAGAAAGATATAGAGGGTGGGGCAAATCCACGTGATATTAAATTTTTACTGGGTGAAGAGATAGTAGAGCGCTTTCATGATAAAGATGCTGCAGGGAAGGTAAGAGATAACTTTATCTCCAGGTTTAAGAAGAATGAGATACCTGATGATCTGCCAGAAGTTGAAGTAAAAGCAGTAGATGGATTTATTGGGATACCTAATTTGCTAAAGGAATCTGGGTTAACTGCGAGCACATCTGATGCTATGCGCATGATTAAGCAAGGCGCAGTAAAGAAAGATGGTGAAAAGATAGATGACAAAACGCATCAAACTGCGGCAGGAGAGACGGCTGTTTTTCAGGTAGGTAAAAAACGAATTGTAAAGGTATCAGTGGTTTAAACCAGTGCCGCTTTTTTTTTACAGAAATGTGATGATTATCGTTTGACGTAATGGGTGTAGG
>JAWSVA010000007.1:0-58258 GCA_033852155.1 Gammaproteobacteria bacterium | reverse complement strand
TTCTAACTGGGTTTTTTTATGCTTAGAGTTTATTGAAATAGCATAGGCGACAGGGCAATATAAGTATAAATACACCGTAACTTTATAGTAAAGTACAAGTATTCGATTTATACTGAAAATTCGAGTGTAACTGGGGAATGAAGTGCCTAAACCGTTATGTGGATGGAAGCAGAAAGATATCGAAACTAACTTTAGTGAATTAACACTAATTGTTGATAAGAGTAAATTTGTTTGTAAAAAGTGTGCTCGTACAGCTAATGATAAGAAATACCTATGTAAACCCGAAAAAATCGTTACTAAAAAGAACAAACTTCATAAAATAAAGAAAGATATTTAACTGTTATATATACTTAATATGTAACATTGCTACGTTCAATATACTGAATAAGGTTGAAAGCACTGTTAGCTTTTCAGGGTGATGCCCCTATGAATTTTGTCTGAAAATAAAAATTAGCTTCAATTTGATGTAAGAAAAATATTGCCCTAAAGCATCAAGCCAATTCAAATGAGCATCAAGGTAGGGAATAGCCTCAAAAATACGCTCAAGAATATTCTTTATCATTTAAAAAGTAAGACTAGAATAGAGCGTATGTTTCTCCAGATTAAATGAAACGTTAGAACTCCATGTAATATATGTTTTTTAAGGGTAGTGAGGTCAAGGTCTCAGTGAGCCAAAAAATTCTACCGCTCAATGCTCCAGGCCCAGCACCATTAATTAAAACATGCTTTCTTCCCATTCACCCTCCATTGTTATAATAATCTTAGTTCATATACGATATAAATTCACTATTGCGTTGCAAAATCTCCCACCGTATGATTTTATGTGGTTTGTTGAATATTATGAATAAGTTGAGATTTATATGGTAGATAACACTGAACGATTAATTGAAAAATACCGTGGTTTTGAGAATCAAGTGCTTGTTGGCCTTAGGGATAATAGTGAGCTAATCGATGATGCCTTTCTTGCTCTTAATCAGGTGTTGTCTGAGCGAGGGTTGGAGATAAAGGAACCTGTGGTTGAATATTTTAATGATTTTCCCTGTAATGATTATGACGAAGGTGGTGATCTTATTACAATAACAAAGTTTGCTACTCCTACCGAGGCATATGTATTTCAGGGGTGTTTAGAGTCTGAGGGCGTTCCTGCTTTTGTGGCTGATGCAAACTTGCTTCAAGCAAATATGTTTCTTGCAACAGCAGTAGGGTGGGTTAGGGTTCAGGTGGCTGAAAAGGATTTAGAGCGAGCTAAGGGAATTTTTAACTCTTTTGAGAATGGAGAGTATTCAATTGATGATGAGGGTAAGCCTCAGCATCAAAATATTACAGGAGGATGCATTGAAAATAGCGATCCTGTTGAACGGGTAGAGAGTGTGTCTGAATACAATGTCAGGCTTCTGGTAAAGGCGGCAAAGCTTTTCGCTAAACTATTTGCTGTTTTTGTTATTGGTTCGATTATTGCGAAAAGCACAAACTATTTTTAATCAGAACAAACTTTGTTTCTTCCATTTTCTTTTGCTGCATAGAGAGCTTTGTCGGCTTTGTCGAAAACAGATTCTTGTGTATCGCCTTTATGAAATTCACATACACCAAATGACATAGTTACAGGAACTTTCCTATTGGATGAGTGGAAAGGGCAATCCATGATTGTAGTTCGAAGTTTTTCAGCTACATTTATCGCAGCATTTATCCTTGTTTCTGGCATCAATATTACAAACTCTTCACCACCAAAACGTGCGATAAAGTCTGTATCGCGTAGATTTGTTTGTAGAACTCGAGCCACAGTCTTTAGTACTTTATCTCCTGCTGCATGGCCAAAGGTATCATTGATTTTTTTAAAGAAATCTATATCTGCGATCATCATGGTCAGCGGTTTATCATATCTTTGCCAACGCGAAAATTCTGAATTAAATTGGTGGTCATAAGCCTGTCGGTTTGGAAGCTTTGTCAGTGGATCAAGTTGGGCGTGTGCTCTTTGAATTACTAGTCGTTCTCTAAGAAGAGCTGATTCCTCTTGAGTTTCTTCTAGCCTGTTTTTTAAAGTTTCAATTTTTGCATTAGCCTCAGCTTGTCTTTCTACTTGTGTAGAACAAAACCCATCAACCTCATCTACAATGCTGCTTACATGTTTTTGTGCAATTTTTTTCAGTTCTTCAATGTTAGTGCATGCACGAATGGTTTCTGATATCTCATCAACCTGCGATTTAACACTTTCCCCAAGGTTCTTTGTCTCATCGTGGCTCTGGGAGCCAGTTATTCCAACTGAGGCTAGGTATTGTTTTATATCTATGAGTTGTTCGGTGATGTGTTGTAGAAAATCCTCGAATTCGTGCGTTTCTTCGGACGCAGAATCAACTACAAGGGCAACGATTTTATCTAGTACATCTGGTAACTGGTTGAGGGTGATTTCTCCACGCAGCTCTATTTTAAGTTCTTTGGCTTTGATCTTATATGAATCTGGAAGAATTAGATGTTCAAGAAGGTTTAGCAGGGTGTTTTTGACGCTACTTGAGACTTGTTCAATTCCCGACAAGTTTTCTTTTCCATCTTCAATGTTACTTTTTGTAAAAAGACGCTGTAAGAAGCCAGTTTTTGATGTTTCAAGTTGGAAATCTTCTTCGCTCAAATCTTGTTTAGCAAGTCCTATCGCTTCGGATAAAATTGAGGAGTATGCCTGAAGTAGCTCATCTGCATTTAAGGTGTCTGCTTGCTTGCGAATCTGCACAGTGAGCTTCTGAATCTTTTTGTTTAGATCGTTAGATAAGCCTGCTTTAGTTAATGGGGCAACTAAGTGGGAGAAGTTTTCAATAATGGGGTTAGGTGGTTTTTTTGCTGATTTATCGAGACTATTATCTCCAAGCTTCATTAATGTGTCTGAAATACGGCCTAAAGATGATTCAATAATAGCATTGCTTTGATCTTTACGAACCTGGGTTCGAATGTCTTCTAATTGAGAGTCAAGTTTTTCATCGATACCGTCTGCTGCGAGGCTTAAACGGATTACGCATTTTTTTAGAAGCTCGACTTTTTCCTCAGTATCATCAGAAAAATTATATTTGAATTCTGACGCTTCATTATCAGATGAAATGCTCACTAGATACTCCCTATCCATTAGTCCATTAAACCATATAATCAGCATATGCTATTTTTTGAGAATTTGGTAGATTAAAAACATCTACAGAGATGAAAAACAGGAGTTTTTTTTAAACAAATCACAATAAAATTATGTTTTACTAGCAGAGAGTACAAAAAAACATGAGAAAAAGACAAAAGGTGTTAAACTTGCTATTACAATCATTTTAATAAATTTTAATCACTTAAACTTGTAGATTCAGTAATTATGTATAAGGCTTATTTTGGACTTTCAGAAAATCCATTTTCTATAACGCCAGATCCTCGATATCTCTATCTTAGTCCTAGGCATAAAGAGGCGTTAGCTCATCTTTTATATGGAATAACAGATAGTGGCGGGTTTATTCAGCTCACTGGCGAGGTTGGAACGGGTAAGACAACACTGACCAGAGCATTGCTTGAACAGTTGCCTGAAGGCACTGATCTGGCTTTGATTCTAAATCCTAAACTCTCAGTTGAAGAGTTTATGGGCTCTGTATGTGAAGAATTTAAAATTGATGAGTCTGGTTCTGCGCGTTCTGTTAAAGAGCATTTAGATCACTTAACTAAGTATCTTTTGGAACAATATTCCAAAGGATTTCGTACAGTTGTATTAATTGATGAGGCTCAAAATCTTACCTTTGATGTAATTGAGCAGGTGCGCCTTTTAACTAATATTGAGACAGCTAAAGAAAAACTATTGCAAATTATATTGGTTGGACAGCCTGAACTAGCTGACCATCTAAATGATCAAAAGCTAAGGCAGGTAGCACAGCGAGTGACGGCTAGATATCACTTAAAGCCACTAAGTATGCCCGAAACTGCCGGTTATATAAAACACCGCCTTAAGGTTGCCGGTGTTGAGCGTCCAATATTTACTCCTGCAGCTATGCGCCTAGCACGCTTATATTCTGGCGGTATTCCTCGTTTAATTAATATTATTTGTGATCGCGCTTTACTGGGTGCTTATGCAACTAATAAAATCCAGGTTAATTCTAAGATATTAACCAAGGCGGCCTTAGAAGTTAAGGGTGGTAAGTTATTCGATTTTGGGGCACCAATAAGGGCGATTAAAAATAAATTAAAGCAGAAACAAAAATCAATACAGGTTGAAGTTGAGCTAGAAAAGAAGAAGCCAAGACGTACCAGAGTCAAAAAGGTTGGGCTTAAAAAATCTGCTGAAACGATAGCTGTGAAAAATGCTCCAGTATTGGAAGAGCCGCAGACTGTCGAGATTGAAAGGCCAGTTGATCCTATATCTGAAGCAAAGGCATGTATTAATGAAGGTGAGGCTCAGGAACTTAATGCTGTTGAGGAAGGTGTGCAGCAGAAAGAAACTGAACGAATTGCAGCAGAGAAAGCTGAAGCAGAGAGACTGGAAACTGAAAAAGTAGAAGAGCTTTCTGCCGATATTGAGTTTGGTGAATTAGTGGAAGATTATGATGCTCCTGGATATAAGCACTCTTCTAAAGATCCAGATTCTGACGATGTGGCTTGTGAACTTCAAGAAGATGAGTGTGATAAAGGCTTGGATGAGCCGGAGATTATTAATCCGCTTCCAAGTACAAAATCTAAGCTGCAGGTACAGGGTAAAACTGAGAAGGCCTTAACTGTTGGTAGTAAGGTGAATGAGAGTACTGCTTCAATAAAATTTGCTGAAAGTATCGCAAAAGTTCAGTCTTTGGGTAATAAAGAGAAGATCTTTATCGGATCATTTGCTGTTGTTCTGATGCTTGCTGTGATGGGGGGCGTATTTATGCCTTCATCTGATTCCACTACTGCAGAAGTCTTAAGTGAAGCTAATCAATCTGGAAATTTGAAAACTGAAAATCAAAATTCTAAGTATGACAAGAATAAACAAATAATTGGTTCTAAAACCGTAGAACAAAGCAATACACCTGTTAATGATAGCTCTAATACTAAGCTAGAAGTTGAAAGTAAAGGAAATAAAAACCAGATTACCTCCCTTTCAAATATGATATCTTCTTTGAAAAGTATTTTAGAACAGAAAGTCGGCGAGGGTAAATCTAGTGGAAAAGAGAATGCAAAGGATGCTAAGTCAACCACTATAGGAAAAACAAGTGCTGAGCCAGTTAATAAGGCTGAGGTCAAAACTCAGGCGGCTAATAAGCAAACTAAATCAAAGCCAGTTGTTAAAAGGAATAAGCTGGAAAAAACTTTGTCAGCTAAGTCCCTGGATAAATCTTTGGTGGCGTCATTCAAAGAGTTATTTAAGTTGTGGCGTTTAAATTATGACAGTACTAAGGGTGAAACAGCTTGTAAGAAATCTAAGGCTCGAGGTTTGAGTTGTTTCTTTAATACTGGCTCGGTCGAGCAGTTGATTCGTTTTAATCGCCCGGCTATTCTTAAGTTTAAGAAGTCCAAAGGGTTTAGTTATGCTCTATTGGTGAAACTGTCGAGTGAATCGGTAACCCTTGATTTTGATGGAGAGTTTAAAAGGTTTTCAGTATCAGACCTAAATAAGGTTTGGGGTGGTAAATACATCACTTTATGGCGACCGCCAAAATTGAGTAAGATGATTGTTAGACCAGGTGAAGAGGGTGATCATGTTCGTTGGTTAACTATGATGATGGATCGCTATGATGGTAAGAAAACTTCCAGAATTGATAGAACTGTATATGACGAGAACCTGAGAGTAAGGGTTGATGCTTTTCAGAAGAGTTTCAAGCTTAAAGTGGATGGTATTATTGGAAAATCGACGATGGCATATCTAATGGCTGCGGCTAAAATTCCTGGTGTGCCCCTGCTAAAAAAGAGCAAATAGGTTAAATAAGAACAAGTTGTAGATTATGTCTTATATATTAGAAGCACTAAAAAAGTCGGAGCAAGAGAGAGAGCAAGCTGCTCGTGAGCAACAAGCTGGCGCTAAAGCTGCTATAGCCTATGGGCAGCCGACTCCAAAAAGTAGAAATTATGGTGCCCTGGTTGTTTTAGTTCTCTTGGTAAATGTAGGCTTAGTTTGGTATGTGTTTTTTAATAAGGAACAGGTGGCTCAGAACCAGAACCAGCAAACGGTAGCTGCAAACCAGGTTTCGGAACCGAAGCTATCTATAGCTCATAAGCCTAAGCCAAATCCAGTTAATAAAAAACTTAAACCGAAACAGATTGCTAAGATGAGTAAGCCCAAACCTCGTCCAAAGAAGGCAGCGTCTAAATCGTTGCTGCGCACTGCAAATACTGTAAATTCATCAAAGCCTGTGCAATCTAATAAGGTGGCGACAAAGCCAATTTCAAAATCAGCAATAAATAATGCACAGCGCCTTATGGCGTTAGCTGATACTAGACCTGAGAGTGTACCAGTGCAACAGGTGAAAAAAGAGGGAAGGCTGCCACCTGAGATTGACCCTGCACCAGTAACGCATAAGAAGACTGTAAGAAGGGTTGCTAAGCCAAAAGCATTGGTGCGTACTCAAGTTGGTATCAAACAAACTGCGAAACCTGTGGTAAAGCCAAAAGTTAAAAAGAAGACTCGGCCTAGGGTTGTGTATTCTAAAGTTGAACTTGATGCTAGTTCTGAGCATTCAGCTACGTCAAAAAATAGCAGCAATAAAACAAAACCGCGCAAGGTTTCAATGGGACCTCCTCATTTTGATAAGATGAAACCTGAATTTAGAAGGTTGTTTCCCAAGATAGATATCAATGTTCATGTGTTTGATGAAAACCCGGAAGATAGGTTCGCATTAATTGCAATGAAACGATATGTGGAAGGAGATACTCTTAGTGGTGGAATAACAGTTAATGAGATAACTCCTGAAGGATTTATCCTTACTTATAAGAAAAAAACATTTGTTTATCCAGCTAAATAAAATTAACTATTATAATCTAATAAAGTCAGCTGTTTAGCAGGATATGTTGTTGCTAAATTGGATATGGTTTTTTAATATGGAAAACAAAAAAGCGACTGAATGAACAAGTCGCCTAAATGAGGGAGTATGAAGAAACTAATCTCTTAGCTTCTTTAATTAAGACAGGGGTAAATTGAATAGGTTCAATTTTTCTTTATGTTTTTCTCAACGGTGTTTATTTTTGTGATTTTGGCATCTAGTCTAGAAGCCGTTACCTTGCTATTTGCAATACTTATAGCTTTTTTATACTGTTCGCGCGCGAGACCATATTGGTTGAAGTTGTGCATATAGTAATCCCCCATGTACTCATAGGCTGTTTCCTGTTCTTTTGCTTTAAATGCTAGGTCTGCTGCGAGCTGATACATGGCTGGGTTTTGTTGTGCATGGTGGAGTTGTTTTTGAATGAAGCTCAACCCCTTTTGGTAATTACCTGAATAGAGTAGGGAAAATGCATAGTGATGGGAAAGTGGATAGTTATCAGGGTAAATGGATAGGGCATTTTGATAGGTTTTATAGGATTGGTTTAACTTTTGCTGTTTAAGCTGTGCTTGGCCCAAAGTTATTAGGTATGGCACTCGTTCGGTATCATCAGCTATAAGTGATAAGATTATTTGTTCCGCTTGTTGGGATTTATTTACTTTTAGTAATGCGAGAGCGTATCCATAACGATTGCTGAAACTATTATCATTTTTCAACATGTCTAAGTATTTTTTTTCAGCTTTTTTGTGATCTCGAATTTGATGGATGTCGATTTTAATTTTGATTAGCTTATAATTCTCGGTGTCACTTCCCCTCCATTGGTGTTTTGGGTTTATTCTTCCTGTTATTTCAGAGATACGGCTGTTAGTAAGAGGGTGAGTGCTTAAATATTCAATTTGTGTCCCCATAAAGCTGTGCTTGCTTTGTAGAGTATTGAAAAAATCGGTCATACCTTTGGGGTTATAACCAGATTTGGTTAATAGATTTATACCTACATTATCAGCTTCTTTTTCTGCAGTACGTGAATATGTCAGCTGATGTTGGATGCTGGCAGCATTGGTTGACATGAAAGCGGCACTTCCTGCTTCTGGGTTTTGAGTTGCAAGTAATAAGCTAGCGATTAAGGCTGCCATACGTGGAACGGATAAACGCTCATGTTCTGCAACGCGTCTTGCAAGATGACTTTGAGTTATATGTCCCACCTCATGCGCCATTACTGATGCTAGTTCACTTTCAGACTTGGTAGATGTAATTAGCCCGGTAAATAGTCCTATATACCCTCCAGGTGCGGCGAAGGCATTTATTTGAGGTGACGAGATAACGAAAAAAGTAAACGGGGGTAAGTCAGCATTATCTGCTGAGTTAATTAGTCTATTTCCTATTGATTGAATATATGAATTGATCTCTGGGTCGGTGATTAGCGATGATGATGAACGTACTTGTTGCATCATCTGTCGACCAATCTCAGCTTCTTGCTGTGGAGACAGGTATTTGCTGTGTGGGCTGCCAATATCTGGTACTTCTGTAGCAATTGATATTGTAGTTAAATTAATTGCGATTATGGATGCAGTTAAAAATTTTGATATATATTTCAATCTTTTTCCTTGAATAGATCAATTTTTAATACTGACAGCAGTATGGATCAAATAGTTTCAAAAGAATTATTTTCATGTTGGTATTCGCTTAAACATTGCTGATGTTTTATCCGTGGTTAAGCTATACTGCTCTTAGAAGTATAAAACTTTCCCTGAAATTTGATAGGCCATAATTCTTTTTGGGGGATTATGTCGGTTTGTTTGTATTATTTTTTGTAATGTACCCTTGTGAAATTGTTCTTTTGAAATTGTGTTGTAAGCAACTAGTGGAAATAGTTTATGGAAATAGTTTGGAGTTGGTTTAGAAAGAAGTTTGGTGACCCCCAAATTCTTGGGCTGATTTTTTTCCTTTTGCTGATTGCTGGGATTATCTGGATGTTTGGTAATATGCTGTTACCAGTTCTGGCGAGTATTGTTTTGGCTTACCTACTCGAAGGGTTTGTTGTTAAGCTAAATAGTAAAGGGTTGCCACGTTTTCTCAGTGTAATAATCGTTTTTATCGTTTTTATGCTCTTGATGATGCTGATTATTGCTGGGATGATCCCTTTGCTTTCAACTCAAATTTCTGAGCTTGGTCGTGAGTTGCCACAAAATCTGCATAAAATGATAATAAATGGTGAGGCATGGATATCTTCATTTCTTGTTAAGTACCCACAGTTTTATACTGGTGGTATCCCAGAGGCGGTAACTGAGGCTGATGCAAAATTAGTAGTTGAAGGCGCTAGCCAGGGACTTGGGCTTAGCGAAAAAATATTTTCATCTAATGAGTTAAAAGACGCCGTGAAGGGTGCCCTATCAATATTCTCTATCCAGTCTTTTGTTGCTGTTACCACGGCTTTGGTATATTTGGTAATTATGCCGATTATGATTTTATTCTTTTTAAAGGATAAAAAGTTAATTATTGAGTGGTGTAGTAATCATTTTCTCCCGAAAGATCATCGCCTGATAAATCTAATCTGGATTGAGGTTGATGTCCAGATTGGAAACTATGTGCGTGGGAAATTTTTTGAGGTGATGATTGTAGGCGCAGTTACTTATGTTGCGTTTGTTTTTCTTGGGGTGAAGTTTGCAATGTTGCTTGCGGTACTTGTTGGGTTATCGGTGATTATCCCTTATGTTGGCGCTGCGATAGTTACATTTCCGGTGATTGTTTTGGGGTATGCCCAATTTGGCTGGGGGGCTGATTTTGCTTATGTGATGCTTGCTTATACTGTTATTCAGGCGCTGGATGGAAATGCTCTTGTTCCTTTGTTATTTTCCGAGGTGGTGAATATCCATCCAATAGCGATTATTATTTCTATCCTTATTTTTGGTGGTATGTGGGGTTTTTGGGGTGTGTTTTTTGCTATACCACTGGCAACTTTGGTGCAGGCGGTGATGAATGCTTGGCCTAAGGCTTCTGAAATTGTGGCTGTTAAAAATTTAGAATAAGTAGCGTATGAATATTTAAGTCAAAAGACTTTAAACCACATTAAAAATAATAAAGCAGTTATCACCTTAAAACCTCAGAAGCATAGTCTGCCAGTCTTGATCTCTCTCCGCGTCGCAGGGTTATATGCCCACTGTATTCCCAGTTTTTAAAGCTATCTACGATGTAGGTTAGGCCTGATGTAGTCTCGGTTAGATACGGGGTATCTATCTGTGCTACGTTGCCTAGACATACGATTTTACTACCAGGACCTGCTCTGGTCACTAGTGTCTTCATCTGTTTGGAGGTGAGGTTTTGTGCTTCGTCAATGATAATGAATTTGTTGAGGAAGGTGCGGCCACGCATGAAATTAAGTGATTTTACCTTGATGCGGTTTTGCAGTAGGTCGCTGGTTGCTCCTCGACTCCATTCATCAGTATGCTCATCATTTTGGGTGAGAAATTCCAGGTTATCTAATAGAGCCCCCATCCAAGGATTCATCTTCTCCTCTTCTGTTCCAGGTAAGAATCCAATGTCCTCTCCTACGGGGATAGTTACCCTGGTCATTATGATTTCGCTATATATCTGCTCATCTAATACCTGGGTAAGGCCTGCCGCAAGGGTTAATAGAGTTTTGCCTGTTCCTGCCATTCCAAGCAGAGAGACAAAATCAATTTCTGGATCCATTAGTAGGTTTAGGGCATAGTTTTGTTGGCGATTTTTTGCCTTGATGCCCCAAATCGTTGTATTGGAATTTTGATAGTCAGTTATTGTTTCTATTGTTGCATGGCTGTTTTCAATTTTTCTGACAATAGCTTCAAATTTGTCTTTTCCCTCTAGGAAGATAAATTCATTTGGGCGCCATGTTGATGTCTTGTCGCCAGTAATCTTATAGAAAGTGCGCCCTTCCTCTTGCCATGGTTTCATATCTGTACGGTGATTTTCCCAGAAATCTGGTTCTAATTCGGTTTCACCTGGGGAGAGCAGGTCAACATCGTCAAGTACCTTGTCATTTGAATAGTCTTCGGCATTAATACCAAGGATCTTTGCTTTTAGGCGCAGGTTGATATCTTTACTTACTATTGTTACTGCTCGGTTGGGATGAATCTCCTGCAGTTCCCTTGCCATGCTTATAATTTGATTGTCTATCTTGCCGAGTGGAATCTCGTTCGGTAGATTGACTGTGATATTGTGGTTTTGGAAGAATAGTCGCCCTGGGGATACTGCGTCTTCTTCATTTGGATAGTATTTGTTTATTTGCTCTAGTTCGAAACCATCATGGATTGAACCATTGTCTTTTTGGTCCATGATGTCGTTAAGGAATCTGCTTACTTGGCGTACATTGCGGGCAACTTCTGACAGCCCTTTTTTTGAGTTGTCTAACTCTTCTAGTACGGCTAGGGGGATGTAGATGTCGTGCTCTTGGAAATGAAAAATTGATGTTGGATCATGCATTAAGACGTTAGTGTCGAGGACGAATATTTTTGTGTGACTATCCATATCAAACTCCTACTACTTTATACCTAATACCTACAGCATAGTAATCAGAGGAACATGTATGTTCTACAATTAATCTGCCGTTAAAAATTACCCTTGAGTGGCTCAAAGGTAGCGTCTAGATTGATATCATCGCAAAGATCGAAAAAGTCTTCGCGTAGTTGTGATATTTGCATGTCTGATGCAATGTTTACCGTGATCTGTGCGGAAAACATCTGCGCGCTGGTAATGGCTGCGTTGTATGTAGATGTGTTTATACTTTCAATGTTTATACCGTGCTCGGAGAAAAAGCTTGCGAGGCTGTTTACCACTCCAGGTTGATCGATGGTTACCGCTTCAACTATGTATGGGAGTTTGTCTTTTTTGATCTTACGACCATGGGTGTATTTGGTAGATATCTGTAGGGATAGCTTTTTTCCGAGCTCATCGGTAGAGCTTTCAAGCTTTGCTAACTTATCCCATTTGCCGGAAACCAGCATGATGACGGCAAAATGCTCGCCGAGGACAGCCATACGGCTATCAACTATGTTGCATTTTATTTCAAGAATCTCTTTGGATAGGTCGTTGACGATGCCTGCTCTGTCGTCACCCAATGCTGTAATTACAAGGTATTTTAACATATGGCTGCTTTAAGTCCTTTAACATCCAGTATTTTTAGATTCGCGGTAATTAGAGACTATCACAGCTATATAATAATCAAAATGAGCTTGCTGTTTTTTTTAATGAAAAAACTGAAAGTAGTTGGAACTATTATGTTTTTTTTTACTCAATATGCCTGTTCGAGTTGGTTTTGGTATTTATTTGTATAATCTACTCTTGTCGATGGAAAATTTAGGTGAAACATTTTGTGTAATCTATTATCCTGTATCGATAAATAGGTACTTAAGAGTGATATGTTTTTAAGTGCTTTTATCATTTCGAACTAAAAACTTTGATTGTGGAGAATTGTTTAATGTTCAGCGGGAGTATGGTTGCTTTAGTAACTCCAATGCGAGCTGATGGCTCGGTTGATGACGTTTCATTAAAAGCACTGGTTGATTTTCATATAGATAACGGCACTGATTCCATTTTAGCTGTAGGTACTACTGGTGAGTCTGCAACTCTTGATATGCAGGAACACTCAAGTGTAATTATGAAGGTTGTTGAATATGTTGCTGGCCGCATACCTGTTATTGGGGGGACTGGCGCTAACTCCACATCTGAGGCATTAGAGCTAACTAAGAATGCTAAAGAAGCTGGCTGCGATGCCTGCTTACTGGTTACTCCATATTATAATAAACCGACGCAGGAAGGGCTTTATCAGCACTTTAAAACCATTGCGGCGGCAGTGGATATTCCGCAGGTTCTTTATAATGTACCAGGAAGAACTGCTTGTGATATGCAGCCGGAGACGGTGCAACGCTTGTCGCAGATAAGTAATATTGTTGGCATTAAAGAGGCTTCAGGCTCGGTAGAGAGAATCAAAAAGCTGGTTGAGCTTTGCGGTGATGATTTTGGTGTCTATACCGGTGACGATGACATTGCTTGCGATGCTATTCTTGCTGGCGCTACATGCGCTGTATCGGTAACAGCCAATATTGCTCCAAAGCTTATGCATGAGATGACAACTGCTGCTGTAGCTAAAGATGAAGCAACGGCCAGGGATGCAGATGCAAAATTGCGTGGTTTACACAGGACAATGTTTCTTGAGTCAAACCCGATTCCTGCAAAGTGGGCTTTATTCGATATGGGAGTTATCCCAGAGGGGATTCGTCTTCCGTTGACTCCACTTTCAGCAGAACATTATGAAGCGGTGCGTGCAGCTATTAAGCAAGCTGGAATTTAATTAAGAGAGATTTATGAGAAATTGTTTAAGACCGAAGCGTTTAAAGTTTAGGCTTTTAAAATCGATAGTTATTACCGGTTTGGTGATGACTTTAGTATCTGTAAGTGGTTGCAGCTCTTTATCGAAAACATTTAGTGGACTTTTTGGCTGGGTGCATGATGAAACATCTGCAAAAGATGCTAAACGCTTAGAAAAATTAGAAGTTCCACCAGAACTGTCTCGTGTTGAGGTGACCGATAGCATGGCTCTTCCAGGTGGTTTGCAAGGTAAGGCATCTTATTCTGAATACGCTAATAAAGCGCAGCAGAATGATCTTGTAAAAGCAAAAGGCAGTGGTTTTACTCTTCCTGAAGGGATAAAGATCAAGCGCGCTGGCGATATTCGTTGGTTAGAGGTTACTGCAAATGCGAATGCACTTTATGAAAAAGTGAAAAAGTTTTTGGAAAATCAAGAGCTGGAGATCGATAAAGAAGAGAAAAAGCTGATGTTTGTTGATACAGCTTGGGCTCCTGAAAAAACAGCTGTACCGAAAGGTTTTTTTACAAATATGAGTGAAGATATCTTTGGCTCTCCTGTATTGGAGAAGTTTCGCTTTCGTGTTGAGCCAGGGTTAGAAAATGGTGTTGCAGAACTTTATATCTCCCATTATGGAGTTGAGAAGGTTTTGATTGATGATGTAGAAAGTGGCAACGTGCTATTTGAGAAGCAGGTTGGAATAGTGGATTCAGTTAAGACTAGCTCGTGGCGCCCACGTCCAAATGATAAGGCGTTGGAAGCTGAGATGTTACGCCGTTTTATCATTTACATTGGTGTTGGCAAAGATGTTGCGGATAAAATGACAGCAACTCCTGTCGAGCAGCAGCAACTTGCAAATATTGTTAAAGATGAAAATGGGTATGCTATTTCACTGACTATAGATGAGAGATTCTTTAACTCATGGCGTATAGTTGGTAAGGCGATAGATCACGCAAGCTTTACTCTAGTTGATAGAGATCGCTCTGAGGGTGAGTTCTTTGTACAGTATGATCCTTCTGCAGACGCTAAGGCTAACGAAAAAGGGTTCTGGGAAAGTATTGCATTTTGGAAGGGTGGCGCGAATAAAGTACAGTCACAGAAGTTCTTTTTACGTCTAGTTGATGAGGGTGGTAAATGTCGCTTAGTTGTATTGGATGAAAGCAAGAGTGTAGTTGATGTGAAGATTGCTGCAGCTATGCTTAATTTGCTTAGTGAGCATATTTATTAAGGGTTGATAGCTGTCGGGAGTTATTTTCGGCAGATATTGGTGTGGTTAAAAATGGGTGTCGATGTGGTTATACATCGACACTTTTTAATTTGTGGAGTGTGGTTTTGCGATTTTCATCTTTAGGAAGCGGAAGCCGTGGTAATGCGGCGCTGGTAGAATCTGGAAATACTTCGATACTTGTTGATTGTGGTTTTTCAGTGAAACAGATGGAAACTCGCCTGGAACGTTTGGCGCGCAATGCGGGTAATCTTACTGCAATTCTTATCACTCATGAACATTCAGATCACGTTGCAGGACTTGCTGCGCTAACGCAGCGCTATCGTACTCCGGTCTGGGTAACTCGCGGTACTTTTCAAGGTCTTAAAGACAAAAATATTCCTGAGGTTAATTTTTTCAATAGCCATAAGCCTTTTTCCATAGGAGATATCTTAGTTACTCCTGCCCCTGTACCGCATGATGCGCGTGAGCCTACCCAGTTTGTTTTTGAGGCAAATGGTAAACGTCTAGGGATGTTAAGTGATGTTGGTAAAGTTACACCGCATATTGAAAGGCTATTTACCAAGCTTGATTCAATATTTATTGAGAGTAATCATTGTATAAACATGTTATCTGTTGGTCCTTACCCGCGCTTTCTTAAAGAACGCGTTGGTAGTGGGCTTGGCCATCTTAGTAATGACCAGTGTGCTGCTTTTCTGAAAAAGATTAGTTGTGACAAAATGCAGCATATCGTGGCTGCACACATTAGTGATAAAAATAACTCCCCTACGCTAGTGCAGAAGGTGTTGGGTGAGGCTCTTGGTTGGGAGCTTGATGCAATTAAGGTTGCATCGCAGGATCGTGGTATTGGGTGGTGTGAGGTTAGTTGATTCGTATATTTAGCTAGATATCCATTCATACTTAGACTGCTGCATGTTCGATACGAATAATTATTTATGGGACTCAATCCTGGGGGGATTCTGATGATTAAAGATACGCTGAAGCAAAAGTTTGGCTTTGACGAGTTTCGTGAGGGGCAGCAGGCGGTGATTGAACGCCTAGTGGGTGGAGAGTCAGCTATTGCAATTTTCCCTACGGGTGCAGGTAAGTCTTTATGCTATCAATTGCCTGCGTTGTTGTTGCCAAACTTGGTGTTGGTGGTTTCACCGCTGTTAGCTTTGATGCATGATCAACTTGAGTTTCTTAAATCGCGCAATATCCCGGCGGCAAGCATCGATTCTACCTTGAGTAGAGAAGATTTACTGCAGACTATGGATGCGGTTAAAATGGGTGAGATCAAGATCTTAATGATCTCGGTGGAACGATTTAAGAACGAGCGTTTCCGCAATTTTATTCAACAGGTTCCCATTTCACTTTTAGTAGTTGATGAAGCTCACTGTATCTCTGAATGGGGGCATAATTTCCGCCCTGATTATCTTAAACTTCCGGATTATAAAACACACTTCAATATTCCACAGGTGGCATTGCTGACTGCGACGGCTACGCCTGCAGTGGTTGATGATATGTGTCGTAAATTTTTTATTCCCAAGGAATTTGTATCAATCACTGGCTTTAGTCGGCCAAATCTTCGCTTACACGTGCTTGGATCTATACAGTCGCATAAACCACAAGCGCTATTGGCTTGTTTGCAGAGTAAGTGCGGAGTAGATGCTGCGCAAAAGCAGTCGACAATAGTATACGTGACGCAACAGCAAACGGCCGCTGAGGTGGCAGGATTGTGTAGTAGAAGTGGAATTAGCGCGGCAGCATATCATGCGGGAATGAAGAATGAAGATAGGGTGGCGATTCAGCAGGCGTTTATGAATAATGAGATCTCCTGCGTGGTAGCGACTATAGCTTTTGGGATGGGAATTGATAAGAGCGATATTCGTAATATTATCCATTATGACCTGCCCAAATCGATAGAAAACTATAGTCAGGAGATTGGCCGAGCAGGGCGTGATGGCAAGGCTGCAGATTGTTTGGTTCTGGCGAGCCGGGATAATATTCATATTTTAGAGAATTTTGTTTACGGTGATACGCCGGAGTTATCTGGCATTGTGATTTTACTGGAACAACTTAAAACGGGTATGGATAGCAGGTGGGAGGTTGTTCTCAGGCAGCTATCTACTCTTACCAATATTCGTGAGTTGCCGCTTAAGACATTGCTGGTGTATTTAGAGATGGAGGGGTTAATCAAACCGCTGCACTCCTACTTTTCTGAATATAGCTTTAAACTGTTGCTTGAAGAAGATGTTCTTATCGATAGATTTAATGGTGAACGTCGAGATTTTGTGCAATCACTGCTATCTGAATGTGCGGTTGCTAAGGTGTGGCGCCAGGTAGATTTTGACTCTCTATTCCAAAAAGGGATAGGGGAAAGATCGAGGGTAGTTGCTGCGCTGGAATATTTCGAGCAGCAAGGGTTTATAGAGTTAAGAAGTCGCTACATGACCGATGTTTATCAGGTGGTTAATAGTGATTTTGATCTGCAAGGTGTGGCTGCCAAGCTACGCAAGATGTTTGAGAATAAAGAACAAAGTGAGGTGAGACGGATTACCTCAATGATTGAACTATTCGAGAGTAATACCTGTATCAGCCAACGGTTGGCGCACTACTTTGCTGATAAAGATGCAAATGAGTCATGTGGAAGTTGTAGTGTTTGCGAAGGGCATATAGTAACGATTCCTGCCAAGCAGGAGTTGCCAAGTCTGAATGGTTTTGAATATCACTCTATGGTTTCTCATCTGCTGAATAATATTGAGGAGAAAGGGGGGGCTATAACTGCAAGCCCTGATTTAATCAGCCGTTTTTTATGTGGGTTGACTGTTCCGCTGTTTTCTAAAATCAAGGCAAATAAGTTATCAGGTTTTGGTGCTTTGGCTGATTATAATTATAAGCAGGTTAAACAGTGGGTGAATGCTGGTTGCGAAGCGAGGAGCTCTTCTGTTTAAATGGATTATATTTAAAGTGGCATTATTTTATTACTTGAAACCGTGAAATCGCCGTTGGTTAAAATGCATGTGATTTTAGCTGTTTTTGACCCCCACATCTTTGATAAAAAACTCTTTATATTTTAATTGTTAATGATTTTTCAATGCCGAATTTCCTCTTCCTTTGGTTATTTTTGTTATGAAAACGATAATTAGATCAATTAGCGACTCGACGCTTTTTGTTTTAAATTAATTGCTTTTGCTGTTTTGTCGTAAATAAGTGCTAAATTATTTCAGTTTTCTTTAGAGCTAATGTTTATTATTGAATTGCAGCTATTGTCGATTGATAAATATAAATAATAACAATTAGTTGGACTAGGTCTAACATGTGCAAGCTAATGATTTGTGACGGTATCGTATTGGATGGAGTTCGCAATATTTGTCAATACTAATTCCAATGTCAACCCTAACAAGATTAATATGGCGATCTGGTTCAAGTGCAGAACCATCTTAAAATTTTTGGAGGATATTAATAATGAAGAAAACGGATATTTTAGCGCTAGGCGCAGGGATTATGGCGCTAAGTTTTTCACTAGCGGCTAATGCTGGAAACGGAACGTGGACTACTGAAAGTATTGGTGATTTTAACTCAGTTAGTATGTATACGCCATCAACTACATCACCTATTGGAGATGGTAAATCATTAATGATTGTACTGCATGGTTGTACTCAATCATATTCAGCATTTACTACAGCTAACTTAGAAGATGCTGCAGACCAATACGGAATGGTTATCGCAGCCCCGGATGCAATGTATAAAGCTGGATATAGCTGCTGGAGTTATTGGCAAGGAACTATCTCTAGAACTGCTGGTGATTATGAAAATGTAATCGGTTTGGCTGAAGCGCTAAGAGATGACACATCTTATGACATAGATCCAGATCAGATCTATGTTGCTGGCCTTTCTTCAGGTGGTTCATATGCAATGACTGTTGGTTGTCTTGCTCCGGATATCTTTGCTGGTATGGGATTAGATGCTGCTCCAAGTGCTGGAACATCTTCAAATGGTGCATTCTCGCTTGAGTCAAATGCAAGTCAAACTGCATCCCGTTGTGAAGGTTATGCTGGATCATATTCTAGTTACTTTGATACCCAAATAACAAATACAGCTTTTGGAACAAGTGACTATACTGTTCCTCAGGGTTATGGTCCGCAGAATGCTGATGCTATGGCAATTGTCTATGGTGTCTCTAAAGGGACAGCACAAAACTCTACTCAGGGTGGAGTGACATTTGCTGAAACTCCATATACAGATGGTCGTGTTTCTATGATTGCTTTATCTGGTGTTGGGCATGCTTGGCCTGGTGGTTCAGGTGCTTCTGGTAGTTACATTGATAGCTCAAGCATCAATTATGGTATCTATCTAGCAGACTACTTTGCTGAAAATAATAATCGCGTTGGTCCTCCACCTACACCTTATGCCGCAGATATTAATAACCCGGCTGTTAATGCTCCAATGGATGGAACTACTGCTACTGTAACTGCAACTGTTGATGTACCAGTAGCTTCAACATTGATATCAATTGTTGTTGAGATGGATGCTCAATCTACAACCGTTTCTTCAACAACTATTAATGAAGCATTTACAATTGTAGCAGGTGAACATACAGCAACTATTACTGTAACTGTTCAAGGCGATGACGGTGAAAACTACATTACTGAAGAGATAGTGAATTTTGATAATTCAACTCCAATATGTACACCTCCTGCTGAAGCAACAGATACTGTAACGAATCATTATGTTGCAGGTAGAATAGATGTTACTACCTATCTTGTCATGGGCCCTCAGTATGGTTATAACACAATAATCACTCTCTATAATGTTGATGGAGCATGGACGGATGTTGATCCATGCCTATAATTATTAAAAATAAGACGTAGCTAGGGAAAAGCCTCCGATTATCGGAGGCTTTTTTTATGCATCTTTCACATATCGATTTAAAAGATAACTACTTCAATTTATGGTTTTGATTCTCTTTAATGCTAGCTGTTGCTGTCAAGATGTCGCATGCAAGTGTTTGATTAGGGTTGTCGTAATTTGTATCGGGGGTGGAGGTTGCTGCGCGGCAGTTATCTATTGATTTGTATAGGGATAAGCAAATCATTAAGTTTGGGGTTGATATTTTAAGCTGTTGATCTGTGACAGTGTTGTAATTGATGGAGTTCGCAGTATCCAAGGATGATAATTCCAAAAGTGCAGCTAACAATATTAAGATGGCGCTCTGGTTCGAGTGCAGAATCAATTATAAAAATTATTTTATGTAATTATTCGAAGGAATTTATTTATGAGAGTAAAGGATATATTTGCGTTGGTTGTTGGTATTGCATCCCTGGCGTTTTCATTGGTTGCGAATGCAGGGGCTGCAAGCTGGTCAACAGAGAGTAAAGGTGGCTTTAGTCAGGTCCACATGTATGAGCCGACAGTACAATCACCTATTGGTAACGGTAAGTCTTTGCTTATCGTTCTGGGTGGTTGCACTCAAGGTATTGATGCATTTTTGACCGCTAACCTGGAACAGGCTGCAGACCAATACGGTATGGTTATCGCGGTACCGGATGCTCAGTATAAGGCAGGCTATGACTGCTGGAGTTATTGGCAAGGAACTATCTCTAGAACTTCTGCTGACTATAAGAATGTGATCACTCTTGCTCAAGAGCTAAGAGATGATTCTGTTTATGATATTGATGCAGATCAAATCTATGTGGCGGGCCTATTTTCAGGTGGTGCATTTGCAATGACCGTTGGTTGTTTGGCTCCGGATATCTTTGCCGGTATGGGCTTGATGGCTTCACCAAGTGCTGGGTCATCTGCAGACGGTTCGTACTCTATAGAACCAGGTCCAATAGATGTCGCTGCACGTTGTCAAGGTTATGCTGGGTCGTATGCAAGTCATTTCGATACTCAAATAACAAATACCGCCTATGGAACTCAGGACTACACAGTTCCTCAAGAGTATGCCCGGCAGAATGCAGCTGCAATGGCTATTATCTACGGTGTTTCTGAATACTCTGTGACCTCATCAACTCCTGGTACTCCGAATACTGTTGAAACTATGTGGACTGATGGTCGCGTTTCTATGGTTGAGATGGTGGGTGTTGGTCATGCATGGCCTGGCGGTGTTGGGGCTTCTGGGAGTTATATTGATAGCTCAAGCATCAACTATGGGGTTTACTTGGCGCAGTATTTTGCGGAAAATAATGCGCGTGTAATTCCACCATGCTATTGCCAGCCAATTATATATGCAGCTGTTGATGCTCCATTAGGTGAAACTACTGCTACAGTAACTGCGACAGTTGAGGTTCCTGCAGCTTCAACTCTAACTTCAGTTATTGTAAGCGTTGATGGTGAATCAAGAACTGTAACCGGAACATCTATCAGTGAAGTGTTTACTATCGATCTAGGTGCACACACTGCAACTATTGATGTAATAGTGACAGGAAGTGACGGGGTTAGTTACATGGTTAGTGAAATGATTGACTTTAGTAACGCAGAGTTAGAATGCCAAGTGTTAGAGGAAATTACTGCAACTGTTATAGCGCATTATAGTGCTGGTAGATTAACTACACAGCAATATATCGATCTAGGTGCTACGTATGGTTATAACGAGATTATTACCTTATATAAGCTTGCAGATGGCACATGGACGGATGTAAACGAATGCGTTATTGAGTGCCAGATAGACTCGGTATCTTCAACCGTAACGGATCATTATGTTGCTGGTAGAATAGACGTAACTACCTACAATGTGATGGGTGCTCAGTACGGTTATAACACAACAATCACACTTTATGAGGTTGATGGAATTTGGACAGACGCACCAGGGTGTCTATAAATTTAAAATAAAATAAGACGTAGCTAGGGAAAGGCCTCCAGTTTTTGGGGGCCTTTTTTTGCGTTAAAAAAATATTATTGAATGTTGCTTGTATTCATGTGGATCTGAATAGTTAAGAAAATGATAATTGCCCCATTTAGTGACTGGGGTGTTTTTGTTGTAAATGGACATCTTCTGCACATGATAGAGATATAGCACCGTTTTATTTGTCATGCAGCCTAAATATGTAATTAGGGATGACGCTATTGTTATTCGATTGAATTTAAACATAAAAAAACAATCGGATTGCGCACTGCACAATATAAGCTGTTGATTTCTTGCGAAATTCTGCATGATGGAGTTCGCATTATCGGTGGATGCTAATTCCATGTTTATATGTATCAATATTAATATGTTCTCAATGGTTCAGGTGCAGAACCAAAAATTATAATTATTATTAGTTGGAGAACATTTAAATGAAGAAGAATTTATTAATGCTAGGGGCTGGTGTAGCAGCTTTAACATTCTCATTTGCTGCAAATGCAGGAGATGAAGTATGGTCAACAGAAAGTAAAGGTGGTTTCTCAACGGTTCATATGTATAAACCTGCAACAGAATCACCAGTAGGTGCTGGTAAGTCTTTGCTTGTTGTTCTGCATGGTTGTACTCAAGCAGCAAGCGCATTTAAAACCGCAAACCTACAACAGGTTGCAGATCAATACGGTATGGTTATTGCGGCTCCTGATGCAATGTTCAAAGCAGGTTTTAGTTGTTGGAGTTATTGGGAAGGAACTATCTCAAGAACCTCTAAAGATTATAAAAACGTAATCACTCTAGCTGAAAACCTAAGAGACGACACTGCATATGATATCGATCCAGATCAAATTTATGTAGCTGGTCTATCTTCAGGCGGTGCATTTGCAATGACCGTTGGTTGTCTTGCTCCTGATGTATTCGCAGGTATGGGTTTAGACGCAGCTCCTTCAGCTGGAACATCTTCAAGCGGTGCAATGGGACCAAAAGAGAGCACAGTAGCGCAAACAGCACAAAGATGTAACTCTTATGCTGGCTCAAATGCAGGTGATTTTGCCACCCAGATCACTTCTACCGCTTACGGCACATCTGATACCACAGTAAACACTGGATACGGATTGCAAAATGCTGAAGCAATGGCAAGTATCTATGGTGCTACCAAGCTATCTGGAACAACAGTAATTCAAGGAATTTCAGGCGCTAAAGAAACATTGTGGAGCGATGGTCGCGCATCAATGGTAGAGATGAGCGGTGTTAGTCATGCATGGCCTGGTGGTTCTGGTGCTTCTGGTAGCTATATTGATGGCTCAAGCGCTAACTACGGCATGTACTTGGCGAAATACTTCTCCGAGAATAATCCGCGTGTTGGCCCAAGTAATGATTACGAAGCAAGTATTGATAGTCCTGCTGTAGCTGCTCCATTAGATGGGACTACTGCAACTGTAACTGCTACTGTTGATGTACCAGTGGCTTCAACATTGATTTCAATCGTTGTAGCAGTTGATAGCGAGTCAAGATCACTATCTGCAACATCTATTAATGAAGTCTTCACAGTAGGTCAAGGCCCTCATACTGCAACTATTACTGTAACAGTTGCTGGTGATGATGGAGTTGATTATGTTACGACTAAAGAGATGGAGTTTAATAATGCAGTTCCACTATGCCCAGAGCTAGTTGAAGCATCAGGTACAGTAACAGTACATTATAATGCTGGTAGATTAACTGTGCAGCAATACATCGATATGGGTGGTGTGTATGGTTATGTAGATTCTGTAACTCTATATCAACTTGAAGATGGTACATGGGCAGACGTTGACGAGTGCAATGATAGTCTTGATGTAGATACAGATGGTGACGGCGTAGTTGATTCAGAAGATGCGTTCCCGAATGATGCTACTGAAACTACAGATACAGATGGTGACGGCGTTGGTGATAATGGTGATGCATTCCCGAACGATGCTACAGAAACTGTAGACACTGATGGCGACGGCGTTGGTGACAATGCAGATGCATTCCCAGAAGATCCAACTAAGTGGGAAGCAGATCCAGTAGATACAGATGGTGACGGCGTAGTTGATGCAGATGATGCATTCCCGAACGATCCAACTGAAACTACAGATACAGATGGTGACGGCGTTGGTGATAATGCAGATGCATTCCCTAACGATGCTACAGAAACTGTAGATACAGATGGCGACGGCGTTGGTGACAATGCAGATGCATACCCAGAAGATCCAACTAAGTGGGAAGAAGTTGTTGAGTGTTACACAGACTCAGTATCTTCAACCGTAACGGATCATTATGTTGCTGGTAGAATAGACGTAACTACCTACAATGTGATGGGTGCTCAGTACGGTTATAACACAACAATCACACTTTATGAGGTTGATGGAACTTGGACAGACGCACCAGGATGTCTATAAATTTAAAATAAAATAAGACGTAGCTAGGGAAAGGCCTCCAGTTTTTGGGGGCCTTTTTTTTATGGGAAACAATAGGTTAATTTCTGGGGTGAGTTGTTTTTAATGGGAAAGATGTGAAATATTTCAAGATATGTGTGTGAAGTTGGTTAGATTATTTATCCAAACGTGAGTCCATTAGTTAGAAATAGGTCACGTTTAGCTTAAATAGGACTTTGGAAAGTCGATTGCCTCACAAAGTGTCTACGAGAAACGCCAATAAAGTGACAGCTGTGTCACATAGTGACTTGGGGTTTTTTGCTGTAAATCAACAATTTCTGCATTGAAGTGCAAAAACAGTGAGTTATTAGTGAATTATGATGAAGGTGATGTGACTTGTATTGTTTGAATCTCTATATATTGATAAATATAAGAAAAGTTATTGGTTTTATTGCACTGCACAATGTAAGTTGTTGAAATGTGGTGATATTTTTTATGACGTGGTTCACAGTATCAATGAATACTAATTCCATAAACCTATGTAGCAAGATTAATATGAATACATAGGTTCACAAATAGAACCAAGATAATAATAATTAGTAACTAGGAGAGAGAATAATGAAGAAAAGGAATCTAATAGCGCTAGGTGCAGGTTTAGCAGCTCTAACATTTTCAGTAGCAGGAAATGCAGCAAGTTGGTCAACTAAAAGTGAAGGTGGTTTTTCTCAAGTACATATTTATAACCCAGCAACAGAGTCACCAGTAGGTAATGGTAAGTCTTTACTTATTGTATTACACGGTTGTACTCAAGCAGCAAGTGCATTTAAAACAGCAAATCTAGATGATGTCGCAAATGAAAAAGGGATGGTAATTGCCGCTCCTGAAGCCAAGTATAAAGAGGGATTTAGCTGCTGGGGTTACTGGACAGGTGGAATTTCAAGAACTTCTAAAGATTATAAAAACGTCATTACTCTAGCCGAAAACCTAAGGGATGACGCGGCTTATGATATCGATCCAGATCAAATTTATGTAGCTGGTCTATCTTCAGGCGGTGCATTTGCGATGACAGTTGGCTGTCTTGCTCCAGATATATTCGCAGGTATGGGCTTAGATGCAGCTCCTTCAGCTGGAACATCTTCAAGCGGTGCGATGGGACCAAAAGAGAGCACAGTATCTCAAACAGCATCACGTTGTAAGACTTATGCTGGTAGCAATAAATCATTCTTTGATACTCAAATAACCTCAACAGCATATGGTACATCTGATACTACAGTAAATACTGGATACGGATTACAGAATGCTGAAGCGATGGCTAGTATCTACGGCGCTTCTAAGGTATCTGGAACAAATACAGTTCAAGGAATTTCAGGCGCTAAAGAAACATTGTGGACAGATGGCCGCGCATCAATGGTAGAGATGAGTGGTGTTAGTCATGCATGGCCAGGTGGTTCAGGTGCTTCTGGTAGTTATGTTGATGGCAAAAGCGCCAACTATGGAATGTATCTAGCTGAGTACTTTGCAGAAAACAATCCTCGTCTTGGTCCAACTAATGACTTTGAAGCCGAAATTAAAAGTGCAGATGTGAATGCTCCACTAGATGGCAACTCAGCAACAATATCTGCAATAGTAGAAGTTCCAGTAACTTCAACACTGACATCAATTGTTGTAAAAGTAGATAACGAATCAAGAACAGTAACTTCAACATCAATTAATGAAGTATTTAGTGTAGGCATAGGCGCACATACAGCAACAATTACAGTAACAGTTGCTGGTGATGATGGAGCTGATTACATTACTGCTGAAGAGATGGAGTTTAACAACGCAGTTCCAGTATGCCCAGAGCTAGAGCAAGCATCAGGAACAGTTACCACGCATTATAATGCAGGCCGCTTAGACGTGAATGCTTACATCGCAATGGGTCAGATATACGGTTATACAGATAACGTTACCCTTTATAAAGATAACGGTGTATGGACAGACGTAGATGAGTGTAATGATAGTATCATTGAAGACACAGATACAGATGGCGACGGCGTACTTGATAAAGACGATGCTTTCCCAAATGACCCAACTGAAACTAAAGACACAGATGGTGACGGTGTTGGTGACAATGCAGATGCATTCCCTACTGACGGAACAGAAACTGTAGACACAGATGGCGACGGTGTTGGTGACAATGCAGATGCATATCCAAATGATCCAAACAAGTGGGAGCAAGAGCCAGTAGATACAGACGGTGACGGCGTATTAGATGCAGATGACGCATTCCCTAACGATCCAAATGAAACTACAGATACAGATGGTGACGGCGTTGGTGATAACGGTGATGCATTCCCTAATGACGCAACAGAAACTGCAGATACAGATGGCGACGGCGTAGGCGACAATGCAGATGCATACCCAGAAGATCCAACTAAGTGGGAAGAAGAAGTTACAGAATGTTCAGCAGTAACTGGAACAGTTAACCCAACTCTAGTTAACGCAGGTCTTGCTAAGAAAGTTGGTTTCTACTACTACACCACTGGTGATAGCCAGCTGGTATGGTCATGGTTGTCATACACTTTATATCAAGGTTCTGATGGAAAAGGCTACAAGAGCGAGTCAGCTTGTAACTAAAAACTAACCTTAAAATAAGGAAAAAGCCTCCAGTTTCTGGGGGCTTTTTTTATGGTTGTGACTCTTGTTGATTTTATTTATATAACGGTCGATAAAAAATTAATTATATTGTTTTTCAATGAGATATAATTCTCCATTCGCGTGGAGAATTGATTTAAATATTGGTCGTTGGATATAGGTGTATTTGTAAGTGTCATGTTTCTTTACAGTGTTATTTAAATGAAATGAGTGGTAATAAATAATTGCGTTAAATATTAGTCATATATAATGTATGGCTTAATATTTGCTTGTTCAGGCTGAATTAATTTTTTTAATAAGCAATATATTAAATGGAAACTTCGGTTAAGGGGAAGAAAGAATGAATTTTAAAAAACAATTTGCAGTATTAGCAGTAATCGCAGCAGCTTTGGTTGGCGGCATTCAAAGCGCTAATGCTACAGTTATCGATTTTGATTCTGTTGACACAGCTTTTTATATTGATGGTGTAGAAGATGGCGACTTCGATGTGGAAGGTACATATGATGGTCTTGGAACGCTTGCCGCAGGTTTCCGTGAAGATTACTGGAGAGGCAACGCAACAGGTCGCCTATTAAGTTGGACTAATGGTGGAAGCACTTCTGGTTTTACACTGGAAAGAACCGATGGCGTTGACTTTGCACTTGAGTCGTTTGATTTTGGTAATGGTTATGTAGCAGGAAATAATGCTGTTTCATCTATCACTCTAACCGGTTTGCTTGCAAGCGGAACAACTATTACAGAGTCTTTTGCCAATACAGTTAACGGCTGGACAACAATCGAGATGTCTTCGCTATGGACAGATCTTGTTTCAGTAGAGTTTGCTGCATTTGGTGCAGATAACAGAGCTGTTTGGGATAATATCTCAGTAGATGCAGCGCCTGTATCAGAGCCAGCAGTAATATCTATCTTCCTATTTGGTCTTCTTGGCCTAGCAGTAAGAAAAAAAGCATAAGCTTAAATAGATAATAGCGCTCCCATATCTTATATGGGAGCGTTTTTTTTAAAGCCCATCAAATATATTTCCCCAAAGTTCCTTCCTTAATTTTAATGCCTTGACTGACCCATGGAATTAATAATAAGCACCACCAACTGATGTGGATGCATTCTTTTTCAGAACAAAAAAATATTAAGTAGCCATTTTGAAAAATGTGAAAGAATGAATAACAAAGATTGTTACTATCAATGTGTAAATGGGTATTTAGATAGGTGGGAAATATGAGGTGCGTTCCACCTGGCTGAACCTTGAATGAAAGCACGGTTCGTATCGAAACAGTAAAAGAGGCTGTGTCGTAATCGGAGGAGAGTCTGCGCATATACCGCCGGCATGTCAATTCATAGCGAAGTGTGAGATGCAGAGGTATTAAGGGAGCCCAGTGGTGGTAACTTCTATAATGCTAAATACGATGTAGCCTTAGCGAAGATTAAATTACAATATGCGGAGGGGTTTTTGTAATGTTTTATTTATGTCTCATTCCCACGAAGGACCGTGGGAATGAGAAAATATTTTAGTATTCGGATTTACCTGCTTTGCTGGGCAAGCAAAAAAGTAACTATGCTGTTTTCTTTTTTTTCCTTGAAAAGCCAATCACAGCCAATCCGAATCCGAGTAAAGCCATTGATACTGGCTCAGAAACACCGATTGTAGTTAATTCAAAGTTTGCCAGCCATGTATTACTATACTTTGCTCTATCATAGTCGCTACCATCTAAGACTAGCAGCTCAGAGCCAGCAGAAAATCCAGGAGCTAAATTCAGGGAAGGGTTGTTAAAGTCGTAATGTGTAAACATAACGCCAGGGTCTTCAAAGCGCAAAATAACTTCGTATAAATTTCCTGATATAAAACTATGATTATGTGCAAGTGTAAAGAAATCACTGTTATCATCAGTAAGGTTTGAATAGCCGCTCTGTGACAGTAGAGTGCTGCGTGAACCGCTGTTAGCATCATAAACATCTACAGAAAAATCAAGATCCCCAGAGAAACTTAAATCCATACCAAAACTCGACATGGTAAAATCTTCTTCAGCACGAAAAACCACCCCTCTTCCGCCAAATCCAAATGGCCCTGATGTTGAAAGAAGCGTGCTGCCTGGATCTATGTTGATTACGCTAGCATGTGAATTAAAGCTAAGTATGGTTAGCAATACAAAAAAGATACCTATATGTTTTTTCATAGTTTTGTCCATGTGTTAATAGAAAAGCAACTATGAGCAATATTTATGCCAGGCTTGTAAGTGGCTGTGTTCGGATACTATGTTGGTATGGCTCCATAGAATTAAGCAAGAAGTGTAAAAGTTTTTGACAATATTTAGTTACCACTGAAAAACTCTAAGTTGTTGAATTGAGAAAACTGCTGAAAAGTACAAAAAATAAATCCAAAAAAGACGAAATCCCAACCCTGAAAGTTGAGCGTGGTAAACCGCATATCTATCGCCTGAAGAAACTATAAAAGCAAAGCATGGTAGATTTAGGTTTTAGGATTTACATAAAAAACCATTCGCAGAAGCCGAGAAAGAAAGCCTAATCAAAACCGAAAAGCTCGACCAAAGCTACCGTTTTATTCCCGCAGGTACAGAAAAAGTTCCACACTACACTTACAAGGCATATGTAATCAAAATCATCGCCATCAAAACCTACTGGCGCTACAAATTCACCAGGTATCTTACCGACATCTTTTACAATAGAAGCGAAAAGGATTTTTTAAGTCTAGTTAATGACGGCAAACATCTAAATCAAGAGCTGCTTGATAGAGATTTAGCGGTTAAGTATTGATTGATAGGAATAATTTATTCTTATTTCTATTTGCTTAGCACTGGTGATTCGGTTGCTGTGAACTCGGTATGGGCGTGGTTAGTATCTAAATAAATGTTTATTCATGGATACTTTCAGTCTCAATATTTCCCACACTTATTTTTTGATTTTAATAGTTAACTTACCCATAAAATAAACAATAAACCCTCAATGTTATATAAATGAACTATATTCAATAATATGGGAATCATCTTAATTGGTATATTAATTATGGAAGAAGTGGCTGCAAAAATACAAGTTGAGCATAAAGATGACTATTTGTTAGTAATTATTTCAGACGTAATTATTACTCTAAGTCGAGCTCTTGATATATTTGGGACTATTGCTGAGCATTGTAAAGAACTGGGTTGTAATAAGGTTCTTCTGGACGAAAGAACTGTTCAAAGGCGCGATATAACAGGAACAGATACTTTAGACATAAGTTTAGAGATGTCTAAAGTTGGGTTATATAAAATTTTCATCGCATTCTGGTGTAAGAAAGAACTAATTGACGAGCAATCTGGTTTGTTAAGAATATTTAGTCAAGCAGATGAATTTATGATTCAACACTTTGTTCATGAGCATCATGCTGTTGATTGGCTTAACAGCAGAACCTAGAGGAAATTAATTATCCAGCTGCGTATGGCTACTTTTAAATTGATTTATCTGTCAGCCTCAACTTTGCTCAGTGTCTGAAATGAATCTGGGTGTTTGAGATTAAACTCATTTACGTGCTGTCTAATCTTCGGGTCGAACCCTTCACTGCGAATCTGTTTTGTGAGTTTAATAAAGTTTGGGTCACTCTTAATCTGTGTAGATGAGATTCCAGTCTTGTGTAACGGGTGGTCACTAACTATCTTGGCTCCGCGTTTTTCATGGTTATCACCTCTGCCATCGGTGTAGTATTGCGATAATACTAAAACCCGGGTGCCGAGGAAGAATGCTTCTTCTAAATCATGAGTTACAAAAAATACTGTCATCTTTTGTTCATCCCAAAGTTCTAGCAAAAACAGCTGCATCTCTTCTCTGGTGTCAGGGTCGAGAGCACCAAACGGTTCATCCATTAATAGAATATCTGGGCTGGTAACCAATGATTGAGCAATAGCAACGCGTTGCTGCATTCCTCCAGAAAGTTCGTGGGGGTATTTATCCCCTTGCCCATCCAACCTTACTCGCTCAAGGTAGTATTTAGCTTCTTCTATAAACTCTTTTTTACGGCGGCGGCGCTCAAATAATCCTGTTGGAAGAGTGCGTCCTAACATTATGTTTTCTAGCACTGTTAAGTGGGGGAAAAGTGAATAGCGTTGGAACACAATTCCGCGCGATGGAGATGGATGACCCACCTCTTCACCATGCAGGTGTAGAGTTCCTGAGTCAGGAGTTTCCACTCCAAGAATTAGGCGCAGTAGGGTGGATTTTCCACAACCACTGGGGCCAACAACTGTGCAAAACTCACCCTTTGAAACCGAGAGATCAATATCATCGAGGATTACTCGATCGTAGGATTTATATACATCCTCAAGATGTAAAAATTTATTGGTCAATTTGTTATTTTCTGTCGGCATACCAAGCAAACCTCTTATTGATGATTGTGCGTAGAATTAGGTCGAATAGAAAACCGAGTAAAGTTACCCAAAGTACATATGGAATGATTACATCCATAGCCAGGTAACGGCGTACCAGAAAGATTCTATAACCGAGGCCATCCATTGCAGCGATCGCCTCAGCAGCGATAAGAAACAGCCATGCAGCACCAAGTGATAGACGTATTGCATCAATTAAGCGGGGCAAAATCTGTGGTAGGATGATGCGGTAGGTTACAGCAAATGATGATGCCCCTAGCGTAAGTGCCTTGGTTATCTGTTCCTGCGGAAGCTTACGTACAGTAAGGAATATATCGCGGCTAATTATGGGGAATATACCGATAAATATCAGCATGATCTTCGCGAATTCATCTACGCCAAAACTTATAAATATTATGGGGAGAACAGCAAGCGGGGGGATCATTGAGAAGAAGGTGACGAATGAAAATGATAGGGAGCGAATCCCTGGGTATATGCCCATATTTAGACCAATTAACAGGCCAAATATTGCCGCTGCCGTTACCCCAATTGCTAAACGTTTAAGGCTGGCTAGAGTATCGGTCCAGAGTAGATATTTTCCGGTACGCCGATCTTCGGTAAGCGCGACGCGGTCGATAGCTTTTACAATTTGAGTTGCAGATGGGAGTAGCTTATCTTGCGGGTTTTCTTGGTGGCGAATATGTGATGCAGCTAGATAGGTTGCCACCAGAAGTATGAATGGGAGCAAGAGTAGGATTATATTTGCTTTTTTCCCAGGCTGGGCATGAATGCCCCAGATTTGGTTATGTTTTCTCATCTTTTACTCATTTGTTGCCATTCAAATAAAGGTATTAATCTATTTGAGCCTTAAATTTTTCAAGATTCCTGAGCGTAGCCGAAGGGTCAAGAAAAATTAATTAAAACAAGGAGGCTTTGGCCTTGGTTTATCTTGAGCCCTTCGACTACGCTCAGGATAAACTAAAGCCGGAGGGCTCAGCCGACTTGTTTTTGGAGTATCAATATTTTACGTGCAAACTATCGTAATATTTATTGATTAACTATTACAGATATACCGAGGTATAAAAAAATTCGGGCTATCAGATAGCATCTTCCCAATAGTTTTTTGCAATAAAATATTGATACTCCCAATGGGCGTTTACAAACCTATCCGATTACAACTTCCCCTCAGCTGCCATCTGCATAAAGGTTGAGTCAAATCTCAATTTAACATTTTTGGTGTCACCAAGTACCCCTTTATCAGGGAACTCGATTCCAACAAAATCAGCGGAAGCAGCTCCATCGCCGTAAAGACCTTTGTCAAATGAGAAGTCTCTAACCATAGACATGGTATTCTTCAGCTCCATGCTTTTAGCAAACTTAACTGCTTTTTTAGGATCATAAAACATTGATGTAGTTTTAAGTTGTGCTTTGAATTCTGGTACTGTTGCACCAGATAATTTTGCCATATAAGCGATAGCCTCGGCAGAGGTTTTACCTTTAGCAGTCATGGTCTGCATGGTTTCATACCAAGCGCCAGCAAGAGCCTTTTTTAGTTTATCTGAAGCCTTGGTTTTAACTAGCATCATATCGATGATTTCACCTGGTATTTTAGATGAATCAAAAAGTAGTTTTGCGCCTTTGGCATTGCGAGCTAGTTGTAGAGGAGGGTTCCAGGTAACTGCTGCTCCATCTTTTTCTGAGATAAAGATGGAAGCGATATCTGCGTCACTGGTGTTAACCAATTCTACATCTTTCTCACTCATGCCATTCATCTCCAGGGCACGAGAAAGCATGTAGTGTGAAACAGAAAGCATCACTAAACGAACCTGCTTATCTTTCAGCTCTTTAATTGAGGCTGCCTGTTTTGCAACTAAGCCGTCATTACCATTGGAGAAGTCACCGATGATAATAGCAGTTGAATCGATACCCCCAACTGCCGGGATGGTAAGCGCATCCATGTTGGTTAAGGTTACGGCATCAAACTGGCCCGCAGTATAAAGATTGATTGATTCAATGTAGTCATTGATGAGAGTTACTTCGATCTCAATACCGTATTTATCAGCCCATTTTTTGATAATGCCATTGTCAGCCGCATAACCCCAAGGCTCCCACCCGGTGTAATGTGACCATGCTACGCGGTATGATTCTGCCGCGAATGCATTGATACTTAATAGTCCAAATAAGGCTAATGCAATTAGTTTTTTCATGTTTTTCTCCTTAGATCCATCTATTTCCTATTTTAGGAAAGTGTTTAACTAATTTCCAGGGCGTCAAAGTCGTTGCGAATCTCTTTGGCGCTTTCCATTTTTACGATCGACTTCTCTGTCTCAGCAGATAGATGATCTAACTCCATAATATTTTGTGCCATCTGTGGCAGAGCATTTTGACGATACATAGATATATCCTCTAGCGCTGCATTGATATCCGCAAATGATTTTTTCAGTGTTGCCATATCCAGTTGTGTACTAGCCGCTTGTTTGTGAATCTCTGCACCTTGTTGTCTTAAGCGTGCAGCGTTACCAGCGATTAGATCGTCAGTAGTTTTGTTAACCGCCTGAATTTTTTCTAATACGATTTTTTGGTTTGCCAAAGCAAGTGCCAGAGTTACACCAACCTGAAGTGCATTTATGGTAACGTTGGTAGCACGATTTACACCGCGAATAAGCTCTTTGTTATTGCGGATAATTACCTCTATGGTCAGAACGCCTTGTTGATTTACCGCAAGCTGCTGCTGTAGATCTTGAATGCGCTGACGCAATGGAAATAGTAGCTCTTCCTGAATGAAAGCATAGCGCGGATCATCGCTTACCAACTCATTTTCCAACTTGTCTGACAATTGCTGGTCGATAAGTTGTCCCAGTTTGATAGCCTTGTTTAATTTGAAGGTAAGTTCGCGCATTGAAGTTTGGTCAGACTGTAGCGTAATGTTGTCACGCTTGAGTTGGTCGCTTCCACTCTCAAGAGAGTTTACAATCGCTTCAATTACGGTTGATGCACTTTCATATCTGGTGAAGTATTTTTTGATTGGCTTGCCAATAAAAGGGAGGAATCCAAGAGTCCTAGAAAACCAACCGGACTCAAAGTTGAAGTCTGCTGGGTCAAGGTCTTCTACCTGTATCTTTAGGTCAACCAGAGAGTTGGCAACTGGGCCGCCATCATCACCACGTGAAGAAAGTTTTCTTATAGGCTCCTTGAGGATTGCACTTTTCTTAGCTGCTTCCAACTGTAATTTAGAGCTCATGTTCTCCATTGCACCACGTGCTTGAAGCTTGCCCTCGGAATCTTCTGGATTGATTAGCAGGAGTTTACTGGTGATGTCGCTAGCTTGTTTTACCAGCTCTTGGTCATCTTTATTAATCTTAGCCTCTGCTAAAACTAACTCCTCTTTAACCGCATCTATCTCAATAGGATGCATAACCGTTTTTGGCTTTTCCATCTGTTCAACAGTAGTACTCATGCTTTGATCTCCATATAGTTATTTGCTTTATATCTGTTTCAGTTAGGTGTCTTTGTTTATCAAAACACTTATCTATCAATAGAATAGTCATCGGCCCGGGATGCCAGGTTGCTTAGTTCCTGCATTGCTGTCTCCAGGTCGAGTGTAGACATCCCTTTTCTGGTGGTTATTCCTGATAGTGCTGCGGTGGTTTCATCAATCACAGTCATCGCTGATTCATTATGTGCCAGTAGGCTTTTGATTGACTGTAGCTGGTTGTTATAGATCTGGCGTCGCTTACTGTAAGACTCCATCTCCAGTTTTTGATGTTCATCTATATGCTTATTTCTATCCATATCCAGCATCTTCGAATTGATCATTTCGATGTCTATTGCCTTGATGCTTTCTGTGCGAGTTGTCACCTCGGTAAGGTTATCGACAACAGATAGGAACACCTGTTCCGCAATGCCAAGATAACGATTAAATGATATCTCGCCAGGATTTAATTTTTCCGACAGAATTTTTTCTAGTAGTTCGAATTTTTCTTGCAGGCGCTCTAGTTGGTCCAGCCCTTTATTACTCTTGGCGTGATGCAGTTTGCCCTTGAGCTCCTGCAGACTCTCCTCTCTACTTTGCGAGAGCTGCTGGTGTAGGCTTTGTACGTAATCGTTGGTGATTTGCTCTTTGCGTAGGGCGAAGTTGGTAATCAGAGCCCCGATGCTTACGATTCCACCTGCCGCAGCTGCAGCGATTGGGATAATGGTTGGGCCAAGCAATAAAGCGGCTGCGCCACCAATGATACCAATAGCGCCAGGGTAGAGCACCAGCGGGTGCTGGATGCTATTTTTCATAATTGCTTTAGAGATAGCTTTCTTTGAAAAATCTATCTTTTCCAGTGTTTGATTGCTCATGTTTTACTATTAAAAAACCTTTGTATTACAGCTCTTCTGCTACCAAGTTTAACTCAACTCGCGGCAATCTGTAGTTATATGCACGATTTGATTCACCCTGTTTTTTTGCTAATGGTTTATTAGCTCCAAAACCAACCGCTCTTAATCGGTCAATATCAACGCTATAGGTTATCTCAACATAGCGGGCTACCGATTCTGCGCGCTCCTGCGATAACTGTTTGTTGGCTTCAGAATCTCCGCGTAGCCCGGTGTGACCTTTAATTACAACGCGAAAATTAGGGTAGTGTTTCAATTGTCTAACTGCTTTATCCACTTCAGCTTTACCTTCTAAGCTTAGGTACGATGTGCCGCTTTGAAAGGCAATAGGGCGGACACGTAAGGTTCCGATCTCTTTAAGCTGTTCCCATGCGCCTGCGCTCAATGCGCTGAACTCTTTTTCTAAAACTGGCTTGTTATCGTTGCTAGTGTCTTTGCTACCGAAACCGCTACTCATGCTTTTTTCAAATAGGTTGGCGATAAAGGAGCTGTTAGTGATTCGGTATGGATTGCCATCTGAAATAGGGTTGCTGGAAAAATCGCCACTATCTATTAAGATTTCAATCGTAGACTCAATAGTATCGATTAGATCTTCTGTAGTATTAGATGCATAGCTACTGGATATTCCAAACCACTGCGCAGCATTGTCAGTAAGGCTGGCCCAAGAGATCCCTTGCATCAGCTTTTTGGCCTTAGATTTAGAAAGGTCAGATTGAGATGCAATCTCTTTAATAAGCTCTTCTGAATTTTGGCGGTAGTGTTTCAGGGTTTTAAAATAATTAGTAAGCAATGAGTTAACTGCGTCAGGATCGTTATTGGAAAATTCACGATTAACCAGCAGAATATCCACAATAAGCTTATTGGTATCCTCGGTTCCTAAAAGTTTAACAATCCCTTTTTTCTCTAATGCCTTGGAAACATCGGGCTCCCAAATAACTGCAGCATCTACTTTATTATCCAGTAGAGCTTTTAACGATTCTTCTGAACCATCGCGCTCATCGCGCCAATTATTATTAACCCCCATAAGGGTGGGAACATCAAAATGGTATCCTACTGCTTTTAGCAAGTGTTCGCTTGGTGAGCTGGGGGTGTAGGCAATTTTCAGGTCTGCCTTGTTTTTCATATCATCAATGGTCTTGATTTTGTTTTCCCAAGAGACGATAGCATCTCCACCCTTGGATTCATCAATCACAGAGATAATGGTTCCTGGGAAACCAAACTCAGCAGCACTTAAAATGTATGAATCAACAGTAGCCACCGCAAACTGAATCTTATTTTTTTTAAGGCTCTTCATCCTTGCCGGATAATCAGCATTGTCATTTTGACAGTTAAGAATATATCCACTGCGGCGCATCCTGCTCTTCATCTCCGAAGAGCATAGAGGAATATATCCAGCCCAATTATCCATGCCAATAGTTATGCTGCCTTTGGTTTCCTTGGCGTCAGAGGTGTCAACTTGCTTGCTCTCATCGAGCATTGGCAGGATGAACTTGGCTCCGATAAGCGCAACAATTCCAAAGAAAACCAAGGTTAAAAAGGCTTTAAAATGGGCGTTCATACTATTCCTCTTTCTGCGGCATGATTAGAGCTATGGTTTAAAACAATGGTTTAATTAGAGCTACGGCTTAATTAAAGTCAGTTATGGTGAACTCTTCTGATTCAGCCAATATGTCATCCAACCCTTGGCGTAAGCTGTCAATATTATTAGCGGCTTTATAAAATGTTCTGCCAGGTTGATTTAAGGAATGATCTTCCCCTAAACAAAAGCCAATCGTATGCACCAATATTGGTGTGTTATCAATGATTTTATTCACAACTTTTGTTGGGTCTTCACCTTCACTTGCAGCGCCATCGGTTACCACGATAATATTATATTCGCCATAGCCTAACTGTTTGCGCCCTTGCTCAGTGACCTTGCTATAGGCGATATCTATTGCGCTCTGTAGAGGAGTTCCTCCGCCATAGCCAATCTGTTGTACCGCATAGTTAAATTCCCCCTCGTTTTTTTGCTGTAGTGCCAGGCGCTCAGAAATACTGTTTCGATCAAAAGCGACAATGCCAACGTTTGCATCACTGGGGATGTTGCGTGCAAATTCTGTCAGTGCAATTTTTGCAGCATCCATTTTGCTATAAGCGCCAGAGCAATCAATGTTTCTCATGCTACCGGAACCATCAATAACAAAGTAATAGTTCTTTGCCGCTAAATTATCCGAGATCTCTTGGCTGACCTCATCTTCACTTAACATTGGCCAGGGGGTAAGTTGAACGTCAGATTTGGCAGCGGTGCTTTGCTTTATACTTTTTTGCACAGTTTGTGGTTGAACTTGTGGCTTTGCAGGTGAAGAGTCGTCCCAGTCTTGATTGAAGAATACAATGACTGCAATAACAGCAAAGATAACTAAATTGAACTTGAATTTTTTCATCTTAGTTCTCCTTTATTATAGAGGCTTAAATACTGAAGATTCCGCTTCAACCTGGATTATGCGGAATTGGACCCGCATATTGCTCAACCACTCTTTTTCACTCTTAGGTGCGCATGGTGCACTTCCACATATTCCAGTGCTGGGTTGGTTGATTCCATGACCAATAGTGGCAAATTGTGATTCATCTAAAACAACACCGCTATTTTCAGCAAACTTGATTATTGTTTCTCTAACTTTTACAGCTCTGGATAGGCTAAGGTTCTTTGCTGATTGCTTGATTCTGGTTAGAACAACCTGAGGTGAATTTGCTTTTTTCTTGCGCAGGTACCCCATTGGGTCGCTGTGACCCTCAACCGTAATCAGTGCTCCACCATATGTGCTGGCAAACTCAATAACCTTTTTGAAAGAGTCGGCATAAAGATCTGCAGAGAATTCATTCTGATTTGGTTTGAAAAACACCTCAAAGGAAAATAGTTCATCATTTCCTAGCGTGCCTTGCTGCTGCTTGCGTGAAACAACTGCAGCAACTTGGGCCTTATCAAATTTAGGTTGCTCAACTTTAGCTGTATTTAATAGTCCAGCCTCCATCTTTTTGTAATCGATATTTGCAGAGGTGACTGTAGAGGTGGAAGCCAGCAAACCAATGGTTTGGAATGAAGATTGTGCTTCAGCCGCAAGCTTATTAATGTTTCTTGGATATTTGCTGTCATTAAAGAATTTAACGTTACCTTGGTAGCCTGCAAATTCGGCATCTAAGAATAGTCCTTCTGCATCAGCAATAGCCTGCTTTGAATCGAGCAGGATGTCAGCAGAGCTTTCCATCAGCTTGCTTTTTTCTTTGCCGCCAGCAGACATGATAGAAGCAACTTTCTCTTGTGCCTTAAATAGAGAGTGTACGAATGCCTCAACATCTTTTTTGTTAGAGCTGTAAAAATCAGATCTGACCGCATATACATCGGCAATGATTCTATTAGCAGTTTTGGTAGACATAAGAATCTGCGCACCTTTAACCGAATCCTCAGCGCCGGTTCCAACAGTGCCATTTGAGGTAAGCGCCAAAGCATCGGGGATAATGACGAATGTAGCATCTATGTCAGATTCATAAAAAGCTGCCATCGGGGCATTGTCAGTACCGGTAAGATCTGGCAGCCATTTTATTTTCACATCGTTTAAGTTTAATCCAGCATCAGAAAGCACCTTAGTAAGATAATCTACGTGAGGGCCATATGCCTGAACCGCAATGGTTTTGCCTACAAGATCTTTAGTGGTTTTTATGTGGTCTTTAACAACCAGAGCATCCCCACCTGCAGACCATGTAAGTTGATAAATAAATACAGGCTTGGTGGCGGGATTACTATTTATTAGTTCCATAGCTTGGCTGCACATGCCAATAGTGCAACGGAGGAAAGGGGATCTACCACTTATATATGAAGAAAGTTGGTCGGTGAAGTTGTCCACACGTGAAAGTTTCACTCTCAGGCCTGCATCGGCAAAGATACTTTTATCTTGGGTGGTTTTGCTATTGCCATTTGCATGAATAGTAGCAATATCACCGCCCCAAGTGATAATCGGCACTTGCAGAGTATTATTGTATTTAAGCGGGCCAACAGGAGTTTTTACAATATCCTTAAGCGGTTTAGCATCAATGTAATTTGGCTTGGCGAAAGCTGATGTCGCTAATGCAAATAAAAGAAATAGAGTATTTAAAACAAAAATGGTCTTTTTCACTTAACCGCTCCCTTATCCATAGGTAATAGTAATATTATTGTGAAAATAAAATGCAAAGCCCAAGCCCATCAAGGTCCGATGCAGTCGGCTTGCTCAATAAATTCCAATTTGATTATCACATGAAAAAAAATATTAAGCCACTCTTAGCAGGCAGCATATAAATGGTATAAAACTTACCAATATGGATTGATTTATAACCCCTAGAAATGTAATCTTCTCCGCACAAATTATGAATCCCCGTAAGCAATTAAAAGAGAACTCAATGAGAAAACCAATTGTAGCTGGAAACTGGAAAATGAATGGCAACCTAGAGAGTATTATTTCTCTAATGGATGGGGTTGTTTCTGGGGTAGATGCTGATGCAGCTGCGCAAGTAATAGTATGCAGTCCATCTATATATTTGCCACTAGTGGCGGGAGAGCTTGTCGATACAGCTGTTGAATTTGGTGCGCAGAATGTATCTCAGTATGAATCTGGCGCGTATACCGGTGAGATTTCAGCTTCGATGTTACAAGATTACGGTTGCGACTATGCAATCATCGGTCACTCAGAGCGCAGACATATATTTGGCGAAACTGACCAGGACGTGGCTGACAAGTTTAAAAAAGCACAAGAGCATGGAATTACTCCTATCCTTTGTGTTGGTGAACTATTGGAAGAGCGCGAAGCAGACCAAACAGCAGAAGTGGTTATCAGACAGATCGATGCTGTTCTTTCAACCAGTGGTGTAGAAGCACTGGAAAATGCTGTAATTGCTTACGAGCCAGTTTGGGCTATCGGAACCGGCAAAACAGCAAGTCCAGAACAGGCTCAAGAGGTTCATAAATTAATTCGCGAGACTATTAGTAAACAAAATGATACAATCGCGAGCTCTCTGCGACTGTTATACGGTGGTAGCGTTAAGTCCTCTAACGCAGAAGAACTTTTTGCAATGGAAGACATAGATGGTGGGTTAATTGGTGGTGCTTCGCTTGATGTAAAAGATTTCTTAGCGATCTGTGCAGCAGCCAATTAAATTTAGAATTCAAAGACAGTTTTTAAGAAGAATCAGATGGAAACAATATTACTTATAGTTCACGTTCTTATAGCCCTATCATTAATAGGTTTGGTATTAATTCAGCAAGGTAAAGGTGCTGACATGGGTGCTGGTTTTGGAAGTGGATCTTCTGGAACCGTATTCGGATCTAGCGGTTCAGGATCATTCATGGGCAAATTAACTGGTGGCGTAGCACTAGCATTTTTTGTAACAACAATTGTTCTAGCTGTGATTTCAGGTAGAGGAACTGGTGGTAAAGATGTTATCGGTGAAGCTCTGCAAGATGTTCCAGCACAAGCTGTTACAGTTCCTGCTGAAGAGATTAGCCCTGATGATGCTCCTGCAGCTCCAGTTGAAGAAGATGCAACTGCAGATGAAGAAGCTACACCAGCTGCTTCAGCACAAGCTGAAAAAGTAGAAGCCAAGGTTGAAGACGCAGCGGCTACCGCTGAAGCCGAAGTGAAAGCAGCTGTAGAAGAAGTAAAAGAAAAAGTTGAAGAGAAGGTTGAACAGGTAACAGAGGCTGTAAAAGCTGAAGTGCCAGCTCAATAAAAAAGATAAAATTGCCGAAGTGGTGGAATTGGTAGACACGCTATCTTGAGGGGGTAGTGGCGCAAGCTGTGCCGGTTCGAGTCCGGCTTTCGGCACCAAAACGATGTATAAAAGGGTTTCAGATCATTCTGAAACCCTTTTTTTATGTGGTGTTACAAGGTTTTGTTGTTTTATGGTGTTTCAGGTTAGTTCACTGGATAGCACCACAAATGGCTCTAACAGACCTAAAAATAAAGCGTACAGCTCCTCAGTTAAAATATTTACTTAATAATTTCGTTGTTTATTTCATCAAGAGATATTTGATACAGTTTTGCTAAAGCTGATATGTGCTTTCGAGAGGGTGTTGATTCAGCTCGCTCCCATTTGTATATAGAAAAACGATTGACGCCTAGTTTGCTCCGCAAGTGTAGGTGCAGAGATTTCTGCTTGTTTCTGACGTGTTTTAAGCGGTTTGCAAGTCCTGCTTGAGCCATAAAATAATACCCTTCAATGAATATATGCTTAGATTAGTCAAGTCTGTCTTTAAAGGATGCAAAACGCATGGAAAAAGCATCATTAGTCCTAATGGTTAACGTTGTGAAAATAATGCACTGTTAAGCATATATAAGAATGTTATTGGATAATGTTGCGGGGGGGGGTATACTCCGTTATTTTAAGTTAATGCTGTTGAATTTCTAAGCTAGAACCAACCAAGTTATTGCTGCTTACCTTTGGGGGTATTGTAATGAACCTTTCAAAAAAATTATTGTGTTTTATATTTGTACTGTCGCTTTCAGCTTGTGGAGGCGGGGGTGGAGGTGAAAAGAATTCATCTAATAGTAGTAATGTTGACATCAGTGGAGTTGCTCAACTCGGTTACGTATTGAATGGAAAGGTAGATCTTTTTTCTCTTGCCAACCCTGAAACCCCAATTGCTACAACATATACGTCATTATCATCTGAAATAGATCATGCTGGAAGTTTTGAATTTAAAGCAGTAAATATTAATAGGGATGATTACTACCTTTTAGTGGTTTCAGGTGGGGAAGATATTGATCCTAATGATGATGGGGTTGTCGAAGAAGAAAGCATATCTGTTAATGGAAAGATTCACGCGGTCGTTAAAGGTGAGGAGCTTTTACAACCATCTATCAGAATAACTGCCTTGTCAGATATGATGTATCACAAAATAAAGAGTGATCTGTCTGTAATGACTCAGCAACAGATATCTGCTGCGCTGAATAGTAATGCCAAAGAGTATTTGTTTGATATTAATGGTGATGACACTATTGATAATTTAGATGTTGTATCATTTGTTCCAACTATCCATAGGGGAGAATTGATTAAGCAATATTCAGATATCTTAGATTTTTACATACCAAAGATACACAGCGGTGATAATGACGAAAAAATCATGAAATCACTTATGTATCTTGATAGCCCAAGACTTGTAGTGAGTAATGGTAGCCTTCAAGAGGTACCGTTTGATTTAGAAGTATCTGTTGAAAACAAACCAAGCGGTGTATTTGTCAGGTGGTTTGTTAATTCGATAGAAAGTTCTGTAGATAAAGAGATCACACAGGCTGGAAGTTACGACATTGAGGCAAGGTTGTATCTTGATGATGTGCTTATAAAAACGCTTTATAAACATGTTGTAGGTGCAGAAAAAGTTGAGATTGCATCTATCGATGTTGATATAACACAGGATAATGAGCTTTTTGTAACCGATGATTCCGGTTCGTCATTGGCTGGCACACAAATAATCATACCCAAAGGCGCTCTTTCCCAAAATGTAAGAATACTTGTCAAAAAATCATCTGCAAACAGTATCCCTGATAGTGAAGGTATTGGGGCAAGTGAAATTATCTCCCTGGAACCATCCGGGCTGGTATTTGATAAGCCAGTACAAATCAGAATGCCCTATTATGCTGGTTTTGATCCAGATGAAAAAACAATTCTGGTTGCAAGATACAGTGAAGGTGGTGAATTTGATTACGTGGCACCACTGTTTATTGATAAGGATACAAAAGAGGTTGTTTTTGAAACAGAGCATTTCACCGATTTTGAATTAAAGTCGTTCCTAGGTAATGTTACTGACCAAGCTAAAGATGATATAGATGATCTTAAGGTTATTACCGGATTAGCCTATGAGGCTGATGATTGGAGTGAGATTCTTAATACCAAAATAGCAGGTAAGGGTGAAACCACAGTTTATGACCTTTACCTGAAATACAAAGCTAACAAGGAAATCGTGTCTTTATTTAATAGCGGTAAATATAGTCAGGCATATAATCGATTTTATACAGACGATAAAGATGTTGAGGCAGTTGGTGGTGTGTGGCTTGATGCAGTTGATCTTTATGAAAAATCGGAGGCAATTGGTGTTATTTATTCAAACCTAAATACTTTATTGGTAACTAAAAAATATATACCCCAAATTTTATCGAATATGGGGCTTCCTCTCAATCCAATGTATGTGGTTAAGAAATACACAAAGAAAGTTTTTGAGAATGCACAGTATATATTAGATTTGGCTTTAATGAATGGAAGGGATTTGGAAATAGATTTTTTTTTAACGGCTAGAAAAATGGGTTTTTCTTTTGAAGATATTCTTGAAGCTGTGGAAAAGAGCAGAAAAACTGAAGGCTATGTATATTTTAATGGTGATGAGGGTGGCGCTGGAATATTTGCAGAAAATGGTTTGCTTAGGAATGGCGTAAGTTCAACTAATCTTGATGGATTTATAAAAGAATACACTAAACTAGATGATTTGTTCTATAGCGCAAATTTGATCTATGACTTAGTGGAAAACTATGGAAGTATTGTTGTAAACACCCATCAATATAGCGATGTGCAAAAATGTGTTTCGAACAAATATGATAATGGTGAAAATGACGATTATTTTGATAATAATTATCACATATGTTCTTTAAAATTGATGATAGAAGACATTAAAGCTGCCATTGACCTGAATAAAGAAGAGGATAAATATAAGAAAACCCCGGGTCATGATATTGTTAGTGGGTGGGAAAGAAAATTAATTAAATCCCAGCCAGGGGAAAAGATAGATTTACCTATAACTATCGAAACCAAAGGATATGATTCGTTTGAACCGCTGTTTGAGGTGATCGAAGTCAATACGGGAAATGATGATCCTTTGTCAGAAATATCGGTTTCGAACAAAAAATTCATCAAGAAAGATAATATTTATGGCGAATATACTGCGATAATATCGTTTACTGCTCCTGTTATTCATACAAAGTACAATATTAAATCCAGGGTTAAAAAGTTTGGTTTTGATGACACTAGTTCTTTAGCTATAAGAGTTCAAGTTATGCCGCCAAAGCAGGACTTAGAGATAACAGGCGTAACGATAATAGATAATATGACCGGAGGCGGTGATTATCAGTTCAGGCTTCAAGCTAAATTTGATAAAGGTGATTATCCTGTAGGTATCAACTGCTACTATGAATCAGATTGGCAAGATTGTGAAAAATTAATCGAGATTAAAAGTGACGATTTTGAATTGTCTGGGTTGGCAAATCTAAAATATAGAGTTATTCCAACAGATGGTGTTAAGCAATCCTTTAATATATCTGAATACTCCTCAGAACTTGATATTAAACAGAGAATTAATGCTTTGCTTGGGGATGATGAAGTTGTTCCTTCTGTGCCAGAAATAACGGTTCTATCTGTTAATGGTGAAAATGTTGGGCATGGGGCAGGATTTGATAATGTGGTAATAAATCAAGGTGAAACAGTTACCTTCCTGTTTAATGATATCAATGTTTCAAGAGTTATTACTAAAAGATTTGATGGCGGGGTCGTTCAGCAATCAAAGTTAACGGTAAGTGGCAATGAATATACTTATAAATATGATAATTCAGGTGAGTATGCTCCTGTATTTAAAGTTTTGCTTGCTACCAAGAAAGTTATAACCACTAATGGACCCAAGATTACAGTTAATGCGCAGGGTAACTCTAAGCCAATAGTAACTATAACAACTCCAACCGATATTACTTATCAGGCTGGTGATAAAATAAGTCTTAATGCCAGTGTCAGTGATTCTGATGGTTATATACGTTCCGTTAAATGGTTTCCGGCTACAGCAGGAATAAGTATTATTAACTCTACCAGTGCTTCAGGTGCATATTTTTATGCTCCTGAATCTGCGTTTGATAAAAAATACAAAATACTTCTTGATGTCACAGATAATCAGGGTGCTGTAATTCATAGTGCTTTGCGTGTTTCGGTTGGAGAGTCTGATGTTGTTAATCAGCAATTGGCATTTATGAGGGAATCTCACGCTGATGGTTGTGTTGAATATGTCCAGAAAGATTGTGGGTATGATATTAGCGAATCTGAAGAACTAACAAAAAAGTGGACGTTTAAGAACACTGGTGATAGTACCCTTGAAAATTTACAGTTTTCATTTAGAGGTGTTGATAACTATAAGGGTGATATCCAGGTAGGGCGTATTTCTGTCAATAAAAACTCTGTGTTATCCGGAGAGGAGTTTGAGATAAGTGTAAATCTTGAGATACCAGAGTCTTTAGCTAATGGGCAATATAGCGCACGCTGGGATATCCTCGATAAAAACGGTGATTATATCCTTTTTCCAAATAGTAATACTGCGACAATGTATTTTAAGTTTAACATTGCTCTCCAAGAGGATGTGGATGGGGTTGTAGCCGAGGGGGTTGCTAATGATAGAGATGCGCTGATCTCACCAAACGGGGGGGAGCGGTGGTTTGATGGTGAGTCAAGAACTATATCGTGGGATACCAGATCTATTACAGGAAGCACTGTTGACCTATATGTAATTTGGGATAATCCTGAAGATCTGTTAGGTGTCAGTGATTCCAGTATTGGGAAAAAAATTAATTCTAAAGAGTGGTATAAGTTTGCAGGTTCTGTTGCTAATACCGGCAGTTACAGGTTTGACCCTAGTGAAATGCATTCAAGAGGGAACCTTTATGTTGTTTTGGTTGTTTCTGGAGATAATAAGAGAGAGTTCGATATAAGCGATGCAGTTTTCAGCATAAATTACTCAGATAGCGGTGATTCTGAAGGAATTGTTGCAGAAGGGGTTAGCAATGACTGGGATGCACTAATTTCTCCAAATGGGGGGGAGCGGTGGTTTAATGGTGAGTCACGAACTATATCTTGGGATACCAGATATATTGCAGGAGAAACAGTTGATTTGTATGTGCTGTATGACTCCCCAACTGGTTTGCTGGATAAATACGATAATGATATTGGCGCGACAATAAATGCTAAGAATTGGCATATGTTTGCATGGGATATTAGTAATACTGGTAGTTATACAGTTGATCCTGCTGATTTATCTGGTAATGGAAATGCCTATATGGTTTTGGTTGTATCAAGAAATAAAAATAGTGAATTTGACCTTAGTGATGGGGTGTTCAGTCTGAATTAAGAATAAGAAATAATTCAATTTATATTGAGGAGCACTAGTACTCCAAGGAGTAACTTGGCTAGATATATGCTCCTCTAAAAGTGGCTTTTATGACGGTAGTTAATAATCAATTATACAAGGGGATATAACAAAGTTAGTGGGGTTTGCGGGTTCAGATATTATTTATAGCGCTGAAACCAGTGATTAGTGATGTTAATAGTGTTGATATTTAGAGGAATTAGGATGAAGTTATTTAAAATTGCTTTGCCATTAGTGGCATCGGTTGTGCTTTTCGCTTGTGGTGGAGGGCCTGATCCAACTCCAACTCCAGCTCCAACTCCAGCACCTACCCAGCAAGGGTATTTTGTTGATAGTGGTGTTCAAGGTTTGAGCTATTCAGCTTCACCAAGCGGTTTATCAGGTATCACTCTTGCAGGTGGTGTGTTCGATTATAAAGATGGAGATACCGTTACATTTTCTCTAGGGGGGATTGAGTTTGGTTCAGTTGCAGGGCTTGATTCAGGTTCAGGTACTGCTGTTGTTACTCCGCTAACACTCGCTGGTACAACTAATATTAATGATGTTCAGGCGAATAATATTTCCAGGCTTCTTATCACTCTTGATAGTGATGGTGATCCTGAAAATGGTATCACCATTTCAGAAGATGTAAGGGCAGCGGCAGAAGAGTTATCGGATGAAGCTGCTGATATTGACTTCGAATCGGATGATTTTGCAGCAGATGCTCAGGACTTAGTTAACTCTGTCGATTTAACAGATCCAGCAAATCTTGTTACTGAACAAGAAGCCAAGGATCACCTTGAGCACTCACTTACAGATACTGATGATGACGGTGAGATTGATATTGTAGACACAGATGATGACGGCGATGGAATCCTTGATGATGCTGATAACTGCGTACTTGTTGCTAATGCTGACCAGTTAGATACTGATAGTGATGAGTCAGGTGATGCATGTGATACCGATGACGATGACGATGAAATCCTTGATGCTGCTGATAACTGCCCGCTGGTTTCAAATGCAGACCAGTTAGATACCGATAGTGACCAATCAGGTAATGCGTGTGATGATGACGATGATGATGATGGTGTAGCAGATGCCTCTGATGCTTTTCCACTTAATCCAGATGAGTCGGCAGATGACGATGGGGATGATATCGGTAATAATGCTGATACTGATGATGATAACGATGAGATCCATGATGATGCCGATAACTGCCCATTGGTTTCAAATGCAGACCAGTTAGATACTGATAGTGACCAATCAGGTGATGTATGTGATACAGATGATGACGGTGACGATATCCTTGATGGCGCTGATAACTGCCCTCTAGTTTCAAATGCAGACCAGTTAGATACTGATAGTGACCAATCAGGTGATGTATGTGATACAGATGATGACGGTGACGATATCCTTGATGGCGCTGATAACTGCCCTCTAGTTTTAAATGCAGACCAGTTAGATACCGATAGTGACCAATCAGGTGATGTATGTGATACAGATGATGACGGTGACGATATCCTTGATGGCGCTGATAATTGCCCTATAGTTTCAAATGCAGACCAGTTAGATACTGATAGTGACCAATCAGGTGATGTATGTGATACAGATGATGACGGTGACGATATCCTTGATGGCGCCGATAATTGCCCTCTAGTTTCAAATGCAGATCAGCTGGATACGGATAGTGATCAATCAGGTAATGTTTGTGATACCGACGACGATGGCGATGAAATCCTCGACGCTGCAGATAACTGTCCGCTTATATCTAATGCTGACCAGCTAGATACTGATGAAGATCAAATAGGTGATGCATGTGACGATGATGAAATAGAAGACCCTGTAGTAACACTTGTAGGTGAAATCTCTAATGGGATAATAAACCCATCTCAGGATCAAACAGTTGAAGCTGGTGAGCAAGTTGTATTCACCGTGATGCCTGACAACGGCTACCGTCTAGAAATTGCTGGTTGTGGTGGGGAGCTGTCTGGTGATACGTTTACAACTGCAGCAGTAAGTGAAGACTGTTCAATTTCAGTAAGCTTTACACCATGGATGATAGGTGAGCGTTACCAGGTGTTTGGTAATGGAAGCATTATTCGTGATGTTGTAAAAGGTCTTGAGTGGGCGCGTTGCGCAGAAGGAACAAGTTGGGATTCTGCAGAAGAGACTTGTATAGGAACGGTTTTGACTAAAAATTATACTGCGTCCTATGGTGCTGCTAGTGACTTTCAGGGGCCATCTGGCTTCCGTTTGCCAACAGTTGATGAGCTAAATTCACTGGTATATTGCTCAAGTGGACAGCCTACAGAATACGATAAGGCATCTGGATCTCCTTGTTCAGGCGTGTATCAGAATCCAACAATTAATGCAGAGGCATTTCCTGGTGTCGAACCAAGACCTGGCTATGTATTAAAGTTCTGGTCTTCTACGACAAATGCAGGTGATGAAAGTTATCAGTATGTGGTTGACTTTTCAAACGGCGCTATTGATTCGCTGAGTGCTATTGGTGTCTCTGGTTATATTCGCCTTGTCAGAAGAGTTGATGAGATAACTGGTGATGGTCTTGGCTTTCCAAGCGGTTTTCCGGTATTGCTTGATAAAGGAGGTTTTGGTAAAGGAACTTTCTTAACAGGTCGCGGGGGGGATTTGGATAAGGCCCGTGAACAGCAGCGTCAGATTGTTGCTGATTCTGGTCTTCGGCCGGTAATTTATATCCATGGAAATACTGGGCATGCCTATAAAGAATATCAAGATATGAAACCATTCCAAAGTTACCTCGATAATGCAGGATATCAATCTTCCCATATCTGGGCGGTCTCTTATCTGGGTATGGGGAGTACCTCATGGCAAAGAGGGGAGCATGTATACGCAACAAATATTGAAGATGTTCGCCAGTTTATTGATGCTGTAATGGAATATCTTGATGTTGATAAAGTGGACCTGATTGGTCACTCTCTGGGAACAGGAATGATTCGCGGCTACATCAATGGTTGGACCGCAGAAGCTACCTTTAATGCACAGCTGGATAGAAGTCAGAGTGTTGGCACAGTTGTTTTGTTAGCTGGTATTAATAGAGGCGTAGGGACATGGGTAAATTCAGTTTATGGCGTTAATGATGCTGATGCGCAGAATGGCTCAACGTTTGAAACCGGAAATGCAGATCGTGAAGCAGTAAATGGCGTAAACTATTACTGTGCATACTCTTCATATGATAAATATGAATACCACTACAAAGACCAGTTTTGGATAGATACAGACAGTGGGACCTATGGAGAAGATCCTGGTGACTTATTCCATTCAATTGCTGATTTTATTAATGATAAAAGCCCTGCTCCACCAATAGCTAACCCAAACTATATCTCTGGAACCACAACTGGATATACCGGAGATCTAGATGCTGCGATTGGGTCAAAAAACTTTGGCTATACAGGTTTTGATTTTGACTCAGAAATTTATGGGTACCCTCTTAGTTTTTGGTATGGTTACTCTTATTTTCCGTCTATGGTTCATTCTTCGTTAGTTAATAACGAGGCGGTTATTGAATGGTTTGGCCCATATCTAAACCAGTAGAAGTAATAGATGGTTATTTATTGACTGTAGTTATTTAAGTAAAAGCCAATCTCTTTCTTGGGATTGGCTTTTATAATATAAGCATTATTGATTTGTTGTTATATGCTCAGGCTCGGCCATAGTACAACCCTAAGAATAAGGCCATTCAAGCACAAAAATATTGCAACACGGCAAGTATCCGACTAAAATGGTCAGGTATATTGATTGCGGGGCCAAAACTATGAAATTAACAACCAAGGGAAGATACGCCGTATCGGCGATGCTTGATCTTGCCAAGAATGATCACGGTGGTCCGGTTAGCCTCAATGAAATCTCAAAAAGAGAAGATATCTCCCTATCATATCTAGAGCAGATCTTTACTAAGTTACGTAAGGCAAATTTAGTAAAGAGTGTTCGCGGTCCAGGTGGTGGATATGTCTTGGCACGCGAGGCGGATAAAATATCTGTCGCAGATGTCATTGACTCTGTTGGTGAAGATGTAGATCTATGTTGCTGCGGAGATAGCCATAGTGACGGTGAGCATGAAAAAACTCCGTGTTTTACCCACAAACTGTGGAGTGGATTGACTTTTGTTATGAGGGAATACCTGCAAAGCGTATCTCTGCAAGAGCTGTTAGACCCGGAAGTTGAATTTAGTGGCAGGATCAAGATAGAGAGAAACATAAAATCCTCTGGAGAGCAGAAATGAGTGAGCAACAAATTAAATTCCCAATCTATTTAGATTATGCAGCTACAACACCTGTTGATAAAAGGGTGGCTGAAAAAATGATGAAATACCTGACAATGGATGGTTGCTTTGGTAATCCAGCATCAAGGTCACATGATTTTGGTTGGAAGGCTGAAGAAGCGGTAGAAAATGCACGTAAAGATGTTGCCGATTTGATTAATGCAGATGCAAAAGAGATCGTATGGACATCGGGAGCAACAGAGTCAGATAATTTAGCGATTAAAGGCGCGGCCAGGTTCTACCGTAAAAAAGGCAATCACATAATTACTTGTAAGACTGAGCATAAAGCAGTGCTAGATACTTGCAGGCAATTAGAGCGTGAAGGGTTTGAAGTTACATATCTAGAGCCAGAGCCAAATGGCTTAATCGATTTAGAAAAGCTAAAGCAGGCAATTACCGACCAAACTATCATCATCTCTATTATGCATGTAAATAATGAGATAGGTATAATTCAGGATATTGAGCAGATAGGTGCTATAGCTAAAGAGAATGGCGTATTGTTTCATGTCGATGCTGCGCAAAGTGCAGGCAAGATACCATTAGATGTAAAGGCGATTAATGTCGATATGATCTCTTTTAGCGCGCATAAAATATATGGCCCAAAAGGTGTAGGTGCGCTATATGTTAAGAGAAAGCCTCGCATTAGGTTAGAGGCATTAATTCATGGCGGTGGACATGAGCGTGGAATGCGTTCAGGAACCCTGCCAACCCATCAGATAGTAGGTATGGGAGAAGCATTTCGTCTAGCTCGCCTTGAGATGGAGCAAGATGCAGTAAAACAAGAGGAATTAAAGCAGGTTCTTTGGAGTCAAATAAGTGATATGGAAGAGATTTATCTGAATGGAGATTTGGATAAAGGCGCACCAAATATACTCAACGTAAGCTTCAATTTTATTGAAGGTGAGTCATTGGTGATGGCGCTGAAGGAGCTGGCCGTTTCAACTGGGTCAGCCTGTACTTCAGCAAGTCTAGAACCAAGCTATGTTCTTAGAGCATTAGGCAGAAGTGATGAGCTAGCGCATAGTTCGATTCGCTTTAGTTTTGGAAGGTATACCAAGCTAGAAGAGGTCGAATACACTGCAAGTATCATCAAAGATAAGGTCGCGAAATTAAGGGAACTGTCGCCGCTTTGGGAAATGTATCTTGACGGAGTAGATCTGTCGCAAGTGCAATGGTCAGAACACTAGAAAATTGAGGTAAGCAGTTATGTATAGCGAAAAAGTAATCGAACACTATGAAAATCCGCGAAACGTAGGTTCTTTTGACAAAGATGATAAGCACGTAGGTACCGGAATGATTGGTTCACCAAGCTGTGGTGATGTGATGAAACTTCAAATCAAAGTAAGTGATGCAGGTATTATCGAAGACGCATGTTTTAAGACCTATGGTTGTGGTTCAGCGATCGCATCAAGCTCGCTACTTACAGAATGGTTAAAGGGCAAAACTTTAGAAGAAGCCAAAGAGATCAAAAATGTACAGATTGCAGAAGAGCTAGAGCTTCCTCCTGTAAAGATTCACTGCTCAGTACTGGCCGAAGATTCAGTAAAGGCAGCGGTAGATGACTATGAGAAGAAAAACGTAAAGTAATCTGCGAACCTGAAACAAGAGAATAGGGAATAAAAATATGCCAATGATGAAACTGTTGCCACACAAAGATTACTGTCCTAATGGCCTCGAAGTAGAAGTAAAGGCAGGAGTTACGGTATTAGACTCATTGTTGGCAAATGGCATAGAGCTTGAGCATGCCTGCGAAAAGGCATGTGCCTGTGCAACCTGCCATCTGTATATACGGGAAGGTTTTGACTCACTTAGTGAAATCTCCGATCAAGAAGATGATTACCTTGAGAAAGCGTGGGGGCTAGAGCCTGATTCCAGATTGTCATGTCAGTCAGTTATTGGTGATAAGGATTTAGTCGTAGAGATTCCAAAGTATACCCTCAACCAGGTTGGCGAGAAAGGTTAAAAACAATGAGTCTTAAATGGATAGATGTACTGGATATAGCGATCGAGCTGGATGAAAAATTTCCCGATGCAGATCCCTTAACACTCAACTTTCTCGAGTTGAAAAATATGGTTATCGCCCTAGATGATTTTGATGATGACCCAGAACATAGTGGTGAGAAAGTACTTGAAGCAATCCAAGGGACATGGATTGAAGAGAGGGAATAGCCTGCTTTTCCGATTTGGATAAATAATTTTTCTTGTTTGTATCAAAGCTCTAAAGACGTAAGTAATCTTACTTATATCTAAAGATACTAAAAACCCGCTAACCAGCGGGTTTTTTTATGCTATTTTATAATGACAATGGGTTATCTAATCAGGTTGGGAAAATGGCAAAATACACCAAGAAAAACAATACAGTCTCGGATGAGACAAAAGATGAAGCACTAAAGGTTGCTAAAGCGACGCAACGTCCAGGGCAAAGCAAAGAACAAACCAAACTGATAGCGCAAGGGATTCAAAAAGGGATCGATCACTATAAAAAGCAGTACAAGACTAAAGCTCGTGAATTAGATAAGAAGCTGAAAAAGGTCTCAACAGTACAAGCTCAGCCTGAAGATCAAGACCCTCAACAGCCAGAAACAACAACAAAGTGTAAATGTGACAAATTGCCGTGGTTTTTACTTGTAGCATCTTGGATAGGTTTTGCAGCGTATATTTTCTTGAAATAAACGGATTAGTTTATTTGTACCCAGGTGCGGTATTCAAATAACAAATTATATTTGCATGCTAGAAATGGCAATATAGCACTCTTAAATTTTAAGAGTGCTAAATCTTAAATCTAGTTGTAAGGGCGCTAAGTTCACCAGACACAGATTTAAGCTTGTTGCTTGCCTCAACCATTTTACTAACGTCCGAACTGGTAGTATTAGACATCTCTTTGATAGTGTCAGTGTGGGTCTGTATTTTTCCAGCAAGTATATATTGGTCTTTTGCTTCAGTTGCAAGCGCTTGATTCACGCCATCTATCTGCTCAATAGCGGTAGAAATAGATGTGAGGGCATCACCTGCTTTTTGAATCTGCTCGCTACTGGTATTGGCTAATGACTGACTCTCTATCATTACGTTTGCAGCCTTATCTGCATCACTTTGTAGTCGTTCGATGATATCCATGATCTCTTCAGTAGAGCTTTGAGTTCTTTGTGCCAGAGTTCTAACCTCATCAGCAACTACAGCAAATCCACGCCCTTGATCTCCTGCTCTTGCAGCCTCGATTGCAGCATTAAGTGCGAGAAGATTAGTTTGTTCTGCAATACCGCGAATAACATCGATAACCATATTAATATTTTGGCTATCATCCTTAAGATCGGTAACCACTTTACAGGCATTTTCAGTATTGCTACCTAGCTGCATAATAGTATCAATCGTGTGTTGTACTTCCAGGTTGCCGGTATTTGAATCTTCATTGGCTTTGTTGGCGGCAGCGGATGCTTCATTGGCCTGCTGTTCAGCATCTTTGGCTCCAATTGTAAGCTCTTCTATAGCCTGTACAATGTTATTTGTCTCATTGAGTTGTTTCTTAACGCAGGCCTGGGTGGTATCAATGATCGATAACAGATCTGAAGTAGAGCCCTCAGTTTCTTGGGCCGCAGAGATGATATGTCCAATCATATCCTGCAGGTTTTTTGTCATCTCACTAATCTTATGAAAAAGAGCCCCAAATTCATCTTTGCGGTTATATTCTGCAGGTGTAGTTAGGTCGCCAGTAGCAATGCGACTTAGTGTATCTATGGTTTTAGCAAGAGGGCCGTTGATTCTTTTATATGCAACTACTGCGAGAATTGACAAGAAAAGCATCGTTACTATGCCGATTAAAAACGACATTGTTTTAGTATCAGAGATTAAATTGTCTGTTGTTTGTTTTGATTCTAGCTCCAGCTCAGATGCAATAGCAGACATACTATCGAGGTGGGATATAAGCACTTTAATATCCTGATTGATGATGTTGCCGGTTTTTGCAAGTTCTTCGTTACTGGATATTAGCTTCTGTTGCAGGGTGAATAGTGATTGTGGTGAGGTTACTATTAGCTTCATCAAGTTGGAATATTGCTTCTCTTGCTCTTGAAAAAGAGACTCTGAATCATCAAAAAGATCAGAATGCTGCCTAAGTTTTACAATAGAGCTATTGGTGCTGCTGTTCAACTGCGTAATGTGATTGCCTTTTATACTGATAAGAGTATCAACATTATCTGCCCCAGATATTTTATCAGCGAGGCCAATCATCTTGGCGCTATTTAACCTAACTATGTTAGCTAAATGTTCAGCATCGGTATAACCGCCCCTTATATAGTTTTTAAATTGATCTATTAGCTGGATACAGGTTGAGTTTTCACAGCCTGAAGTAGCATCAACAACAATATTGTTTCCTCGGCTTTTATCATATTTTTTAAGTGAACGATTAATTTTTCGAGAAATTCGTTTAGCAGTAAATCTAGCCTTACCAGAGATTTTTTCAGATATCGAATCTAATTTAATAGCGGTAGTATTTGCAAGTTTAGTAGTGTTGGTTTTTTCAGCCATGATTTGTAATTGGTCTTGTTTTATTTGATAAAAAGCATTGTTATCAGTAATTAGCTGTTTAAAAGATGCTTCTAGTTTATTTAATTCTGCTCGAGCTTTTTCAGAACTTTTCAATGTTTGTGCAAGCGATGATTGTGTATCAGTAAATGTTTTTTCGATGAGGCTATTATCTTCATATTGTTTTAATTCATCGATGCTGTTTGCCTTGGCAATACTATGCTGTCTTTCAATAAACTTAGATGCATCCAGGGTTAAGTGATAGTTGCCAGAGTGGATGGGGATAATGTCTGTGGACATCGAATCAATTCTCTCCCCTAGTTTATTTGAGGTGTTTAGCCCAAAGATACACATGATCACTACAGCAAGAATGCCACCTGTAGATAGAGAAATAAGAAGACCTTTAACTGAGAGCATTATCATTTTGTCCTATGTTGGGATCTCTTTGCTCAAGAAATTAAATAAAAAGTTCATGCGTATATAAGGATAGGATCTTTATATGGTTACTGCCATGTTAGAGGTAGAAAAAGTAACAATATAGAGGGAGTAGCCACAAAATCTCCTGTTAAAACAGGAAATACTATATGTGCTAGTTATACTAATACTGTATATGGAATGATTTTCAAGGAGTTTAAGGTGGATATAGTTAAAAAATATTGTCGAAGTGTTGCTGCAACTATTGGTCTTTCATTAGTTTGTGTTTCTGCTGGTATTGCCGCGGATAAAACAGTCGATATAGGGATGTCAGTTGCTTTAAGTGGCCCAGCTGCAGCTTTAGGGAATGGAATGAAGCTAGGGGTAGAAACTTATTTCAAACAGATAAATGCCGCAGGCGGTGTTAATGGACAAAAGTTAAATCTAATCGCTCTTGATGATGGCTATGAGCCGGCAAAGGCAGGAGCAAATGTAACCAAATTAATTACGGCCAATAAAATTGTCGCAGCTATTGGCAACGTCGGCACTCCAACAGCAATAGTGACCGTACCAATCTTTAACAAGCAAAAAACACTATTGTTTGGAGCCTTTACCGGAGCGGGACTTTTAAGAAAATCTCCACCTGATAGATATATTATCAACTATCGGGCAAGTTATGCGCAAGAGACAGCAGCGATGGTAAAAGGGCTGATGGACAATGGCATCAAACCTGAAGAGATAGCGTTCTTTACCCAAAATGACGGATATGGTGATGCTGGATATAATGGTGCAGTAAAGGCATTAAAAGCAGCTGGATTCAATAAAACTGAGAAGTTGGCTCATGGTAGATATACCAGGAATACCGCCAATGTTGAAGATGGTTTAGGAACAATCCTCGATGCAGAGATAGAGCCAAAAGCAGTCATCATGGTTGGGGCATACAAGGCTTGTTCGGCATTTATTAAACTAGCTAAAGAAGATTTGCCTAAAGCTATCTTTTTAAATGTCTCCTTTGTGGGCAGTAATGCATTAGCCAAAGCGCTAGGTGCTGGTGGCGAAGGTGTAGTTGTAACCCAAGTGGTGCCGCACTTTAATGCTGATGATGCAGGAGTTAAAGAATATAGAGATGCTCTAAAGAAATATTCACCTGATAGTCTGCCAGGGTTTGTATCTTTAGAAGGCTATATTGCTGCAAAACTGTTAGTAGAAGGGCTTAAAAAGTCCAAAACAGCTGCAACAGAAGATCTGATTGATGGAGTCCATACAATTAGTAGTTATGATGCAGGTATAGGTGTTCCAATAACCTTCTCAAAAGATCTGCACCAAGCAAGCAACAAAATATGGCCAACCGTTATCAAAGGTGGAAAATTTGTTCCGCTAGAATGGAAAAGCCTGAAGAAGTAGCACCTAAAAATAGCCGTGTTATTCGTAAAAAAATAATGCGGCTTATTATCTAATATCCTTTCAAGTAACAATAATAATTAATTTTTTGTATAATTCCCTCATGGACAAAAATCTACCAACCACCCAAGTAACCTCAGATGTTCAATCACTGATAGATGAAATTCGTACAGAGATTGAAGAGGGAAAAGAGCGCGCCATTAACGCAATGGAGCAGGAAAAACGGATAACCTATTGGAGTGTAGGTAAGCATATCAAAGAGCACTTATTGCAGAATGAGGGGCGGGAAGATTATGCCACTTATGTAATTCCGCAGTTATCGAAAGAGTTAAGTTTATCTCGCACCATATTATACGACAGTATTCTTTATCACGAACAATACCCAGACATTGTCCACTCGAGTGGACAATTGACATGGACTCATATTCGAGTACTTGTTCATGTGCCAGAAACTGAATCTAGGCAGGAATTTGAACAAAAAGTCATAGAAGAGAAACTCAGCGTAAAAGACCTTAAAGAACTAGTCAAAAAACAGAAAATCAAAGAAAAAAGTCTAGAAGATCTTGGTGAAGAGCAAGCGGATGATAACGCTGAACAGCCACCCCAAAGACACATCCTAAAAGTTGTACGTGGCCAACCACATACCTATCGCCTGCAAACCAAGCGAGGCAAAACCATGGTTGACCTAGGTTTTAGAACCTACGTAAATAGCCCTGTTGTAGACGCAGTAGAGGACCTATCAGAAGATAATGTCGTACAGGTTACCAAAAGCCAACAACAATACAGCTTCACCAATATGGATAAAGGGGTAGTGCCATACTACACCTACAAAGCCTACGTAATAGAAGTTATCGATGGTGACACCATATGGGTAGATATAGACCTGGGATTTAATACCTTGACCACGCAAAAGCTAAGGCTCAAAGGTATCAACTCCAAAGAGTTAACAACAGAAGATGGGCAAAACGCCAAACGATATATTGAAGACTGCCTAAACCAGTGTGAATTTATTACAGTTAAAACCTACTGGCGTGACAAATTTACCCGCTATCTTGCAGATATATTCTACATCAAAAAAGAAACCGATCTAAACACAGTCGTGCAACAAGGGGCTTTTCTTAATCAAGAGCTGCTGGATGAATGGCTAGCAGTTAAGTATTGAAGGTTGTTCCGTCTTTTGAATGCCAGTGCTCAGTAAAGAGTATTGTTATTTCTTAGACTTGAATTTTTCAAGATTCCTGAGCGTAGTCGAAGGGTCAAGAAAAATTTATAAAGTAATAGGAAGGCTGGAATCCACCTTCCGCTTTCACACCGTCATTCCTGCGCCTTCTCCGTCATTCCCGCGAAAGCGCACTACTGTCCGGGGAAAC
>JAWSVA010000001.1:0-348898 GCA_033852155.1 Gammaproteobacteria bacterium | reverse complement strand
TGAATTAAATTTGCGTGAGTGGCTTCGGCTGCGCTCAGCCGACTTGTAGGCTTGTGAGGTTGGTGGTGAATTGAATTTGCGCTGGTTGCTTTGAATCTACTCAGCCAATATGTGGGTTTTAGGGGAGGTGATAAAAAACAAGTCGGCTGAGCGCAGTCGAAGCCACCTTGTTTTGAAATCACAGTATTTTCATCTACAAAACTATATTCTCAAAACATTTAAACCAATCCTAAAGTTTTCCCTGTTTCAGCCGATACTATTACTGTAGATCTATATGTTTTCAAAGCAGAAAACATGAGAAATTAAGTAGAAAACCATATATTGCAAAAAAACCTTAAAATTGCTTGTGAAAACCAAAACAATGAGCACAATATGAGGTCCAATATAAGGCCTAAGAAGAAAGCATTGATCCTGTGATTCTGCTATATTGTATCGTAGGAAATATGTTGCACAACTCGGAGGTTAATTTATGTCATCAGCAATCACATCACTTGGTCTTGGGTCAGGAATTGATGTTGCAGAATTGGTAGAAAGCCTCGTTAGTGCAGAAGAAGATCCAGCAGTAGAGCGCATGGATACTAAAGAAAAGCTCTATGATGCGCAAATCTCTGCCTATGGTAGTTTAAAAAGTACCATGTATTCATTTCAAACAGCAGTTGGTAAGTTGGATACCATATCTACGTTTACCACAAAAACTGCTACATCTAGCAATGAAGAGATATTAACAGCAACATCCAGCTCAATTGCAGACAATGGTAGTTATGAGATAGATGTGGAGCGAAAAGCGAAAGGTCATTCTCTTAGTACTGGTGTATTTACCAGTACTACCGATGCAGTTGGAACTGGATCTCTTACCTTTAAGTTTGGTGCTACTGTTCATACAGAGCCTGATGCTTATACTAGCTTTACCCAAAATGGTGATGCTGCTTCGATAACCTTAGATCTTACTAGTAGTGATAACTCATTGTCTGGGATTCGTGATGCAATAAATGATGCAGACATGGGGATACAGGCAACCATAATTAAGGTTGGTACTGATCAATATAAAATGGTGATGACATCAGATACTGGTGAAGATATGAGTATGGAGATCACCGTTGATGACGATGATGGCACCGATACAAATACTTCCGGTCTGTCACAATTAGCATTTAATAGCGGCGCAACTAATTTGACCCAGGTTCAGGCGGGGCAAAATGCTCTGCTTTCTATTAATGGCTTGGAGATAACTAGCTCGTCCAATCAGGTTGTTGGGGCAATTCCCGGGGTTACCCTTGATTTGCAAAAGGCTGATCTATCAGAGACCGTAACTTTAGAGATCTCACAGGATAAAAGCGGCGTTAAAGATCTGATTACAGATTTTGTAGACAAGTACAATGACATGGTTTACTCCATCTCAAAATACAATGAATATAATGCTGATACTAATACTGCAGGTGTGCTTTTTGGTGAGTCATTGCTAAGAAGTATGGAGAGTGAAGTAAGAAGCATAATATCCTCTGCTGTTGGCGGTGTTGCCAGCGGCTTTAATTCACTCTCTAATATCGGAATTTCAAGCCGTGTATATGATGCCTCTTCAACCATATTGGATGAGGATGATGATGATTTTAAACGCCCAGAGTTATCAGGAATGCTTAAACTAGATAGCTTTAAACTTGATAAGATAATTGATGAGAATTTTGATGAGATAGGGGCAATTTTTGCCCCAGTTGGAAAGCCTACCGATAGCTATGTTAATTATCTAACCAGCTCATATGAAACCAAGGCTGGTAAGTATGCGGTTAATGTTACCCAGTTAGCGTCCAAAGCTACCTATGATGGTGCTGGTGTTTTAGATTTTGCAGCTCCACTTAATATTAATGATGACAATAACTCCTTTTCAATAAAGATAGATGGAGTATCTTCTGGCACCATTAATATTAGTAATGGTGACTATTCATCAGGAAGCTCCCTTGCTGCGGAGATACAAAGTAAAATCAATGGCGATGCAAACATTAATAACAATGGTGTATCGGTCCAAGTTTCTTATGATGATACTGCAAAGAAGTTCACATTTAACTCATCTTCTTATGGTTCCAGCTCTAAAGTTCAGTTCGCATCGGTCGATACAAATACTGAGGCCCAGTTGGGTTTTGCAATTGGCTCCGGTACCGATGGTGTTGATGTTGCCGGAACAATTGGTGGTAAGTTAGCAAATGGTGATGGTCAGGAATTAACTGGATCTAGTAGTAAAACACAAGGTTTGATGCTGACAATCACAGGAGCAACAACTGGCCTGCGTGGATCCGTTAACTTTTCACGAGGATTAGCAGATTCAATGTTTGATCTACTGGATGAATATGTTAAATCTTCAGGGTTAATTGATTCAAAGGTTGATGGTATAGAATTTAGTGTTACCGAGATAGATGAAGAGAGAGCATCACTAGCAGCAAGGCTTGAAAAAATAGAAGCCAGATATTTATCAACATTTAATGCTATGGATATGCTGGTTTCTCAATATACTTCAATAGGTAGTTATCTTTCTACTCAGTTGGATTTGTTGCCAGGTGTAACAATGTTCAATAATAATTAAAATTACAGGGCAATAATGGAGTCAACGAAATGAGTTATCATAACGCAACACAAAGATACAAGGAAATCGATACCTATTCAGGTACAGCTTATGCCAATCCTCATCAGTTAATTCAGATGTTGATGCAAGGTGTTATTGATAAAATTTCAATAGCTAGAGCTGCAATGCAAGATAACAATGTTGGAGTCAAGGGTGAAAGCGTAAGTAAAGCGGTTTCTATTCTTGATGGTTTAAAAGCCAGCTTGGATAAAGAGAAAGGTGGCGATATTGCTACAAATCTTGATGACTTGTATGACTATATGCAAAGAGCTCTTGTAGAGGGTAATCTGCATAACAACCAATCAAAATTTGATGAAGTTGTTTCATTAATGTCAGAGATTAAAGAAGCATGGACTGCTATTCCCGTTGATGTACGAGAAGAGCACTCTAAAGTTGCGGTGTCCTGATAATTAGATGAAAGATAAAATTGCCTTAGCAAATGAGCTCCTATCTCTGACCAAAGAGATAGAGACTCATTTGGGAAAATCAGATCTTGCATTTGCAAAAGAAAATGAACCAAGGCGAATGGAACTCGCAAAACATATTTTCTCAACCGATGTTTCAGAAGAGCAATCCCCAGAGATACACAAAATAATCATTGAAGTTCTTGAGATTAATACCCGACTACAAAAGTTTGCAAATAACGCAAAGCAAGAAGTGGCACAGATGTCTCGTCAGGTTAAAAAATCACAAAAAGCTACTTCTGCTTATCAGGCGCACAAGTAGTTTTTCAGCTTATTGAGTATATTTTAATTCGTATAGTAAAACCAAAAGGTTCTTGGGGGCATCTCTCAAGATCCATGAGCTCCATTTCTTAAGATCCCTGAGCGCACTTCGACTACGCTCAGCACAAGCGAAGGATCAACTTAATTCCTTAATCTTCGCAAAATTAACTTCAGACCTTTGTAGTAAACTTGTACGAAGAGCTATATCAACCGGTTCACTATTAAGAGCCTTTTCTGTCCTATCCAGCAACTCTTCAAAAAAGTTTTCAGAGTCGAACTTAATTGGCTCAGGTAAATTAAATGTCTCTGCCAGCGCAACATTCTTAAGGGTATTGCTCTCCATCATTACGCATGGTGTTTCAAGATATATTGCAGCAAGTGAATGGTGGAATCTGCCCGAGATAAATACATTTGCAGAGTTAATGCAATCCAGCCACTCAGTAAGTGATTTGGCATCAATAACCTCATAGCTTTTAAAATCGAGCTTTTGCAGCTCTTGAATAAATATCAGATCATCTTGAGCTGGGAATGCTTTCGCTCCATGTAATACTTTTATCTTGTAGCCTTGTTGATGAAAATGTTGCACTAACTTACCCAGGTCAGCAATCCTATCTTTACTAAATGAGACTGAACCAGACACCACAATGTTTTTTTCTGCATCTAGCTTTTCCGGTTTGTAATCCTCTGTAACAGTTATTGGTAGGCAGTCAAAACTTAGCGAAGCATTTATTCCATATGATGTCATTAATTTGTGGCTTATATGTTCACGAATAGCAATGTAATCAAGTTGGTTGTATACCGCTTTATAAAGCTGGAATGCGAAATTATCTTGTGGCTCTCTCATATTCTCTGGATATGGTGAGTGGTTGATAATATGCACAGGTTTATTTAGGAATTTTTTGGAAGCATATGCCATATATAAAAGAGAAAGTGATACCTTGCTCAGGTGATGAATTGATCCCTCGCCGTTAATTACTACTTGATCACAGCTGTTGATGGCCTGAAACAGGTCATTATGTGTTTTGCTAGCATTATTGAAGAATTCTGGACTATCAAAATCCTCAGATGTTTGAGGAATGCATTGAAAACTGTAGGTGAAATTAATCGGCACATTCAGGCTTTTATACCCATTTTGGATGATTCTTTTGCGTATTGCCTCACTAGTTGCAGTACAGCCCCAGTGATACCAATCAGTGGTGTCATTTAAGAAAGCTATTTTTCGGTCTGTTTTTATATTTTTTTGATTTTGGCTGGTGGCACAGGTTTGTACTTTCTTTTTTTGTGATTGGTTTTGGGGAGGCTTAACTGCAACTGGAGGCTGGGATTCAGCCTTAGGTTGGATATTTCTATTTGTCAGATCATTCATTACTTCTGCCGTTACATTTGACCAATCACCAATCTCTTTTTGTCTGTAAAGCCTTAACGATTTGTACCACAAACTATCATTTCGATTTCTCATCCATCGCCAGTCACAGGCATAAGGTAGCATAACCCAAGTTGGTATTCCAAGTGCCCCACCTATATGGGCTGTTGAGTTATCTACTGTGATAATTAGATCAAGGGTAGATGCGAAAGAGATATAGCTATCAATGTCTTTTAAGGGGTCAATTTCTGCATCATTGATAATTCTAGTGCCTGTATCAGATGCGAAATTATTCAGCTCTTCAGAAATATCACCATACTGTAGATTGAAAAAAGAGCAACCAGGTTGGGATAGCAGGTTTGAAAGGCTGCTAAGGTCAATAGACCTTCTTGTGCCTTCTAATGGGTTTCCACTTCTCCAAGAAATACCAATACGAAGATTGTTATCGCAGTTATGTTTATGTTGGAAATATATTTGTTTCTTATTGTCTGGTATTAGGTAACTATCTGCTTGAATGAAATCAGACTCTGAATTTCTTAAAAGTTTTGGAAGGCTGCCAATAAAGATTTTTGACAGATTATTAGGAATTGGAATCTTTTTTAGGTTACTTATAGTTATGCTAGGGAATGACCTCAGGAATATAGGGATTAAGCGGGTAGTACAAATTAATATTATATTGCCTGGGTAGTTTTTAATAAACTCTGGAAGTAGGCTGGCAAACATTATCTCATCGCCTACCCCTTGTTCAGGAAGGATTATAAGTGGAGTATTGGTGCTCTTATACTCTGAATCTAATAAAGGAATTTTTTTCAAGGCGTCAATGTTGTCGGCCTTTCTCGTTATCACCATTCCTCGGGTTTCATACCTCTGCCATCCTTCTTTAAAATTGCCTTCAGATAAATATACTAATGAGTTGTCAGCTTGGGCTTTAAAAAAATTCTCGTCGATTTTTATAGCATTGTTAAATGCATTGTGAGCATCTTCGAACTGCCCAAGGTTAAAGTAAGTTAATCCAAGTTCGTTATATGATTCTTTATGATGATTGTTGAGAGATATCGCTGTATGGAGATTTTTTATTGCGTCATTAGGTTTGTTCGTAATCCTTTGTATTGAACCAATGTTAAAATAAGTTAAGTGGTTATTTGGGGCTAATTTGGATGATTTGATATAAGCTTTTTCTGCTGCTAGCAGATTTTTTATGTGACTTGTATTTTGCACTTCTGTTGAGTTTATTTTTTTTTGACTATCTGATTTTACAATCTTGTTTAGGTCTTCGACTGTTGTTAAATTCGGTTTTTGATTGAGCAAAATCATGCCAAGGCTATTATAAAATTTTGGTTCTTGATTATTTAGTTTTATTGCTTTTTTGATGTATTTTATGGCTAATTCTTTCTGATTAGATTGAAAATATGCAAGCCCAGTAAGGTGTAATACCTCACTATGTTTTGGAGTGATTTTTAATATTTTATTGTACTTATCAAGAGCTGATTTGATGTTGTTAATTTTGTGTTCTGCAACTGCTGCATTTAATAGAGCAGAAATTTTCTGTTGTTTCTTAAGCGAGTCCATGCTTTTATTTTTCCATTAATAGTTTGATGTCGATTTTATGGTATTTATATGTTTAATTATAGTAGAGGCGGTGGATTTGCTGATTTAATGCATTGATATTCTGAATAAGTTCAAACCACCTTGACCTATGAGGAGTGAAAAATGTGTGGTTTTATGGATAAGTGTTGATGAGAAACTTTATTGTTTGTTATTCCTCTATGCAAGGTTTTTAAGGGCATTTAGTCTTTTTAAATATTGCACAATATTTATATTCATAATCTTCAATTTCTGAATATTCAGGAAGAGACCAGTCAGCATAAATCCCATTTCTTTTTTCATTAATAGTAGTATTCACTCGACGGTCTAGCCATGAGTTGTGGATAAGTTCAATGTTATTTATTATAGGGTAATATTCATTTCTTATTAGATCACTTTTGATTGTTTCCCTATGAAATGCACTGGTAATAAACCACTTACTATTATAGTTTGAGATTTTATCGATAGTTAAAGATTGCTGCTCTTCAGGAACATAAATAAGTGCGTTAAGAAGAAAGACGATATCATATGTATCATTACTAACAAAATCTGTAAAACTTGATGCTGGGAGAAAGGTTAAATGATTCTTAACTTTATCGGAAACTACCGCATTTTGCTCATCAGTAGAGAAGAAACTTTGTTCTAAGGGGGTCATACCCTGCAAAATTTGAATAGGATATATCCCAGCTTTAGAAAAGTTTAGGAAATGCTGCTCTATGTCAGTTGCATAGCACGTGATGTTAAAAAACTCATTATAATTATTTGCCAAATATTCAATAATAAATGAATAAACTTCTGCACCAATTGAAGATGCATGAAAAATAATCTTAAACTCACTTTTTCCGCTAGCTAATAATTCTTGGAAAATGGTTTCATAAAGCGGTCTATTCCTGAAAAATGCTGTTGTGCCAATACGGTTTTCTATAGCAGGGCGAAGTCGAATTGGGTGTGGTTTATTCATGATAAATCCATGCTTTTATTTTTCCATTACTAGTTTGTTATCTATTTTATGGTATTTCTATTTTTAATAATAGCATCGGTATTTTTATTGAGTTCATTACAAATAGTGTTGAATAATGACTTTTTAGAGATTGAAATATTTTGCCTTAGTAATTTAACGGATGGATACCATGGTGAATCTTCTCTTTCTAACATCCATCTCCAGTCTGGATTATGCGGGAGTAGAATAATGGTCTGTTTATTCGTTGCTCCTGCAAGATGAGCAACGGATGTGTCTACAGTGATAATTAAGTCAAGATGATGAATTGCAGCAGCTGTATCGTTGAAGTCTTTAAAGTGTTTGCCAAGATTAATTATTCCTGGCAGTTGTTGCAGTTCCGTATCCTTGATTCCATATTGCAGGCTATAAAGCTGAACTTCATTAAGGTTAGCTAGAGATTGAAAATCTGTAAGAGAGCAGGAGCGATTGCGATCATTTTTGTGTTCTGGATTTCCTTTCCATACTATGCCGACCTTTTTTTTATCGGTTGTAAGGTCAATATATTGCTTCCATTGTTCTATTTTATTGCTGTCTGCGTAGAGATAAGGCACTTCACTGGGGATGCTTTCTAAAGTTGTATTACAGATATATGGAAGTGACATTATCGATATCTGGTAGTCGTAGTCTATGTTTGGAGCGATATCTTTTTCAGCTTCAATTATTTGATCGATCCCTTCAATATTTTTAACCAATTCTTTTAACTGCGGTTTTATGTGCAGAATAACTTTGTCGCCAAGTTTTTTGATGATTGGGATGTATCTGATGAACTGTATAGTGTCTCCCACCCCTTGTTCATCATGAATCAACAGGGTTTTGTTTTTAAATTCTTTTCCGTTCCATTTTGGTTTGGGTAACATCTGTTTGTATTTATCTTTCCAACGCTGAGTTTTAAAACGCCACTCCATCTCTTCTAGGCCGTTGGTGAAATCTCCAAATAGCATAAGGTTGGTGCCGAGGTTAAAGTGGGCTTCGGCAAAGTTGTTGTCTATTTTAATAGCTTGTTTGAATTTTTGTTGTGCGCCGATAAAATCACATTTTTCTTCTAGACAATTGCCTAAGTTATTTAATGCACTGGCAAATTGAGGATTGATGGAGATGGCTTGTTGGTAGTTTTCTATCGCTTTGTCGGTTTCTCCAATATTTTCTTGGGTGTCCCCTAGGTTGTTATATGCCTCTGCAAAATTGGGGTTTTGGGTTATCGATTGGGTAAAGTGCTCTATGGCTTTTGCAGAATCTTTCAGATCTTTATAGGCAAGCCCAATATTGTTATTGGTGCTATATGAGTTTGGCTCTAACTCTAAAGACTTTTGGTAATTGTTTATAGCTTGCTCATAGTCCCCATTTTCTTTAAAGATATTCCCTAGATTGTTATATGCATCGGGGTAGTTTGGTAATAGTTGAATTGATTTGTTTATGCTCTCGATAGCTTGAGTTGTTTTACCTAGCTCATGTAAAGCAATTCCAAGGTTGTTATATGCTTGAGCGTATTCTGGGTTTATCGCAATTGCTTGTTGGTAATATTTGATTGCTGATTTGGTCTTGCCGATATCTTTGAAGGTGTTGGCAAGGTTGCTAAGTGCCTCGGGATAATTTGGAGTAATCCTGATTGCATTTTTGAACTGATTGATTGCTTCGTTAAAGTCTTTAATCTCTCTGAGTGCGTTACCAAGATTATTGTATGCTTGAAAGTGTTTTTTGTTGATTTTGATGCTTTTTCTGTATGCGTTAATTGCTTGTTTAAAATCACCTTTATTAAATAGTGATATACCAAGGTTGTTCCAAGCATCTGCATGTTTTGGATCAATTTTAGTAGCCTGGTTGTAGCTTTCTATTGCTTTTTTGAGGTTGTTCTCAGCTGCGTATGCTAGGCCAAGATTGCTGTGAAAGTTAGCGTGATTAGGCGCAATTACAATGGCCTTTTCAATATATTCTATGGCTTGAGTATTATGCCCGGCTTGAAAGTAAACAAGTCCTGCTAGATGTAAGGCATCTTGATGTTTTGGTGATGATTTTAAGATCTGAAGATATTTATCAAGAGCTAATTGTAGATTGCCTTGTTGATGAGCTGTAACAGCGGCATTTAATAATATAGAGATCTCTTGCGATGTTTTAAGCGAATCCATGCTATTTGTTCTTTAACTGAGAATGTATTGATTATTTTATGGTATTTATGTCGTTTATTATAGTTAAGCAGGATTAAATTGCACTTATTACTTGAAACCGCGTTCCTTTGTTTATGAGCGCAGTCGAGGTGTTAGGTCTGTTTGTGGTTTTTTGTTGTTTCTCATGCAATTGAGCCGAATTTAAACTATAACTGGCTCAATATGTGAGCCGAATAAAATGTATAATCGGCTCAGTTAGTATGGAGACTAGATTAATGTGGATATGGCAGCAGAGTAAATGGCCTGATTTTGATTGGAATCTTGCGGCACTTAATGATGACCTTGTTAAAATCAGGTTGTTACAGGGGCGTTTGCTTGGTAATTATGATGCAATAAAGTCTAAAGAGTCTTTAGAAACTCAACTAGATGCTTTGCTGTAAAATGCTGTTAATTCATATGCAATCGAAGGGGAAAGTTTAAATGTCGCTTCAGTTAAATCCTCAATGGCTAAAAAGATTGGAGTTACTCTAGATAGAGTAGCGAAAATTAAACCACAAGATGATGGTGTGTCTGAATTATTGTTTGATGCAACAAGAAATACTGAAGCTGAACTGAGTGCAGATAGGGTTTTTCAGTGGCACAATAATTTGTTTGCAGGTAAAGAATCTATTTTATATGAGGTTAATGCTGGCAAGTTTCGTGAAGATGAGATGGAGGTGTTTTCTGGGGCAATAGGAAAACGTAAAGTTCATTATGTGGCGCCTCCACCAGAATTGCTAGATAGTGAGATGAGTAAATTTGTTGCGTGGTTCAATAGCTCAAGAAATAATATTGATTTAATTCAGACATCGCTTCATCAGATAAAGGAATACCTTCCAACGCCATGCTTGAAATAAAATCTGGCGGCGGAAGTTTTTCACAAAAACACAAAAGTAATATTGTAACATTTGATGGGGTGTTGTAGCATGGTGATATTATTACAATATTGAGCTAGACCATGTGGCGAATTCTTCAGCAAATCCAAAAAAAACTTATCATTGTTATTCCTGTTTTAATGTTTGGGGGGATTCTCTTTGGTTCGTTCGTTGATTCTTCTTTTCTGAAGGCGACAATTATTCCTCTTACATTTTTGATGGTTTATCCAATGATGGTAAATCTTCAAGTGGAAAAGCTATTGCAGGGTGGCGGATTAAAGGTTCAATTGACGGCGCAGGCGATTAATTTTTTGGTGATCCCTTTTGTGGCTTATTTTTTAGGAGTCACTTTTTTCTCTGACTCTCCTGCAATCATGCTTGGACTATTATTGGCAGCGCTATTGCCAACTAGTGGTATGACTATTTCATGGACAGGTTTTGCCAATGGGAATATGGCTGCAGCGATCAAGATGACCGTTGTTGGACTTATTGTCGGATCAATTTTAACTCCTCTTTATATAAAAATACTCGCAGGGGCTGCTGTCGATATCCCATTAATTAAAATATTTACCCAAATTATGTTAATAGTTTTCTTACCAATGATTGCTGGGGTTATTACCAGAAAGGTTGTGGTCAAGACGATAGGTGTTGAAAAGTACAATATAAATTTAAAGGGTAAATTTCCTCTGCTATCGACTGTAGGGGTGTTAGGGATTGTGTTTGTTGCTATGGCACTTAAAGCCAAAGACATAACATCTGATCCTAACTTAATAATTAGGGTGTTTTTTCCTTTGGCAGGAATCTATTTGATTAACTTTGTATTGAGTACAGTGGTTGGAAAGTTGTTTTTTGCCAAAGAAGATGCAATTGCGCTTGTTTATGGAACAGTGATGCGCAACTTATCTATTGCATTGGCAATTGCAATGACTGCTTTTTCAGATCAGGGGGCCGAGATAGCTATTGTTATTGCTTTGGCCTACATAATCCAGGTGCAGTCTGCTGCTTGGTACGTCAAATTCACAGATAAAATATTTAAATAATTGAGGGCTTAGAGATGAGTAAGAAAATTGTTGTAATTGGTGGTTCTGCAGCAGGTCCTAAAGCAGCTGCTAAAGCAAGAAGAATGGATCCAGATGCGGAGATAACTATAATTCAAAAAGCAGATAATCTGAGTATGGCATCATGCGGATACCCGTATTTTATTGGTGGTATGTTTGATGAAGAGATAAAACTTATTTGTACACCAACAGGTGTACCACGCGATACTCAATTTTATTTTAAAGTAAAAGATATTAATGCGATTGTTGGTACAGAAGTAACAGAGATTGATCGTGGTGCAAAAACTGTTAAGGCGAGACACGTTAAAACTGGAGAGCAGCTAGAGCAGAAATATGACAAGCTAGTTATATGTACTGGGGCAAAACCAATCAGACCTAATATTCCAGGGATTGATTTAGAAGGTGTGTCTCATCTGCATACAATGGAAGATGCCCGCTATTTGAAAGATGAGGCTGTTAAGCAGAATGCAAAACATGTTGTCGTTGTTGGTGGTGGTTTAATTGGCATTGAAGTTTGTGAAGCCTTCACCCTTGCTGGAATCAAAATTACCGTAGTTGAACGTAGCGAGCAGATTCTAACCTTTCTTGATTATGAGATGGCTAAACTGGTTGAAAGACATGTTAAGAGCAAAGGCTCAGGTGTTGTAACCGGAGTTGCTGTATCAGAGATAACCGGATCTGATGGCAAAGTCACTGGAGTTGCATTAAGTGATGGCTCAACCATAGAGTGCGACCTTGTAGTTAGTGCAATTGGCGTTATTCCAAACTCTGATTTGGCCCGAGATGCCGGTCTAGATATTGGAGAGGCTGGTGGTATTACTGTTGATAAATATATGCAAACCAGTGATGAAGATATTTATGCTGCAGGTGACTGTGTTGAAGTGATTAACCTTATTACAAATAAAAAGATGCATTGGCCGATGGGTGATGCCGCAAACCTTCAGGGCAGGGTGATTGGTCAAAATATTACCATTGGTAATAAAGAAGAGTATTTAGGTATGGTTGGAACCGGTATCTGTAAGGTATTTGACTTTGCTGCAGGAAGTACCGGTTTGTCAGAAACAATGGCTAAGATAGAAGGTTTTGATGTGGTTACAACGATTCAGTCTGCTCCTGATAAACCGACATTTATGGGTGCTATGCCAATAGTTATCAAAATGGTTGCCGATAAGAAAACAGGTAAACTTTTAGGTGTGCAGGCAGTTGGTACTGGCGATGTATCTAAAAGAGTAGCGCAAGCCGCAATGGCATTACATGGCAAGATGAATGTGTCTGATCTGATTAATCTTGATTTACCTTATGCACCACCGTTTTCTCCTGCGATAGATAATTTTATTACTGCGGCGCATGTGTTAGAAAATGTAATGCTTGGACGAATGAAAGGCATTAGTTCAACCGAAGTGAAGCAAAAATTAGATGACAAAGAAGATCTATGTTTACTGGATGTGCGTGGTCCAGATGAATTTGAAGAGATGCGTTTTGGTTTTGGCGAATTAAAAATTCCACTTGGTGCATTACGTGCGAACACTGATAAGTTGCCACAAGATAAAAATGCTGAAATTATTGCCTATTGCAAAATATCATTGCGTGGTTATGAGGCAGCAATATATCTGGAATCAATTGGCTATACTAATGTGAAGGTTTTAGAAGGCGGGATTGTATCTTGGCCATTCGATAGAGAGAAATAGGTGACAAGTATGAAATATGATTACGACTTAATTACAATTGGAGTTGGGCCAGCAGGTATGGCTGTTTCGGTGATGGGGGCCGAAATGGGATTGAAGGTATGTGCCATTGAGAAATTTAAGCTTGGTGGCGAGTGTATGAATGTTGGTTGTATTCCTAGTAAATCACTTCTTCGTATGGCTAAAACCAGGCATCAGTTTGAAAAGCTTGCTGAAATGGAGTTGGAAGCTGGGCAAAAGCCGAATGTGCTCAAGCCATTTTCCAAGATTAAAGAGTATCTTAAGTATATAAATGATGCAAAAACCGTTTCAATGTTTGAAAAAGTTGATCTTCTTTTAGCAGAGGGTTCTGCAGAGTTTGTAAATAAAAACACAGTAAAAGTTGGTGATAAAACGGTTACAGCGAAGAGAATTTTTGTGGCAGTTGGAACCCGGCCAATGGTCCCACCAATTCCTGGAATTGAAGGCGTAGATATTTTAACTAATGAGAATATGTTTACTCTGGAAGAGATTCCAAAAAGCATGGTTATTATTGGTGGTGGGGCAATCGGAACCGAGATGGCTCAGGCATTTAGTCGTCTGGGTACAAAATGTTCGCTTATTCATATGGATGAACACCTTATTCCTGGTTCTGATGAAGAGACTGGGGAACTGCTAAAGCAAAGCTTTGAGAAAGAAGGAATTGCAGTTTATAACGGCGCAAAGATTGAGAAGATAGAGAAAGATGGCGAAACCATAAAGGTAATTAGTAGTAATGGTGATGTGTTAGAGGGAGAAAAGTTACTAGTAGCTACTGGAAGAAAACCAGACTTTTCAGCGTTAAACCTAAAAGCTGCAGGGATTAAAACTAATGAAAAGGGGTTTATCAAAGTTAATGATTATCTGCAGACCACAGCTTCAAATATATATGGTGTAGGAGACTGTAATGGACATTACATGCTTTCACACTCTGCAATGCATCAAGGTATGATTGCGATAATGAATAGCATGATGTTCGGCCCTATGCGCCGTAAGTTTAAAAGTTATGTTGTTCCATGGACGGTATTTACCGACCCACAGATATCACATGTTGGTATGACCGAAAAGCAGCTTAAGCAAAAAGGCGTTAAATACGAAGTAATTAAGATGAATTATTCTGATTACGGCGCAGCTATAGCTGAAAACATTGGAGTGGGTTACGTAAAGATATATGCAAGCGTAACCGGAAAAATCTACGGAGCTCTTATTGTTGGTGAAGGTTCTGGAGAGATGATTAATGAGTGGGGATTGGCGATTCAAAAGAAAATGAGGATGCACGATATCATGTTCTTACAACATTCATTTCCAACAATGGGGTTCTTAAGTAAAAGAGCTGCAGAAACTTGGATGATGAATCGAATGGAGTCAGGATTTCTGAAAAAAATGTGCAGATTTATGTTTTGATGTTGAGGAGTTAGTTGATGAGTAATATGCAAAGTTAAGTAAAAACTTACATATGAAAAAATATAACAAACTTGCAAAACACAAGCTCCGTCACAGAAATATTATTGTTAATAATTACAATGATGAATCATGCTATTTGGGCTCGTTAGAGGGTAGGTAGCATGATTTTTTTATTCATTTATTTTATTTTGTTTTTATAGATTATAAGCTTACCTTTTATTATAAAATTAATATGTGTTTTCAATGTGATAGATGCAACAGGTTGGTTCTGTTAAAAGCTATGCTTGCAAAAGGCTGTTGAACTGTAATATTCTGAAAATGTACTAACATTAAAGTATAAAGAAACTGGTAAAAAAATATTATATGGAACAAGCACCAAATTCAAAGACAGACAACGTTAGTGAAAAAGCGGATCTGTTAAAAGAGAAAACCCGTCAATTTGATTTACTGCAAGCTATTCATAACACTGTTGACCTTACTGAATTACTATCGTTAATGTCAGATGAGATCAAAAGATTTGGTAAATATGATGGGATGTTAATTAACCTTATAGATCGAGGTGGTGATAACTTGATCTGTGAAAAAATTGAGTTGCCTTCAGAATATAAGGGAATTGAACAATCTTATTGCAAATATAAATTTCCATTGAGTGTGACTGACGCTAATACACGCGGTATGCGGGAAAAGCGTGCAATCACTATTACCGAAGAGAATATTGAAAACTATCCAGGCAATACAAAAACACGCTTTGAACGTTGGAAGATGAAGACCCTTGTTGTTGTCCCAATATTTAATATGATGGATGTGATTGGTACTGTCATGGTATTTAATCAAGAGAATATTATTCACGGAGCTAATTCAGCAGCCTTACAGGAAATAGTACGCTTCTTTGGTACTCAGCTTACCAACGCAATGTATTTTGCATATATGCGTGAGCAAGAAGATCTTATAAATAAAGCAGCTGAAGAGCACGAACGTTTTCTTGCGTTTGTATCTGAAGTAAATGACCTTGTTTCTGTAGACCAGATCTATGACATGATCTCTAGAGAATTATTGCGTAAATTTTCATTTGATCTGGCTGGCGTGCTAATGCTGGATAATGATGAACTTGTAGTGCAAAAAAGCACAATTATTGACGAGAAGTATCGTGATGTATTTACCCGATGGTGTGAATATTATCCAAAAACTAAGTATAAAATTGATGTGTCTGATGGAACAACCCCCGCGGTATTTATTCAAAATAGATATATGTTTATCCCCGATGTAACTGAGATTAGACATTTGCCAATGTCGCAGAAGGATCATGATGCACTTGATCTTATACCTAATGCTCGTACCTTTTTCTGTGCGCCAATAAGGCAAAAGGGTAAGCCTGTTGGGTTGATATGGTTGTGGAGTTTGGCCGAAGTAGCCGAGTTATCAGAGCAAGATAAAAAAATGATAGACCTATTGGGATCGTTTATTGGGACAGCTATAGGTAATGCCAAGCTATATGGCAGAGTAGAATTACAGAACCATAAAATTGAAGAGCTAAATGAAGTTCTGGAGCAAAAGGTAAGTCAGCTGCACGAACTAGCTACCAAAGATAATCTAACTTCATTATATAACTTTGGCTTTTTCCAGAACGAGTTAAGCCATAGAATTATGGAATATCGTCGCAGTGCTGGAAAATATCATTTGGGTATAATTATTATCGATGTTGACCACTTTAAGAATTTCAATGATACCCATGGTCATGTTGCTGGAAACGTCGCATTACAGGATGTTGCACAAAGACTGCTTAAAAGAGCTCGCAAAATGGATGTAGTATGTCGTTATGGAGGGGAAGAGTTTGTATTGATCTTACCTAAGTGTGACGTTTATGGCGCTCGAGGAGTAGCGGAAAAGCTCAGAGATGATATTGAAAAAGATCCGATAGTGATTGAAACCGGTGATGTATATATCACTGTAAGTTTGGGGTGCGCGCAATACTGTCCAGATGAAGAATATGAAGTTTTTGTAGAGCGTGCTGACCAAGCGTTATATCGAGCAAAAGATGGCGGTAGAAATAGGGTTGAGATTGATGCCAGCGCTACCCATGCCCCTGCGAAATAACCACGGCCATTAGTTTTCTTAAGAGCTCTTCCTTTTGTTGAATAATCTATATATTATTTAACTTCCATTTTTAATGAAGCTAGAATATTTTGTTATCTAGGAAATTAGTTCTCGATAATAAAATATTTTATTTAATACAGGCATTTTCCGTATGGGAACAGAGTTGGAAAAGGTAAGGTTAGACAAATGGTTATGGGCTACTAGGTTTTTCAAGTCGCGTAAATTAGCACTAGAGGCAATAAATGGCGGCAAAATAAGGTTAAATGGAGTTCGCCCTAAACCTTCTAAAGAGGTAAAACTCGGCGCTGAGGTATTAATAAGTAATGGCCCCTATGAAAAGGTTCTTGTAGTAAGAGGATTGCTTGATAAAAGAGTTTCAGCGAAAGTTGCCGTATTGCAATATGAAGAGACGTCAGAGAGTGTTAAAAAGCGGGAAGTGATGACAGAGCTGTATAAAATGGATAGGGCATCTCGTCCAGTAACAGATGGCAAGCCTACAAAAAAAGAGAGGCGCCAGATAGTTTCGATTAAACGAGATACCTGAACTAAAATAACTTGATTTCGCATAGATAGTGGACAATATAAAGAGAAAAAGATGGAACAGGATAACCCTATAAAAAATCAGCACGGCAATGATTTTAATAGTGTAAATCAGCAAAGAATTATAGATATATTTTCTAGTTTTATTGAAGATAGAATTGATTCAATAGATGGCGCAGAAGTTCTTATTAAAAGAGATGTCAGTGATGCCGCTGATATGGTTATTAAGCTCATTAAAACTTCAAATTGTCGCTAACCATTTTTAGAAAAACTCTACGGAAAGAAAATGATAATCAATAGCCTAAAAGCAGATAATTTTCTCAAATATTCTCGATTGCAATTAGAAAATATACCAAAAGATGGTGTGATTGCTATATCAGGTGGAAACGAGTCGGGAAAAACTTCTATAGGGGAAGCGATCTCTTTTGTCCTTTTTGGAAGAACCTTCTCGATAGATTTTGACAAAATATCGCGGGTTGTTAAATGGGGGGAAGAGTCATGCGAAGTATCGATGAGCTTTGAGGTTTCTGGAAAAGAGTATCAAGTTGATAGGCAGGTAGACCAAAACGGATACTGTAATGTAAAACTCTATAAAATTGAAGGTGTAAATCAGGCTTTAATCGCTGAAGGGAATGCACCAGTATCAGATGCAATATCTGACGTGTTAGATTACTCATATGCAGAGTTTATTGAATCATATTACTTAGTACAACGAGATATACCGCTGCCTGAAGCGGCTGTTAATGCAATTAAGAGAATATCAGGGGTGGCATCTTTTGAAGTAGCTTTGATTGATCTATATCAGAAATTAGATAAGCAAAAAAATGATAAAGAGAAACAGGAAAAAACTCTCTACACCTTAACCCAAGAAAAAGAGCAAGCGCTAACCCTTGATGAGCAGTTGGAAAAACTTGAGGATGAACAAGGAAAACTGCAGCAAGCTATGCAGTTGCTAGTAAATAGAGATTTAGAGCTTTCCAGTTTTGTAGATAAAATTGCAGAATATATAGAAACAGCCAAAAAAGATGCAGCTAATATTGCAGCAGGAAGAACTTCATCATCATATATCCACTGGATAGATCTATTGCAAAATCTACGGGTGACAATAGCGAAGATGCAGCAGTTAATCCCTGACTTTGCAGATAATGATAAAGACCCAACTGCTGCAATTCTTGAAAGATTAATAGATTTTGAAGAAAGGCTTGTAGGTTTTGAAGATATCTATGAGCAGCTTGCAGATTATCGAGAAGGGCTAGGTGTGATGCTTGGAGAGTGTGCTCCAATATCTAAAGAAAAACACAATATTATTCCAATAGAAGAGCAGAAAAGACTCAAATCAGAGAAATGTAGGAATAACATAGCTCGGTTAATCACCAGCACATTTTTAATAACTCTTGTAGTTATATCCACACTGTTTTTAATTTACTGTGAGTATGAAAGATCAAGTGGAGTTATTACCGCAATAATAGCGGGTACTTTGATGTTGGCTTCGCTCTATTGCAGTTTAAAATTAAGAAAATCATACGATATATGTATCAGTCAGCTTGAAATGGTTGAAGAAAAAATTGGGCAGATCAAAAAAGAGGCCAAAGAAATTGATGATTTGATATCAATCCCTCTTGCTGATGCCATTAAATATTTAGAGAAAAGCCCAGAAAAACTTATTCGTGAAAAAGCATCTGCCTATATAATAGGGCTTGGATCTGTTTTGCTTGATGAAAATACATTGGCATTTGTTCAAAGAGATATACAGCGTGAGGCAAAAGTATTGCCAGCAGAGTTTTCACCATTAATAGAAAAGATGAGAATCAAGCAGAAAGAGATCGTGCAGGAGAAAAGATCTAGTGAAGAAAACCTAAAGAAGGTGGATGAATTAATTCAAGAGATGCGCGAGAACACTAGATCCATAGAACAGATAGATGGTGATATTGAAGTTGTAAATCATGAACTAGAAGAAAAGGCCAAAGAAATTGAACTAACTTATACAGCAATAGACTTGGCAAAAGACGGAGCTGAGAATCAAGCAAAAGTTTTCAGTGATGGTGTTGCTAAATGGGTGACAAATGCGCTTACACACTTCACTGCTGGCAAATATAGTGAGGTTAGAATAAACGAACAATTAAATGTCATCATCTATTCTAGCCAGAAAGGTGACTTCATGGAGTTTGATGAAGTATCAAGCGGTACTAGAAGGCAAATACTGTTGGCAGTACGTATAGCAATATCGCAGGAGTTATGTGATAGCCGTAAAAATGGCAAACAGATGCTGTTTTTAGATGAGCCACTAGCTTTCTTTGATAAAGTTCGCGCATCTAGCACCTTAAAAGCATTACCAAACCTTAGTGATGAGCTATCACAAATTTGGATAGTAAATCAAGAGTTTGTAACTGATGATGGTTTTGCTGTGCATATCCAGTGTAAAGAAGAAAATGACACACTGCAGATAACTTGTTAACTGCTGTTACCTATATATCTCTAAATAGAAATAAAAACATGAAGACAATGATATTGTTACCGTCAAACCTTAACTTTTACTGTAGATGTGTGGGATACATACAGGGGGGGTAAGAGATAGGTCGACTTTGTTAATATGATATTCATAAAGAGTCAGGATTTACCTATTGATAAAAAATAGTGGGTATGTCATAACCTTATATGTGATTTATAGTGGTGCATATTAATAAAAATGGATAAATGCTGGCTGTATGCTGGTTAGCCTCTAACAAGGAAGGTGCTATTATGACCAATGATACAAACATATCTATCGAAGGAGCTTCAGTTTCAGTTGAACTTAAGCGAAAAGAGGTTGAAGTTTGTTTAAATCAGTTGGAGATTTTTGCTGTCAAAGAAGAAGATACACTGCTTGAAAATGCCGTAAATTTTTATAGGAAAAATTTTTGTTTAAGCCCTAAGTATGCGTATGTGGTTTTTTCTCGCCTGGAGCAGCAAGGAATAAGCTATAATCCATCTTATTTCAAGGTTTCTTTGGAGAAGGGAGTTTTCAAGAATGATCTACGCCAGATGCCAACCGATAAGGTTCATATATTCTGGCCTGCACTCGATAGTGGGCAGAAGCAGGCAGCTATTAGAGCTGGGCATAAGATGCCATAGAGCTGTTGCTCAGATTAAATTTTTATCTCTCATTATTGTATTGTTTCTCTCATTACCGGTAGCTTCTGCTGCCGGTAATGGACTTAAAATAGTTACAACAACATTTCCAATCTATCAGTTAACTAAAAACATAACCTTTGGAGCCAAGGGAATTTCTGTTGATATTATTATTCAATCAACAGCAGGATGTCCGCATGGTTATAACTTAACCCCAGCTGATGCACGTAAAACATCATATGCAGATATGATTGTCATCAATGGCCTTGGCCTAGATAATCACTTGGCTATGAGAGCTCCACAAAAAGATTCAAAGATTGTAGATACATCATTTGGTATAGATGGTTTGTTAAATAGCGGTGGTGAGCATAATAGATTACATCGTGCCCCATTAAATCCTCATCTTTTTGCAAGTCCGAGGCGTTATGCTTTGATGCTTGATATTATCCTTGATGAACTAGTGCTAAGGGATAAAGAGCAAGCAGTCCTATACAAAAAAAACACGCAGATATATAGAAGCAAACTTCAGAAACTTAGCGATGAATTTTCAAGTTTGATGATAAAGCTACAATCTCCAAAAGTAGTAGCGCAGCATGATGTATTTGAATATCTTGCAACAGATACAGGGTTTGAGGTGATAGGTTCTATTCAAGAACATCCTGGAGAAGCTCCGTCAGCAGCTAGAATTATTAAATTGATAAATCAAATTAAAACCCAGAGCGTAAAAGCTATTTTGGTTGAACCTCAGTTTGACGATAAATATGCCAAGACCATAGCGGTTGAGTCCCAAGTCCCTTTGGTTGTATTAGACCCAGTTGCAAGCGGACCAAGTAATGCTCCATTGGATTATTATGAGAAGGTTATGCGGGCAAATATGGATAACTTAAAAAAAGTATTGGGAGCTGCAGATCAATGAGAGCAGATTGTCCTGAGGCAGTTGAGTTTAAAGATGTTGCTGTACAGTTAAATAATATTAAGATAATTGAAAATATTACAGCTAGTGTACCTTGTAATAGTTGCACCTCTATTGTTGGCCCTAATGGCGCGGGTAAGACAACACTTTTATTAGCACTACTTGGAAAGATTAAGTATTCCGGCTCTATATCTATTAATTGCATTGATGATGTGGCAAAACCAGTTATAGGCTATGTGCCACAACATATGAATTTTGACAGAAATATTCCTGTTACGGTGCTTGAATTTATGGCAATGGGGCGGCAGAGATACCCGCTTTGGCTGGGGGTGAAAAAGAAGTGCAGGCATGATTGTGAAGAGATACTGGCTGCAGTTCATGCATCTCATTTGATGGATAGAAGAGTTGGCAATCTTTCGGGTGGAGAATTGCAGCGAATCTTATTAGCGTTAGCATTGCAAACTAAACCAGAACTTTTGGTGTTGGATGAACCTGATACAGGTGTTGATTTTCATGGTGGGCAGATTTTTTGTGAGTTACTGGAAGATCTTCGTGCCACTCGAGGCTTTACTCAGATAATGGTAAGCCATGACCTGGGGACAATAACACAGCATTCAACTCATGTTATCTGCATGAACCACTCTGTTATTGCGGAAGGTTCACCTCAAGATGTTATTACCCCTGAAGTACTAGCATCGACTTTTGGTATACATATGGGAGTTATCGACCCTGATAAGATTCAGAATTTTTATTCTTGTCATGTAACGGGGGAGGGGAGAGCCTGATGGAAGTTATACTGGAGCTTATTGCAACTATATTCCCTCTTGAATCTATGCAGATGCCTTTTATGCAAAAGGCGATGCTCGGCCTAGTATTGTTGGCCCCTTTGACCGCCACAGTTGGAGTTCAAGTGGTTAATTTTAGAATGGCATTTTTTGCAGATGCGATAAGCCATACGAGCTTAGCTGGAGTTGCTATAGGCATTATTTTAGGGGTTTCCCCTTATTTTATAATGCCAATTTTTGGAGTTCTGGTTGCTGCTGGGATAGTGTTTTCTAAACGGAATAGTTCATTATCTTTGGATAGTGTAATTGGTGTTATATTTTCCGCAGTTGTCGCTTTTGGAATAGCAGTTATCAGTAGAACCCCGGGCCTTAGTCGCTTAGTTATGCGCTTTGTGTACGGCGATGTATTGACTCTTACCAATACCGATATAACTTTTCTATTCTTATTGCTGATTGCCATGGTGGCGTTCCAAATATTCGCATATAACAAGATGCTTTATAGTGGATTAGATAGTTTAGTGGCAGAGGTACACGGCGTAAACGTGGCTTTATATCAATACCTATTTGCCGCATTTCTTTCTATCACGGTTATCTTTTGTGTGTGGTGGTGTGGAATACTAGTTGTAACTGGCTTGGTAATAATACCAGCTGCTGCAGCTAGAAATTTTGCAAAAAGCGTTGGTGGAATGTTTTGGTGGTCAATTTCAATAAGCCTTTTGGCATCTGTATGTGGTTTATTGATTTCAGTTCAGGAGTGGGCCAATACAGCAACAGGTGCAACAGTGGTTATTGTTGCCTTTATCTGCTTTGTATTGAGCTTTCTGTTTAAGAAGTTTGCTTGCAGACGCAAAATTGCTTGAATTTTTCCAGATAAGTTTGGCCTTCAACCTTTTCAAGAGATAGAAAATCAACAAAACAATTTAAACGCTGCAAGGTTGTTTTGTCTATAACATGTTCAATTCTACATGCGGTAGCATCTGCTGTCTCAGCATCCACCTGTAGTACATCGGTTAAGAAATGTTTGATAACAACATGGCGCCCAGCGATCTCTTCAGCAATTGCTTTGCCTGCTTCAGTAAGGGTGATATAAGCATATGGCTGATAATTGATTAGCCCTTTTTTATCCAATGCTTTAAGGCCACCAGTGACAGAGCCTGGTTTAATCCCAAGATTGGATGCAATATCTTTTGCTCGTGCTACTTTCTCTGATGTCTCAAGGTGGTAGATAACTTCAAGATAATCTTCAAGATTTTCAGATAGTTCTATCTCTTCGCTGTTCATATTGTTCACCTATTGCGGATGCTAATTACATTGTCGCACAAAAGTTGAAAATCTAAAACAATATATTTTTTTCTATAAATAGTTAGTCGCTCCTAATGTGGGTTAGGTATATCTATTGCTTATATCCACTATATAACTCTTATAACAATAGAGCTTGTATGCTAATTTCTAGTTAGTCCGTACTAAATGACTATGCTCTAAATAAGCGGTATAGAAAAACCATTATAAATAGGAATCATTGTGCAAGAATATTTAGAACCTACAAAATACATTAACTGGCATGAACCAGAAGTTAATGAAAAGGCAACACAATTAGCAGCGCTATGCTCGAATAAACAAGAGATTGCTAAGGGATGTTTTGAATTCGTGCGTGATGAGATTAAGCATAGCGGAGATTATAAGTTAGACCCAGTTACCTGTAAGGCTTCTGATGTTCTTAAATATGGTACAGGTTATTGTTATGCGAAAAGTCATTTACTAGCTGCACTGTTGAGAGCAAATGGAATTCCTGCAGGTCTATGCTATCAAAGATTGACTATAACTAATGATGAGCCACCTTTTTGTTTGCATGGGTTAAACGCTATTTATCTTGAAGAGTGTGGTTGGTATAGAGTTGACCCTAGAGGAAATAAACCAGGAGTTGATGCACAATTCTGTCCCCCGGTAGAAAAGTTAGCCTTTCCAATAATAACTCCGGGTGAAGCTGATTTGCCGGAAATATGGCCAGAACCAATAAAACTTATAACTGACGCGCTAGAGAAATATAAAACACAAAAAGAGCTGCAGAATAAATTTCCAGATATTGAATTGATTTCTGTTAATTACGTAAAAGCTTAGGCTTTGAATCGAGTTATCAATTTGAGTTAAAGCATAAAGCAATCATAGAAAGATTTGGTCGTTATCCGCATAGAAACGAGATCTTAGGCAGAGAGTCAACAGTAGAAGAGATAGAATTTCTAAAGCAACCTGGTTCTGGGTTTTAACCAAAAATACGACATATAAATTTCCCAAGATAAATTTCAAATATGTTAAAGTTACACATAAATTTAACCAACTGAAGTGGAATGAAAATGTCACAATTACCAAATTGCCCAAAATGTAATTCAGAGTACACCTACGAAGATGGGACCCTATTAATCTGCCCTGAGTGCGCGCATGAGTGGCCAGCAAACGCAGAATCTGAAGATGTAGTGGTAATTAAAGATGCAGTTGGCAATGTACTTCAGGATGGTGATAGCGTAACTGTGATAAAAGACCTAAAGGTAAAAGGTACATCGTCTGTAGTTAAAGTTGGTACTAAAGTTAAGAGTATTCGCCTGGTTGATGGTGACCATGATATCGACTGTAAGGTTGATGGGATTGGGCCGATGAAGCTTAAATCTCAATTCGTCAAGAAAGCTTAAACCTATTGCGCTTGCTTATACTGCGTTAAAAGCCAATGAAAAATTACTCATTTACTAAAGTAAACTCCGTGTTTTTAATTGGCTTTTGCCTTGTTTAAGCTGCCTGTACTGAGCGTAGTCGAAGTGCGCTCATGACGGTTTAAGTTGCAGCATCTATTTTTTCATATACCTAGTTACATTTTTAGCTCTACTCTGTTAGTTTTACTCTGAAAAATAGAGTAGAAAATTCATCAATAGACTTCTTCTTGTTAAACAAACACATAAACCTTCCTGTATGAACTAACCTTGTATATACGACAGTTTTTTCTTGTGGATAAATGGTGGGCTAAATGGCAAAAAAGAAAGTTATCAACTTGGCGTTACAAGGTGGTGGAGCGCACGGGGCATTTGGTTGGGGAGTTATTGATGGGTTGCTTGAAGATGGTCGTATAGAGATTGAAGGGGTTTGTGGAACTTCGGCAGGGAGTATGAATGCAGTTGTTTATGCATATGGGCATATGGAAGGAGGTCCAGATGGTGCCCGTGAAGCTTTAGAAAGTTTTTGGAAGCGAGTAGCAGAATTAGGTAAAAAATTTAGTCCTGTTCAGAAACTTCCATGGGAGAACTTTAACAGCAGCGGGAATATGGATAATTCGATGATGTTTAGTTTGTTTGAAAACTTTACGCACATCATGTCACCATACCAGTTTAATCCCTTTAACTTTCATCCGTTGCGGACTTTATTGGAAGAGTGCGTCGATTTTGAACAATTACATGCATGTAAGTGTTCAAAATTATTCATTAGTGCGACAAATGTAAGAACCGGTAAGGTAAAAGTATTTATAAATGAAGAGATAACCATGGATGTCGTTTTAGCCTCTGCTTGTCTACCATTTTTATTTCAGGCGATAGAGATAAATGGAGAGAATTATTGGGATGGTGGCTATATGGGTAATCCAGTACTCTTCCCTCTTTTTTACCATACCGATTCGCGTGATGTAGTGGTGGTTCATATCAATCCAATGGAGCGAAAAGAACTACCTAAAAAGCCTCATGAGATTTTTAATAGGGTTAATGAGATAACTTTTAATTCATCTTTATTAAAAGAGCTAAGGGCTATCGCATTTGTGAATAAAATGCTGGATGAGGGGTGGATAAAAGATGAGTTTAAAGATAAATTAAAACATATGTTGGTTCATTCTATAAAGGCAGATGAGGCTATGTGCGACCTTTCTGTTGCCAGTAAATTTAGTACCGACTGGAAGTTTCTGCAGGGGTTGCGAGATCTTGGTCGCAATGTTGCTAAAGAGTGGCTAGAGAAAAATTTTGTTGCGATTAATAATGACTCTACTATAGATTTGAAATGTGAGTTTTTAGATATTGGTAGTGAACATATAGGGTGAATGTAACAAATAGAAGTATATTGGCTTATAGGGTGTGTGGCCTTAGTTATTAATATTTAATAGAAGTGAGTTCCACACTTGCTTCTGCAATTATATGTGATTTAAATATGCAAATTAAAACGAAAATTAAAGAAGAGATTATGAGTATTTGGGGGGTCCATAAAAACTCAGAATTTTTGGATATAACCCCATTTGGTGATTTTTTCATCAAAGCTGCTGATGGAAAATATTTTCTATACTCGTTAACTAATGGCGAAGTTGAAGATGTATCAGAATCAATTGAAGAGCATGGTTTACCTCCAGTTTCTATAGAGCTTGGTGATGAGTGGTATCAGTTAGATGCACAAGCAATATTAATGGAAGAGGGGCTTGAGCTTGGGGATAACCAATGTTTTGGTTTTAAGCGGCCACTATTTGTGGGGGGAGAGTATAGCCCTGATAATATTGAGATTGTAGATATAGTCAGTTATAACATGGCAGTCCATAAAAGTTTGAAATAAACATCTTGCGCTTAAATGTTTAGTTTTTGCAGCGGTGACTCTGTTTAAATACCCAAACCTTAATGTCAGAATAATTTACACTTTAGAGCGGTTATTTGTTGTGTGGTATGAATAATGTCTTTGTTATCAATGGTGTATTGTGACGGTATGCTTTTTGCTTAAGTGTGGGTATTAGATAATAAAACATGGAGTTTAGTGATGAATAGAATTAACGCAATAATTGCTGCGGCACTTTTTTCAATAAGTGGAGTAGCAAATGCGCTTGTAATGGACTTTGAAGATATCGGTGGTTTCACAAATAGAGCGAATTTTCCGGCTCTTGGAATTGCTGGTACTTATGGTGGTTTTGAGTGGCCTTCAGAGAATGGCGGCAGCAATCCATGGGCTGTTGTAGAAAATTCTGATAGTCAATTTTCATCTGTTGGAGCTTATAGTGGTGAACAAGCTCTTTGGAATTGGAGCGCTGGCGTAGAAAGAAACATCGTATTTGACCAGCTTTATGATGTTCAAGGCGCATACTTTAATGTGTTTTCTGCAAATGCATCTTGGGGTTCAGAAACCGTTCAATTTAATGCTTATGATGAACAGAATAATCTAATTGATTCAAGCTCAGTGCTTGCTTTAACAGATAATGTGGCTAATCCTGAATGGCAGTGGTTGGCAGCCGATTTTGTTGGAGTTAAGAGACTGCAGATTATAGCTAGTGATGTAGATGGCTATGGCGGAGGATGGTGGACAATGGATGATTTAACATTGTCCGCAGCATCAGAGTCAGTACCTGAACCTGCATTAATTGCTCTTCTTGGCTTTGGTCTAGTTGGACTTGGTTTTTTAAGAAGAAAATAAACCTATAGTTTCAATCTTAAAATAAAAAAGCCCTGATTTTGTCAGGGCTTTTTTGTTTTAAGGATGCAAACTACGAAATCGCTTTTAGCTAAAAAAAAGATACTTTTTGTGAAAGTAATATGAATTGTACATTCGAATGAACAATTGGTGCTTTGGTTTAAAATGTTGATTATGAAGGTTTATAAGTTGTTAAGAGAATTCTAAATGGGACAAAAGTGTCCCGAGTTAAAAATAAAGTGTAATAAAACGATTGTGTTCCTATTCTGGTAATTTAATGTGTCACGAGTAACTTTTGATAACAGAAATCGCTGAGATTTTTTATTTGGTCTCACGAAATATCTTGTCGTATATCCCTTCTTTTTTTATCTCTATTAGGGCTTGTTCATATTTTTTAGCAATCTCGGCATTTTCAGGCGAGAAAAAAGTATGCCTATTTATAATAGCCAATGGCGGTTCTAATCTGTTTATACCTAATTTCTCTTGCTCTAGAGTATTTAGCGCAGTTGAAGCAGAAATTCCGTCAACAATAAAAACATCTGCCCGCTCTTTATGTAAAAAAAGAAACCCTGACTTAACTGAATCGACATAGAATAAATCAGAATCATTAAAGAATACTTTGGGAAACTCCTGGCCTCTTAAACCGACTATTTTCAATTGCTTTAGTTTATCAATGTCTTGTGGGGTTTTTGTTTTGATATCGGAGCGTATTGAATAAGCATAAAATGGTAATTGAGCTATTGGTTCACTAATCATTATTAGTGATTCTGAGTCACTTTGGTATTCTATAATTCTAACTAATTCAGCATCAATTTGTCCCTTTAGAAGCATTATTTTTGCTCTTTTTATAGGGAGCGTTATTAGCTCAATTTTATGACCTATCTTATCTGAAATTTCTTGCAGAACTTTTGATCCAAGCCTGAATGGGAGGTCTTGTTCTGTAACCCCGGCTATACCGAAAGTGAGTTCTCTTGGAGTTTCTTCGGCCATGGCCGTGTTGTAGAAACATAAGCAAAAAAACATAACAATTAAGCGTAGAATATTCATGGTGGAAAGTTAAAATCCTTGGTGCATGTTGGTCATTATATTATAAAAGGCTACTATTTTCTGCCGACTATGTTGGTTTTAAGTTATTGAGAATAAGAAATAATTTGTTTTATGTTAGAGCTTTAGATAGGTCTTGATTTTAGCTGGTCTTATTTTATATAAAGCAGAGCTATATCTGCATGGCGCAGCAACTATTCTCGTGTTAGATTATGGGCTAAAATCAATATTAGATTGTTGTCTTATTTTTTTAATCATTAGCGCGGCATGAAAGTTATTATTTCTAGTTTAGGAGATTTAGATGTCTACAAAAGAGATTCAGCAGGCTCTTAGTGATGCAGGTTTTAACCCAGGACCAATTGATGGAGTCAGGGGGAGAAAAACTATAAGAGCGATAAAAGAGTTTCAAGCGGCTAATGGTTTGGTTGCTGACGGTTTGATTGGGCCAAAAACTAAAGCTGTTCTATTTAAAGGTCATGGAGAAGATGAATCTGAAAATGAAGAGTTTGTTATCCCATCTACAATTCCTTGGCTTGAAGCTGCTTTTAGCCTGATTGGTACGCAGGAACAGCCTGGTATTGGATCTAACGAAGCTATCCTTGGATGGGCCGAGAATTTAGAACTTACCTCATATAATGATGACGATATCCCTTGGTGTGGTTTGTTCGTTGCTCACTGTGTTGGCTCGCAAATGCCAGAGGAAACTCTTCCAAACAATCCATTGGGTGCACGTAAGTGGGATGGTTTTGGTTATGAAGTATCTCCCCGATTAGGGGCCGTTATGGTTTTTTGGCGTGGTAGCCCTGAAGGCTGGAAAGGTCATGTTGGGCTGTATTGGGCTGAGGATGATTCTGCCTACCACATACTTGGTGGAAATCAGTCTAACTCGGTAAATGTAACCCGGGTTGCTAAAGATCGCTTAATCTCTGCGCGCTGGCCAGGCACAGGTTTGTCAGTAGATGGATTTACCAGAATTGCTGCAGAAAACGGAAGACTGCTATCAACTAACGAAGTTTAGATATTAGTCATAGGGCAAGTGGCTAGCAAACTATTTGCTAGCCTGATATGGATATTATTATGCGAAAATTTATTTGGTTGTTACAAAATATTTTTATTCCAGTAGTTACTATTGGTACTGCGACTATGGTTGCGATCCTGAATTTCTCAGTTTCTAAAGTAGATCAAGATCTAAAACAGCAAATTGCCTCTGTTGATTTGTCAATAAAAGAAGCTAAAAACGATCGGGAAAAATTGAATGCCGAGAGAGAGTTTAATTTTAAGATCTACGATTTAGTGCAGCAATCAATTGAACAAGGTAATGAGAAGAAACAGGAAGTAGCCAAGCAGTTTGTTCTTGTAATGGTTGATGGAGAGTTAAGAAATAGATTGCTTGGTGTATTAGAGGCAGGTGGAACAGATACAATTAAAGAAGAAACCGCAACACTACTAAGAAAGGAAGAGCATTTTAACGTACAGCAAACTGCAATATTTTCTATGCCTAAATCCATGAACGACTCTTTTGATTGGGAGGATTTGGATTACGATGTTTTTTGGTGTGAGAGATCTGGCGAGATAGCTAAAACCCAAGCTGGATTGATTGCAAATCAATTGAAATCTGAAGGCGCAAAAGGGAGAGTTCGTGTACGTGAGCTTCCTGCATCTGTTAATGCAAAGTCTAATTTCAAAGTGTCTGGTTACACCATAAGAATGGGTAAAAGTGAAATTAGGCAGGCGAGTGCTCTTAAAGAGATGTCGGAGCAGGTTTTGAGTAGCCAAGGTTATGTGACTGAATTTAACTTGCAGCCATCAAGACAAAAAACAAGATGGTATCTAAGTGCCTATGTTTGCCCCTAATCTGGTTGAAAAATATGGAAGATGATAGCTTAGCAGCTAGATGGAATAATTTATTTCAATCTGTAGAAAATCAAGAATTGGTTAAACTTGGATTTGATAATCTAGTCAGTAAATATTCTGAAAAACAGCGTTTTTACCATACGTTATTTCATGTTGAGAATTGCCTTAAACAGATGGATTTATTGTCTAATCTGATTTGCGATAAGTTTAGTATTGCAGTTGCAATTTGGTTTCATGATGTAATCTATGACCCAAAAAAAAGTGACAATGAGGAGTTAAGTGCTGTGTATGCACAGAAGTTTCTTGAATCGATTCAACTAGGTAAAAGCCAAATTCAAAAAATTGTAAGTTTGATTTTATTAACCCAGCGCCCCTCGAATCCACAATCTCCGGATGATAAATATCTAATTGATATCGATCTATCAATTCTCGGTTCTGATGAAGATACTTATGAGATTTATGAGTCATGGATAAGAAAAGAATATGCTCATGTACCTTTGGGAAAATATAAAACGGGGCGTAAAGAAGTACTAAGTTCATTCATTAAAACAGATTATTTATACTGTTCTGAGTTTTTCCGCACAAAGTATGAGACTCAGGCAAAGCAGAATATAGTTCGTGCAATACAAGCTATGTGATACATTTTACCAAGTAAAAGCTCTGAATAGTTATATCCCCAAGAAAAGGAAACACCATTATGACCAAAGCCAACTCTGTAGTCATTCTCGATTTTGAGACTACTGGGCTATCCCCAGATTATGGAGATCGCGCCATTGAGATAGGTGCGGTGCGTATTGAGAATGGGGTGATTCAAGAGCGCTTTCAAGAGTTGATGAACCCAGGGAAGCGGGTTGATAGTTTTATTGAAGATTACACCGGTATTACCAATCGAATGCTGCAGAATGCTCCACCTTGTGATGAGGTGATGGATAGATTCGCTGATTTTATCAATGGATATAACCTTGTGGCACATAATGCTGCTTTTGATAAACGCTTTTTAGATGCAGAACTGAATAGAATATCCAGAAAATACCCCGGTAAATTTGCCTGTTCACTGTTAGCTGCGCGCAGGATTTTTCAGAATGCTCCGGACCATAAGTTAGGAACGTTGGTTGAATATGCAAATATTCCATCTGACGGTGCTTTTCATAGAGCTTTATATGATTCAGAAATGACAACAAAGTTATGGCTAGCTATATTGAACAATATTGCTATGCGCTACAATATCGCATCTATACCATTTTCTCTCCTGCAAAAACTGACTAAAACGCCAAAAAAATCTGTGCACAAGTTTCTTGAGAGTTGTTAAATATCCAATATAAAAATGAGGCATAAATAATGAGAGAAGTTGAGATTGCAGAAGAACCAATAGAACTATATAAATTGCTGAAATTTGGAGATGTCGTTTGTAGCGGTGGTGAGGCGAAAATTCTTATCTCTGAAGGGCAGGTTTTATTAAATGGAGAGGTAGAAACTCGGAAGCGCAAAAAGGTTGTATCAAGTGATATTGTTGAATGTGGCGGTGAGAAGATTCAGGTTAAGCTTGTTAGCACCAAGTAAGAATCAAATAAGTAACGAAGTGAGATAGCAGATGAATATCCCAAGACAATATGCGTTAGTGAAAGTGGTCGAGATAATGAAGATATGGCTTACTGAAAATGGCCATAAAGACTCACCCCTCCTTGAGGAGGATGTTTTTGTATTTCTTGGTGAGATACCAAATATGCCGGAACACTGCGTAATTTCGGGTCATAAAAGCGGCAAGATTCTCAGTGGCCACCACACATCTAATTTTATTGAGCTATCTGAAGAAGAGGTTTAATGCATCTATAATATGCATCACTAGAGTATTTATTCTATTATTATTAGATGCTACTCAATCAAAGGAAACCTAAATGAATAAGCGCAAATGGATAGCTACAACTATTTTCTTAATAACTTCTTTGTTAACTACGCAAGCCCATGCTGGCAATTGGTGGGAAAAGATTGTTGATACAGTTAAATCACTCGACTCAAACAGTGAAACTCAAAACTTTGTAGTTAGTGAGCTGAGCAGTGGTTTGAGTAATGGAGATATAAGCCAGGCATTTAAACAAGCTCTGCGTATCGGTTCTGAGAATGTCGTTAGTAAACTAGGGAAGGTTGATGGCTTTAATTCTGATTCATTGATTCATATCCCCCTGCCAGATGATTTAAAAAAGATTAAAAAAATCCTTAACAAAGTTGGAATGTCACATATCGCAGATGATTTAGAGCTTAAGCTTAATCGGGCTGCTGAGGCGGCTACTCCGAAGGCGAAAAAGTTGTTTATGGACTCTATTCAACAGATGACCTTTGAAGATGTAAAGAAAATCTATGAGGGGCCAGAAGATTCAGCAACTCGATATTTTCAGGGCAAGATGACACCTGCATTAGCTAAAGAGATGGAGCCAATAGTAAACAAGAGCGTGTCAGAGGTTGGGGCTATCCAAGCTTATGACAAACTACTAGGTGAATATAAAGATATCCCTTTTGTTCCTGATGTAAAGGCTGATTTAACCAAGCATGTAATTGATAAGGGGATGGATGGAATCTTCTATTATCTGGCAAAAGAGGAAGCCGCAATTCGCAAAGATCCAGTAAAACAAACTACTGAGTTATTGCGCAAGGTGTTTGGTTCTAAATAGCATAATTGGATATATAATAACTTTGGTGCTGGCTCTATGTCAGCACCTATAATCGCATTCCCGTTACCTACCGATATATCAGAAAACAGTGATTTACATCGCAATTAACCGTAAGTTGCTGTAAGCTACACGCCCATTTCCGCTACACCACAAATAAGAGACCATTCTATGAGCTTCGATTCCTTAGGCTTATCCGCCCCTATCCTTAAAGCAGTTGCCGATAAAGGCTATACAGAACCTTCTCCGATTCAGGCTCAGGCGATTCCTCCCGTTCTTGAAGGTAGGGATGTTATGGCGGCAGCGCAGACAGGTACAGGTAAGACTGCAGGTTTTACTCTACCTATATTGGAACGGTTGTCGAATGGTCAGCGACTGCATAAATCGAATCAAGTTCGCGTTTTGATTTTAACACCTACGCGTGAGCTAGCGGCTCAGGTTGGGGAGAGCGTGGCAACTTATGGAAGAAACCTTCCTTTAACATCTGCAGTTGTATTTGGTGGGGTAAAGATTAATCCACAGATGCAAAAGTTACGTAAAGGTGTAGATGTGCTGGTTGCGACCCCAGGTCGCTTGTTAGATTTATATGGTCAAAATGCGGTTAGGTTTAAGCATCTAGAGATTCTAGTTTTAGATGAAGCCGACAGAATGTTGGATATGGGTTTTATCCATGATATCCGTAAGATTTTAAACCTTCTGCCTAAAGAACGTCAGAACCTGATGTTTTCCGCTACGTTTTCTGATGAGATTCGCACATTGGCAAAGGGGATTGTAAGTAATCCGGTTGAAATTGCTGTAGGTGAGCGTAATACCACAGTTAAATCGGTAACACAGTTGGTTCATCCCGTAGATAAGAAACAGAAGTCAGCTTTACTGGCTAAGTTGATTAAGGATAACGGCTGGGAGCAGGCGCTGGTTTTTTCAAAAACCAAGCATGGAGCCAACCGATTAGCTACTTTTCTTGAAACTAAAGGTATTAATGCTGCGGCTATTCATGGTAATAAGAGCCAAGGTGCGCGTACCAAGGCTCTAGCTGATTTTAAAAGAGGTTCTGTTCGGATTTTAGTTGCAACTGATATTGCTGCTAGAGGACTGGATATCGATCAATTACCGCAGGTAGTAAATTTTGACCTACCTAATGTACCAGAAGATTATGTGCATAGAATAGGGCGTACAGGCAGAGCAGGAGCTACAGGGCATGCCGTATCTTTGGTTTGCGCTGATGAGCATAAGCAACTTCGTGATATTGAACGCTTGATTAAAAATATTTTAACCAGAGAATATATCGATGGTTTTGAACCGGTCCATACTTTACCTGAATCGGATCCTGCGAATATTCATAGAGCACCAAAAAAGCCAAAGAAACCTAAGGTGGGGCATAGGGATGGTCAGCGTTCTGGCGCTAAGAAGCCTTCGAACAGAAAGCCAAACGGTAGTAAGCCAAATAATGGTAAACCAGGTGGTAAGCCAAGTGGTAAGCCAAGTGGCAGCAAGCCAAGTGGTGGTAAGCCAGGCAGCAAACCTGCAAGAAATAATAAACCTAGTGGTAGCAGCCCAAGCACCAAAAAGGTAAATGCAAATGTTTGGGGTAAGAAATAATAACTATAGATCTACGAAGATGTACTTTTTATTAAGTTGTCATCATTAATCTTGATATTATTTTCCCCCATGTAGTTATGGAGCCGTTGAGAGTGATCTTTATCGGCTTTATTTAACTCTTTAAATACTTTGTCGATGAAGTTATCACTACTTCCATCCATGAACTTTTGAAAATGTAGCTCCGCAGCTGAGTTCTCATATTCAAGAGCAAGGTTAAAAGCCTCATCTCTATCTGGAGGCAATAATTTATAATTTTCAATGTGTTCAAGCAGCTGTTTATTGGCTTTTTGTAGCACTTGGATATTGTTAACTAGTATGTCGTGCGGAAACTTATTTATATATTCAAGATTTTCAAAGCCGCTGCGAAACAGGGCTGCGTGGTTTTTCTCTTCCAGTACCATGCGCCACCAGAATTCAGAATCTTCAGGAAGTGAGTTATGAAATACTGCATAGAGGTCACTGATATTAAGCTCTAAGTTCATAGACTCTTCAATTATTGCATAAATTCTTTTCGCCACTTTTACCTCTTTAATAATCAATTGCTATTTTTAAGTATAGAAGAGCTAATTTATCCTGCAGTCTGTGTTAGCCTGCAGTCTGTGGTGGGTAGTAATTAGCCCTTAAAAAGTTTGGTGTTTATACATTAAAGTTTCAAGGTATAGGCTGAGTTATTTTGGTGGTTTAGAGGGGGTTTTAGATTTTTTATTAGGAAATGGCATTGTATCGCGCAATATCTTATCGTAAATGCCTTCTTGTTTTATCTCAATCAAGGCTCGTTCATATTTTTTAGCGATGTCCGCATTGCTCGGTGTAAAGAAGGTGTGTGCCTCGGCAATAATTAATGGAGGTTCTAATCTAATGATGCCCAGTTTTTTAATTTCAGGAGAGTTAAGTATCTTTTTGGCAGAGATTCCATCGTTAATGAAGATATCTGCCCGATTTTTATAAAGAAATAGAAATCCAGATTTAATTGAATCTACCAGTTGTACATCAAGGTCTTTAACTCGATGTTTAATCAACTTTATCCCTCTTAACGTAACTATTCGATAGGGTTTGATGCATTCTATGCTGTGAATCTTGATGTTTGGTGACATGGTATATGCATAGAAAGGTACTTTAAGGAAAGGCTCATTAACCATTATTAGTGAAGCATTTGAATCACCAAATGAGCTGAATCTGGCTATGTCAGCATCAATTTGCCCTTTTTTAAGCATATATTGTGCTCTTTTAGGAGGAAGAGCTAAGAGCTCAATTTCATGCCCAATTTTTTTGGATATTGCCTTTAAAATTTCTGTTCCAATTCTATTCGCTTGATTTGTATCTTTAACTCCTGCTACGCCAAAAATCAATTTTCTTGGGATCTCTTGTGCGATGCTCAAGTTTCCACAAAATATGGTAAGTATAATTAGGACTATGTGGGGTGTTTTCATTTGCTTGTTTGGCCTTGAGAGAGATATTGCCAAAGTATCTACATGGTATGAATTGAAATGTCATGCTCTTCCATATATGCATAAAGTCTCTTGGCGTGATTTTTGTCTGATTCGTTTATTTCACGAAATATACGGTCGATTTTACCATCACTATGCTTATCCATGAATGTTTGAAACCGCAGTTCCGTTTCTATGTTTTCCAGCTCCAAGGCTTTATTAAATGCCTGTTCACGGTCGGGCGGCAATGATTTGTATTGGGAGATTAAGTCGAAGATTTTCTGATTATCTTCTTCTAATAACATTATGTTATGGACTATAAGATTTTGTGGGAATTGATTTAAATCTTTTAATATATCTATGCTGCTTTCGAATAAAGCTGCATGATTTTTCTCCTCTAGAGCGAGTTTCAACCAGAATTCTGAGTCTTCAGGAAAAGTCTGATGAAAAAAAGTATAAATAGCACCCATATTGTATTCTATACATATTGATAACTCTATGGCTTCAACTATTTTTATTGTCATGACGCACCAGTTTCCCATGAAAAAACAATACACTTACTTAAGCGTAGATCATCTTTTTAATAATAACAATGCGCTTGTGGTGGCTGAAAAGAGTTTAGAGTTTGTTCTCTTCATGCAGCGGAATATCATGTTCTTTCATATATTTTAAGATCCTAGCTGCATGGTCTTTATCTGCTTGGTTAAGTTCACGGAATATATTATCAATCAAACTATCACCATCATTGTCCATAAATTGCTGAAAATGTAATTCAGCAGCTGTATTTTCAAGATTGAGAGCAAGATTGAATGCTTCTTCTCTATCTGGCGGGAGTGATTTGTATTGGGTAACTAGATCCTGAAGTTTTTTATTTTCCTCTTGCAGTATCTTGATGTTTTTAATCAGAAGGTCGTGAGGAAATTTTTTTAAGTGCTCAAGATTTTCGAACCCACTTCTAAAAAGAGCTGCGTGGTTTTTCTCTTCTAATACTAAACGCCACCAAAACTGTGAATCATCCGCAAATGATGCATAAAAAACAGCATACAGATTTCCAATATTCAGTTCTAAGTTAATTGATTCTTCAATAATAGTATTGAAATCTTTGGTCATATTATTCTCTTTTCTGGCATAAAAAATTATCTATATTCTCTTATATGCTTTTTTGACATATTAATCTATGAAGTACACGTGAGTTATATTCATTGTTCGGTGAAATGGATGATTTTTAATGGTTTTATTAATATGTTGGGCAATTGCTGCTGTAGATTGTACTAAAATCTTAAGAGTTTTTATCAATGCTACAAAGCTCTAATAACTGAGCTATTAATGGTTTTGCTGCAGCATATTTTTCTGCTTTAAGACGTTTTTCTAGGTTGGCTGCAACGGTTCCAACTTCTGGAAAACCAAAGCTTCCTGCGGTCCCTTTTAGTTTATGTGATAGAGATTGAAGCTCATCCCAGTTATTTGTGCTTTGGGCTTTGGCAATTCTAGTAGCATAATATTTTAGGGTGTCTGCAAAAGATTCAGCTAGCTTTTGGAACTCAGGATCATTGTTAAGAATCTTTTCAATATCAGAGATTGTTTCATATTCTCTTTGGTTAGGGGCAGGTTTTATGCTGTTTGACAGAAGTTCAAAAAACTCTTTTCGGTTGATTGGCTTGCAAATTACCTCGTCAAAGCCAACTGCAAACAGGTTATCGATGTCTACCTTTTCATTATTTGCGGTTATAGCAACTATTGGATTATTGATGCCTGCTTCCCTTAGTTTGGTTGCTGTTTCAATTCCGTTTAATACTGGCATCTGTACATCTAAGATTATTAAGTCAAAATCATTACTGGTGGCTTGCTCATATGCTTCCTGCCCATTTATAACGTAGGTAGTATCAGCACCAGTAGGGGATAGCATTAGTTCTAAGAGCTTTTGATTGTCTGGGTTGTCCTCAGCGATGAGGATATTGCCCTGAAGCAGTGGAGGGACATTGTCATGGCTTATAAAGGAGGTGCGGCGCAATTCAAACTCGCTCCAGATAAACTGGCTCTCCTCGATATGCCCGGGTTCAATCTCAATGGTAAAAGTGCTTCCCTGTCTTGGCGCGCTATTTACCCTAATTTCATTCCCTAAAAGTTTGGCAATTTGGTTGGAAATAAATAATCCAAGACCGGTACCACCATAATTTTTAGAGATTGAACTATCTGCTTGCTCAAAAGGACGGAAAATACGTGACAGATGTTTGCTGTCAATCCCAATACCGTTATCTACCACTTTAAATTCGATACGATGCTTATCTCGGCGATAACAAACTAGTAGATCTATATTTCCACCCTTAGTGAACTTGATAGCGTTATTACACAGGTTTACCAATACTTGTTTAAGTTTGGTCTTGTCGCTGATTATAGAGGCTGGTAGAGGGTAAGAACATTGCAGGTGAAAGCTGTTATTTGCAGATTTTGCTTGTTGTTGCATTAGCTCTTCAATATCAAACAGCATGTCATGCAATGAAAAGCATGATTGCTCTACAGTAAATCTTTGTGCCTCAATTTTACTAAGATCCATAATCCCATTGAGTACATTAAGCAGATAGTAGCCGTTAGTGGTTATGGTCTTTATGCGTTCGATTAGATTATTTGTTTTAGGGTTGGCAACGATATCTTCCGCAAAACCAATAATAGCGGTAAGTGGGGTTTTTAGCTCATGAGCTAGGTTGGCATAAAGAAGATTGTGCCCAGAGCGTGCATCATTAAGCTCGGATTTGAGAGAATCATTATCCTTGCTTAGTTTTGCCAGTTCAGCCTCTAGCCTTTCAATCTTGTTTTCTAGCTCATCTTTCTTCATTTGTACCTAGGTTTACGGTGCTTTGATTAATGGTTGTTTTTATCGTATCTAAAGTATAAGGCAAAACTCTATTGATGTAAGAGTAATATTTAATGCATTTTTGTACACAATATTGAAAAGTTTTGAAAAAAAGCATGGAGCTATAGCCTATTAAATTGTTGTCAATTTTGATGTTTTTTATTTTGCTGCACTTTATTTAGTAAAAAAAAGAATTATGACTTGTAATTTGGTGCATAAATCTGGAAAATACGCCTCTTATATCGCGGAGAGGTGGCTGAGTGGCCGAAAGCACTGGTCTTGAAAACCAGCGACGGGTGACCGTCCCAGGGTTCGAATCCCTGCCTCTCCGCCATTAATACTTCTAAGCACACTCAATAAAATTTAATTCTACCCTCCCCCCAAAAAAATAATCAATATATAAACTGAAAATAGCGTCCAGCTAGATTTATTGTTGTCCTGTAAAAACTACGATTTTTAGTAACACTGGATGTAACATAAAATTTGTTTTCAATTGCTCAGTGCCATGCATCTCGTCCCCAAGTTTTTTCATAAATCCCCCGTTTAAATATTAACTAGGTAATTACTGTCTTTAGAGCTAGAGCAATAGTTTATTTCATTACATGCTATACATGCTATACATGCTATACATGCTATACATGCTATACATGTTATATTAAGAAAATTAATGGGGTTGGGGAGTTTTGTTAGATGCCTAGTTGTAGTTATGTGTAAATGGGGTACTGAATGTGTTTAAGCCTAAAGGGATAATTACTGACCAGAGTGGCAATGAAATATTTTGCCCTTGGGGCATGTGGGGGATGTGCTATATACTTTCAAAACCTGAACAAAAAAAGAAAATAGTCCGCTTTCAATTTTTATCAAATATATTTGGAACCATTGCTTTACTTACAGCCATTTATTTTGAAAGTTGGTTTTTATTCATTTTGCTCATAGCCTTTAGTTTTCTATTATCTAAGCTCTTTATAGCTGACTTAACTAAAGATATGGAAGTTTCAAAAGAGCGTTATCGCTTTGCTACATTATGCAATGAAATCAATAAAGCAGTTGGCTTAAACATGGTTTTTATGTTCATGCTATTCACAGCTTTTGCCTTAGTGCCATTTTCAATTTATAGTGCTTTAACTATACCAGAAGAAACCACCTATCATATTGTCGTAGCCATTCTTCAGGTATGTTTTGCCATCTTTCTTATGTTTTGTTTTAAGCATGGGTTACAGCAAAAAAAATCTGATGAAAATCAATAAATATAAACATAATATCGCAATCAACCACCGTGCATTTCATGCACTGGACTTCAAACCGCAAGCTGTTTTTGCGGGCGTTAGCTGTTAAGGGAAATGTATGGAAGAATATTCCGAACAATACTCTAAAAGGGAATCCATCTCTAGAGTATTTCTATACATTACAATAGGTCTATTCTTAAATATTATAATCTCAAAGTTCTTCTTACCTTGGTTACAATACTTTTCTGATACTGCCCACTGCTCTAACTTATGGGGAGTAAATGCCCCATATTACCTTTCGTATGGAGTTTTTGCTGGTATACCTATTGCTATTTCTTTTATCTGGCTATGTGGGTATCTCGCTTATGGTAGAAAAATGGTTTTGCAAAAAAGGTACCCAATAGAGGGTGAAAAACGTTTTAATAAAACAAAAATAGTTCGGGGTAAAAAAGCTGTTATTCGCGGTTACTTTATTCTCTTACTAGCTTTATTATCCTTTGCAACATTATTATATACTTTTCAGTTCTCTAATTACTTTGTATCTGAAATATTCAACAGAGATACAATAACATGCTATTAACAACTAACATTGCCATCAACCATCGTACATGCAGCACTGGACCTCAAGCTGCTATTGCTTTTCAGCCGGTTGCTGCAGGAGTTATAACCTAATTAATAAAGAAACTATAAAATAGTTTGTCATAACAACGCAATCAATAACCGTACTTTCAGTACTGTATACAAAAATGCTACTGGATTTTTAGTTGATTAATAATGGAGTTAGATATGATGGAAGTTGAAAGAATGGAAGGTAATCAGGTTGAGCCATCTACGCCAAGAGGGTTGCTGATATTAGGTGTGTTGTTACTAATAATTGGCGTTGCAATTGCTGGCTTTGTTGTTTTTGAAACAGTAAATATATACGAGCATGGTTTTGAGCATCGATTTATTGAATCGATTGTTTCTCAATTGCAGAATAAAGCAGTATTGAAGCTTGATGAAAAAAAATTATTAATGGGATTGGCGGGCGCAAAAATAGTAGCTTATATGTTGCTTGCTGTGTTGGCTTTTTTAGGGAGTTCGTTTGCGGCTCTATTTATTCGCTCTGGGGCAGAAATGCTGATGCCGAAATATGGATATAAATTTGTTCAATTGAAACACGATTTAAAGGTATTGACGGGTAAAATTGATAAATCGATATTAAGGAAAATTAACCCCTAAGACTCTTCGGTCTTGGTTTTATGCCTGTTTTTTTACCCTGTTTTTTTGAATTGTCCCCGCGCGGGGACAATTCGCATAATTCTTTAAGTGGTTGATAAGTAATAATTTAACGTTCTCATAAAATTGCAAAAAGTGGCAAAAGTGTCTCGTATGGAGATTTTGCATGCGCATGCAAAATCTATTTTTACTGTTGTAAATTATGATGTTTGATTGGAGTAATAATTCATATGAGGGGCTGAATTATTGCTCTTGCTGTTCTTCTAGCTCTTCTTCAGGCTCTACCGTATAGGTATATGGTGTAACCAGTATCACAATTCCAACTCCTGGATTATCTAGGTAGTGGACCTCTTTACTGCGCATTCTGCGGCGTGAGATAATGGGGATTGATTTGGCGTATATGCTTTTGCCGAATGCATATGATGCATCCTCATCTGCATATAGGTCTTCATTATCTTCGTGGTAATAAACCATATCGGTGAGAATATGTAGATAACGTTCACGGATTATTTTTACGCAACCATGTAGTTTTGCTGTTGCAATTACTGGTTCGTATTCTGGCTCTTCATCTTCCGTTATTTTTATCTCAATCTCTCTGACAGGATCTTGTGCGCTTAGGGGGGATACTGTGGCTTTTTGCACGCTAGATGATGGCTCTGCTGTGTTTTTAGAGGTTGTGGTTTCAGTAGCTGGCTTTGTGTTCTCTACTGGGGTAGTTGCATAAATATCTACCGCTTTTGATTCAATTAGGTCTGATTCCATTGAATCAGTTAATTCTAGTGGTGGTTTTTTTACTAATAACAGCGGCCCGGCATCTATACGGATTGGTGTTGCTTTGTTCTTACCAAATCCTGGTTGGCGCCAACCCATATGAGCTAATACCCTTTGGTTTTTTGATCTAGCTATGGCGCTGGCATCTGCTATTAATCTGAGTTCTGAGCGCGGTATTGCTGAGTAGGGTAGGGGTTGCACATCTGTTGTTTCTGCAAGATCTTCGGTGGATATATCTATGCACTCGGCGGTATCTGGTTGGAGTATTTCTGTGGACCAGTTTTCGCTATCGATCCCTTCGCTATTTAGTTGGCGGAAGAAGATTATTTCTACATCGTACCATTGGATATTTTCATCAGCGTATGCGGTTGCGGTGATAATTTGTGCACTTATGAGTAAGGCTAATATCGCAGCTGTTTTTTTAATCATTCTTTAATCCATTTAGCAGGTCATTTACTGCTTTGTATCTCTCATCATTGCATTTTAGATCGCGTTTGACCTTGAGTTTGTTTTGACCTTCAAGCTTATATCTATCCGGTTGAAACTGTATTAATTTGATGATTTTTACCGGGTCAACTGAGGTGTCATCATCAAAGATCACTATACCACCAGCTGGCCCAAAGTCTATTTTTGATATCCCCATATCTTCAGCAGTTAGGCGCAGTTGTGCTAGCTCAAATAGTTTCTTGGTGTGGTCTGGCAATAACCCAAATCTATCTATCATTTCTATCTGCAAATCTTTGATTTGTTCTGGGTCGCCAACGCTGGCTATACGCTTATAGAGCACCAGTCGCATATGTACATCTGATATGTAGTCTTCTGGAATAATCGCTGGTACGCGTAGATCCACCTCGGTACTCGATACTTTGGATATATCAAGATCGGGAATCTGTCCTGATTTCATCGCTTCGATGGCGCGCTGTAGTAGCTCTGTATATAGGGTAAAACCGATCTCTTGAATCTGTCCGCTTTGCTCATCTCCGAGTAGTTCTCCGGCGCCACGAATCTCTAAGTCGTGATTGGCGAGCATGAGGCCGGCACCAAGTTCTTCTAATGATTCGATAGCTTCAAGACGCTTTATCGCATCACCGGTCATAACTCCTCTTGGTGGAGTTATCATATAGGCATAAGCACGATGGTGAGAGCGGCCAACTCTACCGCGAAGCTGGTGTAGCTGAGCTAGACCAAGTTTGTCGGCACGGTTGATGATAATGGTGTTGGCGGTTGGAACATCGATGCCACTTTCAATAATGGTGGTGCAAACCAGTAGGTTAAAACGTTGATGATAGAAATCGAGCATCACTTGTTCTAGCTCGCTTTCGCGCATTTGTCCATGTGCATAACGTACGGTTGCCTCTGGGATAAGATCTTGCAGGTCACGCGATATCTTTTCCATGGTTTTTACATCGTTGTGCAAGAAATAGATTTGGCCACCGCGCTTTAGCTCACGCAGACAAGCTTCTTGAAATAGGGCGTTATCCCATTCGGATACGAAGGTCTTTACTGCCATCCTTTTAGCTGGAGGAGTCGCGATTATGGATAGATCGCGCAGACCTGACATTGCCATATTAAGAGTTCTTGGAATTGGTGTGGCGGTTAGTGTGAGAATATCAACTTCGCTACGCAGTTTTTTGAATTGCTCTTTTTGTCTGACACCGAAGCGATGCTCTTCATCAATAATAACCAGCCCAAGATTTTTGAATTTTATACTGTCTTGGATTAACTTGTGGGTGCCGATAACGATGTCTACTTTTCCGTTTTCTAGCTCTTCTAGAATGCTGTCTTGTTGCTTCTTTGTGCTAAAGCGGGATATGGATTCTATCTTCACCGGCCAGTCGGCAAATCTGTCACAAAAGTTTTGATAATGCTGCTGTGCGAGGAGGGTGGTCGGAACAAGTAATGCTACCTGACGATTATTTTGAACTCCGATAAATGCTGCACGCATTGCAACTTCGGTTTTACCAAACCCTACATCGCCACACACCACTCTATCCATTGGTGTGCCTGCCTGCATGTCGGTTAGTACTGCATCAATTGCAACTTCTTGGTCTGGAGTTTCCTCAAATGGAAATGATTCTGCAAACATTGCGTATTCCATTGTCTCAAATGTATATGAATGCCCTTTTTTGGTGGCGCGCTTGGCATATACCTCAAGTAGCTCTGCTGCTACATCTCTGATTCGTTCAACAGCGCGCTTTTTGGCTTTGTCCCACTGGTCTGTTCCTAAACGGTGTAGCGGAGCTCTCTCTTCTACCGAACCGTTATAACGGCTAATCAGATGCAGTGACGATACAGGTACGTATAGCTTATCCTGCTTTGCATATTCCAGAGTAAGAAATTCTGTGGTGGTACCGCTTACTTCAAGAGTTTGTAGCCCAAGGTATCTTCCAACTCCATGGTCAATATGTACAACAGGCGTTCCAATGCGGAGGTCGGTAAGATTATTTATTTTTGATTCGTTATCACGATAGGTTTGTTTGCGTCTGCGCTTTTGTGCTGCGCGTTCTGCTAGCAGTTGTGATTCAGCTATTAATGCGATATTAGGGGAGTGATGAATGAATCCTTCATCAATATTGCCAACTGTAATCGCGAGTTTTTTATCGTGCTTTAAGAATGCTTCCCAGTTATCTGTCTTTTTTGGATAGATTTTATTGCCTTTGAGAAGCTCAAGTAGAGATTCTCTGCGGCCAATTGTCTCGGCACAGATAAGTATTTTGCCATCGAAACTGTCGATAAAATTTTGCAGTTGTGCTGTTGGTTTCTCTAATCGTGCTTGAACTTTTAGAACTGGTGGTATGGTGGTCGCATAGTTATTAGAATTATTACTTGGCTTGTCATTTTCAAAGTTATTTATAACTAGAGTGGGCAGTTTACGCAGGCTTACTTTGATTTCGTTATGGGATATAAACAGCTCTTCTGGTGATAGAATTGGTGATTCTATATCATGCCTTAGTTGTTCATGACGATGCGTTATTTGCTCCCAGTAATGGTCTATTGCATCTGGTGTATCTGCGAAAGATATTACCGATGTCTCTTTGGGCAGGTAATCAAATATTGTCGCGATATTTTCATGAAATAGTGGCATGTAGTATTCGATGCCATTGGGTGCCAGGCCATTACTTATGTCTCTGTAGATATTGCTGCGTTGTGGGTCACCTTCAAAACGGACTCGAAACCCATGACGGAATTTTTTAATAGCCTCTTCATTAAATGGAAACTCACGTCCGGGAAGAAGACTTATCTCATCAACTTTCTCTATAGTAAGTTGTGTTTCGGGATCGAAGGTACGAATCGATTCAACTTCATCGTCGAAAAGATCGATTCTAAAAGGGAGGTGGCTTCCCATCGGAAAGATATCGACAATAGATCCACGTACCGCAAACTCACCATGTTCAACCACTTCTGGTACACAGATATAGCCGCTATTTTCAAGATTGTTGCGGATGACGCCGATATTTAATTGATCATTTATTTTAACCAGTAAACTATTGCTGCTCACATAATCAAGTGGTGGCAGTTTTTGTATCAATGTTGGGGCTGGAATAATTATTGTTGCGCCAGAGCTGTTTTTTAGCCGATACAGTGTTGCCAGTCTTTGCGAAATTATGTCTTGGTGCGGGGAGAACTTATCGTATGGCAGTGTCTCCCAATCAGGGAATATATCTACGCAGTGTTTGTTACTGGAAAAAAATTCTATTTGAGTTTTTAGTTTATACGCTACAGAGGTATCTGGCGTTATTATCAATAGCAGCTCTTTGCTATTTTGTTTACGCAAGGCACTGATTAATAGGCCAGGGCTGCAGCCATAAAGTCTATGGGCAGAGTAATTTTTATCATCGGCTTCCGGTGAAACTGGTTCAAATAGAGATTGGTATTGGTCAGACATTTAGTTAGCGCATGGTTAGAGTGAAAGGGTATATAAAGCTATTTTGACTTTGATTTCAAGGGGGATTTAGGTTGTATGAATTTCTTTAGCTTAATTTATTTCTTGATAGCTGATATCTAGTGATGAAAATCACTGCTGCAACAGATGTCAGCACTAGAATCCCAGCTATTAATGCGAGTAATTTTTTTGCGCTACTTAAACGCAATAGTTTTTGGTGCAGGTTGGTTTTTTTTGCAGTTGCCTTCAAGGCCTTCTCCTTCAAGAGATGCACCTTCCAGGTTCTCACCTTGCCGCTTAGGATGGTTTGACGCCATTTTTAACCAGTTCGTTTAGGTTGTCTTCAGAAACTGGTCTGCTATATAAAAATCCTTGGATAAAATCGCAGTTATTGTTTCTGAGGAAGTTAAGTTGCTCATGCGTTTCTACCCCTTCAGCTACAACCTGTAGTTGAAGTTTATGCGCCATGGCAATAACAGCAGCAGTAATTGCCATGTCATTACTGTCCTCTGGTATATCGTGTATAAATGATTTGTCCACTTTTATCACATCGATCGGAAGACGTTTGAGATAGCTAAGCGATGAGTAACCAGTACCAAAGTCATCGATTGAGATGGAAACTCCAAACTCTTTTAATTTGTGAAGTAGAGCAATAGTTTCATCAATATCAGCTAGAAGCATGCTTTCGGTAATCTCAAGCTGCAAAAATTTAGCTGGTAATCCAGATTCTTTAAGTGCAGTCTCAATGATATTAGGTAAGTTAGGATCTTGGAATTGGCGCACAGAAAGATTAACCGCAACTTTAGGTTTTGCGATGCCTAATTCATGAATCTTATTTATCCGTTTACATGCCATGTTAATAATTATCTCGCCAAGAGGGACGATTAGCCCAGTCTCTTCTGCGGCATATATAAACTGGTCTGGGGATATGAGCCCTCTGGATTTGTGTTTCCAGCGCACTAATGCTTCAAAACCTGCGATGGTCTGTGTGTTCATATTTACAATGGGTTGGTAGTGCATTATAAATTGATTCTTTTCAATTGCTTGTCTTAGTTCATTCTCTAAAAATAGTCTGCCCAGAGCCTCGACGTTCATCTCGCTAGTGAAAAACTGGTGGTTATTGCGGCCGAGCTCTTTGGCTCGATACATTGCCAAATCTGCATTTTTGATTAGGGTGGTTGGATCTAATGTATCTGCAGGAGCTACGGTAATCCCGATACTAGTTGTGGTGATTATCTCTTGGTCGGCAATTGTGAATGGTTGGCTAAACGCTTGAATAATTTTACGCGCCATATGGTCAGCAGCGGCTGTGTTAGGTATGTCGGTAAGTAATACTGCAAATTCATCGCCACCAAATCTTGCAACAAAATCATCTGGAGAAACGGTATTGCGCAGTAATTTTGCTGCTGATTTTAGCAGGGCATCACCAGCGTCATGTCCTAATGTATCGTTGATACGCTTAAATTGATCTAAGTCCAGGTATAAAATTGCTATGCTGTGCTCACCCTGCTTACATTTTTCAACTGTTTGCTCCAGGCGTTCGCGGAATAGTTTTCTATTTTCTAACCCGGTTAATGTGTCGTAGTAAGCTAATCTTTCAATCTCTATCTGGGTGTTTTTAAGTTCAGTAAGGTCTTCACTAACAGTAACAAAGTGGGTTAGCTCTCCTGAATCATCTCGTATTGGTGAAACAGAAACTAGCTCCCAATATTTCTCTCCATTTTTTCTGGTGCTTTCAATTTCACCATGCCAAGACTTTTCTGCTTTTATCGAATCCTTTAGTTGGAACTCATCTGCTGGGCTGGTTGAACTTGATTTGAATAGCTCTGTTGTATTACCAATCACCTCTTCATTGGAATAACCTGTTATTTCTGTAAAGCGTTTGTTTACATATTCAATAACATCTTTGGTGTTGGTTATCATTACCGAGCTGGCACTTTGGTCTACTGCACTAGATAGCTTTAGCAGTGCTTGTTCATTTTGTTTGGTATCTGTAATGTCGGTGCCGATGGTCACAAATCCAATTGGCTCGCCAGCCCTTTTCATTAACCCGATTCTATTTGACCACCATAAATTTCCACGTGGTGTTGGTAAAGGGAGAATAAAGGTTTGAGGTTTGCCAGTCGAAAGAACATTCCCCATGGTTTTACGGAAACCATCTCTTTGATCTTCAGCGATATAATCAAGTAGGTTGGTTCCAACAACTTGCTCTATAGCAAAGCCATGCCCAACTCGGTTGGCAAAGATAATGTGCCCTTCTAAGTCGAGAAGAGCAACATAGTCTGGCATATGGGCAATTAGTGAACGCCATTTTATCTCAGAATCTCTAAGAGCTTCTTCAGACTGTTTTCTTTCTAGTATCTGCCCAGTGTAGTTTGCAGCAAGCTGTAAAATATCCAGGTCAAATTTTTCAGGAGCCCTTGGAGTGCGAAAATAGCATGTAAACGCTCCAAGCTTATCGTTCTTAGTAGATTTTACTGGATATGACCAGCATGAGCGCAGCTCAGCCTTGGTTAGGGTTTCTCTCCAGCTTAAGTGGTGAGGGTGTATCAATATATCTACAGTTATATTTGCGGCATCTTCGAACATAGCTGTTGTTGTGCAGCCATGATGGTCGTTGATTTTGAGTGATTGCATAGCTCTGCAAAATGAAGAGCTAAGGTTTGGAGCAGTCGATAGAGAAACACTGTTTTGGGCTGCGTCATAAGTAAATACTGCCGCATAAGATTTGCTTATGATTCCCTCAACGGCCTTGGTGATAATTGCTAGAACATCTTGCAGAGGGACATCTTCAGATATAGCTTCCATAGCTTTGTTATGCGCTTCATTCAAAATCTTAAATTGATGCTTTTCAGTGACATCCTTTGCATTTATAACTATCCCTTGCACTCCAGGAATATCGGTCATATTTGTTGCAGTACCCTCAAAGAAGAGGGTTGTTCCATCTTTGTGTATTAACCTAAACTCAGGCAGTGATACTTGAGTTCCGGTAGATTTTGAAAGTCCTTGGGTGATTTTTACGATTTTTTCTGCATCATCTGGGTGAACAAAATCAAATGAGTTTTTGCCAACTATATCTGCTGATGCATAACCAGCTACTTTTTCTATAGAAGAGCTAATGTATTGAAATACCCCATTCTCATCTAATATGGCAGTCATCTCATTGGCGAATTCTGTTATTGCATTCAGCTTAGCTTGGTCAAAATCAGCTTGGTTAGGAGTGTTGTTACCCCCAATTCGAGCTATATTTGCCAGAGCCCCGTCGTAGCGCCCTTGGTCATCAAAGAATGGAGTTAAGTTGATTAGTACAGCTACTTTGTTATTGTTTTTGGTGACAAGATTTATTTTAAACTCTTTATGTACACCCATTTTATGCTTTTTTATAGCTTCGATGCATTTTCGCTTACTTGCCCGGTCCATCAGTGAATATATGTAATTATTGGTTAATTCATCTACACCAGAATATTCAAGCAGGTCAACCATATAAGAGTTAGCAAATGTGGTGATGCCTGATTTATCGATAGCCCACATCCCCTCTTCCTGAATTTCATCTCCTATATCAGCATCAATCTTGTGTGATAACGCCACCTCTGTAGCGTTGCTGAACTCAATATCTTGTTTTCTAATGACAAATAGTAGATAAACGGTAAGAAGTAAGGTGATAGTTACCCCAATAAAGAGAATTATGTATGGGATATATTCTCCACGTTTAGAAAAATATGACATGTCGCGTGGATTTAAAACCATACTCCATTTACGGTCACCAAACTTGATGAGAAAGAAAGAGTGCTTGTTTTTAGTTAGACGGTCAAAAGTAAAATTTGCCTCTTGTCCAGATGAAAGTGTTGCAAACCCTTTTTCATCTGCAGTGTGATCAAAAATAAACGAGTTGATGTGCTCGGTTCTTTTTCCAACTAAATTAGCGGTGTTTGCCAGAATAGTTCTGATATCAAATGTTGCCCTGATTAAACCAAGAAGCTTTTTGTCTGTTGCACTAGAGTCATTGGAGCTTCGATACACCGGAAGGTAGGCTTCTACAAACCCGATAGGCATGGAGCTGTTTTTCTTATATGTTTGGGTAATCAGGTTCTGTTTACGATCATAACGTTGTAACTTTATGCGCTCAATTATTTGGTCAGTTGTCGGGTCAAGACCAATTATATTGTTGAAATCATCAATATATGATTCTGTATAATATATAGGGAAATAATTAGCTCTTTGAAGAACAGGGATTAGGTTTCCATCTTTATCAACCTCAGTGATACGAAAGCTTGGGAACTCAAAGTGTCTGGTTTCAGTTTCAAAGTTTCTATAAAGTGGAAAAGGAACATGTGGCAGCCATTGAATATTAACGGTTCCAGTATTGGTTTTTAGTCCTCTACCGACAAAACTATTAAAATCTCTTCTTCTGACAAGGTCTGATGCTTCATATAGATTTGCTACATCGTATATTTGTTCAAGATGGGAATCGATCTCACTCTGAATGCTTTGTGCGTAATGTCTGGCAGCATCTTTAAAACTACTGTCGGCAAACCCTTGTTTCCAGCCTTGAGCCATAAAAAAACCTAGGATAGAAATAGTAATGCCAAATACAGCTGACCATATAGGTGAGCGGTATGATTTTGGTAAGAGCTGACGTGATTTAATTGCCATTGTTTTTATAGGTTTATACTTTTTGGTTTTTGTTTGGACATTCTATCCTAAAAAGGGAAATGCTTCGATTAAAAGGGGTGATAACTGTGAAGGGTGCCCCTATTTTTATAATGTTTATTCACCGTTTTAATTTTAGTCGATTTTTATGGGTTTACACGGCAAATTTTAAAGTGAAGCAAATGCAGTCATTGGTTATTGATTTATAATTATCTAGCTTGCTGAGTTGATGTTGTTTTTTACGTGATAATTGTTATTTATCTAGGTTAGATAGCTATCTTTATATCCATGTTTTTTGTTATCGTTGCATGAGCTTATAACCTAGATGTTTGTACGTTAACCTCAATAAAATAAAGTTGTTTGAAATATGCTATTTGGAATTTTAGTTCTGTTGTCAGCTGCTTTTGCAGGAAATTTAATATCAACCTTTTCTGGGTTACCAGTTCCTGGAACCGTTTTTGGTATTTTATTGGTGCTTATCTACTTAGCATTATATAAAAAAGTTCCGCATAGCCTTAAGTTGGTGAGTGATGGATTACTTAAATATTTGGCTCTGTTTTATGTTCCCGCAGGTGTCGGTTTAATCTCATACCTGGATTTGTTGGCCCAAGACTGGGGCAAAATTTTAATCTCCTTATTGGTTAGTTCCATATTGACTATCTGTTTCGTTACCGTGCTTTTAGAAAAAATGATTAAACGGATTGAGAATAGAAGTGCTGGGGTTAATCAGCGTGGTGATGAACAATGAGTCCAGCATTATTAACAATTTTAGATTCCCCTTTATTTGGTGTTTTAATCACTGTTGGAGTTTTTTATTTAAGCTTATGCATCAATAGAAAATTTAATGGAACACCATTTTTGCACCCAGTGATGCTATCAATGGTTATTATCATAACTCTATTAAGCTGGACGGAGATTCCATATGAAACCTACTTTAATGGGGCGAGTATCATCCATTTTCTTTTAGGCCCTGCAACTGTAGCTTTAGCTGTTCCATTGTATGAAAATTTTGCCAAGGTCAAAAAAGCTTTTTTCCCGTTGCTTGTCGCTTGTATTTTAGGGTCTTTGATAGCTGCTGGATCTGCGTCGATTATGGTTTGGGCATTAGGGGCAGATTTGAAAACCATTTTATCTATCATGCCCAAAAGCGTAACTACTCCTATTGCGATGGGGATCTCAGAAAAAATTGGCGGAATACAGTCCCTTACGGCAGGTATGGTGTTAATAACTGGGACTATTGGTTGTATTGTTGCCCCAGTTATATTTCGCGTATTGAAAATTCAGGATGATGGGGCAAAGGGATTCTCCCTTGGGCTTAGCTCCCATGGCTTTGGTACGGCGCAAGCGTTTCAAGTGAGTGCGGTTGCTGGTGCATTTGCAGGACTGGGGTTAGGGGTTACAGGGGTATTTACCGCATTTGCCCTGCCGATAATATTGTCATTACTGTCTTAGGTGAGAACCTAGGTAATGTCTGCTTAGGAAAATTAGGTGGTGCCTGCATATATTTAAGAAAGCTGGGATTGAAACCAGCTTTCTTATTTGTAACTGACTTATTGGATCTAAAATCTTTTTGAAGCTGCAGTTAATAGATCGCGAACCTGAGGTTCAAACCAGCAATCGATAAACTCTTGGTTTTTAGTATCTTTATTTTTCAGGTAAAGCTCTTTTATTTTCTCTATATGGTTGTTTTTCATTGCTATAAAGGTACTTGTATTGTGCTGCGCTAATTGAGATATTTTCTCTTCTGCTTTTGCGTATAACCCTTCACTCGGCACTGTTTTATCTATTATTCCAATCTCACAACCTTTGCTAAATGGAACAAAATCTCCAGTGTACAGCATCTCTTTTGCATCTTTGGGGGATGTTATCGCATGTACTACAAGGCTGGTAAGGTATGGAACTGGCACCCCAATCTTGATCTCGTTTAACCCAAACTGTTTATCCGTTTGGATTGCATAGCGATAATCTGTCATTAGTGCTAAAACAGCGCCACCAGCAACTGCATGTCCTTCAATGACAGACATGGTTGGCTTATTCAGGGTGAAAATTCGATAGCAGACAGAATCAAACTTAGTGAAAAACGCTGTCATATCCTCTTGGTTAAGCTGAAGTAGTTCCGGTAGATTAAGCCCCATTGAGAAAAACTTTTCCCCCCCATAAATGACAACTCCTTGGCATTCTGGAGATTCCAGTTCTGGTAGAATTGCTTCAAAATTTTGAACTAGTTGCAGGCTGATAGGGTTGGTTACACCACTATTAAGGGTTAAATGGATTAGATTTTCATTTCGTTTAATAGATATTAATGGCATTAATTTATCCTTTGGGCGCATGATTTTTAATTTATACCATACAGTATTTAAATTAATTGTTGAAATTTTTAATATTGTGGGTGCGAAGCAAGTAGTTAGTACTATTATTAGAATAACAGTACTAGTGATTTTATTTAGAACAGGTCGTGATAAGGGTTTTTCTATGACATATTTACTTAGGCATTTTTGGATAAAATACCGTATTTGGATAATCGTACTTATAACAGCTATTGCATTAGTAGTTGGGGCAATAAGTGCGGCTTTATCGGTTAGAACTCCTTTGGAAAGTGGAAAAAAACAGCTTATTGAGCAGATGGTTCAGGCTGCTTATGGAATTGTTGAGCATAATTACGGTTTGATTGGGAGTGACTTTACCGAAGAACAAGCGAAAAAGAAGTCTCTTGATGCTATAGCAAATATGCGTTTTGGTGAAGATGGTTATTTTTGGGTAAATGATACCTCGGGAATAATAGTCATGCATCCGGTTAATCCTGCCATTAACGGTAAGGATATTTCAGGTATAAAAGATGCAAATGGCAAAAAGCATATGCTGGAGATAATTGATGTAGCGAAAGAGAAGGGCAGTGGGATAATTACATATGCAGTTAAAAAGCCAAATACAGAAGAACCTTTTAATAAGATAGTTTTTATTCAGTATTTTAAACAGTGGGATTGGGTTATTGGTACCGGCTCATACACTGACGATATAGACAATGCTATCCTTGACCAGCTTTACTCATCATCCATTGTAAATGGCACCCTATTAATTATTTTAATTTTATTCTCTTGGATGATAATCCGTAGTATTTCATCCCCGTTAGGAGGGTCGGTTAAAGCAATTGATAAAATATCTCATGGACAGATTGATTTGACTCAGCGTTTAGATGAAAGTGGCAGTGATGAGATATCTGCGGTGAATGAAAACCTGAATAACTTACTGGAAACGGTTAGAGATGTAATCTCTCAAGTTAATGGCTCATGTTCACAACTTAGCGACACTTCATCATCATTAATCCAAGCTTCAGATAAAACTGACCAAGAGATGAATCGCCAGTTAACGGCTGTTGAATTTTTAGTAATAGCTATGAATGAGATGTTGGAAACCGTACATAATGTAGCTAATAACGCTACTAGAACGGCTGAATCTGCAACTAAAGCTAATGAAGACACTAAAATTGGTAGGGATATTGTTGAAGTAACGCAGCAATCTAGTAAAGATCTGCTCGAGCTTGTTGAGCACTCTATGGGAAAAGCTAGGCTTTTGGCAGAGGGTACAAAAGATATTGGAACCGTTTTAGATGTAATTAACGGTGTCGCTGAACAAACAAATTTACTTGCATTGAATGCAGCTATTGAGGCTGCAAGAGCTGGAGATCACGGACGAGGATTCTCTGTAGTTGCTGATGAAGTGAGGGTTCTGGCACAAAGAACTCAAGACTCAACAACCCAAATTATGGAGATCATAGAAAGATTGGAAGAGGGAGCAGATGGGACCATTAGTAGTTTGGGACAGATTGAGGAGAAGGCATCAAAAACTGCTGAAGACTCTATCAAAGCAAATCAGGCTCTATATGGAATTTCTGATGCAGTTTCCTCTATAAGTGATATGAATAATCAGATTGCGAGTGCTGCAGAAGAGCAAAGTTTAACCTCTCAAGAGATCAATCGACATGTTATTGATATCGAAGAGATAACCAAAAATACTAAGGCAGGTCTAGAAAAAGCTAAGATAGCTGTCAGAGGTGTTGACGAAGTAACAGATAAATTCCAGGTATTAGTAAGTAAGTTTAAATGCTGATTTTCAGCTAAGCGTTTGTATTAGTTTGAATAAATGATGGTGGCTTTATTATTTAAAGCTACCATTTTTTATATTGTTTAGATGTGTTAGTGTTTAAAGGTGCAGCCTAAGTAAGTCTGCAGGTCTAGTTCCATTTTCCCAAAGTCGTTCAAAAAGAATAGTTAACTCTTGTGCAGTTGCTCTATTATGTAGCTCTGCTCTCCCTTCATATGGCGGTTCATTTCTTGTTTGGCAAAAACTCATATTATCAGCGATTATGAAATTATGCTGGGCGAACTGCTGGTCATCTGGGTTTAGCTCGCGCAGTTCAAAATAACTACTGAGTTTCTCTATTAGGTAAACTAAATGTCGACCATCTTTAATTATATGCTGTGCTGAATGAACTAAAATCCTGATCTTTGCCCGTTTACTATCAATAGCTGTTTGTTTAAGACCGGTGTAGATATTTTTATGATCAAAGATTCTTTTATCAAGATTGAAATCAAGTATATCAATCTCATTTCTAGCCATTTCAATAATCGTTGCATAGGCTTCGATTCTATCGTCTAGCCCCTTTACTGCTAATGCTTTATTTTTATCAATGCCTTTCTCATCTGTTGTCATGAGGGGGTGCTCTTTTAAAAGTATATTTATTAGTTTAGCTGCTTAAAAAGATTTGGGGGCAAACTATATGAATTTATTGCAGCATATTTATGCCAATAGTGATTGTATTGCAACTTCAATCTTCGTTTATCCTTCGTTCATCATAGTTTTGTTGAAGGCTGAACATAAGTTAATGGCAACAAAGACCATTCGTGTTTTGATAAACTAAGCACGAACGGTTTTTGTCATTATCTAGATAATAGTATGTAAAGAGATGAATAATACTATTTCAGATTTTCATCTCTTTCGTATTGATAGCCAACAAAGTTTAAATGTTTGGCAACTTTGGCTTTAGGTCCAAGCTCAACACCTTTAAGGGCTGTTTCTTTAAATGCATGGTATCCAGCTCTGTCGACGATGTATCCAACATGCTCTTTTACCAATGATTTATCAATGTGTTTATCAACAAAATCATAGGTGTTTTTAACTACCTTAAGAACAGTATCCTCTGTCACCCACTCTAAGAAAGATGTCGCCATTCTAGGGTTTCTTTTGCCTGTTCTACCCATAATTACCACGCGGTAAAATTTCTCTGGGTTTCTAGTCCAAGCGCCAGTTGGGCATTTAAGCACACATTCACCGCAGCCAATGCATCTTCTTTCATCCCTTACCACTTTGCCATTTTTGAGTGTTAAAGCTCCAGTAACCTTAGCCTTACAATTTTTAATGCAAGCTTGGCATCCAATACAGTAGTCGTATTCTAGCTGAGGTTCAGAGATTCCTATAATTCCAAAGTCTTGGGTATGCGCCTTGATGCAATCATTTGGACACCCGGTAATTGCTATCTTTACATGGTAGTTATTTGGATAGATGTTCTTTTCCATCTTAACTGCAAGATCGGTTGTATCTACATTGGCAAATGGACAGACTTGATTTCCAATACATGCAGAAACATTTCTGGTTCCGGCAGCAGGGTAGCCTGCATCTCTATTTTCGATCTCAACGCCGCAAGCAATCTCGATCTCCTCTATCAGAGGTCTGATCATCTTATTTACTTCGGGGATCTTGTTGAAATCAATACCTGGTACTTCGAACCCTTGTCGGGTAGTAAGGTGCACTGATCCATTACCATATTTCTGGGCTAATTCATTAACTAATATAAGGTGTTTGGATTCTATATGCCCGCCAGGAACTCGAATACGAAGAGCTGTTTTTCCACGCACTTTGGTTATCCGATACGCATTTTTAGTAACCGGACCTCTTTTAACGTCTAATGCCATAATTATTCTCTCTTCGTTAATCGATCAGTTCTTTTGCTTGGGAATATTTGAATACGGGGCCTTCAAGGCAAACATAAACCTCATCAACCTTACAGTGTCCGCATTTTCCGATGGCACAAGACATCTTTCTCTCAAAAGATACCCAGATCTTATCTTCCGGAACTCCCAATTGAAGAAATTCTTTGGCGGTAAATTCCATCATAATAGGTGGGCCTACAATGATTACCTCCATGGTATGAAAATCAGATAGTTTTATATGTTTGACATATTCGGTGATCAAACCTTCACATGTCCCATCGATTCCACAGGCATTATCAACAGTGATAGTGGTGTGAAATTTCTTTTGCCACTTTTTAATATCCTCTTGGAACATGATGTTGTATGGGTCACGAAATCCTAATAGCAATTCTAACTCTTCAACATCATCGCTATTGTTGTAGAAATAGTTTATTAGACTTTTTACTGGAGCAAGCCCCGTTCCTCCGGCTGCAATTACTATGTGCTTGCCTTTAAACTTATCTAAGTTAAAACCATTGCCATAAGGACCTCTTAAAAAGATATTGTCCCCAGCTTTTAAAGCATGAATCTCATCAGTGACCTTGCCAATCTTGCGTATGGTAAGATCGATCCAGCCATCACCATAGTCACTCACCGATATTGGAGCCTCACCAATTCTTGGGAGAGACACCTGTACAAACTGGCCAAACTTAGGTTTGATATCAGTCTCTACCCTAAATGTATAATCAATTTCGGTTTCTTGTCTTATGTCTAATAGCTTATATGCTTTGGGTAAATATGGATTATCAAGTTTCATTAATATCCCCTTTATACGATATCGGTAACTTTGTTGATGCAGTTAGAGAATGATATGTATTCTGGGCATATATCATCGCACCTTCCGCACCCAACGCACATATGCTCACCAAAACGTTTGTTATAATCATAAACCTTATGCATAGTTTTAAAACGCATCTTCTCTCCATGCTTTTCTCTAAAGCTGTGACCACCTGCCATATCGGTAAAACCATCGATTTGACATCCATCCCAAACTCTTCTTCTTTCTCCGACATTTTTGTTGTCATCATAGAATAGGTCAGATGTGGTGAAGCATGTACAAGTTATACAGGCAGTATTACAGCGCCCACATGCTATGCATCTTGTCGAATACTCCTTCCACATCTCATGTTTATAAATACCTTGCGGCATCTTATCTACATCAGGGGGGGTTACCTTTACTTTATTTTCTTGCACATATTCAGGGGTAAACTCAACCGTTTCACCTTTGATATTATTCTCAGTAAAGGTCTTGTTAAGTGATTCATCTTTTATCTCAAGAAGTGCACTACCTTTTTTGAATCGAACCGCCATTGCATAATCATCGGTAACATTTGAGTCCATTGAGACACAAAAACAATTCTCAAAACTCTTTTTGCATTCGATCATGACAAACTTTATTTTCGATCTTATCTGCTTGTAGTAGTTGTCTTTGATTTTGCCATTCTTCAAGAAGATCGTGTCATGCCTTCTAACTCCATTGATGTCACAAGGCCTTAAGAAAACGATGATTTTTTTATCATCTATCTTAGGTTCTTTATATTCATCTTCAGTGAAATAAAACAGTGTCTGTGTGATTGGTTGAAAAACCTCTTTAGGAGAGAAGGTCGACTTCTCATCCCAAACGATATCTTCAACCTGTTTGATTTCGCCATACCTAATCATATCGGTATCAGATAGACGCCCACGTTTTTCTAATCTGATAGGGGCAAAAATTTTATATTTTTTGCTTAGCTCATCTAAGAAAACATTAAAATCTTTATTGTTAACCTTAATCGACATCTACTTCACCTTTTTTGCCTGCTATATACCAGTATCCTGCACCCATAAAGACGGCTCCACCAACAATGTTACCCAAAGTTACTGGCACTAAATTTCTAACATATCCAGCCCAAGTTACAGTTTCACTTCCACCGTTCTCAAATAATCCCATTCCAAGTAATGTCATATTCGCAATACTATGTTCAAAGCCAGAGCCAATAAAGGCAAATAAACACCAGAAGATCAGTATTAATTTTGCTGAGTCACTTTTAGTTGCAGCAGCCATCCAGACAGCGAGGCAAACCAGGATGTTACATAGAACGCCTCGGATAAATAGCTGTAATGCTGGAGCATTCATTTTTGCTGAAGAGACTGTGGTGAGCAATTCTTTAGTAGCCCCCTTATCAATCAAACCTGACTCAGACATGATATAAGCAAGTAATACTGATCCGGCAAGGTTGCCTACATAGCAGACTAACCATAGCTTAAGGGTAGCTTTCCAAGTTACAGTTTTGGATAAGCTGCCAATGGTCATGATCATGTTATTACCGGTAAATAGCTCAGATCCCGCAAAAATAACCAACGTCAGTGCAACGCCAAATGAGGCTCCCATGGCTAGTTTTGTAAAAGCTGGGGCGAGTGTTTTGAGTGGGCCGCCAATGGAGAAGATTAGAATTATTCCAAATCCGACATATATACCGGCAAACATTGATGCCAAAAAGTATTTGGCAAGGCTGTTTTCCATGGCTGCAATTTTGGTTGGAGCCAAATTGGCCATTTTTGTAACAGTTGCTTTGATCATTAGTTATCTCCCTCAGACATAATTGCTTTGTTCCAATGCTATAGCAAAAGGTATACCAGATCCGATTTTGTTACCAGTTTATTAATGGGTGATAAGGGTGGAAAATCTTGTCTGATCTGGATGTTGCGCGCCATAATTAACGTCCTTATTAATATGTATTAGTGTAGTGTAAAGAAAAGGGGAAATATATATTGCCCCTTAAAGGGGCGTGGATGAGCGATAATGTTGTGCGTTATGCTTTTCAGCTTTGTTGGAGGGAATAGTGTTCTTGCTTAGGTTTTACCTTAAAGTTGGTTTTAAAAGTGTTAAATGTTGCCGATAACATTCTGATCCTATTGATTTTTGCTTTGTAAGTGAGGTTGGTGTTGTCGATGGTGTTATTGCTGATAATAAATGGTTTAATCTTTAGATGAGCAGTGTTTTTGCTAAGGAATTCTTATTTCACGATAACTGAACTATTTATGTGCATGTGAGAGTTGTGCAAATGGATTTTTTGTTACTCAGAGTTAATAATGCTTTCGTGTGAGAAACGAAGAATTTTATTTTTTGAAGCCCATGCGTATTCCAATAAAATCAGCATGAAATGATACGTTGTTACCTAGGGTCGCAGTAGACTTTAGTTGGGTGTTAATTAGCTTCAGATAGCTTTTCAAGCTCACAAACATCAGTGAACCATGGAGCCCTTGAGTCCCAATAGATGTTTCGTTCCGGTTGGCACTCAGGGTCATCATCCAATGTTCCTGCAGGGATTATTACCATCTTTTCATTGCGGGTAAACCAAGGCATTGACGAACCACAATCAGGACAAAACCCAGTACAGAAGTATTTTGCTGCTTCTGGCTTAAAACGTTTTACCAAATCTTCGCCATTAGTCCACTGAAATTGATCTTTTTTTACCATGATATTGGCAGCAAATGCGCTGCCAGAGCTTTTTCTACACCTGCTGCAATGACAGTATTTAAAAGACAGAAATGGCTTTTCTATCCGGTATGTTACAGATCCGCACAGGCATGATCCTTTAAACAGTCCTTTGTTTTGGTTCTCTTTCATGCCTATTCCTTTGCTCGTTGTTTAAGCTATTTTAATGCGCCCTTACTTTTATTAACCCTATCCTTCATGGCTGTATAGATGTCTGCCGGTATCAGGCATAAACTTAAAAGTTCTTTTTCAAATGCGGTTATCTCAGCCTGAGGGTCAGGTGTCGATTTTTTCATCTCACTAGCAAGATTGTTGACTTGATACTCTCTTCGTTCACTAGTAAATTCAGCTGGTGTTTCAACGCCTGCCACTATCTCTGCTTTGATGCATATCAGTTTAGCGGTAGCAATATTATTTGCGGACATCTCGGTAATTGATGAATTATCATGGTTTGCCGCTATAGATAGATTTTCTTTGAAGCGTTTATTTAAAATATTATCTAACGGTTTATGTGCTGCTTCAGTTTCTTGCCATTTTGTTTGTAGAGCTTCTAGGTCTAATTCATCACTTGCAAGAAGTTTCGTTTCGAACTCAATGCACAGGTTATATTTATATGTAAATGCTTCATTTTTGTGTTTTGAAGCAGTGTCTTTGATTGAAATCTCTTTATCTGAAATAGCCTTGCATGCCTTGTTGAATTTTTCCTGACTAGGTTTCTCTTGGGATTTAGGAATGTTATTAATGGCCTTCCATTGCTCTCTAAGTTCATCTATCCCTTGTTTCGCTGTTGCAAACTCTTCATCACTGCTTGCCGCAATCTTTTCTATCTCTTCTGCAATCTGATTCTTTTTATTAATATTTTCTATACGTTCAGAATCTTTTGCATCATATGCCTCTTGGCGCTTGGCAAATATTTGGTCGCATACGGAGCGGAATTCATTCCAAAGTTTTTGCTCATCTTTTCTGAATGTTGGGCCTATGTTTTTCCATTCTTTTTGCTGTAATTTTATACTTTCTATAGCTTTGAAGATGTCCTCAGAAGATAAAAATGATTTCGCATTTTCAATAATTTCTAGTTTGGCTTCTTTGTTTTTATTGCGGTTATCATTAAGTTTTGACTTTAGGCTATCTAAAGCAACTTTATATCTCTCGGATAGTACTTTTGCAATTTTGCGGTCGGTTGGGCCACATTTTTTCCAGGCATCAATTTGGCTTGATAAAAAGCTATCGATTGCCTTCCAGTCCGGTGTGCTCCAATCGAAGGAGCTATAAAACTGCTCCATAGTAGCGCATACTGATTCGCGGGCCTCTTGGTATGTTTTTCTTAGCTTAGCTTGATTTGCGTAATAGACCTTGCAGGGTTCAAATGCTTTGTCTGCAGCTGCGCGAAAACGCTCCCACAGCTCTTGTGATGAGTTTTGCTCAGAGGCCCCAAGCTTTTTCCAATTGTCTTGTAAAAGTTTAATATTAGCCGCTAACTCTTCTGGGTCAGAGATAGGGTTGGGCTCAGCAAGAGTTTCCATCTCTTGGCAAAGTTCCTCTTTTTTCGGTGTTGTAGCCCAACCTTTCCAATCTTGTAATTGAGATAGTTTCGCTGATAGGGTGTTAAAACGTCCCTTTTCACTGCTATTTAACGAAGGAAGTCCCTTCATTATTTTACGCGCTTTTTTATGCGAATTACTTGCAGTCTTAATAGATCCTGCATCAAGTTCTTTTTCAAATAAATCAAGGATGGTTGGCAGCTCTTTACGTTGCGCTTCAATATTCTTTTCTTGTTTATTGAAAGCGATTTCAAGCTTCTTAAAACATTCGTTTGCCATGATTAATGGCTGTGGAAGTTTTGTAATGATTGGATCGACCTTAACTGCACTGATTTTGCGGCTGATATCATTAAACTTGCCAGTAGGGATGAATCCTTCTTTTAAGGTGGAGTTGATTCGTTTAATAATCTCTTCAGCTTTTAAAGAGTTATCAGCAGTTTTTTGCGATGCTCTTATGAATTTATCGATATTCTTTCTAATAGAATAAAAAATATTAGCCAGCTTATCTTCTTCCTTAGTTGGAAGTTGCCCAAGATTACGCCACTTTGTTTCAATCTCAGCAAGTAGATCATCTTTAGGCTCAGATGTTTGTTCTGTTTGAATCTGTTCAAAGTAACTCTTGATTTGCTCAATGATAGAGTTCTTTTCAGTGTGCAGTTGCTCGTGCTGTTTAAGCTCTAATAGTCTTTTTTCTTCGATCTGTTTGTAAGACTGCAAAATATTTTTGCACAGGCTGTTGGCCTGTAAAAATTTTTGCTTCATGTCGTCGTCAATGGTGAAATCGATCCCTTGCCACTGTTGGCTCAGACGCTGATATTCAGTATTGAATTTATCGCAATATCCCTGTTGAGATAATGTTTCCAAAGCTAGACAAATCCCCTTTCTTATCTTGGCTATCTCTTTAGGTTTTTCTTGTTCAGCAATTATCTGCTCAAGCTTTTGCTTGGCAGCTTGGGTTATTTTTTTATTTTTAGTACGGCATTTTTTTATTATCCGTTCTAGTACAGTCTGCTCTGAGATCTTATTTAACGCTGCCAATTGCAGTTCGATAGAACCGTTTTCTACCGTCATAGCTTCGAGTATAGATGTACGCTTTATACTCGGAAGTAGAGCTTTTTTAATGGCTAAATCAGTTGTTCTTTTTAAAATAGATTCAATGTCACTAATGTTTTCAAAAGAAGTGGCCTTTTTGATTCTCGCATCAACGGTAAGTCCTGATTCAATAGTTCCGGATATCATTTGCATGAATCGATCTTTCGCAACCTCTTTAACTACGCAATCCCCTTCGTTTGCTAATAGCTTTTCAAGTTTTTCTATATCGTTAAGGCGTTTTACTGCCAGTTTGCGAATATCCACTTCACTATCATTAATTAGCTCTAGGATGATGTTGCTGTATTCAGCACTATTTGCACTCAAAGATAGTAGAGCTTCTTTTCTGATTTCAGCTTTACGGTGTTGCCATTTAGGTTTTTTGAATTTTGAAAAAAGCATGATTTAAAACACCTGATTATTATTTATTCCATTGTCGATATAGTTTCGTAGTTCAAATATTTCATAAAAGCATAAAAACGATATTTTTACTTGAGAATGAGAACTATATTAATGTGTGTTACAAATACAGAACTATATGAAAATTCGAAACATACTAGATACTACCTCAATATAATAAAATGTTAATTGGTTTTTGTTAAAAAAAGGCTAAATAGTGTATTCTATGACTTCGATTAAAGAATATGTTGTTAATAATGCATCAGATTATCTCTATTGGTATTGGTGGGGCACTAGGTGCGATTCTTCGTTATCTGGTTTCCGGAAGTGTCCATAGCGTTATGGGCAAAGAATTTCCATATGGCACATTGAGTGTTAATGTCATCGGTAGCTTTATCGTTGGAATGTTTTTTGTTTTATTTACAACTAATGAATCTATTCCAGAAATCGTAAAGATATCTGTATTAGTTGGTATGCTAGGGGCGTTTACAACATTTTCAACGTTCTCTCTAGATACTTTTAAGTTGATTGAAACCTGCGCCTTCTCCAAGGCAGGGTTTAATATTGCTATTAATGTTGTTGCCAGCCTAGCTGCAACATGGGTTGGTATAGTGTTTTCAAGGGCCGTTCAAGGTTAAAGATTAGTTCGTATGTTAGATGCAAAATTTTTAAGAAATAATATAGAAGAGGTCGCTCAAAAGGTTGGGCGTCGTGGTTTTATTTTAGATGTTGCTGCAGTTTCTGCTCTTGAGGAGCAGAGAAAAAAGATTCAGGTTGAAACGCAGGAGCTACAAAATAAACGCAAAGTTATCTCCAAAGAGATTGGTAAGGTTAAAGGATCTGGTGGTAACGCTCAGCCCTTACTTGATGAAGTTTCTGAAATTGGGAAAAAGCTGGACCAGTCTTCGCAGCAGTTAAATGAACTGCAAGAGAAGCTAACAGATATTCAGCTCGGTATTCCAAATATTCTTAATGATGAAGTTCCTGATGGAAATGATGAAGATGATAACGTTGAGGTCAGGCGTTGGGGAACTCCAAAAGAATTAGGCTTTGAGGCAAAAGAACATGCAGATCTAGGTGTAGATAGTGGCATGATCGATTTTGAATCTGCCGCAAAAATTACCGGCTCTAGATTTGTGGTTATGAAGTCGGGTATTGCAAAGCTACATCGCGCATTAACTCAGTTTATGCTTGATACTCATGTTGAAGATCATGGATATGAAGAGATCTATGTTCCGTATATGGTGAATGCTGATTCACTTTATGGAACAGGGCAATTGCCAAAGTTTGAAGAGGATCTTTTTGCATTGAACGGGGATAAAAAATATTACCTTATTCCAACTGCAGAGGTTCCTGTAACCAACATGGTCAGAGATGAAATCCTGACTAAAGATGCTCTGCCAATAAAATATGTTTGTCACACCCCGTGCTTCAGATCTGAAGCTGGCTCGGCAGGGAAAGATGTACGTGGAATGATTCGCCAGCATCAATTTGAAAAAGTTGAGTTGGTTAATATTGTACGTCCAGATGAATCTACCCAGGCGTTAGAAGATCTAACTGCATGTGCGGAGAAAATACTAGAGAAGCTTGATCTGCCGTATAGAACAGTGATTCTTTGTGCTGGTGATACCGGTTTCTCTTCAACAAAAACATACGATATTGAAGTGTGGCTTCCTGGCGCTAAGGCATATAGAGAGATATCTTCATGCAGCAACTTCGAAGATTTTCAAGCCCGTAGACTTCAGGCAAGGTGGCGTAACCCAGAAACAGGTAAACCGGAGTTGGTGCATACCATAAATGGGTCTGGTCTTGCGGTGGGGCGTTGTTTGATAGCTGTAATGGAAAACTATCAGCAAGAAGATGGAAGTATAAAAGTGCCAGAGGCTTTAAAACGCTATATTAATGAAGAGTTTATTAGGCCTTTAAAAAAACCATAAGTTTAATTAAGCCACTCTTATATAGATTGTTGTATTTAGAGTGGCTTACATATATTAATATGTTATAAAACCCACTGTAGACCACATCAGTATGTTATTTTGTAAGATATTTATTACATAACATTCGGATTAGCCTTCTATTTAATATTTTTCACAGATGTATAATAACCCTAATAAGATTGATTGATTAAGCTGCAAGGATGTGGTTTAAGACTTTCTTAAGTTAATTGTGATGTAAGATATAATAATAAATTGGAGGAAGGGATGAGTATCTCAACGCTTATATCTAAGGATAAAAAGGAATTGACCTTTCAAGTCTCTGGCAATATGGACTTTAGTATAGTGCGTACATTATTTGTGGCGGCAAATGATTATGCTTCTGATGAAACAACATTTGTAATTGATTTTGATAAGTATACAAACGTACATGATTCCGGTCTTGGTGCAATTCTTCACCTTTCTGAGATAGAACATCGATCGATAAAATTAGTTAATTGTCCGGAAGATCTTTGTGGAAAAATCAAAAGATCCAGTTTAAATGATTTGGTAAAGATTTATTGATATTTCCTTATATTTAATAAATTTAAGTAGAAAACCAAACAAATTATTTTTATCTCATTTACAAAATCATTCAGCAGTAATATGCTGTGTCTTATCTTTTTTTCAGCTGAATTGATCTGTTAATTTAGAATGAGCACCTTCTTGGTGTTTCTCTCTCGTCTTTTCGTCTCTGAAACCTTATACATTTTCACTGCTCAGTCGGATATTTTGGGATATGGTTGATTTACCCGGTTTTATCAATTTAGAACAAATTTTTATTTCAAATGGGTTCTCAGTTTTCCGAGGCCAAAGAAAACATGATAAAAGTAAGGTTTTACTGAAAGTACTAGATGCTGGCCGTGTCACCATAGAAGTATTAAAACAGTTTAATAATGAATATAAGCGTGTATGTGACTTTGATTTTGACGGTGTAGTAAAGCCATCTTCACTTGAAGATTGTGATGACTATAAAATAATAGTCTTTGAAGATCCCGGTTATAAATTTTTAAATGAAGTGATCGACCAACAAGTTTTTGAGCTTGATGAAGCGCTGGTTATTGCAAATAACATGATTGTAGCAATTGGTGAACTGCACTCGTGGCAAATCATTCATAAAAAGATTTGCCCTAGCGACATACTTATTAATCTGGATAGCAAAAAGATAAGTCTCTTTGGTGCTGGTATTTTTGATGTATCGCATTTTTGGAATAGAAGTGAAGAAAACAAACGTCATTTTTTATATGTATCCCCAGAAGTTAAGTTATTAACCAACTATAGATCTGATTATCGTTCCGATTATTTTTCTTTTGGAGTTATCTTATTTCAGATGCTTTGTGGATATTTACCATTTAATAATGATAGTACTGCTGGGTATAATGAGCAGCAGATCTCATTCTCTCCAGCAAAAGGGGTTCAGTCAGTAGCTTCCACCCCTCCAGTTCCCAATGTAATCACAGATATAGTTAGAAAATTGTTATCTATAGATCCAGTTGATAGATATCAAAGTGTATGGGGAATTAATGCTGATTTAGAACAGTGTGTTGACCAGTTAAGAGCAAGAGGAAAAATCTATCATTTTCCTTTGGCACGACATGACGTGTCTAGTCAGTTTGTGATTCCTGAAAAATTATATGGGCGTGAAATTGAGATGCGCCAGCTTCTTGAATCATACAGCCGTGTTTCTAAGGGGACCAGAGAAATAGTTGCTATATATGGAGATGCAGGAGTAGGTAAAACATCGATTGTTAATGAAGTTAAAAATACCGTTGAAAGAAGAAATGGGACGTTTATATCAGGAAATTTTGAAAGTGAATATAGCGATATCCCAAATGGTGCAATAGTTAATGCATTAAAAGAGTTTGTTTCATCAGTGATTTTACCAGATAAAGACAAGAGAGATTACTGGTCTGATTTAGTGCTTGATGCAGTTGGTGATAAAGGTCAGATATTAGTAGATTTGATTCCAGATTTGGAATTGATAATAGGTCCTCAAACTGAAGTGGAGAAACTAGATCATCTTCAGTCAAAAAATAGATTCGAATATCTACTGCAATCTTTAGTGCAATGCTTTAGTAATGCAAAAAAGCCTTTAGTTTTATTCTTAGATAATTTCCATTTGGCTGATACATCAACAGTTGCATTTCTGACGGATATATTAATAAATAGCGCTACTAAACACCTAATGGTGATACTCGCATATAGAAAAAAAGATGCTAGTGAAAATAACAATCCGAACGTGTTTTTGCAACAGCTTGAGGGAAGTGAAGTAAAAGTTAAGGGGTTACATTTAAATCGTCTATCACTGCAGCATATCTCGCAGTTAGTAGTTGATGCATTATATAGCGATAAAGCTGAAGTAGACGCACTGGCAAAACTAATTGAAAAGAAAACCAATGGCAACCCGTTATTTGTTGACGAGTTTTTAAAAGCATTATTTGCAGAGCAAATGATCTACTTTGATTCAACTTTGGGTAAATGGCACTGGGATCTAAAGGAGATTCAATCCAGAGACTCATTTGACAATGTTGTGGATTTTGTTGCTGGCAGAATAGTTAGAATGGGGGGGCAGGTTCAAAGGCTATTAACAGTTGCTGCAACTATAGGTAATAAATTTAATATCAACCTTTTGACAAAAGTTTTAAATAAGCCTATTGCAGATGTGGCCGCCTTGTTAAATGAATTAGTGTTAGCTGGGGTTATACATGAAGCAGATGGTGTAAGGGTAAATATTGGGGATGAAAGAAATTTGCAAGGTATTGTGGTCAACTATCGGTTTTCACATGACATAGTTCGCTATTCGATATCGACACTGTTGTCTCCCGCGGTTTTAGCAAAGTTGCATAATGATATTGGGGGCGTTCTTCTTGAAAGTGATGCTGATGATTCAGCTATATTTGAGGTAACAGATCAATTAAATTCAGGCACCGTAATCTCAGAGTTAAATGAGGAAAAATGCGGGAAACTCATTTATCTAAATATGCGAGCAGCTGAAAGAGCTATAGCAATTAATGCATATCTTTTCGCCTATCGATACCTTTCTTTTGCAATAAAGGTTATTGGGATAAATGGCTGGTCAAAATCTTATGACTTAATGATTAAGTTACATATAGATCTTTTGCGTTGTTCTTATTTGAACAATGATTATTCAAGTATGGCCACTATTTTTGATCAAACTATTGCAAAAGCGTCTACCCCAATTGATAGGGCTAGAGTGTATGAGACCGTTATGGATGGGTGTCTCAAAGTTAAAGATGACGAAAAAGCCATAAAATATTATTTAATTGCTCTCAAAGAGCTTGGGTTAGAGTTTAAGGAAAAACCAAATAAGTTAAAAATGTATTTTGATTTTTTTAAAATCAGACGCAAACTCGCACGTAAAGATTTAAGCTTTATTGAAAATTTACCCCAGATGGCAGATGAAAATATAAAGACTGCTTTGCGTATTGGCGTCAAAGGGAGCTTGTCTTTATTTTTAACCAAACCTGAAGTATATGTAGCTGTCGTGCTTAAAGGTGCAAACCTTACCCTTAAGCATGGTTTATCCGATGATGCTCCTATTATTATTGCTGGATTAGCGACTTTTTATTGTGTGAATTTTGGAGATGTTGAACAAGGGTATCAGCTGAGCAAATTAGCTACAGTTCTTGCGAAAAATACTGGTAAAAAAGAGGTTGAGTCAAAAGTAAAATTTATTACCTCATTTTTTGTTTTACGCTTCAAAGGTCACTTAAGGGATGCAAAAATACCGTTATTAGAGTCTTATAATGAGTGTGTGGGATTTGGTGAGTTTGAGTATGCCTCACTTGCTATGTTGGCTTCGTGTATGACGCAATTTCATATAGGCACTAACTTAAACACAATGCAGGAGATAATGCACGAAAATCTAAGAGACATTAAAAGATTAGGTATGGATACCCATATAGTTGTAATTGAGATGGTATCTCAGTTAATTATTAACATATCTGAGCCAAATGAAAATTTTGTTCATATCGTTGGTGATGTTTTTAATGAAGATGTGCAAAAACCAGTTTTAGTTATGTCTGGTGACAGAGCCAGATTGTTTTATTTTCACTGTTTTAAAATGATATTAAATTATAATAACGATGATTATTTTGCAGCCCTTGCTGAAGTTAGTGAAGGTGAGAATTATCTTGAATTTGTAACTGGTTTTTATGAGACAGTCCTATTTGGTTTGTATGACACCTTAACTCGTTTAGCCGTTTATAATGATCCCAGTGTCTCGCGTTCAGAGCAAAAAATGATAATTAATAAGGTTAAAAAATTCCAGAATAAGCTTAATGGTTGGGTTAAGCATTCGCCAGAAAACAATGAGCATAAATATTATTTGGTTGAAGCTGAATTGAATAGAGTTCTTGGAAATGATCTAAAAGCTGTAAGTTTATATGGCCAAGCTATTGAAATGGCGAAAAAGCATGGCTTTATCAATGAAGAAGCATTGATTAATGAGGTGGCAGGAAGATTCTACCTGCAAACAGGAAAGAGCAGAATGGCAGAAGTGCATATGCAACAAGCTCATGCTCTTTATGAAAAGTGGGGTAGTTATGCTTTTTCAACTAAATTGGAGAAAAAATACCCAGAACTTATTAACTCAGAAGTGTTTAGATTTGGTGATAGCTGATTGATATTTTGTTGTAAATTGAATCTCTTGGGGTTTTATTCCCCCGCAGCTTGCTGCAAATATAGGTGAATGTAAAAAGGCGGGAAATCTCTTTTGGAGAATCCCGCCTTTTTGGTGTTTTTAGAGCAGATTAATTAGTCATCACCGGTAAGAGCTGCAAGGATGTGCAGTAGGTGAAGAAATAGACCTAATATATCTATATAAAGCGCGATGGTTGCCATGATGTAGTTTCTCTCACCACCGTTGATGATTCGACTGGTGTCATACAGGATATAGCCAGAGAAAATCATAACCATCATCGCTGATATGCCAAGGGATAGTGCCGGCACTTGGAAGAAGTAATTTGCAAACATTGCAATGATGCCAACTACTAGCCCGATAAAAAGATATTTACCCATGAAACCAAAATCTTTTTTAGATATGATGGTAATTGCAGAAAGGGCGATAAAGATACCTGATGTTAGTGCTAGGCTAGTCATTACAAGCTCAGGCCCATTGGTAAACATGGTTAAGTAGTACCTAATTATTGGAGCAATCATGAACCCCATTGCACCGGTAAATACAAATACAGAAATTAGTCCAAGAGGACTATTCTTTAAAAAGTTAGTTAAGAATAAAAGCCCAAACATTACACCTAAAAATACTAAAAAATGAACAGGCGGTAGCTGCATGAGAATACCAACATAGGTCATTGCAGCACTAAATAAAAGGGTCATTGAAAGCAGGATATAGGTGTTCTTTAAAACCTTATGGGTTGCAAGAACAGACTCTCCAGTCCTTTGTATTACCTGTTCATCATATACGTTGTAGTTCATGGTGTTTCTCCCGATAAGATATGAGTGTTAACTACTGATTTCAGTAACTATAGCAATATAGAAAAGTTATTCATACTCCATGTATGCTTTTGAGTAGTTATCATCAGAGGTTTTGACTGCCGCACCTAGCGAAGGTTCAGCAAGGTTTATGATTTTATGGGCGAGTAATACGGGGGCGGATAATAGATATCCGCCAGGAGATTTAATATGAAGTTTTTAAATAGATTATAAGATCGATCTAGAACTATTGCTCAAGTAAGCTTGATCAATTATTTACCGCGATAGATGATTCTACCCTTTGACAGGTCATAAGGTGTTAGTTCAACATTTACTTGGTCACCAGTCAAAATTCGTATGTAGTTTTTACGCATTCTGCCAGATATATGGGCAGTTACTACATGACCGTTTTCAAGTTCAACTCTAAAAAGGGTGTTCGGAAGAGTTTCAACAACGGTTCCACTCATCTGAATATTATCTTCTTTTGCCATTACTTATTAAATCTCATAGATATTTTCGAGGCGCACATTTTAACAGATATCAGCAAAAAGCCTAGTTTTATAAGTAATAGAGGCTGACATATTAACGTTAGCATTATGAATTATCTACGTTATCATTCCGCCATTCCCCATCGATAAAAAGCTGAAACGGCTTAAAGTCAGTCTTATAGCTCATTTTACGGCAGTTTTTTATCCAGTATCCTAGGTAATGGTATTTGTTACCTAAGCTGTTATTTAGCTCAATCTGTTTGAGAATTAGGTAAGTTCCAAGGCTGCGTTTTAGCTCATCTGGATCGAAAAAGGTGTAGACAGCAGATATTCCATCTTCTACCTGGTCTGTAACAGCAATCGCTATAAGCTCGTTGTTTAGTCTTACTTCTAAATAAATAATGTCGGCCCAACTGCTGCAAAGAAAGTCTTGGTAAGCTGAATAGTTATCTTCATCCATCTCTCCACCCTGGTGCCTGCTGGAGATGTATTTACGGTAGAGTTTATAGTGCTCTGGAGTATCTATTGACTCAATCACTTTGCATTCGAGATCGGAGTTGTTTTTAAGAACCCGCTTAAATCTTTTTCCAGGTATAAAATCTACTGTTTTTACCCTAATAGATGTGCATGCAGAACAGTTGTCGCAATGGGGGCGGTAGATATGACTGCCACTTCGACGAAAGCCATATTGAATAAGTGAGCTATAAAGTGATGGGGTTGGGTTAATATTAGGGTCAGCAAATGCTGTTTTGGCAATATTTCCTTCAAGATATGAACATGGGTGTGATGGCGTAGCGTAAAAACTTAGTTTGCTAAGCATTACTGGTAGCTCGCATTATTAGTTGTAAGTTGAGTAGTTGTAAATTCAGGGTCAAAGCTCCATTTGCCTTGCTTAGTTTTGCCACTACAGTGGCTGCTTAGAAAATTCATAAATTCACTGCGGGGGATCTCGCGTGCGCCAAGTGATTCCATATGCTCAGAGCTAACCTGACAATCTATCAGTTCAAAATCCCATTGTTTAAGTTGCTCGATAAGCAGCGCTAAACATACTTTAGATGCATCGGTAGCGGTTGAGAACATTGATTCCCCAAAGAATGCTTTGCCTAATGATACCCCGTAAAGTCCACCTACTAAGTTATTGTCTTTCCATGCTTCTACAGAATGGGCGATGCCAAATTGATGGAGCTGTATATACGCCTCCATCATCTCTTCTGTAATCCACGTTTCATCAGAGTATTGGCGTGGGGCAGCACAGCTTTTTATAACTTCAGGAAAGCTATGGTCAAGTGTTATTTGGTATTCGTTCTTGCGAATCTTTTTTCTTAGGCTGCGTGATGGCTTGAACTCATTGGGGATAATTATCGAGCGGGGATTGGGTGACCACCAGAGTATTGGTTCATGTTTGCTATACCACGGAAATATTCCACGCTCATAAGCAGCAATTAAACGCTCTGGAGATAAGTCTCCACCAAAAGCTAATAACCCGTTTGGCTCTTCCAAGGCGTGGGTTAGATCAGGAAAATGATCTGCTGGCAGCTTTGGGTCAATCCAATATAGATCTACTGAGTTCATATTATGATGCTATATCCGGTTTGTGAGATTTTGAATGATTATGCTTAGCTGGTATTTATCTTTATTGTAGTGCTGTGAATATGATGATGCTTATATTCACAGCGCTTTATTTTTTATTAACTATCGAGCTAATTTTTAAAATAGGATTACTTAGACAAGGTTGTCCAGGTATTTTTCAGCGTCAAGGGCAGCCATGCAGCCTGTTGCTGCTGATGTTATCGCTTGCTTATAGTTTTGGTCAGCTACATCACCAGCAGCATAAACACCAGGCTTACTCGCAGCTGTTGCATCCCCTTCAAGTCCAGACTTTACTATAATATAGCCCTTGTTCATTTCAAGCTGTCCTTCAAAAAGAGATGTGTTTGGAGCGTGTCCAATTGCAATGAAAACACCATGTGTTTCAATCTCAGTGATTTCGCCGGTTTTGACATTTTTGGTTTTAATGCCGGTTACGCCCATTTGATCTCCAACTACCTCTTCAAGTACTTGGTCAAGTTCAAGAGTAACGTTTCCGTTTTCCGCTTTTTCTCTTAATTTATCAGAAAGTATTTTTTCAGAGCGGAATTGATCGCGTCTATGTACAACTACTACCTCAGATGCGATGTTTGAAAGGTATAAAGCCTCTTCAACCGCAGTATTGCCCCCGCCAATAACAGCAACTTTTTGGTTTTTATAGAAAAAGCCATCGCATGTTGCGCAAGCTGATACACCTTTACCTTTAAACGCTTCTTCTGAATCAAGGCCAAGGTATCTAGCAGATGCTCCAGTTGCAATTATCAGTGCATCACAGGTGTATTTGCCAGAATCACCTTCAAGAGTGTATGGTTTTTGGGAAAGATCTACATTGTTGATATGGTCAAATACTATCTCTGCTTCAAAGCGTTCTGCATGTTGAAGCATGCGCTGCATCAATTCTGGTCCCTGTACGCCTTCAGGGTCACCTGGCCAGTTATCTACTTCTGTTGTCGTAGTTAATTGTCCACCTTGCTCCATACCAGTTATCAGTACAGGGTTTAAATTAGCTCTTGCAGCATAAACGGCAGCTGTATACCCAGCAGGGCCAGAACCTAAAATTAATAGGCGACAATGTTTTGTTTCCGACATTATTTTCTCCTTAAAGGCAAAGTTTCAAAGCATGATCTGGAGAGATTCATTTTTGCGTGCGTATAAAATATATACATATGAAAGTAATATTTAACATATATGTAAAGAGCAGTCCATAAAGGATCAGGTCAATTGAATCTCAATAGCCTCATGTGCGCAGATATTTATTATTACCTACAGGTTTTGCTGGGAAAAATAGCCATAATTACAGCTGTTTTTATCAAATATTCGAGTTAAACTATGGACAAAGGTTCTATCCAATTAGCAATATATTCAACGGAAAGATGAAATTGGCGAAATTACAAGAAGACCAGGAAGAAAAAGCACAACTACCACTAGGGGTGCATGTTAAAAAAGGGCTTAGGGAAGGGGCTTTATTGATTCTCTTGGCTGTTGCCGCATATTTTCTTATTTCGTTATTCACCTATAATCCGGCTGATCCTGGTTGGACTCATAGCGGCGCAAGTAAAAATATTTTAAATACCGGCGGAGTTCTTGGTGCGTGGATTGCTGATGTCTCCCTATATATATTTGGTTTTCTAGCTTATTTATTTCCTTTGATGGTTGCTTATAGTGGTTGGCTGATTCACCGTTGGCAAGGACCAGATGATGATTTTCATTGGGGAATATTATCTATTCGCTGGGTAGGTTTTTTTATAACGCTTGCCGCAGGTACAGGATTAGCTGCTATTCATCATGATGTTGGTGTTGAGATGCTGCCACTTGATGGGTCTGGTTGTGATTTTGGAAATGCAGGAGGAATCCTAGGGTGTGTTGTTTCATCAAGCCTGGATTCTGTAATTGGGGTGCTCGGTACAACTCTTCTCTTGTTAGCATTAACGCTTGGTGGAATAACTCTTTTTACAGGACTTTCCTGGATAGCCTTATCAGATCTTATAGGGTCTATAACTCTCAGTTCATTAGGTTGGTGCTGGAATGCAATATTCAGAGTTAAGGAATATCTAGAAGTTAAAAAAATTCAACGCCGTAGAACAGAGGTTTTTGTTGAAAATAAGAAGGAAAAGTCAAAGCGTAAGCCGCCAAAGATCAAGAGTGAACCTAAAATAATTGAAACCAGTGAGCGTGATGCCAAAGAGAAACAGATGACTCTTTTCGACGCTCCTACAAGCGATGGTCTCCCTACTCTATCTCTTCTTGATGAAGCTCCAGTGCAAGAAAAGGGCTATACAGCAGAAAGTTTGGAGGCAATGTCCCGCCTTGTAGAGCATAAATTAAAGGATTTTGGCGTTACTGTAGAAGTTGTTGCTGTACACCCTGGTCCTGTAATTACTAGGTATGAACTTAAACCTGCAGTAGGGGTTAAGGTTAGCCAAATAAGTAATTTATCCAAAGATTTGGCCAGAGCACTTTCTGCAATAAGTGTTCGAGTTGTAGATGTAATACCAGGAAAAGAAGTTGTTGGGCTTGAAATCCCTAACGAACAACGTCAGTTGATAGCTCTAAGTGAGATAACCCGCTCTAAAGAATATGATAAATCATCTTCACCTTTAACTATAGCTCTTGGTAAAGACATAAGCGGACAGCCAGTGGTTACAGATCTTTCCAAAATGCCTCATCTCTTGGTAGCAGGTACAACAGGATCAGGTAAGTCGGTTGGTGTAAACGCAATGATCATCAGCTTGTTGTACAAGAGTACTCCTCAAGAAGTAAAGCTGATTATGATTGATCCAAAGATGCTGGAGCTATCGGTATATGATGACATTCCACATCTTTTGACCCCAGTTGTAACTGATATGAAAGAGGCTGCTCATTCACTGCGCTGGTGTGTTGGTGAGATGGAACGAAGATACAAGCTTATGGCTGCTCTTGGGGTTCGGAACATCGGAGGCTTTAATCGTAAAGTTCAGGATGCCATCAAAGATGGAAACCCAATTCGAGACCCACTATTTAAACCATCGGTACAGATAATCAATGATGATGGAGAGGTGCAAGAGATACCAGAGCTGAAGACATTCCCATTCATAGTAGTTATTATCGATGAATTTGCAGACATGATGATGGTTGTCGGCAAGAAGGTGGAGGAGTTGATTGCAAGGTTAGCGCAAAAAGCGCGTGCAGCAGGTATTCACCTGGTATTAGCAACGCAGCGTCCATCAGTTGATGTGATAACCGGTCTTATTAAAGCAAATATTCCTACCAGAATCGCATTTCAGGTTTCATCAAAGATCGACTCCAGAACAATCTTAGATCAGATGGGGGCAGAGCAGCTTCTCGGTCATGGTGATATGTTATATTTACCTCCAGGTACTGGATCCCCTGTCCGAGTTCATGGAGCCTTTGTTTCTGACCAAGAAGTGCATAGGGTTGTGGGATTCCTCAAAGAACATGGCGCGCCAGATTATATAGAAGGGCTTACAGATGAACCTGGGGCCGACTCTGAAGCGATACCAGGCATGCCTTTAAGTGATAATAGTACGGAAAATGATCCCCTGTATGATCAAGCAGTTCGAATTGTTACCGAGACGCGCAAAGCATCAATTTCAGGTGTGCAGCGTAGGTTAAAGATTGGGTATAACCGTGCAGCAAGGATGGTTGAACAGATGGAATCTATTGGGATTGTTGGGCCGCTAGAGTCGAATGGTTCGCGCGAGGTACTAGCACCGCCACCACCTTCAATCGATTAAATTCTTGTTTATTTGTCTAAATACTGTGTTGCAGCTTCAGATTTACTCGGTCATTTACAAAAGTAAACTCCGCGTTTTTAACAGGCTTTCGCTTTGCCTAAGAAGTCTATATTGAGCGTAGTCGAAGTACGCTCATGACGCTTTTAAGTGTTTGGAAATAGTCCGTTTTTCCAAAAGCGGCGTTATATCTGCAGTTGTTTGCCGGAGCAAACTACTTTTTTCTTATTTATTAACAGGATAGTGCTTTGTCTTTGGGGGTATCCAGCGAATTTAAATTCTTTTCCTGGAAAGATTTTGCTGTGAATTTAGGTTGATTTCGTTAACCAACTTAATCAAAGGCCTTATCAAATTTAACTTTGCCGACTGGTGTTTCATCACAAAATGGAAATGTGAGGAAATATATGGGGGGAACACCAGGCAACGCTAATTGATCATCATATTTAAAGCCAAATCTTGAGTAATATTCCGGTTCACCAAGAAGTACGCACCCCTTAGCTCCAGCTCTTATTAAATGGTTTAACCCCTCTTTGACCAGTTGGCTGCCAATCCCTTGATTTTGAAATTCAGGTAAAACCGATAGTGGGGCTAGGCCAAACCAATTAAGGTCGCAATGGTTTATTAACACCTTTGAAAAAGCTATGTGGCCAATAATATTGTTATCGGTATTGATTGCAACTAGTGACAAGGTAAGCTTTTCTTCGGATCTAAGCTTGCTAACTATTTTACTTTCATTGTTTATGCTGTGAGGATGATTAGTAAATGCAATATCTATAACGACAGTAATTGCTATCGTATCTTTTTTATTTTCTTCTCTTATGAACACAATGTCCCTCAAAAGTATAAGTTACGACAATAAATAAGCTTACGTGAAAGATATTTACAATAGTTATTGTAAATATCTATGAAAATTAAATCTTGTATATGCTTCTCTATTTAAGAAGAAAAAAGGTTTTTTGCGAAAAATATCTGCCTATAAAAATACACACACACCTTCTGTAAAAATGAAAAATAGATACCCTCTGCTAATATTAAAATAGGAAAGTATCAAATTATGGAGTAGGGGGTTAAGTTGACCGAAGTTAGAGTAAAGGAAAAAGAGTTTCATTATACCGAAGATGATTTCTTATGGGTTAAAAAAAGAATCCATGATCAAGTTGGTATAAACCTCAATGATTCGAAGAGAGAGATGGTCTACTCGCGTCTGGCAAGGAGAATAAGAAAGCTGGGGTTCGATAGTTTTTCTCAATATAGAGCACTTTTGCAACGAGATAACTCAGAATTGATAGAGTTCGTAAATGCAATCACCACCAATGTAACTGCATTTTTTCGTGAGAATCATCATTTCGAAGCAATAGCCAACGAGATAATTCCTGAATTACTGCAAAAAAATAGCGCAAGTAAAACTATAAGAATTTGGTCAGCAGGCTGTTCTACTGGCGAAGAACCATATTCTATTGCAATGACATTATTGGAAAATATCCCGAAAGACTGGAAGGCTAAAGTAATAGCTACAGATCTAGATACCAATGTAATAGAAAAAGGGCGCAAAGGGGTGTATCCAATAAACAGTGTCTCTGGGATTCCAAAAGAGAGGTTGAAAAAGTGGTTTTGGAGAGGGAAAGATAATAATAGAGATAAAGTTAAAATTAACCCTGTATTACAGCAGGTAGTAGATTTTAGGCAGCTGAATTTGATGGAGAAATGGGATGTTAAGGGGCCATTCGATATTATTTTTTGCCGCAATGTAGTGATCTATTTTACTAAAGATACACAGAAGGTTTTGTTTGAAAGGTATGCTGAGAATCTTGCTGATGGTGGATATTTGTTTTTAGGACATTCCGAATCTTTACACGGCGTTTCTGATAAATTTCAGTTTTTGCGGCAGACAATGCATAAAAAGGTTGAGATATGAGTGCATTAGAACGATTGAGAAGTAGGGGTAATAGCTCTGAACTTCAATCGAATGCGACCAAATGGGATGAGCAGGCTCATGAGGTAAACATGCCACAGCCCTTGCAAGGTTTTGATCATATCAACAGGTATTGGGATAGGCATACTGGGCTTTATGGCGCCAAAATTCTTCCTGGTGAGTACTACGTTACTAAAAACAATGAATTTATTATAACCGTTCTCGGTTCATGTGTCTCAGCATGTATTTGGGATGAGGTGGCAGGCATCGGAGGCATGAATCACTTTATGCTACCTGATGATAGTTCAGCTTCAGGCGCATGGAGCAGTTCAAGCAATAGTGACTCAACTCGTTATGGAAATGTTGCTATGGAACATATGATCAACGAGATTCTTAAAAATGGTGGTAGAAAAAGCCAATTGCGAGCAAAAATCTTTGGCGGTGGTCAGATGCTTAGCTCAATGACAGACATTGGTCAGCGGAACATACTATTTGTAGATGATTATATTAAGACAGAAGGGATTAGCAAGGTTGGTGAAGATGTTGGAAGTATTTATCCACGTAAAGTTATGTTTTTTCCACTAACGGGAAGAGCGCGCTTGAAAAGGTTAGGAAGCATGAGCAATGATACGGTTATTCAGCGCGAGAATGAATATCTTAATAAAGTACAGATTCAGCCTAAAGGTGGCGAAGTTGAATTATTTTAGAGGTTGGTTTTAATGGCAAAATTAAAAGTATTGGTGATAGATGATTCTGCTTTGATCAGGCAGTTGCTAACAGAGATACTTAACTCTGATCCTGGCATTGAAGTGGTTGGAAGCGCTATAGATCCATTAATAGCTCGTCAAAAAATAAAAGAACTAAATCCAGATGTTTTAACTTTGGATATTGAGATGCCCAGGATGGATGGGTTGTCTTTTTTGAGAAATCTTATGAGATTAAGGCCGATGCCAGTGGTCATGATCTCAACCTTAACTCAAAAGGGCGCGGATACCACTATGGAGGCTCTTAGTTTAGGGGCCGTAGATTTCATAGCAAAACCAAAGCTGGATGTGGTTGAGAAGCTTGCTGATTATCGCGATGAGATAATAGAAAAAGTTAAAGTAGCTGGCAAGGCTAGAGTTAAGCAGCTTATTGAAAGGCCAAAGTCTGTTGATAAAAGTCTGTCGACAGATGATGTTATGGGTAAGGTAACCTGGTCGGGGAAAATTCGTACAACTGATAAAATCATTGCTATTGGAGCTTCTACTGGGGGTACTGAGGCGATACGTGAAGTATTGGAAAAAATGCCTAGTGATTCGCCGGCGGTTGTTATCACTCAGCATATTCCCCCCATGTTTAGTGAATCTTTTGCAAATAGACTCAACTCTTGCTGTGACTTAATTGTTTGCCAGGCCAAAGATGGTCAGCCAATAATTCCAGGACATGCTTATGTTGCCCCAGGTGGAATGCACCTGATGATAGCAAGAAGCGGGGCAAAATATTACTGCAAGTTAAGCGATGCACCTCCTGTTAACAGGCATAAACCCAGTGTCGATGTGATGTTTAGGTCAGTACTTCAAAGCGCAGGACCAAATTCACTCGCAGTTATATTGACTGGTATGGGTGGAGATGGGGCTAAATCGATGAAAGAGCTTCGTGATATTGGAGTGCATACGATTGCACAAGATGAGAAAAGTAGCGTTGTTTGGGGTATGCCGGGAGAAGCCGTAAAGCTTGATGCTGTGGAGTACATTGAGCCTCTTGATAAGGTTGCGCAGCGCATAGTAACGACTATAGAAAAGGTATGATGTGCGCATTGATTTATAGTGATCCTATACCATACTTATTATGTATAGGATAAACAAAGAACTTATGGATAAAGTTTTTTAAATTACGAAGAGTGTTATTTATATAAATGCGCTCGAATAGAAAGAACATGGCAAAATACGGAGAAAAACATGGCTATAGAATCAGTAGTACTAGATGATCAAAAAACCCTTAAGATTGTCGTAGAAGGTAATTTTGATTTTAATCTACACAAAGAATTTAGAGATGCATATTCTGTATTAAAAGAGCCAATTACTAAATGTGTAATAGATATGGCAGGAACAGACTATATGGATAGTTCCGCTCTGGGTATGTTGCTTATCCTAAGAGATCATGCAGAATCAGTCGGTGCTGTTGTAGTGTTATCAAATTGCAAAGAAGATATAAAAGGGATTCTTTCCGTAGCAAATTTCGATGACATGTTTGAAATGGAATAAATTATTGAATGGATCTAAATAGTTTATCCCCGCAGGATATTCTTAACGAGAATGTTGAAACTGCTCATATAGATATACTAATTGTTGATGATGATTCGACAAATAGGTTTGTATTACAAACAATGCTGCAAAAAGCAGGGCATAATGTTTATGCTGCTGCTGATGGTTTTGAGGCTGTAGAGCTCTATAAGAGTGAGCGACCTGACTTGGTTTTGATGGATGTCATGATGCCAGGGATGGATGGTTTTGAGGCCACAAAAAAGATAAAAGAAGAGATTGTAGATGATTACGTCCCTGTAATCTTTCTGACAGCACTAAGTGATGAACAAGCTCTAGCAAAATGTATAGACTCTGGTGGTGATGATTTTTTATCCAAGCCATATAAAAAAGACCTGCTTAACGCCAAACTTCAGGCGCATATCCGGTTAAAGCACTTGTATGGAACTGCCAAAAGACAGCGTAATCAACTCGCGGAACATAATGAGAGGGTTCATAGTGAGCAGGTTCTGGCTCAAGAAATCTATAAAGGGATGGTGCATGCAGGTTGCCTAGATAACAGCAATATCCAATATATGATGTCATCGATGGCATTGTTTAATGGAGATGTGCTTTTTGGCGCAATCACACCTAGCGGGTGCTTGCACATAATGCTGGGTGATTTTACTGGCCATGGCCTGTCTGCTGCAATTGGGGCCGTTCCATTATCAAATGTTTTCTATACCATGACATCTAAAGGGTTTGGAATCTCCGATATTGTCAGTGAGATGAATAGGAAACTAAAGGATCTACTGCCAGTTGGGATGTTTTGCGCTGCATGTGTGTACGAGTTAGATCCAGTAGGTAATACACTCCGTATTTGGAATGGGGGAATACCATGCGCATATATCTGTAATAATGCAAATACTGAGATTAAATATGCAGTTAAATCTTCCCATCTTCCTTTAGGTATATTATCCAGTGAAAAATTTGATGCGGCTGAAGATGTGATTAACTTGTCAACAGGAGATTACATATATCTTTGTACTGATGGAATTACAGAGGCTCGAAATCCAGAGGGGCGGATGTTTGGAGAGGAGAGGGTTAAGAAAATATTGTCAGCCGGACAAAAACAAGGCTCCGGATTTGCAGCATTAAGACAGTCTTTAAAAGATTACTGTCAAAATAATGAGCAAGAAGATGATATGACTTTTATAGAGGTTAGAGTTGACCCAGTAGAGATCAAAGTTCCTAAAAAAATAAGCACTACAGGCACCGAAGTACTGAGTAGCAAAGATCAAGAATATCCAAGTTTGGCATGTGATTGGGATATGTCTATAACCATGGATGTATCGGTACTGAAAAAAGTTGACCCTATACCACTATTAAATCAACTGGTTGTTGACCTAAGCTGTAAGGATGAGAATAAACAAGAGATATTTTTAGTCCTTTCAGAACTTATTTCAAATGCAATTGATCACGGTATTCTCCAGCTAGATTCAAAAGTGAAGCTGGGTAAGGATGGATTTGTAAAATATTATAGTGATAGAAAACACAAATTTGATGAGATTAAAAATGGCTGGGTTCACATAGACATGAAGCATGTATCTATGGAAAATGAGCAAAAGCTAATCGTGCATATCAAAGATAGTGGTAATGGATTTGATTCCACTAAAAAAGGTGAAGAGCTAACTATAAATCGTAATCCTAGCGGTAGAGGGATACCATTAGTTGAGCAACTTTGCGAATCTATAGAACACCTTGGTTGTGGCAATGAAGTAGTTGCAATCTATAAGTGGAGTTGATTTTGTTTGCAGATTTTTTACATTAAATTTAATTACGTTTATTAATTATCAGCAAATAAATGAACTAAATGAACCGTGAAGTGTATAAACTAAGGTTACGTATATCTTATGCCAATAAAATCGTGGGCATTTACTAGGTAAATTAATGGGTGAAATAAATACAGATTTGAAATTGGTGCAGAAAGCGCAGGCTGGTGATAGCCGAGCGTTTGACTTGCTGGTATTAAAATATGAGCGCCGCCTGGCCAATGTGGTGTCAAAGCTAATTTGGAATCATGAAGATGTTCTAGATGTGTGCCAAGAAGCATTTATTAAAGCCTATCGGGCTCTGCCAAATTTTCGTGGTGATAGTGCTTTTTACACTTGGATTTACAGAATAGCGATAAATACAGCAAAGAATTTTCTGGTTGCAAAAGGGCGTAGACCACCAATAACTGATATTGATGCACAAGAAGCGGAACAATTTGGGGGTGAGAGTCGTCTAAAGGAATATGAAACTCCAGAAAACATATTATCTAGAGATGAATTAGAGGTGACTTTGAACAATGCGCTTAATGCTTTGCCAGAAGATTTAAAGACAGCCATCACTTTAAGAGAGATGGAAGGACTGAGCTATGAAGAGATTGCAAGCGTTATGGAGTGCCCGGTTGGAACTGTAAGATCTAGAATTTTTAGGGCTAGAGAAGCAATAGATACAAAAATAACCCCGCTAATGCACGGATAAAAAAATGCTGATAGGTAAGAAGGTGAAATAGATGTCAGATAAAGTAAGCGAACAAATATCAAGATTACTTGATGATGATCTCCCTGATGAAGAGTTGGATTTATTGCTTAAACAGCTAGATCGCTCTCCAGAACATATGAAAAAGGCCGTGCGTTATCAAGTTGTAAGTAACTCGATAAACTCGCCCACCCATTTCACCTATTCAGCAAGTATCCTAGATCGGGTACGCTCACAAATTGATGCAGATCCTAATCAACAGCAGACTGATTATGAGCCTACACTACAAGTGGTTAATGGCGGTGTTCAGGAAACAGGGGGTAAACCTACTTTTTCTGAAACATTGCATGTTGCTGCACCTAAAGTTAAGCCTGGCTTTTTAAATAGAAGGGTTAAGCCTATTATTGGTGCAGCAATCGCGGCTTCTGTCGCAGTGATTACAGTTGCAACCTATACTGGCACAGTCGATACAGAATATTCCACCACACCTCAGAATGCCATTGCTCAAGTCCAGCTAGAAACATTAACTCCGCAGCCAAAATTAATACCTAACCTAAATGTAGGGTTAACCTCTGCAACAGGAATAACCGCTGTTAGCACAGGAGCTTCAAATTCTAAGCAACCAGCTTTTGTATTAGATTCGCAGCAATGGGATAGACTACCGCAAAATATGCGTGAAAATGTAAATGGCTACATTAATCAGCATAACAATTATCAGATGGTGAGTGGGAACGCATCAAGAAGAATTATCATTATTGAAGAGAATGCAGGTAGGTGAGAATGTATAAAAGCAAGGTTAATAAGGCCTCATTTGCCAAAAAGATACAGCTGTTTTCTATCCTAGCGCTATTTGTATCTACGCCAGGTTTTTCACAGGTTATTAAAACCCCAAAGCAATACTTTAATAAGATGGTAGAAGCAGTAAGTAGCATTAACTATAAAGGGATATTGGTATTTAATAATGTTGCACCAGGCGATGATAGTATTTCAGCGCTTGAGATTGTACATAGCCATCAGGATCAAAAAGAGAGCAGAGTAAGCTCAATTGATGGTGGTCCAACAAGTGTCTATCGAAAGAATGATCAAATAAAAGAGCTTCTCGGCGGCAAGCGCCAGATTGAGAAGATTATGAACAATCCATTTGAAAATTTCTGTGCTAAAACCCTTGATGATCAGCAGCTGGTGCAGAATTATATATTTGAATTTGGACCAGACTCTATGGTTGCAGGAAGAGGTGTAAAGGTAGTAGTGCTTAAACCAAAATACAAACAGGTTTTTGGATATAGCTTTTACATTGATAAAGAGCATTATATGCCGCTTAAGATGAATTATATGTCACATGATGGAGCAAACATAAATAGCTATATGTTTGTAAATATTGAATATCCAAAACATTTTAATGCAACAGATCTAAAAATCAAAATGGACGGTAAGGTTGTAATGCCTGACCAGGAAGAAAAGTTAGCGGATAAAAGTTTGATTGATGATAAGCATGTGGAAAATAAAGAAGAAAAATATGCTTCGAGTTGGAAAATTGAGTTCTTACCTCAAGGATTTAAAATCTTTGACCATCAAGTGAAAAAGTTTCATAAAAAGAATAGTTCTGTAGAACATTTTGTCTTTTCTGATGGAATTGCGCTAATATCGGTATATATTGAAGCCCTACCGGAAAATCAGATCTTTCGTGGTAGCTCGGTAAAAGGTGCAATGAGTGCATATGGTGCGGTACAAAATGGACACCAGATAGTAGTGGTTGGAAAGATTCCAATTGAAACACTTGAGCTAGTCGGTAACTCAGTCAAACAGAAAGTAGAAAAATGATAGAAGATATAGCTACAGTTATAGAGGTTAATGGCGAGAATGTTGTCGTAGAGTCAGTACGAAAATCTGCCTGCTCTGGATGTGGTGCAAAAGATGGATGTGGAACAAATGTGTTAGCAACACTATTTGATAAAACTAGTGAAAACCCTCGTCTTACTTTAAAAAATACGGTTGGTGCAAAAGAAGGTGAAAAGGTTGTAATTGGTGTCAATGAAAGGGTCGTTATTAAAAGCTCATTTTTTGTTTACATCGTTCCAGTGCTTTCCATGATTTTTTTTGCATCTATCGGGGTTATTATTGCAAAACATATCGGACTAACTAGTGATAATAGTTCGATGATACTAGGTATATTTGGCTTGCTACTTGGTTTTGGGTGGTTGTTCCTTTATTCCAAAAGGTTGGCTACGGAAAAGCAATATCAACCAATCTTATTGCGTATTAAACAAGATTGTGAAAAATAAGCGGCATAAGTTAGCTAATTAAAGATACTTGCTTTCGCACTTGGAATATTCTGATTTGCAATAATGAGTGTAAATTATGTTTAACCCCTCATATTACCTTTCCCTACTGTAGAAACTATTCTTGAATTTTGGAGTCATAAACTCTAGAAAAATCTAGTTGGAGTGGATATGGAAATTAAATCACCAAAAATTATAAGTCATTTTCTGATAACGCTAATTGCTGCTGTATATTCTGTGGCTGTGAATGCAGGGTCGTTGCCTGAGTTTTCTAAACTCGTTAAAGAGAATGGACCATCTGTAGTAAATATAAGCACAACCCAAAAACATAAAATCACTAATAGATTACTCCCAAAAGGGTGGAGTATTCCCAACCTACCTAAAAATCATCCATTTGATGAGCTTTTTAATCGTTTTTTTGATGGGCAAGGTGGTGAGCGTGAATATAATTCAAAGTCATTAGGGTCGGGTTTTATTATCTCTGAGGATGGTTATATCTTAACTAATAATCATGTGGTTGATGGTGCTGATGAGATATTGGTTAGATTAAGTGATCGCCGTGAATATGAAGCTAAGATAGTCGGTGGTGATGCTAAGAGTGATGTAGCTCTTCTTAAAATAGATGAAGATAACCTCCAGTTTGTAAAAACAGGAAAATCATCTGAGCTTGAAGTTGGTGAGTGGGTTCTAGCAATTGGATCACCATTCGGGTTTGAGTGGTCTGCGACACAAGGTATTGTCAGTGCTAAAGGGAGAAGCCTTCCTAAAGATAATTATGTGCCATTTATCCAAACAGATGTAGCTATTAATCCAGGGAATTCAGGCGGTCCACTGTTTAACCTAGAAGGAGAGGTTGTTGGAATTAATGCACAAATATATACAAAATCTGGAGGTTATTCTGGGTTGTCATTTTCAATTCCAATTGAGTTAGCAATGGATGTTGTTGAACAGATTCGCTCTAATGGGAAGGTGTCTCGAGGATGGCTAGGTGTTATGATTCAAGAAGTTACCCATGAATTGGCAGAATCGTTCGGGATGGAAAAACCGTATGGCGCAGCAGTGCTTGAGGTGATAAAAGCTAGTCCAGCAGAAAAGGCAGGGGTTCAGGTTGGTGACGTTATTATCAAATATGACAGCAAGGTAATTGAAAGATCAGGATCACTTCCGTCAATGGTGGGAAGAACTAAGGTTGGCACTGAGGTTAATATTCAGATAATCCGTAACGGTGAAAAGAAAACGCTTGAAGTGGTTGTAGAGGAGTTGGATGGAGATCAAACAGAGGATACAACCAGCAAGAATAGCGATAAGGTAGAAAAAGTTTTGGGACTCTCTCTGCGTAATATGACTTCAGAAGAGACAAATAAACGAAAAGATGGTGATGCTGGAGTTATGGTTTATGGGGTGGATGATGGTCCAGGAGCAAAGGCAGGGGTTAAAACTGGTGATATCATCAAAATAATAAATAACAAGGCCGCAAAAAATGTGAAGCAGGTGGCTGAGATTATTGAGAATATGCCGAAAGGTAAGGTTGTACCAATTTTGATTGAACGTGAAGGAACGCCCATGTTTTTGGCGATTAAAATATACTAAAAGCTATAGTGATTACTCACAAAGTGACGAAAACCCTTAGTAAATACCGATTTACTTTAAGTAATAACAGGTTTTTATAAGGGCTTTTGTCTTTGTAAAGGCACACTTAATCCATTTTTAATTTTGGCGTGTATGTGCTTGCTTGTACTGTGATTCTCGTCCATTTGCTCAAATACTATGTTCATGCCTAAATTAAGGTGTTGTTTGCCTAAAAAATATGTTGCGGTTTCAGATTTGTTCGGCCATTTGCTTCATGCAAACTCCCATGAAAATATTTGCCGTGTAGTATTTTTAGACAAATATTCAATGAATTAGTAACTCCTTAAAAACAGATTATTCCCGCTTTTGCAGGAATGACAGTGTATCGTTGCCAGAAATATCAGAAAAGAGTTATTTCCTTAGGTAAAATTAGGTACAATTCGCCACAAATACCAATTCTCCCAATATAAATATTACCTCTGAAGTAAATACCTTATGAAGAATATTAGAAATTTCTCAATTATCGCGCATATTGATCACGGTAAATCCACAATAGCGGATAGATTTATCCAGGAATGTGGTGGTTTAGCTGAGCGTGAAATGGCTGAACAAGTACTAGACTCAATGGATATTGAGAAAGAGCGAGGGATTACGATTAAGGCTCAAAGCGTATCCCTTGACTACAAGGCTGAAGATGGCGAGGTTTATCAGCTTAACTTTATTGATACCCCTGGGCATGTAGACTTCTCTTATGAGGTGTCAAGGTCTCTAGCAGCGTGTGAAGGCGCTCTATTGGTTGTAGATGCTGCGCAGGGTGTTGAAGCGCAAAGTGTAGCAAATTGTTATACCGCAATTGAACAAGGCCTAGAAGTAATTTCTGTACTAAATAAAATCGATCTTCCTGCTGCAGAACCAGACAGGGTTGCGCTTGAGATTGAAGAGATAATAGGCGTTGATGCACAAAATGCTGTTCGTACTAGCGCTAAAACTGGTGTTGGTATTCATGATTTGTTAGAGCATTTGGTGCGCGATATTCCTGCTCCAGAAGGTGATCCAGAAGCTCCGTTAAAAGCACTGATAGTTGACTCATGGTTTGATAACTTTGTAGGTGTAATCTCTCTAGTCAGAGTCATGGATGGGGAGATCAGAGCAAAAGATAAACTTAAGGTTATGTCTACCGGCAGGGTTCATCAGGTTGATGAAGTTGGGGTGTTTACTCCTAAGAGAACTAAGATAGAGTGTCTCTCTGCAGGAATGGTAGGCTATATTATTGCGGGGATTAAAGAGATCGACGGTGCTCCTGTTGGAGATACACTTACTAAGACAGTGAGGCCGGCTACCGAAGCGATACCAGGCTTTCAACAAGTGCAACCTAGAGTTTTTTCAGGATTATTCCCAATAAGTTCTGATGATTATGAGTCGTTTCGTGAGGCTCTTATGAAATTAAGGCTAAATGATTCAGCCCTAAATTTTGAGCCGGAAACATCGCAGGCACTTGGATTTGGCTTTAGATGTGGTTTCCTTGGGATGCTGCATATGGAGATTGTGCAAGAACGTCTTGAGCGTGAATATGACCTTGATCTGATAACAACCGCTCCAACGGTAATCTACGAAGTGGAGACCACAAAAGGTGAGGTTATCTATATTGATAATCCAGCGAGCTTACCTCCAATAAATCAAGTTAAAGAGATTCGTGAGCCTATCATTCAGGCAAATATTCTGACGCCAAAGGATTATGTTGGCAATGTGATGAGTCTATGTCTGGAAAAGCGTGGTGTTCAAAAGAGTATGCAGTACATGGGTAATCAAGTTGCCATATCTTATGATCTGCCATTAAGTGAAGTTGTTCTAGATTTCTTTGATCGCTTAAAATCCGTGAGTAAAGGTTTTGCATCATTTGACTATGAATTTAAACGTTATGATGCTGAAGACTTAGTTAAACTTGATGTGCTTATAAATACCGAAAAGGTTGACGCCCTTTCTTCGATTGTGCATAGAGACACTGTCAGATCTAGAGGACATGGCTTAACGGTCAAAATGAAAGAGATCATTCCAAGGCAGATGTTTGATATTGCCATTCAGGCAGCTATTGGGAGCCAGGTTGTCGCTAGAACTAACGTTAAAGCACTGCGCAAGAATGTAACAGCCAAGTGTTATGGTGGCGATGTATCACGTAAACGAAAGCTTTTAGAGAAACAAAAAGCTGGTAAAAAACGGATGAAGCAAATTGGAAGAGTGGAGATCCCACAAGAAGCATTTTTAGCAGTACTACAAACCGAGAAGAAATAATTCTTTTTTATATGAAAAGTGCTAAAGTATAGATATAACAAGTAGATGGCTAGCTAGATTCTATTTCCTATACAGTGTATTAATAACTATCCATTAAACAGGATTGAATAAAGAAAAATGTCGAATAAATTAGATTTACTGCAAATACTTGGATTGGATTTTCCAACGATCCTGGTGTTCTTTACCTTTCTTACTGGAATAGTTTGGGCAATTGATTCACTAATATTGGCAAAATCTAGAAAAAAACGTCAACTAGACTCTATTCCGCAAAATATTGCCGGCCAGGCTGAAAGAGAGGCTGATGCGGATAAAAATAATTATACAAGTCAGCACTGGTTTATTGATACTTGCAGGTCACTATTTCCAGTTATTTTTGCAGTATTGATTGTAAGATCATTCATCGTTGAACCTTTTAAAATCCCTTCTGATTCGATGGTGCCAACCTTGGTAAATGGTGATTATATCTTAGTTAATAAGTTTACTTATGGGATAAGATTACCAGTTCTTAATAGTAAAGTTATTGATATCGGTGCCCCAAAGAAAGGGGATGTGATCGTATTTAGATATCCGAATGAGCCAAAGATAGATTATATAAAAAGGGTAGTTGCTGTTCCTGGTGACCGAATTAGCTACAGAGATAAAGTTATCCATATTAATGGTAAACCAGTTAAGGTCATACCTTTTGGTCCAGTGTCTTTACCTGGCTCAAGACAGGGTGCAGTCGCATTCCAAGAAAATTTGGATGGAGTAGAGCATATGATTCACCAAAATGTATTTGCTGCCCCATATCCACCAAGCGCATGGAGACCAACTGAGCTTTATGGTGAAGGGGTTTTGGTTCCAGATGGTAAATATTTTGCCATGGGTGATAATAGAGATAACAGTCTTGATAGCCGTTTTTGGGGGTTCGTACCGGAAGAAAATTTGGTTGGAAAGGCATTCTTTATCTGGATGAATTTTGGAAATATTGGCCGAGTCGGTAACTCTATAGATTAGCTAACAAAAAATTTTATGGAAAAAAGGAGAGTGTTATGAAATCAATCAAAAAACAACATGGAATGAGTCTCATAGGTTTTTTTATGATGCTAACTATGGTCGGGATCGTTGCTGCTGCAGTAGTAAAGGTTGGACCAATGTATATGGAATATTTCACTGTGTCTTCAGTTTTTAAGGAGATTCAGGGAGATAAATCATTGGCAGCAAAAGGTAAAAAAGAGATAAGAGCAAGAATAGGTAGGGGGTTTAATATCAATCAGGTTGAACGTGCAAATTACCATGATACAAAGATCACCTCTACTAAAAATGGTTATTTGGTTGAACTAACATATGAGGTTCGTTTTCCTATAGTTGGAAACATGGAAGGAATAGCTACATTCCATCCGCAAGCAAATGTGAATAATCCTTAATAATATGTTAATAAAGTTACAAAAAAAGATTGGTTATAACTATAAAGATGAGGGCCTGCTTGAGCAGGCTCTTACTCATAGAAGCTCTGGAAGTAAGAATAATGAAAGGCTAGAGTTTCTTGGTGATGGAATTTTGAATTTTGTCATTGCAGCAGCAATTTATAAGCAAAAACCGCGAGCAGCTGAGGGTGAGATGAGTAGATTGCGCGCTCACTTGGTGCGAAAGGAAACACTGGCTGAAGTTGGTAGAGAGCTGGAATTAGGTGATTATCTCCGACTAGGTGGTGGTGAGCTTAAATCAGGTGGCTTTCGTCGTGATTCAACTATAGCTGATTGTGTTGAGGCGATTCTTGGAGCAATTTATCTTGATGATGGATTTGCTTCTTGTGAGAGGACTATCTTATCGTTATTTGAGTCAAGAATGGCTAACCTTCCTGATATGGGCGAGTTAAAAGATCCTAAGACTAGATTGCAGGAGTATTTGCAGTCTAATGGTAAGCCTTTGCCGCAATATCAGATTGTTGATGTTTCAGGAAAGGAGCATGAACAGGTGTTTAAGGTTGAGTGCTCAACTGATGCAAGTGCAAAGCCAGCAGTAGGAAAGGCAGGAAGCAGAAAAGCAGCTGAGCAGGATGCTGCATTGGCTATGCTACAACAGTTTAAGAGATGACCAATCTCTTTTGTATAAAATTAAATTCAACAACTAATGATGGTGTAAATATTGAATCTTGATGATCTAAAGCAATTGCCAGTAGGCGATTTGTCATGTGGTTTTGTAGGTCTTATTGGTAGACCAAATGTTGGTAAATCTACCTTAATGAATCGAATTTTAGGGCAAAAAGTCAGCATAACCTCTAAAAAACCACAGACCACAAGACATAAAATTCTGGGGATAAAAACTTCAGAAAAGTCACAGCTAATATTTGTTGATACGCCAGGCATGCATAAAAATGCCAAGAAGATGATTAATAAATATATGAATAAGACGGCATCTGGTGCACTAGCAGATGTTGATATTATAGTATTTATTGTCGAAGCAGGCCGATGGCATGATGAAGATCAAATGGTGTTGGATAAAATTACCAATGTTGAAGTACCAATAATACTCGTAGTTAATAAAGTCGATCTATACAGCAATAAAAGTGAATTGCTACCATACTTAGAAAAATTACATAGCAAGGCTGATTTTAAAGAGGTTATTCCTGTTTCTGCTGAGAAAGGGGTAAATGTTGCTGAGTTTGAAGATCTTGTTGTGTCGATGCTTCCCAAATCAGGTGCCTTTTATCCTGAAGATCAGATTACAGATAAAACCGATAGATTTTTATCTGCTGAGATAGTGCGCGAAAAATTGATGCGCAATCTGGGGCAGGAGCTGCCATATTCTCTTACGGTAGAGATAGAACGCTTCAAGAAGGAGGATGATAAGCTAGTTATTAATGCCATCATCTGGGTTGAGCGTGATAGCCAAAAAGCGATGGTAATTGGTAAGGGTGGGCAAAACCTGAAAAAGATAGGAATTAGCGCCAGAAGAGATCTAGAAAGAGCATTTGAAGAGAAAGTCCGTATAGAACTATGGGTTAAGGTTAAAGATGGTTGGTCGGACGATAAGAGGGCTTTGCAAAGCCTTGGGTATGTCGATTCAGAATAGAATAAAATGCGTGAATTATCTCATAAGTCAGCATATGTTTTACACGTAAGGGACCATGGGGATAGTAGTAAGATTGCCGATATTTTAACTCCTGATTTTGGTAGGGTTTCAGTTGTTATCAAAGGGGTTAAAAGGTCATTAAAAAAAATAGGTTTAACCCAGCCTTTTTCCCCTTTAATGGTTTCATGGAGCGGTAGGGGGGATCTTAAAACTGCAGTATCTATTGAGCCAGCAGGACCACCCCTAATGCTTAAAGGGGATAGGCTTTATTGTGGTATATACATTAATGAGCTGATATTGCGTTTAATTAAGCCATTTGATCAAAATCCAGAACTATTCGATCTTTACCACCATACATTACAAAAACTTCCTCATAATTCAATTGAACCATTGCTTCGTATATTTGAAAAGAATGTATTAGAGCTAATAGGTATGGGGTTAATGCTTGAATCTGATATTCATGGGGTGCCAATCAGTCCGGTGAAAGAATATAGCTATAGAGTTGATTTAGGTGCAAAGGAGCTAGTTAAAGGAGTATCCCAAGGATTAACTGTGTCGGGAGAGGTGCTGTTGGCACTTAGGAAGGAAGACTTTTTAAAGATGGCGGATGCAAAAGGTGTGAAGAACTTTATGCGAGCAGTGGTGCAGTATCATATTGGTGATAGGCCATTAAGAAGTAGAGAGTTGTTTCGCTGAATATTTTGATCAAATTATGTGTTTATGAGTTGAACCATGGAGTGTCAGTGCCACATAAATAATGTGATACGTGTTACATAAGAGATAATATGGGAAAAAGACAATAAAGCAAAATCCTGTATGGCGCGCTGCAGAAAATTTGATTGTTTTTTATTTGCTGTAAAGCAAAAAATGTTTCTTTTCAGAAATATCTGTATCCTATTGAAAATGGAATAATAAAAATGGTAAATAAAATGGTTGGTAATAAAGTGCACGAAGATCTGGTTAAGGTTAATTTGGCCCTTCAGGGTGGTGGTTCTCATGGCGCATTTACGTGGGGTGTGCTGGACAGGTTGCTTGAGGAAGAATGGCTGACGATAGAGGGGGTGAGTGGTGTTAGTGCAGGAGCCATGAATGCCGTTATGGTTGCTCAAGGCTTAATTGAAGATGGGCGTCAAGGTGCTCGTGCTAAGCTTGATCAGTACTGGGATAGAGTTGCAATTAAGGCTCCTGACTTCAATGATGTTCCAAAATTTATGAATGAAATTGGTAGTTTTATTGGATCCCATATAAGTCAGTGTTTTGGAAATAATTTAGATGTGTTTAATGTTATTTCAGGCATTGAGCTAAATCCATTGCAAACCATTATTGATGAACTCGTGGATTTTGATCTTATAAATAATAAATCTGAGCTTAAACTGTTTGTAGGTGCAACTCAGGCAAGAACAGGCAAGTTAAAATTATTTACTAATAGTGAAATATGCTCAAAAGTAATAATGGCATCAGCGTGTTTGCCTTCAGCTGTGCAAACCGGGGTAGAGGTTGATGGTGAAGTATATTGGGATGGTGGTTATAGCGCCAACCCTGCGATTTACCCTTTAATTTATCAGTGTGAATGCGAAGATGTAATAACTATTTTATTACATCCTCTGGAAAGAGCTGCAGCACCAGGAAATCCAGTAGATATTATGGAGCGAATTGCTGAGCTTGGATTTAGTAATACCTTCTTGCGTGAAATGCGTGCTATTACAATGGCTAAGGGACAAATTAATAGTCAAAAGCCAATGGAGCAATTTGAGCAAAAAATATTTAATTCTAAATTTCATTTTATTGAGGCGGAAAGGCTTATGAATGAGTTGAGTGCATCAACAAAAATGAATAATTTAGGTGGTTTTCTCGAAATGTTAAAAAAACATGGAAGGTCACAGGCAGAAATTTTTATTGAAAAAAATAAAGATAAGATTGGGAAGCAATCTTCAGTAGATTTAGAGCAGATGTTCAACTAATTTGTGGCAATGTAGAAGTTAGTATATTCAAACTTTTCTATGAAATATTAGGGTTAGTTTGACATTGGAGGCAAATGCAGGTAAATTCTGCCGCCTCAGTAATGAGAACGCGATATGGCGGCTTGTGCCGGTCCCCTCGCAATGATAGGTCGAAAACTCCGCCAGGCCCGGAAGGGAGCAACGGTATTGACTGATTCGTGTGCCGGGGTGTGGCTGGTGCTTGCTGCCACCATTACCTTAATTCCCTCCCTCCCCAAGTCATTATTTATAGTTCATATCTTTTACCAGAGAGATTCTGGATAGAATATCCTCCTTTTTATACCCAGCAGTCAATGGTACAATTCACCACAAGTTAACAGTATTTTATTATATATAACTCAGTAGAGAATATTGCCAATGAGCTATCAGGTTTTGGCGCGAAAATGGCGCCCTAAAAATTTCCCGGAGATGGTTGGCCAGGTTCATGTCCTGCGAGCATTAATCAATGCTCTAGATAATAATCGTTTACACCACGCTTACCTGTTTACAGGTACTAGAGGTGTTGGAAAAACCACAGTTGCAAGAATATTAGCCAAATCTCTAAATTGCCTTGAGGGACTTAGTTCTAACCCATGCGGGGTTTGCGCAGCTTGCCAGGAAATTGATGAGGGAAGGTTTGTTGACTTAATTGAGGTCGATGCAGCATCCAAAACCAAAGTCGAGGACACCAGAGAGCTTCTAGAAAATGTTCAATATGCACCAACATCAGGAAGATTTAAGGTTTACCTGATTGATGAGGTTCATATGCTCTCAACTCATAGTTTTAATGCGCTATTAAAAACTCTTGAAGAACCTCCTGAACATGTAAAGTTTTTATTGGCCACTACTGATCCGCAAAAACTGCCAGCAACGGTACTATCCCGTTGTTTGCAATTTAACCTGAAGTGTTTGCCTATTGATCAAATTGTTGAGTATCAAATTAATATCCTTGAAAAAGAGGGCGTGGAGTTTGAAAACAGCGCGTTGATTCAAATTGCCCGAGCAGCTGAAGGGAGTATGCGCGATTCTTTAAGCCTGCTGGATCAAGCAATTGCATTTGGTGGTGGAAAGCTGCTGGAGGCCGAAGTTCAAACTATGCTGGGAACGATTGCTCAGCATCATGTTTATGAATTAATAGGCTGTATATTTGCTAATGAGGCAGAAAAACTGCTGATTAAAATTGCGGATATAGCGAGTTTTGCACCAAACTACTCCGAGATACTTGCTGACATTATTAATGTACTGCATCGGGTGTCTTTAGCGCAGATAGTTCCGCAAGCAATAGATGATGCATTAGGAGATAAGGAACGTATCGAACTTCTTGCTCAGAGAGCGGCTGCTTCCGATTTACAGCTTTACTATCAAATTGCCCTGATGGGGAGAAAAGATCTTCCTTATGTTCCAGATCAGCGCACTGGATTTGAAATGGTGATGCTGCGTATGCTGGCTTTCGGACCCGTTATAGGAGAGCCAGAAGCTATTTGCAAAGAACCAACATTAGTTAGTCCCGTAGTTAACAAAGAAAACGCAGGGTATGCTTCAGCTAATAGTCATCAAGGAACTAATCGCCAAGATTCGTTGCAAGAGCAAAATTCAAATAATTCTAATGTAAATACTGCAGTAAACGCTGTTGCGCAACAACAAGTTGCTTCTCCTTCTGGATTAACCGGGATTCAGGCAGCTCGAGCAGCCATGCAAAGTAATGCTGGTAAACAGGGAGCTTTGCAGGACTCTCAAAAAAAAAAGCCACAACCTGATGTAAAGCCCCAGCCATACCGGGGGCAGCAGCAGTCTATTGAAAAATCACATAATAATGTAGAATCACATGCAACTAAACAGCAGCAAGGTGGTCAGAATATAGCATCTGAATATATGCAATATGCTGATATGCAGACAGATGAGCAGGTGGCTGCACCTGAGAATGGTGCTTCATCAAGTGAGAGCCATGCCGTAATAAATTCGGTCGCATCAGATTCGTCTACGGCCTCAAATATACCTCAGGTTAACCCTTCAGCCTCATCCGCTGCTGATGATAAGCAACCTATAGCAAGCATTAAAAAAAATGATATTGATATTGAGATAAAGCTAGATACAAAGCTTGTTTCAGTTGAAGAGCCTATATTAAAAGCAGAAATAACTTCGATAGATAAAATTCGAAAAAATGAGATGCAACAGACCGCGAATAATGCGGATTTAGCTATTACTGCTCCGATTGCTTCTGGGTTAAAGTGGAATGATATTCTTGCACAACTTCCAGTCTCTGGAATTACATCGCAATTAGCGGCTAATTGCTCAATTATTAGGCAAAATAAAGACGAGCTGGTATTAAAGTTGGAAGATGCTTTCGCTAATCTACTTAATTCAACGACTAAAGAAAAACTGGAAGTCGCAATAAATCAATATTTTGGTGTCCCAGTAAGATTGCAAATTGATCTTGGGAAAAATGAGCAGGATACCCCGGCGGTATTAGCTAAGAAAGAAAAAATTAACCAGCAAAAAGTTGCTGAACAGGTGATTGAGAATGATCCAATCGTCACCTCCATGAAATCAATTTTTGGTGCAGAAGTGCAGCTGGATTCAATTCAGCCAGTTTAGGAGATATAAATGTTTAAAGATGGTTTAGAAGGTTTAATGAAACAAGCGCAAGATATGCAAAAAAATATGCAAAGTGCGCAAGAAGAGATAACAAAGCTTGAAGTGATAGGTGAGTCAGGTGGAGGTATGGTTAGGGTGGTGATGAACGGTCGTCATGAAGCTAAAAGAGTAACCATAGACGATGCTATGATCGGTGATGATAAAGATATGCTTGAGGATTTGATTGTTGCCGCTATCAATGATGCTACTCATAAGGTGGAAAAACAGAGCAAGGAAAGAATGTCTGCTCTTACAGGTGGAATTGATTTGCCTCCAGGATTTAAGCTTCCTTTATAGCTGATAAACGGATAAGGATAGGGAAAATATGCGTTCTCCATTAATAGATAATTTGGTCGAGGCCTTACGCTGTATGCCGGGTATAGGTCCAAAATCTGCGCAGCGTATTGCCTTTCATCTATTGGAGAGGAATCGTAATGGAGCAAGATTTCTTGCTAGAAGCTTGAATGAGGCGATGGATGGAGTCAGTAACTGCAAAAAATGCAGAGATTTTACTGAAGAGGAGATTTGTCGCATTTGCTCTAGTGGTAAACGAGATCATTCAATCTTATGTGTGGTGGAAAGTCCTGCTGACGTTAGCGCTATTGAACAGTCTGCATCTTATAGTGGTGCATATTTTGTTTTAATGGGGAAACTATCTCCTATCGATGGTGTTGGCCCTGGTCAAATAGGACTTGATCTTCTGGAACAGCGTCTGCAACAAGAGGATGTAAAAGAGATAATACTTGCTACAAATCCGACGATAGAGGGCGAGGCAACAGCACATTACATTAGTGAAGTAGCTAAAAAATATAGTGTAAAAACTACCAGGATTGCTCATGGAGTTCCACTTGGTGGGGAGCTTGAATATGTTGATGGTGGAACCCTTGCTCATGCATTTATTGGTCGCAGGGAATATAAATAGTTTGCTGATGTGAAGATAAAAGTTAAGGAGATTAAAATGAGTGATTGTTTGTTCTGTAAAATGGTTTCTGGTGAGATAGAGCCAGACAAGGTTTTCGAATCTGATGATTTATTGGCATTTAAAGATATAAATCCACAAGCGCCTACTCATATATTAGTTGTTCCTAAAAAGCACATCGCGACAACAAATGATTTGACTCAAGAAGATCAAAACCTAGTTGGACAAATGGTATTGGCCGCACAAGATATTGCTGAAAAAGAGGGTATTGCTGAATCAGGCTATAGACTTGTACTTAATTGTAATCAGCATGGCGGGCAGTCGGTTGATCATATTCATATCCATCTTCTAGGCGGAAGGCAGATGATGTGGCCTCCAGGTTAGGACTGTGTTATAGATTTGAAAAGCTTGATTAAATAGTTTATCTGCACACATAAAAATAGTGGCAGTTTATTGTTAAGGTTAATAGCTAAATTTTTCTAATATATAATGTTCAAAATTGCAGTTTACAGATATAAATAAGCACGTTTGAGGTATTAAATGGGAAAACCAAGCGCAAGAATTGGCGACCATCATGTATGTCCAATGTATGATGGAAAGTCTCCATATGCTGGAGGGCCAGTAGTTGTGGGTAACCCAGCGGTTATGATTGGTTGATTATTTATCTTGCTTGAATAATTATTAATACAAATTAAAAAATGCCATAGATGGACAAAATCTATGGCGTTTTATGTATATTTATCTTGAAAATTTAATGGTTTGTATAAGGAATTTAAAGCAGCAGTGCCCCACATACTGCTTGAAATTCAATGACTCATCTTTGGCAACTAATCCCCATATCCCCGTAGATATTTAAGAAGCTACCAATGAATCAATGGAAGGCATTATCCATGAATTTATGGCACTTGCATATGGCGTAATCGACTGCTTTATTCGTGTTAGCCGTATGTTAATTGTCGCGCTCTGCGCAACAGTTGAATTAATGTATCTACTTGGAAAATAAGTAAATTTTATTTACAATTGCGCGCCATGTTTTTTAAAGTATGTTATGGTAATTGTTGCTGTTTGGTAAGTGTGGCAAGAAACTAAACTGGCTAGTGATTTTTTATCGAATGGTTAATTAATGGCAGTAGAAATAAAAACGCTATAGATCGAAGCCTATAGCATTTACGTATATTAATCTGGAGAGATAATTACGATTTTTTTAAGAATTTTAAAGCAGCAGTGCCCCCACATGCTGCCTCAAATTCAATGATTCATATAGTTAGTAACTAATCCCCATATCCCCGTGGATCTTTAAGAAGTTACCGATGAATCAATAAGAAATATTATCCTTTAATTGAGTTTGTTTGCACATAGCTAAAACTACTGCTTTTTATTTGTTAGGGAGCTTTAAGTGTAGCGTTTTACGCAACGGCTGAAATTTCGTATGTATAAGAAATGTAAGTAAATTTTATTTACTTTTATTGTTGCTTGGTGAAAATAAATTAAGTGCCGATCATTGATCGAAGTATGCAAAATAATATAACAGGTGACTAAGCTCACATTTATATGGGTTATTAATGCGTTTGAATCATATGCGCTTATCAGTCATAATCCCTTGCCGTATTTGATGTGTTTAGCAGAGTATTTTTAGTGATTAAAAGAATAAATTGTTCGTTAGATCAATTGTTAAAGTTGTTCGTAGTTGTCTTGTTTATATTGTTGATGCAATTTTCAACATCAACTCTTGCACGTACCTTTTATGCAGAAGGGAGTGATATTATGCTTGGTGTGGGGGCGCGCAACATTGCCCTTGCCGGAGCAGTAACATCAAGTACTAATGATGTTTATTCAACTTATTGGAATCCAGCAGGGTTATCTAGGTTACAAAAATCTGAAATCACCATTTCACATAGGCCGGGAGCGGAACTAGTTCCCGTGAACTTCTTAGGCGCTGCTTTTGTAGTTCCTGATATTCTGGATAGTGGTTGGAAAATGTCATATGCATTTGCTTTTATTCCACGCCTGCATATATATGGTTCAGGAACATTTCATGAGGATGAGTTCGAAAGTATTTTTATGCGCTATGCATTACCAGGATTGGAGGGTGACTTTACTGGAACTATTGAATCAAAAACAAAAGATTATCGTATGGCATTTGGTTTTTCACCAATTGCATCACCAGAATTTCGCGCAGGGTTTTCAATTGGGTATGTAGATTGTGCAACAACTTTTTGTGGTATAAAAGCAGACAGCCCGGGCAATTATACTATTGCTTCAGCTGGGGCAACTGCATTTACCTTTAATTTTGGCTTCCAATACGATTATTCTGAAAAGTTTACTTTTGGGTTGAATGTAAACGATCTGAATACGAAATTAGATGTTGAGGTTATAGAAACTGGTGACACCGGCACTACTAATAAAAATTATATAGTTGAATTACCAAGAGATATAGCTCTTGGTATGGTTTGGCATCAAAGTAAACAATTGGATATTTCTGCTGATGTAAGATATCTGTCAGGAAACTATGGAAGTTATGTTATTGATTTTCGTACGGCAAGAGTTGGGGTAGAACTTAAAAATTACTGGGAGGGAGTTGACCTACAGGCAGGTTTATTAATTCCGATTAAATTCGCCAGTGATAAGACAAAAGAGTTTGATATACCTTATTTTGCTGCTCCTTCATTTGGAATTGGCTACAAAAAAGGTAAGTTTAAATTGGAGTCTGCTTTATTTGTTGAGCCAGTTAGTAGTTATCAGGTAAGTAAGCCTAGAGCTGCTTTTGAGCTGTCATTGGGGTATGAAATATAGGTTTAGTGGTTCGGGTTAGATAATCACTTGTGGATAATATCTATACCTTTACTGATATTTAATTAGACGGGTGGGTATGGATGTCACAATCAAACGTGATTCCTGAGCATCAATTCTAATGGGTGTGGATTTAGATAGAATTGTTTTCTAAGGTATTTGGGATCGTACTTTTGAACGTAATGGTCTATCAGCGTAATTGGTACTATAAGTGGTACTAGTTTACTGTGATAATCAGCAATAAGATCTCTAAGTTCTTCTTTTTCATCCTTCGGAAGCAGATCCTTAAAGTCTCCCATAATATGCTCAAGAGTTTTGGTGTTTTTTTTAACGGTTGCGATATTCTTTAATGCAGTTATAAATTCTTTGAAGTAGTCTTCATATGCTGTATCTATTGAAATATCGATTATTTCAGTTATAAAAGTATCTAGATGTTTAAGAACCGTTGGACAATGAGACATAAGAATATATCTGTGTCTGGAGTGGAAATCCATCAGGTTGTTAATAGTTTTCTTTTTGGAATTTAGCAGGTGCCAGCGGTACATGATAAAAATTCTCTCGATAAAATTTTCTCGCAATTTTGCGTTGCTGAGTCTATCTTCTTCTTCGACAGGAAGGTAAGGGAATGCGCTGGTGAACCCTTCTGCAAAGATTCCTCTCCCTTTTCCTAGTGGGGCACCATCTTTGTAGATTTTAATTTCAAAAAGCCCCGAGCTTGGTGATTTTGATTTGAATATGAAGCCACATAGCGGAATCTGTTCAATATCTATAAGTTTTTTACCCATCCAGTGTTTCATTTTGGCAGTCATATCTTCACAAGATTTTTGCGTCACTAGATGCACTTCACCGTTAACATCAACTAAACGCAAGGCCTCACGCGGTGTGCTCATTCCACAATCTACTTCTGGGCATACAGGAACAAACTCGACATATTTGCCCAAGGTGTCGCGGATATACCTATCTAATTTATGCCCTCCATCATATCTAACATTTTCACCAAGAAGACATGAGCTAATTCCAACAAGTGGTTTTTGGTTCATAGGTTGGTCCAAAATTATTCAAACGTATATTAAAGAATAGACGGCTTAGAACCTGAAGCAATAGCATAGGCATTTTAAATGGATAGTTAGAGGTGCTGTTTTTCTCAGTGAATTTATATGGAGGTTGAAAATTGAATTTATAGTTATGGAATTATATTATTAGTATCTGCCTAAATACTTAGGCATTATATGCGATTAATAATGCCCACTATTTTGTGGTCAATTGAAGAATTTATAATTTAAGAGATAGCTATACATATGCGATTTATTTTGAGTGTTTTTTTGTTGATGGCGGTTTTTTTTAGCTCATTTGTTTCTGCTGCTAATTACTGTAATGAAACCAATTTTGATAAAACTATTAGATATAATAAGAAGGGATACGCGAAGATTTCAAAAATAGTTGAATTATATAATGATGCTGTTTCCCGTAAGCCTAATCTTTTTTCCACTTTTGATAAAAATGTTGACCGTATGGCGCATTTTTATATGTTTGGAACCAAGCAGTTCGATTTAGAGCTAAAGCAGCATGAGGATAATGTTGACGAGATTGTTCAGTTGTTGGATACATCCCTATCAAAAGCTAAAAAAACCAAGGAATATCTGTATAAGATATTGGGTAGATGGCATAAGATCCGTAACTCTTGTATGCGTGAAGATGATGAAATGGAAAATGCAAACGTAGCTCAAGGAAATCTAAATATAATCCAAGAGTACATATACAAAGCTAAAGACTTGGAAAAATTGATAATCAAGGCGCAGGCAGGCTATGTTGGTGAACAGGAGTTTCTTCAGTCAGGTAAGTTGCGTGCAGTAGAGATGGAAAAAGAGCTTCAATAATCATTTGTTTGGGAAGAGTAGTTATGAAATATGTCATAGTAATTTTATTTGTGTTATTTCCAATTATCTCCTTTGCATCTAGCTGGGGATGTAGCAATGATATTGAAGTGATGTGTAGCAAGGATGGATGTGGTGCAGCAGATGGCGACGACTTTACTCCTATTGGTGTGAGAGTCGATGAAGATGGAGAGATGCAAGTTTGTGCCTATACCGGTTGTTGGAGTGGTAAAGGCAAGGTTAGTATAAATGGGGTGTTCACCACTTTTTATGGGAAAGGTTTTCGCTTTTCTACCTCACCAGACAGGGATGGCCTTGTTGAAGATCTTATGGTGGTGGTTGATGTGCGCGATAATATTGGTTTTTTGAAAAATAGTATATTTACTCAGCCACTTATTTGTACTAAGTTTTCCGATATAAAGGATGAGGAAAAAATCATTAAATCATCTGTAAAATAGATCTGCTTCAATATTTATATTGATAGTGGTTTGTCATCTATCGGTGAAGTCTTATGGGGAATATCTATCCCATCTAGTTTTATGATATCCATCTCGAATTTTGTAGACCCATCCTTGGTTTGTTTGATTCTCACTGGGAGATAAAGCAGGCCCTCTGCCAACCATAGTGTAGTTTCGCGGCTGCTGCCTTCTCTTTTGCGTATTACTTTGATGGTGTCGAATTCACCAAGATCGGTTTTAATTTTTTCAGCTTCAGCCATTTTGAAGTTGTATGGTTTTAACTCTTGCTTGTTAATTACTTCGTAGTTTAGATCATTCTCGTTATTCAATATATCTATCATCAAAAGGATTTGAACTATCTGACGGTCGGTGGTTTTTTCTCCAATGGCTAGTTTTTTTGTTTCACCATTAGTTATATCTGTTGCAATATTGCTCTGATAGTCAAAATCAATTTTTGTATCTTGTTCCTTTTTACCGCCATTGCGGGAATAACTGTATTGGAGTGATGATATTTTTCCATCTGAATATGTACCACGACTAACCTCGGAAACGGTATCACTACTAAACCAACTGGCTATCCCCTTTGGTTCTGTTATGGAGCTGTAGGTGTAGTTGTTGTGTTGGTCAGTTTTGAATGTTGAAATCATCTCCCCAAGAGAGATGCCTGACTTGCTTACCGAATATTTAGCGGTGAAGTTGGGGATAGTGTTTTGATCTGCAGAAGAGGTAGGGCAATTAAATAGTATAAGAGTGGTAAGAATAATCTTGGATATCTTTAGCATCACAATACCCTTTTTGCACTTATTGGTTGATTCAAGACGGTGTAAATCCATTCTCTAATTTAGGACATCTAATTAACAGTATAGATTCTGTTTTAGATAGATGGTGACCAATTAAGGTCATCATTAACCGGTGTATCACGGTTAATGGTTATTACGCTTTCAAGATTTGACCCATCAAAGATGATTTGGTTGCCTTGGATATCAAACTTTAAACGTTTTTCAATAAACCATTTGGCTGCCAATGGGTAGATGCGGTGTTCTTGAACCAATACTCTTTGAGCCAGAGCCTCTTCAGTATCATCATCAAGCACTGGTACAGTGGCTTGAATAATTGCTGGTCCACCATCAAGCTCTGGGGTCACAAAGTGCACGCTAGTGCCGTGTTGAACCTCTTTAGCTTCAAGCACTCTTTTGTGAGTATGTAGCCCGGTAAATTTCGGCAGTAGAGAAGGGTGGATATTGAGCATTTTGCCTTGATAATGGTTTACAAATTCATTGCCAAGGATGCGCATAAAACCAGCCAGGATAACTAAATCAGGCTTGTAGCTATCAATTTTTGCAGTTAAAGCAGAGTCAAATTCATCTCTACTGGCAAAACTCTTATGAGATAATACAGCAGTGTTGACTCCAGCCTTTGTAGCGCGCTCGAGTCCTTTTACATCCGGGATGTTGCTGATAACAGCTGCTATATTGGCAGGAATAGCTCCAGTGGCAACTGCATCAATTATAGCTTGCAGGTTGGTGCCGCTGCCAGATATCAGAACAACTATATTTGGTTTTCTCTGTGTGTCTGCCGTTTGCTCAATCATCTTTATTATTTATAGACAACTTGCTCGGTGATGTTTTCACAGTTTTCAATATCACCAATAATCCAAGCTTCTTCACCTTGGCCATTAAGGATATCAAGGGCATATTGCGCTTGATCTTCAGGAACAACGAGTGCCATACCAACGCCACAGTTAAAGGTTCTGTACATCTCTGCTTGTTCGATGTTCCCACCTTCTTGTAACCATTTGAATACTGCTGGAATCTCCCAACTAGCGGTATCGATGGTAGCGATGCAGTCTTTTGGCAAGACTCGAGGAATATTTTCACTCAGGCCGCCGCCGGTGATATGCGCAATTGCATTGATATTGATCTCTTTAAGCAGGCGTAGAATTGTTTTTGCATATATTCTGGTTGGGGCCATTAGGCGATTGCCAAGAGTGTCTCCATCTAGATCTTGATCTAGAGATGCACCAGTAGCTTCAATAACCTTACGTACTAATGAATAACCGTTGGAGTGAGGGCCGCTTGATGCGATAGCGATGATTTTATCGCCACCTTTAACGTTGCTGCCATCGATTGCCTTGTCTTTATCAACAATACCAACGCAGAATCCTGCAAGGTCATAATCTTCAGCATTATACATTCCTGGCATCTCTGCAGTTTCACCGCCGATTAGTGCGGCTCCTGCTTGTATGCAGCCTTCTGCAATACCCTTGATTACGTCTTTAGCAATTTCAAGTTTAAGCTTGCCTGTCGCATAGTAATCGAGGAAGAATAGCGGCTCTGCACCAAGTACCACAATATCATTTGCACACATTGCAACTAGATCTATGCCGATAGTGTCGTGCTTATTCAGGTCAATTGCCAATTTAAGTTTGGTGCCAACACCATCAGTACCAGAGACTAAGACAGGGTTTGAATATCTATCCAGTGGCAACTCAAATAACGCACCAAAACCACCGATTCCACCGACAACTCCAGGTCTGGCAGTTCTTTTGATGTCTGGTTTGATTTGTTCGATCAGGTTATTGCCTGCATCGATATCTACACCTGCATCTTTATAGCTCAATGAAGTTTTCTTTGTCATAGATAAATATTCCAGATTAGTGCGCCTTTGCCCTTTGTATACATAAGTTTGTATGCTAGGTTCGGCTAATAGTTGATGAATTGCTGAAAGCGCGAATTTTATCCTAATTTAAGAATTTTTATAAGGAGGAAATTGTATTTTATCGAGGTAATTTTATTTATTATATATAAATAAACTATGTCTGACGTACCGAAGAGGAATAAATACTATATTCATTATTTGAAAAACGGTAGTGTTTGTGAAATATTCAACGTTATTAAATATTAAGTGTATCGACGCTAATGGCTGGAGAACCTCTTTTGAAAAGGATTGTTTTTTTTATTATATTTTTTAGTTATTCCCTTGTTTTACAGGCTGTTGAGGTTGAGGGGATTTATCAGTCCTTGGTTCCTATTGCTGGGCAGGAAACTGAAGAGAAGGATATTGCATTACAACTTGGATTTGTAGATGTACTGGTCCGTGCTACAGGTGATATATATATTGCGAATGAACCAAGCATACAGTTGAGTATAAAGAACGTTGCTAAATATATTTCACGTTTTCAATATCAAGAAAATAATAGTGAAACAGCGATGACACCGCTAGATCTATTTATAAGCTTTGATAAGGGTGCTATTGCGAATCTTTTACGAGATAGAGGTTTGCCAGTTTGGCCTTCAAATCGTCCAGAAGTTTTAGTGTGGCTTGCGGTTGAAGACGGTAGCTATCGTTATATAGTTAGTCCTGATTCCGATATTCAGGTGAGGGATGAGCTTATTCATGCTGCAAAAAAGCGTGGTTTACCTATCATCACACCGTTAATGGATATTAATGATATGGGAAAAATCCGCTTTTCTGATGTTTGGGCTGGATTTAAAGAGGAAATTCTCTCTGCTTCGGAGCGTTATGGTAGCTCTCATGTGTTGGTTGGAAGGTTGTTTCGCTCTGCATCGGGTAATTGGGATGCAAAATGGACTTTCTGGGGAATGGATCGTGAAGAGAGTTGGAATGGTGCTGGAGAAAATATTAACAATGTAATTGCTGGTGGTATAGATGGGAGTGTAGGGGTTTTAAGTAGTTATTATGCTCTTACTCCGGGGAATGATTCCAAAACTAGTTTTGAGATTAAGATTGATGCAATTGATACTACTGCAAAATATGCCAGGATTATGAAGTATTTAGAGTCGCAAGCTGGTGTCATAGCTTTAAATGTTATCTCTGTAAAAGATAGTCGTGTCACATTTGAAGTAATTATCGAGGGGCAGACAGATTTGTTTTTTAATGCGATAGACTCAGGCAATCTTTTGCTTAAAGTGCAGGCAATGGTTAGCGAAGAGAAGCAAGATGGAGAGTCGCAGCCAGAAACCTTTTATGTGTATAGGTTTCTGTAAAAATTAGTTGATTCTATTGGCTGGCTACGGAAAAGCTATAGTTTAAGCCTCTTGTAATAAGGAAATGTCATGACAAGGTCATTAAGAGTAGTAATTATTTTATCAGCCATAGTTCTTGCGGGAATTGTTGCGACAGGTGTTGGCTGGTTTCTTAAACTGCTAGCTCCAGTTTTAACCCCTTTTCTTGTTGCTGCATTTTTGGCTTATTTGGGAGATCCTTTGGCTGATAGGCTAGAGGCCAAAAAGTGCTCCCGAACAGTATCTGTAATTGCAGTGTTTGTTGTGCTGACTATACTTATCTTTGTCGGGATAATCCTGGTTATACCTTCTATTGAGGGGCAAGTAACATCTCTTGCAGCAAAGCTACCGTTGTATAAAAGTCAGATGTTAAATGTTTGGTTGCCATATATTACAGAGAAGGTTGGTGTCGACTTTAACTCTATAGGTGCTGAACAGGTAAAAGAGATGCTTGGTTCTGAGAGTAACTCGCTGCAAAAAATGATTACAAAGGTAGCATCTTCAATATTTGGTTCTGGAATTGCTATTGTTTCGATAGTTGGTAATTTGGTGCTTATCCCTGTTGTTACCTTTTACCTGCTTCGAGATTGGGATGAAATAGTTGCTAAAGTACATGTTTTACTACCACGTAATGTAGAGACAACAACCTTAAAGTTGGTAAATGAGTCTGACTCTGTTCTAGGTGCATTTATCCGTGGGCAAATAATGGTGATGCTGTGTCTTAGTATTATTTACTCTGTGGGGTTAAGTATTGTTGGATTGGACTTAGCTTTATTAATTGGTGTAATCGCTGGCTTAGTTAGCTTTGTACCATATCTTGGTTTTATTATAGGTATAGTTGCTGCAGGCATTGCTTCATTGCTGCAGTTTGGTGATTTTACCTATCTAGTTTATATCGTAATTGTATTTGGGATTGGTCAAGCTGCCGAAGGGATGTTTTTAACGCCAAATCTTGTTGGTGATAAGATAGGATTGCACCCTGTAGCGGTGATTTTTGCTGTTTTGGCCGGAGGGCAACTTTTCGGCTTTGTTGGTGTACTGATTGCTTTACCAACTGTTGCAGTCATTATGGTATTACTGCGTTATGGGTATGAAAGATATCTTGAAAGTAGGCTTTACGGAAAAGAGCAAAATGATGCTGCTGAAAAACTTAATGAAGAATCAAACAGTGGCAGTTAATAATTTAAAGCAAAATAGAAATTGTAAGAGCTTGAATGGTTAAAAAGGGAATGGAGGTTAGATAATGCTCCAAAATAGCATTCATATATGGATAACTGATATAGATGAGATTGTTGACCCATATCTTTTAGATATTTATCTAGCGCTATTGTCTGTTGATGAAGTATCACGCTATGAACGTTTTCGTTTTGATAAAGATAAAAAACAGTTTTTAGTTTCACATGCTCTGGTACGTTCTGTTCTCGCAAATTATGTAGAGATAGCAGCAAAAGACTTGCAGTTTGTTCGTTTAGAAAGTGGTAAACCAGAGGTTGTAAATGAAGATGGAGAATATCTTCCTGTTAAGTTTAATTTATCTCATTCTGGTCGATATGCGGTAGTTATAGTTACAAACGATATTGATTGTGGGGTTGATATCGAAATGATAGATCAAAATAGATCGATAATGGATATAGCTGAAAATTGTTTTTCCTGTTCCGAGATGATTGATTTGCAATCTAAAGATGGTGCCGAGCAAAAAAAGAGGTTTTATACTTACTGGACCTTAAAAGAGGCGTATATAAAAGCTAGAGGTGAAACGTTAGCTTCAGCACTTAATAAGATATCTTTTGACCTGCACCATCAAAATCAGATATACGCAGATTTTTCTAAGTTAAGTAGTGATGAATTTATATTAGAGAGTAAAAAAGGATGGCAGTTTGATACTCAGTTTATCAATGATGAGTATGCTCTTTCTGTAGCTCTGCATCATGAATCTAAGTTGGATATTAAAATAGATATGTTTGAAACTATCCCTATGCAGGTATAGCTATCTTTGTGGATGCCAATTCAGTTAGGCCGAGTGAAAATGATTTATAGATGCAAAGTTTATTTGTGCTAAACATTCCCTTACAATGCTCTTTCTGCATAAAGCTTAAAACTGTATCAATTCAAAGAGTAATTGAATGGAAAAACCAGAAATAAAACAACAGATATCACTTGATATTAGCCTCAACGATAATAAAACCTTTGAGAATTATTATGTTTCTGGAAATGAGCAGGTATTTGCTGATATTGAAAACTTAATTCAAGATTCGCAAGTTAAGATCCTCTATTTATGGGGTGGTACAGGTTGCGGCAAAAGCCATCTACTCCAAGCTGCGCAGAACCAAGAGCTAGAGAAAGGGAGAAATGTATATTACTTACCATTCAGTAGTGTAAAAAACTATCCAGTTTCAGTCTTAGATGGGCTTGAAACAGCAGACCTAGTTTGTCTTGATGAAATTGAGCAAGTAGTAGGTTTGCAAGAGTGGGAAGAGGCAATATTCCACCTTTTAAATCGTATCTGGGGCGAGGGTAATAAGGTATTTGTTGCTGCTAAAAAGAATGTTCATGAACTAGATATAAAGCTGCCTGATTTAGAATCTCGCCTTAGCTGGGGTTTAAACTCCAGAATAATACCGCTCGATGACAGTGGTAAATTAAAATGTATCCAGTTTCGGTCGAAGCTTAGAGGGTTTGAGATTCCTGAAACTGTTGGATTATACTTAATAAAAAGATTGCCGCGTGATATGCAGCAGTTATTTGATTTTCTTGATTTAATTGATAAAGAGTCACTAGTGGCAAAAAGGAAGATAACGATACCGTTTGTAAAATCACTGCTGGATCTACAAACCGTCTCTGGCGTAGATTCAGTGGAATATTGACATGAAACCACTATATGAAGTTCATGGGAATGGACATCCAGTTTTGTTTTTAGGAGGGATGTTACAGCCGCATGAAGTATTAGGGCGATTTGTTGATCTTGCTATAGCAGAAGGTTTTCAAATAATAAGGATAGGGTATAGAGGACATCATTCTAATGGGGATACAGATTTTTCGCTTGATGACATAATTGATGATGCAATCTATGTTTTAGATGAGCTTGGTATTGAAAAAATTGATGTTATTGGTGAGGCACTGGGTGGGACATTAGCTTTAGGATTAGTTAAGCGATATCCAAACAGGGTTAATAAACTTTGTGTAAATGGGGTTGTAAGTAAGCGTGATGTTGAACGCGTATCTCAGTTTAAGCATTGGTATGAGGTATTAAAAAACCAAGGGTTGGAAGCCTTGGTTGAGGCAATTATGCCAGATATGTTTCATGAAGAGTGGGCCAAAGACAACCAAGAAAAAGTATTATATGTAAAAAAGCAGCTTATAGAGGAAAGAACTCAAGAAGGCCTTATAAATCTTTTTCAAAGTGCGGCAAGATATAGGCTTACAACAATGGATTTTGCCAGAATTGATGTTCCAGTTTTAATAATTGCCGCAAAGTTCGATGCAATTGTATCGCGGGAACATGCATATAACCTACAAAGTCATATTCCTAATGCTCAGTTGATTGAACTTGATTCAGGGCATGTGATAACTAAAGAGTGTCCAGAGCAGATGTTAAAGTACTTCAAAGAGTTTGTTGGTTAAAAGCTTGTCATGGCTTGATTTAAGGGAATGCTGCATAGCAAAATAGATTGGTAAATTTTTATAATCATGTATAGAATGAATCTCCTGGGTATTATCGGATATTCAGTATTGTAGGGTTTGCCTATAAATGGATGTTGGCAGGCTTTGGTTTTATTAACATAAAAACAGAGAGAACCATTATGAGTAAAGTCAGTATTATTGGTGCATATAACACCGAATTCGGCGCATTTATTAAAAGAGACAGAGAAACAAAAGAGATCACAGATCTTAAATCTTTCTATGAGCTATTTATTGAAGCAGGTCGTGGTGCAATCGAAGATTCAGGTCTTGATGCAAAAGATATCGATGCAGTTTATGTTGGCTCTTGTTCCCCATCCATGTTCGCAAACCAAGAGCACGTTGCTCCTCTTGGTGTTCTAATTGATCCTGCTCTTCGTCTTAAGCCGATGACCCGTACAGAGTGTGCTTGTGCATCTTCTTCTGTAGCACTTTATGACGCAGCTTACATGATCGAAGCTGGTAGAGCTAAAAACGTACTAGTTATTGGTGTTGAGAAGATGAACCTTCTTGATACTCGCGGTGTGACTCACGCTCTAGCATGTAGCTCATACTATCCTGAAGAGGGTGCAAGCGGCATGACCTTCCCAGGTCTATTTGCTGAACTAGCAAAAAGCTACAGCGCACATTACGGCATTGACGCTGAAGAACTTCGTAAGATGTTAGCTTCAGTATCTGGTCTTTGTTATACAAATGGTATTGAAAACCCACTTGCTCACTTCGGTCCTGGCGGCTTAACTGAAAAGCTTGGTATCACAACTGCTGAAGCTATTCTAGCAATGCCAGATGAAGGTAGAGGATCGAATATGATGATTGCTGACCCTCTAAGATTGCATGATTGCTCTCTAGTATCTGATGGTGCTGCTGCTCTTGTAATTTCTGCTTCTGATAGCCTTCCAAGTGATGCGAAAGCTGTTGAAATCGCTGGTATCGGCCAATCTGCAGAATATCTACCTCTTAGCAAGCGTGATAAGAAGTGGGTTCTTGAAGCTGGTAAAGATGCTGTTGCTAAATCATTTGCTGAAGCTGGAATCACATCAGATGATATCGATTTCGCAGAGGTTCATGACTGCTTCACAATCAACCAACTACTTACTACAGAAGCTCTTGGCTTATCTGAAGATGGTAAAGCTGGTTATGATTACATGGCTGGTCGCTTCACTAAAGATGATGAGAAAGTTTCAGTTAACCTTTCTGGTGGTCTTAAAGCTAAAGGTCACCCTGTTGGTGCAACTGGTGCTTCAATGCATGCTCTTGCATATAAGCAACTTATCGGTGCACCAATCGGAGCAACAACAACGAAGGGACAGCCAGAAATTGGCGTTACATTCAACGTTGGTGGCTCAGCTGTAACAAACTGTGTCACAGTTCTTAAAAGAACTAAGTAATTCACTTTTATTATAAATAAGTGGATTACTGCTGTTGACAGCTAATATGAAAGGAGGGACTATATGTCCCTCCTTTTTTGCTTAAATTAAGTAATAAATTAAAGGCTTATAAGGATATTGTTTAATAATCACTTGTAAAATTCTAACTTCGTTCTACATTTATAGTTAATTGGTGATTTTTAAAAGAGATTAATAAGTTTTAGACATTAAGTTTAATATCAATCTTTTAGTTAATGTGAGTTTGTTGTGTCGAGATTAATAATAGTAAAATTCTCATCAGTTCTATATATATGTATTTTTATGCTGTTTGCGTGTTCATATATTCCTGTGCAAGAGATGAGTGATGCTCGTCAAACAATACGTTCGGCGCAGGATGCTGGTGCAGATAAGTTTGCTGCTGAATCATTAGCAGAAGCGCAAATCCTGCTGGAAAAGGCGAGAAAAGATCTTGATAGCGGGGATTATGATGCCGCAAAACAACATGCAATAGAATCACAAGATCGCGCATCAGCGGCAAGAGATATTTCACTAAGAAGGTCTAAAGGAAAAGAGAACTAATATGGATATTAAGGGGCGGTTTAACAATACTAAATTGTTCCTCAAGTTTTTAGCTGGTAGGTTTATATCCAATAAGTCTACCCAAAGTGCAGCAATCCTATCTTATACAACTCTACTATCAGTCATTCCCTTATTTGCAGTATGTTTTTCCTTGATTGCCGCATTTCCAGTGGTAAAAGATCTACGTGAAGATATCCAACAGTTTATTTTTAGTAATTTCATCCCAACTTCGGGTGAAGTTATGCAGCAATATTTTAATGAATTTATAGGTAAAGCAAGTAATCTAACTGCTTTTGGTATACTGGGGCTTGTAATCACAGCTCTATTGCTTATGTCTACAATTGATGCGGCAATGAATAAGATTTGGGGAGTTAAAGCTACTCGCAATAAAATCTATGAGTTTATTGTGTACTGGGCGGTGTTAACCCTTGGACCACTTCTAATTGGGTTAAGCCTTGCAGTAACATCATATCTATTCTCGATGCCATTTTTAGCAGAAGAGGGAGGGGCGATAAGTAAGCCGACTTTGCTAAGAATGCTTCCGTTTATATCAGAGACCTTGGCATTTACTTTTTTATATATGGTATTACCGAATCGTAAAGTGAATATTTTTCATGCTCTTTCAGGAGCGGCAGTAGGCGCAATTTTCTTTGAGTTGGCTAAAAAAGGATTTGGGATATTTGTTACCCAGTTCAGCACATATCAAGCAATATACGGAGCCCTGGCAACTATTCCACTGTTCTTGATTTGGGTGTATCTCTCATGGCTCGTGGTATTGCTAGGAGCAGAGTTTGCTCATGCCCTTGGTAGTTATAAACAGTCTGATGCTGGATTTACTGCTGAGATAGGTATGGAGTTTGTACTGGCCATAAGAGTTGTTGGTTACTTATGGCAGGCGCAGATTAAAGGGGAGCAGCGCAGTAGAAATGATTTTCTCAATGCTGAAAAAGGGATAGATGAGCTCACCTTAAATCGCATATTACATAAACTTGAAAAAGCCAAGATTATTGCCGTTTCAGATAAGAGCAAGTGGTTACTATGCCGTGATGTTGAGCGTTTAACTATCTTAGACTTATATCGCTCAGACTCATACTCTCTTCCAGCTATAGAGGGGTGGGCAAAAAAAGATCAATGGAACGCAAGGCTGGCAGAAGTTATTGCAATGGTGGATAAAGATATAGATATAGCATTTTTACGCTCGATTGTTTCTTTATATTCCGGACCGGACGAAGCAGTGGTGGCTGATATTGTAAATACAGCGCCAGAAATAGCGCCAGTTATAGATCAAAGAGATATCATTGATTCTGGTGAATAATAATAAATAAGATGACTGAACAGCACCGTATCAAATTTATAGTTAATGGTCATGTGCAGGGTGTATGTTACCGTTATGGTGCTAAACAAGTCGCTGATAGATTGAATATTAATGGCTATGCCAAAAACCTACGAAATGGGGATGTAGAGGTTGTTGTATGTGGATATGAAAGATCTATCGTAGAGTTTGAAAAATGGCTTTGGATTGGGCCTGCTATGGCTGAAGTATCAGACGTTAGAAAAGAAATTATCGATAAAAAATATTTCGATGCTCTTACCCTTACTAATTTTGAAATATATTAATTTATATTTACTAGGTTTATTAGCTTAATCTATCTTGATTGGAAGGGTAATAGTACAGTAAGAAGGCTATATTTCGGTGATTATCATTTAAGTCGTTATGTTTTCTTATTGCTAGCAAAGTTTAAATTTCTCGCGCTTTCAAGTAATAAGAATAATTTGCCAAGATAAAAATATTCTACTGTTGAGATTCTTTACATACTGACTGTCGTTTAGTAGTGGTGAATCAAGTTTTTATAATTAAATCATGGCTATATAACGTTTGGCCCTAATGTTGCTTTTTTATATATAACCCTAATGATTGGGCTTGTCATGTCGACCGGCTCGTTCACGTTATAAAATATAATTAGGAGAGCGATATGTTTAATAAAAGCTTATTATTAGCTATAACTCTTGGGGTTTCTTTTCCAGCTGCTGCTAGCGTCATAACACTAAATACTACAATTCGTGACTTTAATGACTCACATCCCGACTTTGAAAGTACAATCGCTTTCGATCCTGGTATTGTTGAAGCCACACTTGGTGCAGATGGTAAGCCAGTTTATACAGGACTAGCTGGGAATCCAACAACCCATGGGCAAGCAGCCTTTGACCAGTGGTATCGAGATGTTGGTGGTGTAAATATGAGCCAAAATTATGCGCTAACATTGGATAATACAATTACAGCAGATCCAAATGTTTATTCATTTACCGATTCAAGCTTTTTTCCTATAGACGGTCAGCTTTTCGGGAATCAAGGCAGAAGCCATAACTACCATTTCACACTTGAGATGCATACTAGTTTCACATATCAAGGTGGAGAGCTTTTCAACTTTACTGGTGATGATGACCTTTGGGTTTTCATTAATGACCAGTTAGTTATCGACCTCGGTGGTGTTCATGGGGCAATGTCTGGTGGCGTTAGCCTTGATTCTCTTGGTCTTGTATCTGGTGAAGATTATGATTTTGATCTTTTCTTCGCCGAAAGGCATACAACAGCATCAAATTTTAGAATTGATACCTCTATTCAGCTGGAAAGTTCTATTCCTGAACCTGGGTTACTTGCGTTACTTGGGCTTTCTCTTTTAGGTATAGGCGTTGCTAGAATCTATTTTGATGGTTAGTTAATAAAGTGATAGCTAAATCATTTTGAGCAGCATGTTTTATATATGCTGCTTTCTTGTACCTATAAAATCACTCTTTACTTCAGTTAAATAGTCTAGTGTTATAATTCTTTACATGGTGACTAGTAGTCACCTTTTTTTATCCTCTATTTGACCTGTAAATCAATGGCATATTGCTTTTGGCCTTAAAATTGCTTTTATTGATATGACCCTGAAGATTAAGCTAAACATTGAGGTTAGCTTCCTTCAGGGAATTTTTTTGGGAGAGAAAGATGTTTAAAAAAACCGTACTACTAGCCATAGCTTTGGGCGTTTCATTTCCAGCTGCAGCTAGTGTCATTACCTTAAATTCTACTGTTCGTGATTTTAATGATACACACGTGGATTTTGAAAGTGCTATTGCTTACGATCCAGGTATTGTAGAAACTACCTTGGGTGCAGATGGTAAGCCAGTATATGCAGGACAAGCTGGTAATCCAACTACTCATGGAGAAGCAGCCTTTGACCAATGGTATCGTGATGTTAGTGGCGTTAATCAAAGCCAAAATCATGCAATTACATTAGATAATGCGATAACTGCAGATCCAAACGTATACACATTTACAGATTCAAGCTTTTTCCCGGTAGATGGCCAGTTATATGGTAATCAAGGTAGAAGTCATAACTATCACTTTACTCTTGAGATGCATACAGATTTTACCTATCAAGGTGGCGAAACATTTAGTTTTACTGGTGATGATGATCTTTGGGTTTTCATTAATGACCAGTTAGTTATCGATCTTGGTGGTGTTCATGGTGCTATGTCAGCAAGTGTTGACCTTGATAGTTTAGGCCTTGTATCTGGTGAGGATTATGATTTTGATCTATTCTTTGCAGAAAGGCATACAACAGCTTCAAACTTTAGAATTGATACATCTATTCAGCTTGCTAGTACTGTCCCTGAGCCAGCAGCTATAGCATTGCTTGGACTTTCTCTATTAGGATTTGGTGTAGTTAGAGGAAGCAAGAAAGACTGATTAATCCAAAAGTTTTTTGGTCTTTATAAAGCAGCATATTTCTTATATGCTGCTTTTTTATATCTAATAATAAAGGAGCTTAAAGTGCCACATATAATAGTGAAATTATGGCCAGGAAGGTCAGAAGAGCAAAAACAAGAACTAACTGACGCTATTGTGAAGGATTTTGTTTCAATCGCAGAGTGCAAAGAATCATCAGTATCAGTTGCCTTTGAAGAGGTGGAACAGGATGATTGGGCAGAAGAGGTGTATAAGCCTGATATCCTTGACTGCGAAGACCAGCTGTATAAAAAGCCTGGATATAACCCATTTGGATAATAAAAACTATAAAATTATTGGCTGGTTTTATTCATCAAAAGACCAGTGTTTATATGGAGTTTTTGCGCTTATTTTGTGGTGTTAGAAGTTGAGTTGTAGCATTTTTCTATATTTTTGATCTAAACTTACTTTAGCCCTTAAATTTGAAAAACTTACTAAATGAACATAACAGCTAAAACAATTGAAACTGATTTTGCACTGGTTGATATAATTAATAATTATATGGTTGTGACCATTAATGATGGTGTTGATTTTGGTCAGAGTGAAATTGCGCAGATACAACAGATAGCAAATGAATATTTATCTGGTCCAATGGGCTATATTTCAAATCATATTAATGACTATTCTATATCTCCTGTACACGTGGTTAAATTTGTCTTAGCAAATCCAAGGTTGAAACATATTGCCTACGTGTCAAAGGTTGGGGACCACAAAAGCCGCCTTATGGCGTTGCTAAGTTTAATACCTTCAAATGTTCAGTTTAGAACGTTCCGGAATATGGATGCTGCTGTAGTTTGGATTGAAGAGAGTGTGAAGATAGAAGCAGAGAAGCTTGATGCAATAAGTGAAAACTAGTTTCGTTTCAACTTAAGTTGAAATTTTATTTGTTCCAAAAAAACAATGAGGGCATAAAGCCCCCATTGAGTTAACTAGATCAAAAGATGACCTTGTTATGGTGCTTTAACGATAAGGGTAGTACCCATGCCACCACCAATACAAAGTGAAGCAAGACCAGTTTTCTTACCAGATCTTTTCATTTCGTGTAGTAGTGTAGTTAGGATACGAGCGCCAGATGAACCGATTGGGTGACCAAGAGCGATTGCACCACCGTTAACATTAACTTTATCCATGTCAACAGTACCAACGCCTTCTTTTGCAAGACCTTTAACAACAGCGATAGACTGAGCAGCGAAAGCTTCGTTAAGCTCAAATAGATCGATATCGTCAAGAGAAAGACCAGATCTTTCAAGAGCGATTTTGATTGAAGGAACAGGACCGTAACCCATAATTTCAGGAGCACAACCGCCTGTACCGTAATCAACGATTTCAGCTAGGATAGGAGCGCCAAGCTCTTTAGCTTTAGCTTCGCTCATTACAACGATTGCAGAAGCACCGTCATTGATACCAGAAGCGTTACCAGCAGTTACAGTACCATCTTTTTTGAATGCAGCTCTTAATTTAGCAAGACCTTCAGCAGATGCTTTAGGGTTGTAATGCTCGTCAGTGTCAACGATAGTATCGCCTTTGCGTCCTTTGATAGTGAAAGGAACGATCTCTTCTTTAAACTTGCCGCCTTCGATAGCTGCTTTAGCTTTCTGTTGAGAGCTAAGAGCAAAAGCGTCTTGTTCTTCACGAGTGATGTCGAACTCTTCAACTAGATTTTCAGCAGTGATACCCATGTGGTACTTGTTGAATACTTCAGTTAGACCAGTGTAAACCATCTCGTCAACCATTGTAGCATCGCCCATTCTAGCGCCAAGTCTCATTTTTGGCACAGTGTATGGAGCTTGAGTCATATTTTCTAGACCACCAGCAACGATACAGTCAGCATCGCCAGCTTTAATAATCTGAGCAGCAAGAGAAACTGAACGAAGACCAGAACCACAAACGATGTTAACAGTCATTGCAGGAACTGTATCAGGGATACCAGCGTGGATAGAAACCTGGCGAGCAACGTTTTGACCAAGACCAGCTTGAAGAACGCAACCAAGTAGAACTTCGTTTACGTCTTTAGACTCAATTTTAGATCTTGAGATAGCTTCTTTAACAGCTGCAGTACCTAGTTCAACTGCTGAAACTTTAGTGAAAGCACCTTGGAAAGCGCCGGTCGCAGTTCTAGCTGCAGCGGTAATCACTACTTTAGTCATTTAATACTCCTTATTAGTATTAAGTTGCATGGTTATCAAGATAAACATCTTGCATTTAAAATCGTCGTCAATTCTAAAGGTCATTGACGTTTATTTAAAGTGTTTTAATATAAAAATGCAGTTATTTTGAATAAAGTCATGTTTTGCCCAATATTTGTGCGGTATGAGTAGCTTTTGAGCCCCAGGCAGCATAGTGCTTTGTAGGTGATTTATGAAAATATGACTAGGTTTATACCGGTTTTACATTAATGGAGCTTTAAATTTAGATGGCTGAAATTTGCTTATAAAAACAAAAACCGCCAATTAAGGCGGTCTTTAGGTCGAAATATTTGGCTTTGAAAAGGTATTAGCCTTGTGGACCACACACCAAAAACTCAAGTAGAGCCTTTTGCGCGTGAAGTCTGTTTTCGGCTTCATCCCAAACGATACTTTGTTTGCCATCAATAACGTCTGCAGAAACCTCTTCACCACGATGAGCTGGCAGGCAGTGCATAAATACTGCATCAGAGTTAGCAAGTTGCATAATTTTGCTATCGACCTGAAAATTTTCAAATGCTGCTTCGCGTTGCTTTTGTTCCTCTTCCTGTCCCATGCTAGCCCATACGTCGGTTACGATAAGGTCAGAGCCAGAGGCGGCTTCTTCTGCAGTATCAATAATCTCGATGTATTGACTGTTCTCTTCCATGATTTTAGCATCTGGTTCGTAGCCTTTCGGGGTGCAAAGATTTAGCTTAAAACCAAATTGCTTGGCAGCAAGGATATAAGAGTTTGCCATGTTGTTGCCGTCACCAATCCAGGATACGGTTTTGCCTTTGATATCGCCTCTATGCTCGTAGAAGGTCTGCATGTCAGCTAGTAGCTGGCATGGGTGACAAAGGTCGGTAAGGCCATTGATTATTGGAACCTTGCTGTTAGCCGCCATGGTAGTAACCACATCGTGCGCAAAGGTTCTAATCATCACGCAGTCAAGCATACTGCTGAGTACTCTTGCAGTATCTTCGATTGGTTCGCCACGACCTAACTGAGTATCGCGTGGTGATAGAAAGATAGACCCGCCACCAAGCTGAATCATTCCCGCTTCAAAAGATACTCTGGTTCTGGTTGATGATTTTTCAAATATCATCCCAAGAACTTTGTTCTTTAATGGTTCGTAGATTTCACCTCTTTTAGTGATATCTTTTAGTTCACATGCGCGTTTGATTAAAGAGTTCAACTCTTCTGGTGACATGTCCATTAATGTTAAGAAATGACGAGTACTCATAATAATTTCCTGTTATTTTTCCGTTAGGAGTTGTTCAATCATTGTAACGATTTTATCAACCATGATATTGGCATCTTCTTCATTCATATTTATTGGAGGAAGAAGTCTAACTACGCTATTAGCCGTTACGTTAATTAATATTCCATTATCTAGTGCTATTTTTACTAGTTCAGTACATGGGCGGTCTAGTTCGATACCAAACATCATCCCCATATGACGAATGTTTTTAACTCCAGGTAGATCTTTGAATCTGGTTTCAAAATCACTAGCTATTTTGTTGCCGCTATCTTCAGCTTTTTGGGCCAGATTTTCTGCCACTATAGTATCAATAACCGCATTAGCAGCTGCGCAAGCAAGAGGATTGCCACCAAATGTTGAACCGTGAGTACCAGGGTAGAGCAGGCCTTTGGCTTTATCATTAACTAGGCATGCGCCAATAGCTGCGCCATTACCAAGACCTTTTGCAAGGGTTAGTACATCAGGAACGATATCTGAATGTTGGAAGGCGAACACTTTACCGGTACGAGCGATTCCTGTTTGAATTTCATCAAGCATGAATAGTATGTTGTTTTCGTCACATAACTCTTTTACAGCTTTAAGGTAATTATCATCAGGAATGTTAATCCCGCCTTCGCCTTGAATTGGCTCAAGTAGAATTGCAACCACATTACCATTTGTTTGAATTTCAGTTTTAATCGCTTCTAAATCGTTAAAATTAACGTGTACAAAGCCAGAAACCATAGGTTCAAAACCAAGCTTAACCTTTTCATTGCCGGTAGCGCTAAGTGTAGCCAAAGTACGGCCATGAAAACTCTTGTGGGCGACAATTATGGTAGGCATTTGGATGCCATTTAGATTACCAAAAAGTCTCGCTATCTTAATAGCCGCTTCGTTAGCCTCAGCACCTGAATTACAGAAAAAAGCTGAATCCATAGCGGATAGAGTGCAAAGTGATTTCGCAAGTTTTTCTTGTTGTGGAATTCGGTATAGATTGGATGTGTGAATCACCTCACCAGCTTGCTTTTGAATAGCAGCTGTAACGGCAGGGTGCGCATGGCCTAAGCCACAAACCGCGATGCCGGATAGGGCATCTAGATATTTTTCCCCTTCCTCATCCCAAAGCCAAGAACCTTCACCTTTAGTAAAGGCAACGGGTTGTCTGTTATATGTTGGAATTAAATATTCTGTCATCAAATTCACCAAACTATTAATTAAAATGTATACAGTCAAAGCTAATTGCAGATTTTTAGAAGAATAGAGGGATAACAAGGTGGGAATTATTCATCGAAAAAATTGATTATAATTCACGAATACCTTGAGATTTTTCTTAAATGCAATTTCCTATGGCACTGAATTTTAAACTAAAAAAACAAAAGGCAGCTTTTTGAGCTGCCATTTAATTTATAGTATATGTGCTATATTCGCTTCAGGCAAGAGGCTATTCACTAGGATAGGGTAATGTGAAATCATAAGAGTTTACGATTTTGCAGAACAATTTTGCTGTTACCTCTGCATCATAGATCGCCGAGTGCGCATCGTCAGCATTGAACTCAATCCCAGCAGCCGCTAAAGCTTTTGAAAGTACGGTTTGCCCATAGGCAAGTCCACCAAGGGTCGCGGTATCAAAAGCACTAAAAGGGTGAAAAGGGTTGCGTTTGATTCCAACTCTTTCAACAGCAGCTATGAGAAAGCTCATATCAAAGAAGGTATTGTGGGCAACAACAATTGCTCGGGTACATCCGGTATCACGAATCTCTTGGCGAATAGGCTTGAACACTCTACCCAGGCCAGCTTGTTCATTAACCGCCATACGCAGTGGGTGGTATGGATCTATCTTGTTGAAATCAAGAGAGCGTTGGTCTAGGTTAGCACCTTCAAACGGTTCAAGATGAACCGAGTGTGTTTTGTAAGTATAAAGTTTGCCGTGTGCATCCATACGGACAATTACCGCTGCAACTTGTAATAGAGCATCTGTTTGTGCGTTTAGACCAGCAGTTTCCAGGTCAATTACAACAGGTAAAAAGCCACGAAAGCGTCGGGCAATATCTGGATTTGGTATTGAATCTTCATTTATATCAGTCATAGCGCATAGGATATACGATTGCTGTAATTTCATAAACCTTTATTAGCGGTTTGATTTGTATTCCAGATTAATAAAGCATATTTAATAAATACCAGAGTGTATCTTTGCTTGAGATAGAGCTATTGCTTGAATCCAGTGTCGTAACCACTGTTTATGTATGGTAGTTTTACGTCATATCTTATTCAAAAAAAACAGGGAGAGCCTTCAAGTATTGAGGGCAGTTTGCAAATGAATCAAAAAACAATTAAAGAAACTACATTAAAGATATTTGCTGTATTAATAGCAATTTTGGTTTTAGGTGGATGTGTAATCGAATCCAAAAAACCATTGACCGAGATTGGCTCTGAAAAGTTAGATAACTCAATTATCGGAACTTGGTATTGGAACGAGCCCAATGAAACCGGCTTTGTACATATAGGTTTAAACTCAGAGAAAAGATATAAAATTGTAATGGTAGAAACCAGTGGTTCAGGAGATATAAAGAGCAGAGAGTTTCTTGCGCACAGCAGCGCATTAAAAACAGGTAGATATCTAAATGTAGTTTCGCAGGAAAAGAGTAGCTCTAAAACATTCTTATTCATTAGATACGAAGTTAGTAAAAACGGGCTAAATCTGTTTTTGCCTGATTCCTCAGTATTTGAAAAAGCTGTAGAGTCAAAAATGCTTAAAGCAGAGTTTCTTAAAGGGAAGAATAAAGGAATTGTTTTGCTGGATTCATCTAAAAATTTAGCGAAGTTTGTTACTGAGAATGATGGCCAGCTATTCTCTGAAGGGAGTTTATTGCACCGTATTAAATTGGATTGAATTAATTAGTTTTCGAATAGATTAACAGCTCTTCAGTTAAAGTTTATTTGAAGGGCCTAGGTGTAATAGCTTAAACATAATCTATCAATAGAAAGAATTAGGTGGAGTCGGCCGGTAAGCCGGGTCCTGTCGTGGGCAATCATTCATCTAGGATGTACGTCACCATACACCTCAAGCAACCTACCCGAAAGTCACATGCGGACCACATGTTGTCAACGTAAAGCTGACGCGCTTCCCTATTTGGTCTTGCTCCGAGTGGGGTTTACCATGCCGTTGAATGTTACCACCAACGCGGTGCGCTCTTACCGCACCATTTCACCCTTACCTATGTAAACACAGGCGGTTTATTTTCTGCTGCACTTTCCGTAGGCTCGCGCCCCCCAGGAGTTACCTGGCACTCTGTCCTGCGGAGCCCGGACTTTCCTCCGTAGTTAAAACGTAAACGTAAAACTAAGGCGATTGCCTGGCCAACTCCGGCGCGGATTGTATCATGTTTAAATTTAATCTGTTGAAAAAAGTGGTGTTCATTGTTTTTAGGTATTGAGGCAGAAGGGATTAAGCAAAAAATATGTTCTGAGAATAAATGGAGGCGAATGATTCAACTGGGAGCTGCCGACTTGTTTTTTAGGTTATAATCTCCGCATGAAAAACGAACTAATAACACCGCAACTATTACCAGCAGTTCAAACACTGGTGGAAACAATCCGTACCGAAATCGAAGCCGGAAAAGAGCGCGCCTACCTTGCGATGGAGCAGGAAAAAAGACTCACCTACTGGAACGTTGGCAAACACATAAAAGAACATCTATTGAAGAATGAGCAGCGAGCAGATTATGCGACATATCTAGTTCCGCAGCTCTCGCAGGAATTAGAGATTAGTCGTTCAGTTTTATTCGATTCCGTACTCTTCTTTGAGCAGTATCCACGAATTGTCCCTCCGGAGGGACAATTGACATGGACTCATATTCGCGTGTTGGTGCATGTGCCGGAAAGTATTGCTAGGAAAGCACTTGAGAAGGAAATTATATCTGAAAAGCTATCTGTTCGAGATCTGAGAAAACTGGTAAAAAGCACAAAAACCAAATACAAGAAAGACAAAATCCCAACCCTGAAGGTAGAGCGTGGAAAGCCGCATATCTATTGCCTGAAGAAACTACAAGGCCAAACTATGGTAGATCTGGGCTTTAGAGTCTACATGAAAAGTCCATTTGCAGAATTTGAGAAAGAGAGCCCCAAAAAAGAGACAATAGGCAAAACCGAAAAACTCGACCAAAGCTACCGCTTTATTCCTGCAGGCCCAGAAAAAGTCCCGCACTACACATACAAGGCGTACGTAATAGAAGTCATTGACGGTGACACCCTATGGGTAAATATCGACCTCGGCTTTGACATGTGGAGCAACCAAAAGCTAAGGCTCAAAGGGATAAACACCAGAGAACTACAAAGCGCCGAAGGCCAAAATGCCAAAGAGTATATGGAAGCCAAGCTCAAAGGGTGTGAGTTTATCGCTATTAAAACCTACTGGCGTGATAAATTCACTCGGTATCTAGCTGACATATTCTATAAGAAAAGCGAAAAGGATTTTTTAAACCTGGTTAATAATGGTAAACATCTTAATCAAGAATTACTAAATGAAGAGTTAGCGGTTAAGTATTGAGTTCCTGATTAACTGCTTTGATATTAGCTTAAGTGTACCGTAAGTAATAATATTGATATTTTTTTATTCTTTGCTATTGAAATATAACAAAACATCCCCATGTTATTTTAGTTGTATTTTTAATAATAGAGGAAAAGTCCATGGGTAAGATAGTATTTGATAATGTTAAAATAGATGCAAAGAGCGGCGGTAATATTAAGAATGTTGATTTTTATATGACAAATTCTACAGCGAATTTCACTGAAGATAGTTTTAATGTCTCTACTGATGAATCTGTAGCTATAATTGAAAAATATCTTAAATCAAAACAAGGAGATAAGCTTGCTGAAGTTATAATTGCTTTGAAACAAGCTAAGCCAGAGCAAAGAGAAGGAATCTTAAAAAGCATTATTCCCGAAATTTCTTCCCTTATTAAAGCTTTAAATTTTCAAGATATAAATCAATATATAGAGTTTTTATGTGGGGTTGATATTGCAAAATACTTTAATCGTTAACTAGCTCTTGTAGCTTCTTTTTTATCAAAAAAGCTGCAATTACAGCAGAATCTCTCTCAATTAATTGTGGCTCATACAGGAATGGCCTCTTTTAAAACGGTTCCGCGAAAATGGTCTGGTAGTGCATTTGGTGTTAACACATCTACTGGTACTCCAAGCAACTCCAGTAGTTCATGCCTTATAGCACCGATATCAAAAAGAGTTAAATCATCCGTAGGATCTATTAGCAAATCAAGGTCGCTTTCATCCGTATCCAAACCATTGGCTGCTGAACCAAATACACGGGGGTTTTTGGCATTATGCGCTAAAACTATATGGCGGATAGCATCTCGGTTGATTTGAAGTGCTTCGGATGGCTTCATGTTTTTCTCTTAATATGTTTGTCGAAAACTTGATAACTATTTGATGATTATAGCATCTGTGGTTTTAAATCAACAAATAAACTCCGTTTGGGTAACTAACTTGAGAGATTAGCTTGGGTAAAGAATAAAACCTAACTAAAAATCACATGCTCCACCGCAGGTGAACATCTTGACGATGGGGGAGAGTTTGCGTTGGTGCTGGTCGTTGACTGCGTCTTCGATGGTGGTGGTTTCTATGCGGGTGCGAAACACCGCTAGGCTGTGTTCATCCAGAGCGGAGATTGCCTGGATATCGATATTCTTCACTAGCAGCGCATCTATTTGTTGGTTTTTTAGTTCTGTGGCTATGGATTCGTAGGAACCACCCTCTATGGACAGTTCTATAGTTTGGATAATCTCTTTATCTTGGCATGTGACGATAGCAAAGCGGTTTCCTAGCTGTTGATTTAAGGAGTTGTCCGCAGTTATTGCTAGCGCGAATTTGGTTTTTGGCATTTTTGCCCCAGCGCTATTCTTTTTCACTTAGTTCCAGCGCCATAGTATATAGCTCTTTCTTCTTTTTGCCGGTTAACTTGGCGGCAATATTCGATGTCTGTTTTACCCCTATCCCTTCGTCGAGTAATATTTTCAGGAGGTTTTCTGTATCTATCTCAGATTTGTCTGCTGCCGTTGCTTTATTGCCTTCCAGCACTACGACAAATTCACCTTTGGTTTGGTTTGTGTCGCTCTCTATCCACTCTACCAGATTTGCTAATGTGGCTTTTTTGATGGTCTCAAAAGTTTTGGTTAGCTCACGAGCAACCATGGCTGTTCTTTGTTCTCCAAATACGGTTAGCATGTCTTTGAGAGAGGCAACGATTCTGTGGCTGGATTCGAGGAAGAGTATGGTTCTTGGCTCTTTTACCAATGCCTCAAGGTATTTGATTCTTGCACCTTGCTTGGCAGGGAGGAAACCCTCATAGATAAAACGGTCGGTTGGCAGACCCGATACCGATAGTGCAACAATTGGGCTACATGGGCCGGGGACTGGTACGACGTTTAGATCTGCATCCAATGCGGCTCTTACTAAGTCAAAACCTGGGTCGTTGATTAACGGCGTTCCTGCATCAGAAACTAGGGCGAAATTTTGTCCGTTGAGAATGCTTTCTAAGATTTGCGGAACCTTTTTCTCTTCATTGTGGTCATGTAATGCAATCTGTTTTTTATTTATGCCGTAGTGGCAAAGTAGTAGCCCGGTTCTTCTGGTGTCTTCAGCTGCTATTACATCAACAGTGGAAAGTGTGTCTATTGCCCTTTGTGATATGTCGGCAAGATTCCCTATCGGGGTGGAAACTATATAAAGGGTTCCGCTATTTTGAGTCACTAATTTGCTCTCCAGGAGTAACATTATTTTCCAGTGTTAGATGATGATGCTAAAATAACGAACCAATTGCGATCTAATCATCTTGTAAATGGATTTTAACTGAAAATAGAAGCAACGTAGAATGAATAGCAACTTTTTTTCCAGAAGTACCAATTTTTTTACCAGAGCTCTGGCACTTGTTTCTGTGCTATTGATTCTAAACTGTGCCCCGTTAGGGGAGCTGGTTCGCCAACAGACAGATGAGGAGAGGCAGTCTGCTGCTTTGGTTCTTCAGGCTGAAACTGCAAGTAATATAGGTGATTTTGCAACTGCTGCAGATAGATATATCTCTGCATCTGAGCTGGCATCTGCTGAACAAACTATTGAATATAAAATTAAAGCCGCTGGTTTTATGCTTAAAGCCGGGCAAGATAAGCGAGCAGTTGAGCTGCTTGGGAAGTTGGATGCAGATAAGTTAGCGCCAAACCTTCAGGCTGAGTATAAGTTTATCAAATCCAAGCTTGCATATAGATCTGGCGATATGCTCGGTGCTTTAGTTTTGATTGACGATAAGAAAATCATGCTTCCAAGCTATGAGTTTTACGATTTTCGCAGCAATCTATATCTTTCGGAAAAGATGTATTTGGATGCAGCGCGGGACTTGGCTGCTGCAGGTAAATATCTGCAAACTGATTTAGAGATGGCACCGAATCAAATTAGAATCTGGGATGCAATCTCAAAAGTAACAGCTAGTCGGATTAACTTTATGATGCCGCCTGCACCAGATGAATTTGGTGGTTGGATTGAGTTGGTTTATTTCGTTAAGCAAAATAGCAGTAATGTTACTAAATTAGTTAGTGAGATTGAGAAGTGGAAGGTGCGCTATCCGTCTCACCCAGCATCGTTGTATTTAATTGAAAACCTTATCGCTGAATATCAAAACAGATTTAAGATTCCCTCTAAGATTGGGGTTATGTTACCTCTGACAGGAAAATATGCAGGTGCTGCTTCAGCAATCAGAGAGGGTATTGTTGCTGCGTATTATAAAGACTTTAGAATGGAGAGACCTGAGGTTGTATTTTACGATACTAATAATCAGTTAGAATCGGCTGTATCAATATATCGTCAGGCTGTTACAGATGGTGCTGACCTGGTTATAGGTCCGTTAAGAAAAAATACTTTGGCCCAACTTGCTGCTATGCAGAGTGTAGAAGTTCCGATTTTGGGTTTGAACTATCTGCAAGAATACCAAGAGTCAAAACCTAATTTTATTCAGTTTGGACTTCTGCCTGAGGATGAGGCTAGGCAGGCTGCAAAATATGCCATTGACGATGGTTACAAGAATGCAATCGTTTTGGTTCCTAATACCGATTGGGGGCAGCGTCAGGCTGATGCATTTAGTAAAAGTTTGGAGGAGTTAGGTGGTGAGGTTCTTGAAACTAATTTCTTTGACCCTAAGGCCAATGATTTTTCCCGTTCAATAAAGGCTTTGCTGAATATTGATGCTAGTTCGCAGCGTTATAAAGCTATCAGGACTATCTTAGGCAAAAAGATCGAATTTGAACCACGCCGACGTCAGGATTTAGACTTTATCTTTCTTGCTGCGAAACCAACGCAGGCAAGGCTTGTACGTCCTCAGTTTAACTTCCACCTGGCATCTGGAATTCCAATCTATGCTACATCATCAATATACAGTGGAGTTGAAGATACCAAGGCAAATCAGGACTTAAATGGAGCATCATTTGTTGATATGCCATGGATATTAAATTCAGCCAGTATCGATGAGTATGTTGAATTAACCAATCAGTGGCCTAAAAGAATGCAACGTTATCAAAGGTTATTTGCCCTTGGGTTAGATGCTTATAATTTGATACCAGAATTAGCAGCTATGATAACTAATAGTGATACGAAAAAAACTGGTTATACGGGAATTCTTCAGATTGAGAATAACCGTATTTATCGTTCTCTTGAGATAGCTGATTTTCGCCGAGGTAAGCCTGAATTGCGCTGGAAAGATGCGCAATGATTGGTGGCCTGCTGCTTCCAAAAGGTAAAAAGAGTACCGAAAAGGGTGCACATGCTGAGAAAATGGCTGAGAAATTGTTAAAACAGAATGGATTACGTCTAATTCAACGCAATTATCGCTGTAAATGTGGCGAGATAGATCTGATTATGCAGGATTCTGATATTATTGCATTTATTGAGGTTAGGCTGCGGACAAATCGTAGTTACGCTAGTGGAGCAGAAACGGTTACATTGAGCAAACAGCGGAAGATTATTAATGCAGCAAGTCACTATCTACAGAGAAATTCAAAGTTGATGGAAAATCCAGCCAGGTTTGATGTAGTATCGGTAAGCTGCTCTGGAAACAAACCTGGAAATACTCCTGGTGAATATGCTGATTTTGATTGGGTAAAAAACGCATTTGAAGTAAATTATTGAAATGAATTACTGAAGTAGAGGAAAAAATTTTGGACGCACAAGAAAGAGTAATGCAACACTTTAGAGATAGTATTCAGGCAAAACAGGATTCTGCCGATGAGTTAGCTCCTTATATTGCTGCTGCAGCTGAAGCGATGGTTTATTGCCTGCAAAACGATGGAAAGATTTTGACATGTGGTAACGGCGGGTCCGCTGGTGATGCACAACATTTTTCTTCTGAACTATTAAATCGTTTTGAGATGGAGCGTCCAAGTCTCCCGGCTATAGCATTAACTACCGACAGCTCGACCATTACATCTATTGCGAATGATTATCATTATGATGAGATATTTTCCAAGCAGATTAGAGCGTTGGGGCAGGCAGGAGATGTATTGCTGGCAATCACAACTAGTGGTAATTCAAGTAACATCATTACCGCAGTTGAAGCAGCTCATAGCAGAAAGATGAAGGTGGTAGCATTTACCGGAAAAGATGGAGGCAAATTAGCGCCTTATCTTGGTGAGGATGATATCGAAATCAGAGTTCCAGCAACAGTTACAGCCAGAATACAGGAGGTGCATCTGCTGGTGATTCATTGTCTGTGTGACTTAATTGATAGACACCTTTTCTGTCCCGAGTGATTTGACAGATTTAACCGATTTAATAGGAGTTTGGCGAAATGTTTAAACTAGCGATATCTATTCTGAAAAATGGTCTTTTAGCTGCATTAGTGCTGTTAACGTTGCAGGGTTGTTTAGGAACCGCAATGGTTGTTGGTGGTGCGGCAGCGGTTGGTTCTGTAGCACATGATAGAAGAACAGCCGGAACAGTGGTTGACGATGAGGGCATTGAGCTAAAGGCTTTCGACACTTTTGTTAACGCTAAAGAAACTGCCAATAAAGAGGTGCATATCAATGCCACCAGCTACAATTATAAAGTGCTTTTAACCGGAGAGGTTCCAACTCCAGCGATAAAATCACTCGCTACCTCAAGAGTGGCTGATATAGATAAAGTGATAAAAGTTATAAATGAGCTGGCAGTGGCCGAATCCAGCTCATTCATTTCAAGAAGTAAAGATACATGGATTACCACTAAGGTTAAGACCAGTATGTTTGGTGTTGGCCTTGAAGAGTTTGACCCAACTCGTGTCAAAGTAATAACTGAGAGGGGAATTGTCTATCTTATGGGTATTGTTACTCGAGCAGAGGCTGATGCGGCTGTAGATACGGCACGAAATATTGATGGCGTAGTCAAAGTTGTAAAAGTCTTCGAATATATAGAAAATTAATTGATATCATGGTTGACGACCGTATACCTCGTGAGTTTTTATCGCAGCTACAACAAGCACTGCCTTTAAAAGCAGTTCTGATTGAGAAGGCTGATTGTTTAGCATACAGCTGTGATAATAGTCGGCGTATGGTCGCTCCAGACGTTGTTGTTTTTCCAACAATGCACGAGCAGATAAAGCAGATAATAAATCTGTGTAATCAGTTTGAGATTCCTGTGTTAGCACGAGGTAGAGCAACAGCAACTACCGGCGCTACCGTCCCCGTAAAACATGGTGTGGTTATCTCCTTTGAACGGATGAACCGCATCATTACAATCGATCCAGATAACAGGGTAGCGGTGGTAGAGCCTGGGGTGATAAATCAGGATTTGCAAGATGCCTTAAAAGAGCACGGTTTCTTTTGGCCTCCAGACCCAACTAGTGCTGCATATTGTACTGTGGGAGGTAATGTATCCTGTAACTCTGCTGGGCCACGTGCAGTTAAATACGGTACTCCGCGCGAGAATATCTTCGGGTTAAAGGCGGTTGCTGGCGACGGTAGTGATATAAATGCCGGGGTGTATACATCGAAAGGTGTAGTGGGTTATGACCTAACTCGATTGATTGCTGGCTCTGAAGGGACGCTAGCAGTAATGTCTGAAATCACTTTAAAACTTACTCCGCTACAGGAAGAGAGTAGGGTGATTCAAGCGATCTACGCAACCATGGAATCTGCAGCCCAGGCAGTTGCGAATATTATGGCCCAGCCTGAGACTCCATGTGCACTTGAATTTATTGATGCCAATGCAATTGAGATGATTCGTAGTTACAGCGATATCGATCTTCCTCATGATGCTGGCGCAATGTTGATGATTGAGGTGGATGGGCAAGCCGAGTATATCGATAGTTCTTTAGCCCAGGTCTCGCAGGCAGCCAAGGTTGAAGGTTTGGTTTCGCTTGATGTTGCACAAACAAAAGAGCAGGCGCAAGCGCTGTGGAAGGTGCGTAAGGCTTTATCTCCAGCCTTAAAAAAAGTTGCTCCAAAGAAAATTAATGAAGATGTGGTTGTACCTGTATCGAGTATCCCTGTATTAATTCATGGTTTAAATCAGCTATCGGAAGAGTACTCAATCAAGATTGTTAATTTTGGTCACGCCGGAAACGGCAATATCCATGTGAATCTTTTGATAAACCCTGATGATGCAGATGAGATGCAGCGAGCAGAGCAATGCCTGGATAAGGTTTTTGATTTGGTACTTGAACTTAAAGGAACGCTATCTGGTGAGCATGGTATAGGATTCGAGAAAAGGGAGTTCGTCTCTAGAGAGATAGAGCCGCAGACATTGGATATGATGCGTAGGATCAAGGGGGTCTTTGATCCAAAAAATATCCTTAACCCGGATAAAATATTCCCTTAAAACTGCTGCGCTTGTTTCTTCTGTGTTGAAAATCAGTAAAAAATGCTCATTTACTTAAAGTAAACTCCGCGTTTTGACTAATTTTCGCCTTGAATAAACTTCGCTCGCGACGTTTTAAAATTTAGGTTGGTTTTTTAAATGCTGCATTATAGCTGCAGATTTTTTCGGTCATTTGCTGTATGCAAACTCCATTAAAAGATCATTGTTATGCCTTGTCTTTAGAAAAATACTATCCAAATTAAATCATTATTGGTTGGGTACTTTTCACAAACGGTGTTATTTAAAATAATGAAACAGATGTTAGATAAATCCAAAATAGATTTTTTATTTGGAAATTTGAGGAGCTAATTGTGGATGCCAAAGAGATAGAAAAAGTAATTAAACAGATAGATCGTGGCTCGGAGAAGGGTAGCAAGACCTATAGTTTTAATGATGACCATGATGAGACTAAGCCTGCACAGATGTGGTTTCAGCACTCTCCTGAGGGCACGGTATTATTTATAGTTTTCTATTCTTTAGCTTGCAGATGGTCGCAGTGTTTGGGCTGTAATCTTCCTTCACAAGTTGCTAGCAGGCATATTCCATATGATTCAATAATGGCTCAAGTTGACCACATATTCTCTTTGCCTGAAGTGATTGAAAAAAAGGATGAGATTCAAAAGGTTATCATAAGCAATAACGGCTCAATTTTAGATGAAGATACGTTTTCTTCCACCGCACTTATCTATTTTATTGCTTTGCTTAATCGTAACTTTAAGAACCTTGATGTGCTTACCATTGAGTCTCGCCCTGAGTATGTTGATATCGAGGAGTTGGAGTTTATTGCGCGCTCTTTGGCAGAAGGGGAAAGAAAAACCCAGCTCGAGATTGCTATTGGTTTTGAAGCCTTTGATGACAAGACTCGTAATGATGTTTTTATGAAAGGGCTGACAATTGAGATCTTTGAAAAATTGGTAGAAAGGGTAGCGCGTTACGATTTTCAACTTAAATGCTATTTTATGCAAAAACCAGTTCCAAATATGAGTGATGAGCAGGCTGTAGCTGATATTTGTAATGGTATCGAATATTTAGGTGAAACTTCAGAAAGATTTGGTGTGGTCATCAATATGCATCTTAACCCGACCTATGTAGCTACCGGAACGTTATTAGAGCCTGCATTTGCTGCTGGAAAGTATGCTCCTCCAAAGCTGGAAGATGTTGCGCGAGCTGTCTATTCGGGAAAAGATAAAGGGGTCTCTATTTTTGTTGGCCTATCTGACGAAGGTTTGGCTATAGATGGTGGTTCGTTTTTGACTCCTGAAAGTGAAGATATTGTTACTACTTTGGAACAATTTAATCAAACTCAGGATTTTGAGCTGTTGAGTCAGTATGCTTGATGTTTTTTTATGAGAATTAATTGGCAACGATTCTATTTGAATCGTCCTTTTTTCATATCAAACTGAACCTTTTCATAAAGTTTTCTACCAACTAGGCTGCCTTTGTCTGCTACTTTTTTATACCAGAATGCAGCTTTTTTTAGATCTCTTTCAACCCCGATGCCATCGTAATATAAATCACCTACTTTAAGTTGTGCCTTTTTCATACCTTGTTCTGCTGCTTTTAAGTACCAGGTTGCAGCCTCTCTTCCTTTTTCAGTGGTTCCTATCCCTTTTTCATACATATAGGCAATATTATATTGTGCTTGGAGGTGACCTAGTTTTGCAGCCCTATGAAAAAATATAGCCGCTTCTTTTTGATTTTTTTTAATTGAAAGCCCTTTGTTGAATATAATGCCTATGTGGTAATAGACCTCTGCATTCTCATATTTTTCTATTTGGAATAGTATTTCCCTAGCTTGTTTATACTCTTTCTTTTTAAGAAGAGTTTTAGCTTGTTGGAGATACTGCTTCTGTTGTGCTGGCGATAACTTATCTTTAATCTCAACCTGTGTGGTTTCCTCCTCTTCGAGGATATCGTCTTCACCATAGAGATCTAGTTCTTCGGCAATGGCTGAAAAACTTATTAGGAGGATAAATATATAAGGTAGAAATTTCATAGGGGCAATACTCATTAGGGTTTATCTGTTTAATTTTAGTTCGTTAATCGAATAATTTCATTTGATTAGAGGTTTCTTTTTTCTCTCCGAACCTTACTCCAATACCAATTAGTCTTATTGCTTTATTTTCTCGTTTTGCAGCTTTGCTTAAGAGCTCTAGGAAGATGTTATAGTCAGGTTCAGTAGCCATACACTCAATGGTGGTATGGCTAAAATCAAAGAATTTAATCTTCACGAATAGTTTGTGGATAGCAGGAATATTATCTACTTGTTCAGCTCTGGATAGTAATTTCTCATAAAGGGGCGGAAGTTGCTGTTTGCACTCTTCAAGTGTTTGTAGGTCATCTATAAAGGTGCTTTCAACGCTAAGTGATTTTCTTTTTCGTTCGGTTTTAACTTCACGATTATCGATGCCACGACATATTTGATAGAGATGACTTCCGAAATTGCCAAACTTGGCGACTAACTCATATGAACTTAGTTGCTGCAGGTCATGGCAGGTTTCTATCTCCATTTTTGCCATCTTTTCTGACGTTACTTTACCAACCCCAAATAGTTTTTTTACTGGCAGTTTGGCAACGAATTCATCTATTTGCTGCGGGAGAATAACAAACTGCCCATTTGGTTTGTTCCAATCACTGGCAACTTTAGCTAGAAATTTATTTGCAGCAATCCCTGCTGAAGCAGTTATCCCTACGCGCGCTTTTATTTTCTGCCGAATCTCTTCTGCCATTAGGGTGGCGCTTCCATTGCATTTTTGCACATCGGTGACATCAAGAAACGCTTCATCAAGGGAGAGGGGCTCGATGATATTGGTGTATTCTCTGTAGATTGACATTATCTGTTGCGAGGCCGTACGATATTTATCCATATTCGGGCGAATAATGATTAAGTTTTTGCAAAGTTTTATGGCTGTGGCAGATGCCATTGCTGAGTGAATGCCGAATTTTCTAGCTATATAATTGCAGGTTGAGATTACGCCTCGTTGGTCAGGTTGTCCGCCAACTGCGACAGGTTGATTCGAAAGTTTGGGGTTATCTCGTATCTCAACAGCAGCAAAAAAACAATCGCAATCGCAATGGATTATTTTTCGCTGCTTTTGCTCTTTCATTCTGCGAAACCAGGATGTACTCGGATTAGATAACTAAACCATTGAAATCATGATTAAGGTCAGGTGATGGAACCTGGAGGAAGTAACCCTGGATATAATCAACCTTACACTGCCATAGGATCGCGAGGCTTGTCGCATCTTCTAAATGTGTTGCAATAACCTTCTTTTCCATTTCGTGTGCAGAATCGATTATCATCTTCAGTTTTTCCATGGATTCAGGATTAGAGGCGGCTTCCTGAGTTATGGTGTTATCTATCTTTAGGTAATCGGCTGAAATGTGTTTTACGATTTGGAATGGATTTAATCCACTGCCAAAGTGATCTATGGCAAATTTACAACCAATTTGCGTAGTAGCAGTATAAAACTCTTTAACTTTATTTAGATTGGTTACAATAAGTGGCTCTGAAATTTCAAATACTATGTGACTAAGATCTAATTTATGAATGGCAGCCTGGTCTTTAATAAAGTTTGGTATTGATATGGATGAAACTCCATCGCACGATAACTTAATGAAAAATAGAGTGTTTGGTTTTTCTGTGAGTCTTTTTGCTAATGATTTAAACGTACTGTTTATTACCCACTTATCAATATCTATCATTAGTTCCGCTTTTTCAGCAATATGCAGGAATTCATCAGGTTTAATCTCGATATCATTCTCGCCACGCAACCTTATTCTGATATCGTAACGTTCCGCATTGTCCCCTTGCAGGCATGCTATTGGTTGATACACCAGGTAGAGCTTGTCTTGGGCAATAGCCTCGATAATGGTACTTTCCCAGCTTGATTGCTCTTCCTTGCTGATTTTTTCATCAAAAGATGTTTTATGTAGGAAAACGCAATTGCCACCTTGCGATTTTGCTGTTGAGCACGCATGGTCTGCTAGATTAACAACATCATGGGCATTTCCAGATGCATCACCAATCATTACAACTCCAATGCTGCATGTGCTGGATGCGCTTTGGCCATTGTGGTCTGCAATATGTTCTTCAATCAATTTTCTGATTATTTCAGCTGCATCTGTTGTTTCATTGACCCCTTTTTCGGTAGTTAATACAATGAAACAGCTATCGCTGAATCGTGCCGAAATATCTAGATGTTCACATTTATTTTTTATAAGTTTAGCAATATCAGTTATATATACATCTGCCAATGCAAGCCCGGAGCGATCTTTGATTTGCTTGTAATCATCAAGCAGAATGAACATAACCCCATGGCTCTTACCATCATCACCGGCTGCATTTTGAATGATGACATCATCAACCTTCTCCATAAAGTGATGGCGGTTAAATAGACCTGTCATGATATCTTGCTGACTTAGAGATGTTATTTGCTGTTCAAGGTCATGGTCTTGTGCAGAGCTTTGGTCACGAATTTGAATTTGAATGCACTCTTCACCATCGATGGTGGCCAATGACATATCCAGGTGAACATCTAATACATTTTCACCATTAATCATTTTTATATCTATTGCTGATTCATCTTGATTGCCAGAGCTATAGCTGCGCAGGAACTCTTTGAATGATGCTTGATCTTCAGGGTGAATCAGGTCAAGGATAGTCATACCATCGAAATCATCAAAATCCTTATAGCCAAATTTTTCTAAGTAGGTGCTATTGGCATAAACATGCATACCTTCAGATATATATGCTATTGCATCTCTTGAACTATTGAGAAGTAGGTTGCAACGTCGTTCTACATCATTTAGGGAAACCTGGAATTTTCTGAGCTTGTGTCGATCGTTATGAGCAGCCATCTCTCTTTCAATTACCATTCTCAGGTGATCTAATTCGGATTTGCACACTAAATCATGAGCACCAGAATTCATTGCCATAATTCTGCGGTCAAGGCTATCTTCATCAGATAGTGCAATTAGAACAATATCCTTACCAGTTTTAGTGATATCTTCATATGCCCGTTTGATGCTGTAATCAGGGTCAGCAATATTGCAGATAAAAATATCTAAAGACTGAGTATCTAAAGCTTTTTCTACCTCTTCAGCATCCTCTGCCATTGTTGTTCTAACCGGGTGGCCTGAATTTCTGAGGATGCTAATTATCATCTCAGCATCGTTTACAGAGTCGTCGAGTATCAAAAGGCGTAAGAGGTCTTCCTGTGGCACGTTTCATTCCTTAAATTTCATGCTTCTGATGTTTGCATCATATATGTCTAGTCTTATGCAGATAATATCTAATAAATAGGTTGCAAGTCTACGATTAAAAATCAAAACAATTTGTGCGACTGAATATCAACAACCATTTTGCTATTTAAGTATAGTTGGTGACATCATGCTTGACTGCTTTTTTATTGCCGTAGGCCACTTTTTTTAAATGGATTGTGATGATATGTGAACCGTTGCCTGGTTTTAAATTATGTTGTATTGAAATGGCAGGTAGGTAATCTTGCTATAGCGGTATAGTGATTGGCTATGTATAAAGTTAATATCCCAGGTTTTAAAACACCATAAACTTAAATGCAGTTTTTGTGCTATATATCAGGCATCTATTTGTTTGTGGCTTAATTTAATAGAGGTGACGGCTTAAATAGATGTCCAGATAGAATTAAATTCGTCGTCGGTTTTAGCATTGCCCAACGGTAGGTTTTCTTCCTTGTTGGTAGCAACGTACTCAAATTGGGAGAAGGCATTCGTACTTTGTACTAATTTAGTAAGCACGATTTTTGCTGCTTTTTTACCACTTCGTACATTGATCTCTTTTCCAACGGCATAATGCAGGGTAGGGGTAATGATTGTAGATGGCTGGTTAAGTGGTTTAACTGCAGGTAGTAGAATGCTTTTTTGTGCAGGGCATAAAGCACCGCTATCATTCTTAACTTTGGTTATTATTGGACTACCACCTGGAAATAGGATCTGTACCCCAAGGGCTACACCAAGTTCATTATGGGATTTTAACCATTTTACTACACCAAGTTGCCATACGGTGTCATCGTTCTGAACTTCTTTAATTGCTATAAGCTCACCAATTTGCACTTTTGATGAAGAGTTTGTATCAGAGATAACACAATATCCTCCAGAGCTTATATTGCAGAGCTTCCATTCCTCATGAATTACGTTAGTTGGTACTGATGAATACCCCGGCTTGATGGGTTTTTGCGTTAAGCGTTTATGAACATCTGGACCATGACCTGTGGCTACTAGGTTCCAAACGTTTTTACCCATGCTGTGTCCATCTTCAACATCTTTGGAGCTAAAATGCGATTTTGTATCTTGGTAGATCTCATTTACATCGTCACCGTTTTCCAAGTGTAGGAGGTGGTGAATTGCTGTTAAACCTGTAACTACTGAAACCTTTGCAGCAGTTTCTGTTCTTGAATATTTTCTTTTAGGCAATATTCCAAGTGATAATAATACTCTGCTTAGGATCTTTTCATTCGACAGTAGTTTGGGTTTTTTCTTAAACAGCCCTGTCTTATATGATTTTTGAATTCCAATATCTATAGCGTCAATAAGATCATGAGTTACAAAAATAAAGTTATTTTTGTCTTTTTTTGCTTGATCTGAATTGAAGTGTATAGGAGGCAGGTCCATGTTAGGTCGAATTAAAAATGTACCGGTTTCAAGCTGGGTAGGAATATCTTTCAGCAGCTTACAGTAGCTGGTCCAGGTTTCCATTTCATTAAATATTTCTAAAACTTCACCAAGACGCATATGGAAAGGGTCTGTAGCAGATACCAATAATATATGCATATAACAGTTGGTAATTGTGGTTGATTTATTGCTTTTGAGTTGGTTGTCAGCGATGTTGATGTCATGCAGTTTTTTAGAAGCAGCATATTGATATAGCATATGCACCTGCTCCCAGATACCCTCTTTGCTAGCCGCATAAATCAAATAGTTTTCAATTAGAACAGATGACAGGTAAGAGATAGATCTTTGTATCGATACGCTAAGCTGACGGTTGTTTAGTTTGATAAATGCTGATGACGATTGCTCAATAATTATTTTATAGCCGATGCTCATGTTATAAAAAAGCTCTATTGCAAGATTTGCAATGTCTTTATTTTTTTCAGAAAGAGGTAATGCTTTAATGGCATAATGTTTGCGTAGACTATTAATGATAAATTCTACGGGCGTACGAAATTCTTCTAAGATCTCAAACCTATGCGCTGTCTTTATCTCAACGGTATTTAGCTCTTTTAGAGCGCGGTAGACTTGTTGTGTCATCGCTCCTAAGTTTGCGAGAGGTAAATCTTTAATCCACTTCTTAACAGCTTTTGGATTGGTATTAAAACCATCTTCTTTAGATGGTTTGAGTTTCGGAATTCTTAGGTCTAAGGTGTTATTATTATTCATGATTTTTCTGATCTTACTTTTTATAATATATTTAGTAATGAGTGTAGATTATTATTAATTAACTATTTAATAAACCCCTGCATAAATAAAACAATAAACTTATATATTAAGAGTAGCATTTAATAATTGAAAATCTATAGGTCATTTATATTGATAATTATGTTGTTTTTATTGGTGTTTCTATGAAAATCAAGCTAGGAGATTATAGTTTTAGATGGGGTGTTTGCTGACTCTCTTACTAATCTAGGTACTAGGTATCCTGGTAGTTGTGCTTGCAATTCACTCCAAATGTTTTTTGCTTCACTGTCTGATACAAGAAAGTGGGAAGATCCTTTAACTTTATCGAGTAGATGAAGGTAATAGGGTATTACCCTGTTGTTAAAAAGTTTGTTGCTTAATTGGTTTAATATCTCTGAAGAGTTATTTACCCCTTTTAATAGTACTGACTGATTTAGAATCGTGATTCCATATTGATCAATCTCCTGAAGTTTTTTCTCTACAACGGGATCAATTTCATGAGGGTGATTACAGTGAATAACTAATATAACTTGTTTGTTACTTAACGCTAAGTGACTTAATAACTTGGCTGTTAATCTTTGAGGAATAGTAAGTAATATTCTACTGTGGATGCGAATCCTTTTTATATGCGCCATTGATTCAATGGAATTAAATATATCAATTAGGGTGCTGTCATCAAGTAACAACGGTTCTCCACCGCTTAGTATCACCTCTTCCAGCGTTTTATTTTCTCTGATATTGGTTAAAACTATCTCTTTGTTAAGTAGAAAATCATCATTACTATCAATGAGCATGTTTTTGCGAAAACAAAAACGGCAATTAATACTGCAAGAGTTAGTGGTTAAAAGCAGGGTGCGTGCATGATATTTTTGCAGTTGATTGGCGCCAATAATTGCTTGGCAATCACCTACTGGGTCGGTGAAAAAACCTTCTTTTTCAATTGTTTCTGCAACAGCAGGTAATACCTGTAGTAGCAAAGGATCTTTAGCATCCCCTTTCTGCATCTTGTCTACATAGGTTTTAGGAACTTTTAGGGGGAATGTTTTATTTGCTGTGGAGGAATAGTTGGTGTTTGCTAACGGTATTTCAAGATAATTGAGCAAAGTCTCAATATCGGTGAAAGAATTTTGTAAAATCGTCTCCCAGCTTTCAGTTTCGGCATCTAAATCATAAATATTTGATCTACATTGATGATTAAGCATGAAACAAACCTCAAACTGTTTTAAAATACGCAGCAACTGGAAATTGTTGGCAGTATAACCCTATTATCTGTTGCAACCAAACCGATATAATTCAACGACTTTGATTTTTCGAAGGCGTTTCAATAAATTTGAGAAGCGGGAAGAGTATGGCGAATTACAGCACTAGTGAATTTAAAAATGGATTGAAAATCATTGTTGATGGAGATCCATTCAATATCGTTGAAAATGAAACTGTTAAGCCAGGTAAAGGCCAGGCATTTAATCGTGTAAAGATTAAAAACCTTAAGACTGGAAAGGTGATCGATAGAACCTATAAATCTGGTGAATCAGTTGAAGCTGCTGATGTAATGGAGTTAGATCTACAATATCTTTATAACGATGCTGAGTTTTGGTACTTCATGGATGTAGAAACATTTGAACAGGTTGGGGGCAGTCATAGTGCAGTAGCTGAGGTGGAAAAGTTCCTTAAAGAGCAAGATATGTGTGTTGTTACACTGTGGAATGGCGTGCCTTTAACTGTTGAACTACCAAATTTTGTGAACCTTGTAGTAACTGATACAGACCCAGGCCTTAAAGGTGATACGGCAGCAGGTGGATTAAAACCAGCCACACTAGAAACCGGTGCTGTAGTGCGGGTTCCTCTGTTTATTGAGATTGGCGATGTATTAAAGGTCGATACCCGTTCTAAAGAATATGTAAGCCGTGTAAAAGGGTAATAATAGTAGAGTGATGATCTGATATGGAAAACGGTCTTCCAGCTGTTCCAATAGAAATTATAAGAAATAGAGCGTTAATGCTTGCTGCAGTTCGCTCCTTTTTTAATGAAAGGGAGCTGTTTGAAGTTGAAACGCCTATTTTATCTGACTTTGGAACGGTTGACCCATATATAGATAGTTTTGTTGTTTCCTCACAATTCGGAGAGCGTAAACAATATTTACATACCTCACCTGAATTTGCGATGAAGCGTCTACTGGCAGCAGGTAGTGGGTCTATCTTTCAGATTTGCCATGCATTTCGTGATGGAGAGATTGGTCGGCTGCACAATACTGAATTTACCATGCTTGAATGGTATCGCGTGGGTTTCTCTTATATTGAATTAATTAGAGAAGTTGATGATTTAGTCCGTATGATTCTGCGTGACTTATCTTATGGCAGAGAGACAGAGTGCATCACCTACCAGGCGATGTTTAGTACCTATCTTGGTATAAATCCTCTTACTGCAACTATTGAGCAGTTAATTGATTGCTCTAATCAGCACGGCATAAATATTGATGTTGAATCGATGGGAGATAATCGTGATGACTGGCTCAACCTATTACACAGTCATGTGATAGAGCCGCAGTTAGGTAGAGGTAAACTTACCTTTATTATGGATTACCCTGCATCGCAGGCAGCACTGGCTAGAATCAGTCCATATGATAAAAACGTTGCCGAGAGATTTGAGCTATATATTGAGGGGGTGGAGATAGCCAATGGCTTTCAAGAGTTAAGTGACCCTCAAGAGCAAGAAGATAGGTTTATTGCGGAGCAAGAGCAGCGCAAAAAAATAGGCAAGATGGATATTCCCTATGATAAGAATTTTATCGCGGCAATGAACCAAGGGCTTCCAGAGTGTTCTGGTGTTGCACTTGGATTGGATCGTTTAATGATGTTTGCCTTAGAATTAAACTCGATAGACAAGGTATTACCATTTCCTGCAGGTACGGCTTAAGCTAAATACTTTGCGGTTATTAGCTTTCTGCATTATTTAGGAATAATGTGCCTTTAAGTAATATTACCGAGTTTATTTCCTAGTCTTAGGGTTGACCCGGTTGAAATTGAATCATCCCAATTCATTTTATCTTTAGGAAATAAAAGAATAACGGTAGATCCCATATTAAAACGCCCCATCTCTTCCCCTTTATCAATCTCAGCTTTATGCAAAGTTTGATTAACCTCCAGCTCCGTTACTTTTTTAGCTCCAGGAGGAGTGACCGTTCCGGTCCATACAGTATCCATGCTGGATACAAAAATAGCCCCAACTAAAACCATAGCCATTTCGCCAAACTCAGTGTCGAAAATACACACTACGCGTTCATTTCTGGCGAACAATTCAGGTACGGTGGTGACAGTATATGGAGCGACACTAAATAACCTGCCTGGAACATGAATGATTCTCTTGATTTTCCCTGCATAAGGCATATGGATGCGATGATAGTCTCTTGGTGAAAGGTATATAGTGGCAAATTTCCCATTCATATAGTTGTTGGCTAGGCTTTGGTCATCACCAAGCAGCTTTGAAACGGTATAAGAGTGACCTTTAGCTTGAAATATAGAGCTTCCATCGATATCACCAAGCTGGCTTATCTTGCCATCTACCGGTGAGCATATTGTATTTATCCCTGCGTCGATGGTTCTCGCACCATCGGCAAGTTCTCTGGTAAAGAAGCTGTTAAAATCAGGGAATTCATCCGGTGCCCTTTTCTTAGATTCAGCAAGATTAATGTTATATTTGTCAGCTATAAACCTGATTTGAAGATCCTTAACCGCAGGAACCTTGATTCGCATAAATTGATATACAATGTGCGATAAAAAATGGTGTGGCAATGGGTATGTTAACAGGGCTTTTATTTTGTTAATTAAGCTTGCATCTTGTTGATTTTCATTGCTTTGCGGCATTGTAGGAGTTTCCATGTGTTTCAGTCCAAGAGCGTCATTTTCGCGTTAATAACTTTAAAAGTCCATTGATCTATTTTTACCGGCTTATCTATTTAATATTAATACAGATAAAACGGGGTGAGATGTAGTCTACAATCAGTTATTATGGTCGCTTTGGAGTTCCCATAAAATACAAATGTGGGGAAAGCCCATTTTAAGGGTTAATCGAGGGTTTTATAAATGTATCAAGAAGTAATCAAAGAGCTTACAACCATAAAAGATTTTATTCGTTGGGGAATAAGCCGTTTTAATGATGCTGGCCTGTGTTTTGGTCATGGAATAGATAATGTGACGGATGAGGCAATTGCCCTGGTTTTAGCAGCCCTTAAACTCCCAAGTGATTTAGAACCGTTTTTCTTTGACAGTACAATTACAGTTATAGAGCGCAAAGTTATTTTAGATATGCTGCAGAAGAGAGTGGTAGAAAGAAAGCCGTTAGCGTATCTAACTAACGAAGCATTTTTTGCTGGCTACTCTTTTTATGTAGATGAGCGTGTATTAATTCCACGCTCTCCAATAGCAGAGTTAATAGATGCTGGATTCCAACCATGGTTTAGCGATCGTGAACCAACCAGAATCTTAGATCTATGTACTGGAAGTGGCTGTATAGCAATTGCTTGTGCGTATGAGTTCCCAAATGCACAAGTAGATGCAATTGATATCTCATCCGATGCTCTTGATGTAGCAAAAATCAATATCGAGAAACATGGTGCAGAAACTTTAGTGCATGCAATTCAGTCGGACCTATTCAAGGGAGTTATAGGCGAAAAGTACGACGTGATTATTTCCAATCCTCCTTATGTTGATAAACGGGATATGGATGCACTCGCAGAAGAGTTTAAGCATGAGCCGCAGATTGGGCTAGAGGCAGGAGACGATGGTCTAGATATCGTGCATCAGATTCTTGCTGACGCTAAACAGCATCTTACCGATGATGGAATCTTGATTGTAGAGGTTGGCAATAGCCAAGATGCTTTAGTTGAAATATATCCGCATGTACCGTTTTATTGGTTAGAGTTTGCTCATGGTGGTCATGGTGTATTCTTGTTGACGGCACAGCAATTACAAGAATTGTTTTAATAGAATTTAACATAAGTCTAAACAGGTTTGATGTAGGGTTATTTATGTCTGGAAATACATTAGGAAAGATTTTTACTGTAACAACATTTGGCGAGAGTCATGGTCCAGCGATTGGCGGAATAATCGATGGCTGCCCTCCAGGAATGGAACTTACTGAAGTAGATATGCAGATTGACCTAGATAGACGTCGCCCAGGAACCAGCAGGCATACCACTCAAAGGTCTGAAGCGGACCAGGTAAAGATTTTATCCGGGGTGTTTGAGGGTAAGACCACGGGTACATCAATTGGGGTTTTAATCGAGAACACCGACCAAAGATCAAAAGATTACTCTAATGTGATGAATACATTTCGTCCTAGTCATGCCGATTACACATACCAGCAAAAATATGGCACACGCGATTATCGTGGTGGTGGTAGATCGTCTGCGCGTGAAACAGCAATACGTGTTGCGGCAGGTGCCATAGCTAAAAAATATCTGCAAGATAAGTTTGGAATTACGGTAAGAGCATATCTAAGCCAGCTCGGCTCAATAAAGGTTGAGCATAAGGATTGGGAAGCGGTTGGTAATAATCCATTTTTTGCCCCAGACATGGAAAAGGTATCAGAGCTAGAAGCTCTACTGGACCAAATCCGTAAAGAGCATGACTCTATTGGAGCCAAGGTTAATCTGGTGATAGAAAATGTTCCTCCTGGCCTGGGAGAACCAATATTCGATAAGCTGGATGCAGATCTAGCTCATGCCCTAATGGGGATAAATGCAGTAAAAGGTGTTGAGATAGGCGGTGGCTTTGATTGTGTCGAGAGAAAGGGTTCAGAGTTTAGAGATGAGATAACCTCAAAAGGATTTCTAAGCAATAACGCAGGTGGAATTCTTGGTGGCATAAGCTCCGGTCAAAATATAACCGCCAGTATAGCCTTTAAGCCAACGGCCAGTATCACAATACCCGGAAAAACCATCGATCTTGATGGAAATGATATCGACGTAGAAACAAAAGGTAGGCATGACCCTTGTGTAGGTATTCGTGGAGTTCCAGTAGCTGAAGCAGTAGCAGCAATAATAATTATGGACCACCTATTAAGGCATAGAGCGCAAAACCTAGATGTTGACTCACAAACACCAGTGGTTCCTCCATATTGTGAATAGAACGAGCTAAATATGGTAAAAAATTTACCATACTGGCGCTTATCTGGATTTTATTTTTTTTATTTCGGAACGCTTGGAATTATTGTTCCGTATTTTGGAACCTACCTTGCCGAACGTGGTTTTACTGCGCTGCAAATTGGCGAACTATTTGCTCTATTAAACATAACTAAAATTATTGCTCCATTTATATGGGGTTGGGTAGCGGATACCTTTGGAAAAAGAGCCCGTATAATTCAGGCAGCATGTTTGATGGCCTTTTTTATCTTCTCCGGAGTTATATTTGCTGATAGTTTTGTCTGGATGGCTATCATAACCTTTGCCTATAGTTTTTTTTGGAATGCAGCGCTACCGCAGTTTGAAGTTGTAACCCTAAATCATCTACATAAAGATACCAATAAATATAGTCGGATAAGGTTGTGGGGATCTTTTGGATTTATATTTACTGTAATAAGTATCGGCATAGCTGCAAAATATTTCCCATTTGAATTTTTGCCATATATTGGTCTTGCCGGTTATGCCGGAATATTTTTTATCAGTTTATTCGTAAAAGAAAAAAATGGTATAAAATTGCAGGCAATAGATAGTACCTTCAAACATCTCCTAGTAAATAAAAACGCCATCTGTTTTTTTATTGTAGGACTATTGCTTCAGGCCAGTCATGGACCATTTTACGCCTTCTTTACTATTTATCTTCGAGAGAATGGCCATCCAACAGATATAATCGGCGAGCTTTGGGCTGTCGGTGTGGTTGCAGAGATAGTTATATTTCTCCTTATTCACAGGATGATTCCCCGTTTTGGGGCTAGAAAATTGATGCTATATGCTCTAGCTGCAGCTGTATTGCGTTGGTGGATGACCGGGGCTTTTGCGTCTAGCATGCTGATGTTAGTCTTATCGCAGCTACTCCATGCAGGAACCTTTGGTATATTCCATGCCATTGCAATGAAGTTAGTAAACAGTTTTTTTCCAGGGAAATTTCAAGGGAGAGGGCAGGCACTCTATACTGCAGTATGTATGGGAGCCGGAGTTGCAATAGGGAATTATTTTTCCGGATTGCTCTGGGAAGATATTGGTGGAGAGCAGGTATTTTATCTTGCATCCGCTGCCGCTGCTTTAGCCTTTATAATTACACTGCTGTTTTTGAAAGATCTACCTGAAGACAGGCAAGATGATGATTTAATCGTAATAGAAGAGTGCTGAAAGGCTGCTTTCTAGAAGATAAGATTGCTGTAAAACCTATTATTTAGGATAATGCCAGCTACTAGTAATAGGCAAAAAATTTAAGGTGATTTATGAGTAAGAAATATGATGTTGCTGTAGTTGGCGCTACAGGTGCTGTTGGTGAAGTTATGCTATCAATTCTAGAACAAAGAGACTTTCCAGTTGGAAAGATCTATCCACTAGCAAGTAGTCGTTCAGCAGGTTCCAAGATCACCTTCAAAGGCAAGCAGGTAGTGGTTCAAGACCTTGCAGAGTTTGATTTTTCTAAGGCGCAGATTGGTTTGTTTTCTGCTGGTGGGGATATCTCTGCAGAGTATGCTCCTAAGGCTGCGGCGGCAGGTTGTATTGTCATTGATAACACATCTCACTTTAGGTATGACGATGAGATTCCATTAGTAGTGCCAGAAGTAAATCCAGAAAAGATTGCCGAATATAAAACCAAAGGGATTATTGCCAATCCAAATTGCTCGACAATCCAGATGTTGGTTGCCATAAAACCAATCCATGATGCAGTTGGAATCACCAGAATCAACGTGGCTACTTATCAGGCGGTTTCAGGTTCAGGCAAACCAGCAATTGAAGAGCTTGCAGGACAAACTGCTGCACTATTAAACGGGAAAGAAGCCAAGGTTGATTTTTATCCAAAGCAGATAGCGTTTAATGCGCTGCCTCATATTGATGTATTCATGGAGAACGGATACACCAAAGAGGAGATGAAAATGGTTTGGGAAACAAAAAAAATCATGGATGATGACTCAATCGAAGTTAACCCAACAGCGGTACGTATCCCAGTATTCTATGGCCATTCAGAAGCACTACATATAGAAACTAAAGAAAAAATCACTGCAGAAAATGCAACTAAACTATTAGCCGAGACTAAAGGAATTACTGTTGTTGATGGACGTTGTGATGGTGGTTATCCAACTGCAATAACTGAAGCAGCTAATAATGATGATGTATATGTAGGCAGAATTAGAGAAGATATCTCTCATGAGAAAGGGATCAATCTATGGGTCGTAGCTGATAATGTTCGCAAAGGCGCTGCTCTTAATAGTGTGCAAATTGCCGAAATATTAATAGAAAAATATATTTAAAAAAAACAAATAAACCTGAATCTGTAAATGTTCTTAATATAGGTACCCCTTATAAAATACGGATTCAGGTATGTTCAGGTAAACCACATTAAAAAATGATTATAACTATATAAAATTATGTGTAAAATGGGCAGATTCAATAAAAAGATATAGGCTAAAAATAGATGTTTTGCCCAATATAAATAACCTTGAGTGAAGAATTGCCTAAAAAAATAATTTATTTTTAGGCATTACTTTCATTTATGACTATTCTTTAAATGATAGGAATTGGTTTAATAACAAGAAATGGCCCCAGAAACTGGAGCCCAGAGACAACTCGTAAAATCAGCCTAGATTTTATGTGAAGGGAGTACCATGCGACAAAAAACCGGTGTTTGGATAGCAGTATTGCTATTGATATTGCCATCTGCAGCTATGGCGTTGGGCTTAGGTAGAATAGAGCTTAAATCAGCATTAAATCAGCCGCTGGATGGTGAAATTTCACTATTATCCGTAAGGGCAAAAGACCTTGAGCATCTTAAAGTCAAGCTTGCTTCAAATGCTGACTTTAAGCGAGCAGGAATAGAGAGACCCTATTTATTATCAAAAATTGAATTTGAGATAGTTGAAAATAAAAATAAAAAATATATCGTAAAACTCACCTCAAAAGACTCGATTCAAGAACCATTTCTAAATTTCTTAGTAGAAGTACGCTGGTCAAACGGTAAGATGCTGCGTGAATTTACCGTGCTGCTTGACCCTCCAGTGACAGCAAGCTCATATCAGAAACCAGGTACAACGGTTGCGCAAGAAACAGCAGCTAAAAAGACTCCTGCGAAGATAACCAGAAAACCAAATAAGCCTAAGAAGAAAACAACATCAAAAGGTATTGGTGTATCGAAACGACCTAAATTTACAACTACTTCGAACCAAGTATCGAAGAAGAGATCATCAAGATCTCAATCTGGTGCAGCATCTGGCAAGTACTCTGTAAAAAGAGGGCAAACCTTGTGGAAGATTGCTCGTAGTGTACGTGATAAAGACACCCAATCTGTTGAACAGATGATGATGGCATTGTATAAAAACAATCCAGAAGCATTTAGTAAAAACAACATTAATTCACTTTTAGCTGGACGAGTATTAGATTTACCTTCAGCGGAGCAAGTGCAGAAGCTAAATGATTCACAAGCAAAACTAGCTGTTCGTGATCAAGCAAGAGCTTGGAGAAAAGGGTTAAGCTCACCTTCAACAGGCAAATCAACTAAGAAGGGTAGCGCTAAGACAAAATCTGCTGCAACAAAAGTTAAACCAAAATCAAGAGGTAGAATAGAAGTTGTAGCGCCTTCAGATGAGACTGTGACTGGTGATAAGAGTGTCCAGGCGAGCGGTAAAGTTGATGCGAATGATAAAAAAGAGGTGTCGCGTCTGCGCTCTGAATTAGCAGCAGCTCAAAAGGCTGTAGAAGAGCAAAAGAGCAAGAATGACGATATACAAAGTAACGCCAATGACATGCAGGGGAAAATCAAGTCTCTTGAACGTCTACTAGCTCTAAAAGACCAAGAGATGGCTAAGCTGCAATCTAGGATTGCTGGTGGAGAACAGCCTCAGGTTGAAGTGGTTGCTGAAGAGGTTGAGGTAAAGGTTAAAGAGCCGGAAGTTAAGGCGGAAGAGGCCAAACCTGAAGAGACTAAGCCTGCTGAAGATCTGACTCAGGTTAAGAAGCCTGAAGAGGCAGAAAAAGCTGAAGTGGAGCCTGTTGAAGAGGCTAAGCCAGAGCAACAGCTTCCGGTTGAACCAACAAGACCAGAGCCAAAAGCTCCTGTTATGCCAACAGATGTTATGGCTGAAGTTAAATCAACACTAATGGATGACCCAAAGATTTGGGCAATTGCATCTGGTGTTATCTTGGCGCTATTGATACTTATTTGGATAATAATCCGCTCTATGTTTAAAAGAGTGGAGATTTCAGATGAAGAGTTAGAAGCTCATGGTGTATCAACTGTGATAACTTCTGTTGAATCAGACGATGAGGAAACACCTGCCTACTTTGATGAAAATGCTGAATCTCTATCGAACCCTCAAAGCGAAGAGCAAGAGGATCAAGCTGGAGATGAAGAGGATTATGCAGAGGTTTTCGAAGAGGAAGAATCTGACGAAGAAGATGAACCGTCAATTATACGTGAAGCTGATGTATATGTTGCTTATGGTCGTACAGCTCAAGCAGTAGAAAAGCTTGAAAAGGCAATTTCAGAAAGCCCTGGAAATAGTAAAATTAGATATAAACTGCTAGAAGTTTTATCGCAAAGTGGGGAAGCTGAGCAGTTCGATAAACAAGCAAAAGCATACTTTGATTTAATCAATGATCCAAGTGATGAGAGCTGGCTTGAAATTGTAGAGATGGGACAAAAACTTTCACCTGAAAGCCTATTGTACAAAGAAGCCGGTAGCATTGTGGAGGCAGAAGATCTATCAATAGATGAGCTGTTAGAGGATGATGATTTAGATTCTGATGACTTAGGAATGGATCTTTCTGATGATTTGTTGGAAGAGGAAGATACAGGTCTTTCTGTAGGTGGAACATTTGAAGAGCCTCAAGAGTCTGATAGAGACATGATTGAAGAGCTTTCAGAAGGTGAAGAGCTTGAGGATGTCGACAGTGGCGACTTCGATATGTCTTTGGACTTCAAGATGGAAGAATCTGAACCAGAAGCCGTGCCGCATGAAGACGAACAAAAATTAGCATATGAGACATCAGACTCTGATATTGATGAGCTAGCAGGCCTTGAGTTTGAGCTAGATAGTATCGATGAACAAGTTTTGGTTGAAAATGATGCTGGTGATGAGATCGGGGCTGCGACAGTTGAACTCAATGGAGGGATGGAAGAGCCTGCATATCTTGAAGATCAGATTGTAACTGAAGAGGGTGCTGCTGCATCTTCCATCTCTCTAGAAGATTTAGATCTAGATGATATTGGTGGAGATCTTGATGCAGATCTATCTGAGCTTGATGACCTCGATGATCTTTCAGACCTTGATGTCAGTGATGAAAATTTTGGCTTGGGTGATTTTGAGTCTGAAGAGGATATGTTGATTGACGATAGTGATTCAGTAGGCACTAAGTTAGATCTTGCGAAGGCATATGTCGATATGGGCGATTCAGATGGCGCTAAAAGTATTTTGGCTGAAGTTGTTTTAGAAGGCAGTGATGAACAAAAGAAAGAGGCGCAAGAGTTAATCGCTAAGCTTTAATAGTTATCCATATTAAATTAAAAGGGGCTATTTATTAGCCCCTTTTTTAAACTAATTATCTTTTTTACAAAAAAACTCAGAATAATCATATTTAGAGTTATAAAGACCTAAACAGTTTTTATAACGAAAAAACTCAACCTTTTCAGTGCGGGAGAAAGATCCTGTAATCTCAATAACTACGTCACCACCACCATTCTTTAGAACTTCCCAGCTAAAATAGATATTATCTTCAGTATTCCCGTTAATCGGAGCATAAGTCGCGCTTTTTTCAGTAAAAATATACTGCATGATTCCAAATCGATTTTGTAAATAATTCTTTTGTTCACTTGTCATTAGCTGACTTTGGAAAATCGAATTGGCAGAAAGTTTACTATTGGATTTCCAGGTTCCAATTAAATTACTTTTTGCCCCAGGATCTCCGCTACACCCCATGGCTAGCAAAGAAAATAGTAGGGCCAAGTGCTTTTGCATAAAAGATCCTGATTAAGTTGGTTGTTGAAAACGTTTACTATAGAAGTATAGTTTAGAAAGTAAAATTATAAATTCATATGGTTGTTATGATATTTGGTAAAGTAAACTGGGAAAACGGACGGATAATAGAGGTTACGTTTTGTAACAGAAATGGAAACTTCATCTGTCATTATAGTGGCAGAACCATGCTCTGATCTAAAAGCTGATTATCGTAAGTATGTTGATATTAAATGTGAAGCTATCCAGTTTATTCAGATAGATTTTGATGTGAATGAGCTGCAAAAGAATAGTGGTATTGGGAGTATAATTAATGGAGCGGTTATTCATAATCGGTTGGAGGTAAGTTTAACAAAGGGATGTTTGTCAATTATGTCTGAGAAAATTAAAGTTGAAAGGTATTAATAGGTTTGGAATATGGGAGACCATTAATGGTTATTTTGGGGCGGATATAATGAATAAAATGGTTGCGGTAAAGTTTTCTTAAGCTTAAAAAGTTTGGCTCAGCTAACTGAGGAAGTCGTGATAAAATGAGCAATACATGCTTTAAAATAGCACATCCATCGAATATTTTTTTTAAAAATTACTTGCGTGAAATATCTGCTTTATTAAGGCGCCTTGAGTATAAAATGCTACCTATTAAATAGGGTGAAATATATTATTTTGTGCTGCAAAATAAAAAAGTTTGGCGCGCCAAATATTTGCAATAAGTCTTTTGTTAACAGTTGGATATGTCAGTGTGTTGTTGGTGTGTAAATGTTGTTTTGAATTGTCATGCTCTGATGGTGGTTTTATATGCTTATAAAATATTAGATGTTTCATAATTGCAAAGCCGATAAAACAGATTGGTAAAGAGCTTGGTCGTATGCTTGAGTTTGTGATTTATACGGCAATAAGAGTAAAAAGTTCGTCATTTTTGTATTGTATTTTGCTATAATCCGTGCCAGTACAAAACAGGTGGTTTAGCTAGTTCCAGCTTGGTCTTTAGCTGAGAATAATCAGTTAGGCTGGATATTTCATAAAATCCTGGGTAACACAGGGAATAAAAAAAATGTGGCTAATGAGTCCTTGTGATAACAGCCGTTTTTTTATGAAATATTCAGACTAGATAAGTTTTATAGATTAAAAGATTTTTTTAATATTAATAGGAGATACACATGACAACTGCATGTTGCGGAGAGGTCGCTAAAGAAGGCTTTAAGGAGCTTGGCGATTATATCAGCACTTTGGATATTGGAGACGATAACCAAAAGAATCGAGCTTTTTTGATTCAGGTGTTACACAAAGCTCAAGAGATTTTTGGTTTCCTTCCAGAAGAAGTACAAATGTTTGTGACTAAGGAGCTAAACCTTCACTTGGCTGAAGTTTATGGTGTAATTAGTTTTTACTCGTTCTTCAATTTAGAGCCTAAAGGCAAGTATAGAATATCAGTTTGTACTGGTACTGCGTGCTATGTTAAAGGCGCAATGGATATTATAGATGTTCTATCTGAAGAGCTTGGGATCAAAGATGGTGAAACTTCAGCTGATGGTAAATGGTCACTAGATAGTTTGCGCTGTATAGGTGCTTGTGGCCTTGCTCCAATAATGCTTATTAATGATAAGACTTATGGAAATCTTACTCCAGATCAGACTCGTGAGATTCTGGCTAAGGTTGACGGGGAGTTTTGTGAAAATGTTTAAAAGCAATGAAGAACTTAAGAAATATAGCGATCAGCTAAAAAGTGAAAGTGAATGCAACGAGTGTATACAAGTGCTTGTTGGTATGAGCAGTTGCGGAATAGCTGCAGGCGCAAAAGAAGTTATGCAAGCAATCCAAGAGACAATTAACCAGCGTAACATAGGTGGATGTGTCCAGGTTAAACAAACTGGTTGTGTTGGTATGTGTTATAAAGAGCCAACTGTCGAAATCAAGCGTGGTAGCGAATCAGTTCTTCTTGGTCCTGTGACAATTGAAGATGTTGAGAATGTTGTTGATATGCATATTGGAAACGAGCTTAAAGTAAGCAAATATGTGATTCCACGTAATTTTAAAAGCTGTTTGGATTAGGAGGCGCTCATGATTGAACAATATAGAATTGTACTTCGTAACTGCGGTGTAATTGATCCAGATAGTTTGGATGATTATATTATAAAAGATGGTTACCAGGCTCTTGGCAAAGTTATCTCAGAGATGTCTTCTGCAGACGTAATTAAAGAGATTTTAGATGCCGGCCTACGAGGTCGTGGAGGCGGTGGCTTCCCAACTGGTTTTAAATGGCAGATTGCAGCTCAACAAGAAAACGACACCAAGTTTGTTGTATGTAATGCAGATGAAGGGGATCCAGGAGCGTTCATGGATCGCTCAGTAATTGAGGGTGACCCGCATTCAATCATTGAAGCTATGGCTATTGCAGGTTATGCGATTGGTGCTTCAATGGGTTACGTATATGTACGTGCTGAATACCCGTTAGCGATTGAAAGATTGAATCGCGCGATTGGTAAGGCCAAAGAGAAAGGTCTGCTTGGCGATAACATCATGGGTAGTGACTTCAGCTTTGATCTTGAGATCAAATTTGGTGCTGGAGCGTTCGTATGTGGTGAAGAGACATCTCTAATTCACTCAATCGAAGGTTATCGTGGTGAGCCAACAACTAAACCTCCATTCCCAGCGGTAGAAGGTTTGTTTGGTAAACCAACAATTGTAAATAACGTTGAGACTTTTGCTAACGTTCCTGCAATTATCCTGAAAGGTAAAGATTGGTTTAAATCTATCGGTACCGAAACAAGCTCAGGCACTAAGGTATTTGCACTAGCGGGTATGATCACTAATACAGGTCTTATCGAAGTTCCAATGGGAACAACGATCAACCAGATCATTAATGAAATTGGTGGTGGCGTTCTTGGTGGCAAAAAGGCAAAAGCCATCCAAACTGGTGGCCCATCAGGCGGCTGTATCCCTGTAGAATACTTTGATACCGCAATTGACTATGAAAGTTTGAAAAAGCTTGATTCAATGATGGGATCTGGTGGAATGATCGTTCTGGATGAAGATACCTGTATCGTTGATACAGCAAAATTCTATCTTGACTTTACTGTTGAAGAATCATGCGGTAAATGTACCCCATGCCGTATCGGTAATAAGCGCTTACTTGAACTATTGGAGAAAGTTACCAGTGGTAAGGCAGATGCTAATACGATTGCAGACATTGAATCGTTATCTCAAGTAATTAAGGACACATCTCTTTGTGGCCTTGGACAGACATCTCCAAACCCTGTGCTTTCAACACTTAAGTTCTTCCCTAATGAATATAAAGAGCATATCGAAGACAAGAAATGTTCAGCATTCGTATGTAAAGAACTATATCAGTACAGCATTAATGACTCTTGTGTAGGATGTACCTTGTGTGCGAAGAAATGTCCTGTAAATTGCATCGAAGGTGAGAAGAAAGGGATGCATACTATTATTCAGGAAGATTGCATCAAGTGTGGAAAGTGTTTTGATGTATGTAAATTCAATTCGGTTGACCTGATTCCGGGAGGTTTCGATGCCTAAGATAAATTTAACCATTAATGGCGTTTCTATAGAAGTCGAAAAAGGAACAACCATTCTTGAAGCGGCAAGATCACTTGATATCGGAATTCCAACTCTTTGTTATGTTGACCTGAAAGAGTTCAATGTTAAAAACAAAGTTGGGTCATGTCGTGTTTGTGTTGTTGAGGTTGATGGTAGGAATAACCTTGCTCCATCATGTTGTACTCCTTGTGAAGACGGTATGAGTGTAGTAACTAACAGTGCTCGTGTACTACATGCAAGGCGCACCATTCTGCAGCTACTTCTATCCGATCACCCAAAAGAGTGTTTGACCTGTAAAAAGTCTGGTGAATGTGAGCTGCAAGACCTTGCTTCTGAATACAGAATCCACGAGATTCGTTATGAAGGTGCAGAGTCAAGTTACCCAATCGATAGTGCAAACAAATCGATTTATCGTGATCCAAATAAATGCATAATGTGTCGCCGTTGTGAAACAGCGTGTAATGATATGCAGCAGGTTGGTGTACTGTCAGGTACAGAGCGTGGTTTTGATGCTGTTGTTGATACCGCTACTCACCGTGCCCTTGCTGATACCCATTGCACATTCTGTGGCCAATGTGTTTCAGTATGCCCAACAGGTGCTTTGACATCTATCTCATGCAACCAAGACATTATTGAAGCCCTTGCAGATCCAAGCAAAGTAGTAATTGCGCAAACAGCTCCAGCTGTACGTGTTGCAATTGGTGAAGAGTTTGGTGAAGAGCCAGGAACAGTATCTACCGGTAAAATGGTAGCTGCTCTTAAAAAGCTAAACTTCGATCATGTATTTGATACAGATTTTGCTGCTGACCTTACCATTATGGAAGAGGCGAGTGAGATGTTGGGTAGAATCAAGAATGGTGGTAAGCTGCCAATCTTGACATCATGTTGTCCTGCATGGGTTAAGTTGCTTGAGCATCAATTCCCCGAGATGATTGATATTCCGTCATCAGCCAAGTCTCCTCAGCAGATGTTTGGTGCAGTAGTTAAACACTACTGGGCGAAGAAGATGGGTGTGGATCCAAGTAATGTGGTGGTTGTATCAATCATGCCATGTTTAGCGAAGAAATATGAGTGTGCACGTGAAGAGATGAAATCAGATGGTGTTCCAGATGTTGATTTCGTAGTAAATACACGTGAGCTAGCAGTATTGCTTAAAGAGTCAGGCATCAATATGTCTAATTTAAAAGAGCAAGAGTTTGATAATCCACTAGGTGAATCAACAGGTGCTGGTGTTATCTTTGGTGCAGCTGGTGGTGTACTTGAAGCAGCTCTGCGTACAGCGTATGAGTGGTTCACAGGTAAAGAACTTGAAGCTGTAGACTTTGAAGCGGTTCGTGGTATCGACGGTATCAGAAGTGCAGAAGTTGATCTTGATGGAACAATAATCCGTGTAGCACAGGCTTCAGGCTTAGGTAATGCGCGTGAATTGTTAAACAAAATTAAGAGTGGCGAAGAGACCTATCACGCAATCGAAATTATGGCTTGCCCAGGTGGTTGTATTAATGGTGGTGGACAACCGTTTATTCACGGTGACACATCAATCATTAAGAAGCGTCAAGAGGCAATTTACGGTATCGATTCTGATAAAACCATCAGAAAGTCACATGAAAACCCAATGATCAAGCAGCTATATAAAGAGTGGCTTGGTGAACCGGGAAGTCATGAAGCGCATAAGTACTTGCACACTGAGTACTATGAGAGAAAGCGCACATAAAACTATTGCGCTCGCTTATGTTGTGTTGAAAGCAAGTGAAAAAGTGCTGATTTACTAACAAGTAAACTCCGCTTTTTTAACTTGCTTCCACTTTGCCTAAGCATCGCTCATGATGTTTTATGGGATACAAATTAAAAGAGTCGGTATTGCCGACTCTTTTTTTATACTTATTATAAATTCGGCATTATAACTTCAGGTGTGTTTATTTACTTCAATTTGTTTATAAGAGATAAGATAAACCCCTCTTTCTGATATTGCTTTCGTTTTGCTTAAGTATTTTGTGATAACGTTTTTTTAGGCATAAAAAAGGGCAGCTAATAGCTGCCCTAAATGCTCAGGTTTTAATGAAGGTTCTAGGATTGAACTACTGGATTAATTCTACTTGCTTGTCTGCTGTTAACAATTGCAGGCCAAAGTGACCTAATGGGTATGTTATGCTTTCGATCTCGCCATCGATTTGGCTGCTGTGCTCGCCATAAACTAGACATGTACCAGTACCACAAACAATCTCATCCATATAACTTTTCATTGAATATACTTTGTCAGCGATGGTTTTATTTTCAAGAGAGTTAAGAAGTGGACTGTTTACAGAAAGACCATAGTAACCGCAGGTAGAGCTCCACATGTTGAATGGGTACATTCCGCAAGTCCAAAGGCCTTTCATAGCACCGGCGATACCAACAAAGGTATCAACTTTATCTGCAACACCAAGTTTAAGTATTTGTTGTGCTGCTAGAGTCACTCCCATGGAGTGGCCAATTACATCGATTTTTCCAGTACATGAGCTTGCTACAGCAGCTTCAATAGCGTCTCTGACAGGATATTCTTCAGAACCACTGTGGTTATTGCAAGATGGACAATACTGGCTACCCCATTGCGGAGTGTAAATCTTATCAGCATAGTAATTATTGTTAAGAAGCTCGGAGTAGGTGTTATCCCAATCTGCAGCTTTGCCGGTATTGCCGTGTACGAGTACAACTGAATCTTTACACTCTTCAGCGTATGCTGAGAAAGATGCAATGGTAAGAAGTACTGCAGAAAAGGTAAGTTTAAGTGTTAATGCTATAAAACTATTATTTGATTTTTTCATGACCACACCCTAAATATTTATAATTAATTAAATGCTGAAATGTTATGTATATTTATACATATAAAACTTTTAACACTCTGTGAAATCCGTCACATCCATAAGAAATGGCTAATATATGAATATATTTGCTTTACCTATATATTGTTTAGATGTGTGTGTAGATATTATGAGGCTACTGCTAAGTAATTGTTAATGTTACTGGATAATAGAAAAGGGCGAATTAAGCTCTTATGTAAAGTATAAAGCCGTAATATATGAAATATTATTCTAATTCTGCAGCGAAAATATTTGCCGCCAGCTCTACAGCTTGGCGACAGGAGATGGTTTTGTTTTTACGGATGTCTCTACATGATAGGTGTTTTGCATGATGTAAGAATTTATCGGTCAACCTGTTTTGCTGCTCTTCTGACGTGCAAAGCTCAAGTGCAGCATATATTGCTCCGCATGTTCCGCTAGGTGCTTGCCCGGTGTTGTATGCGGCAAGTAAGCTAATGTGTTCGTCACTAATTTTTAGGTTTTGTTGAAAGGCTTTAGTTACAGCTTGGGCGCAGCCTAGTTGATATTTTCGGGAGAAGTATTCTGAAGCGAGTTTGTCATGCATTATTTAGCGCCAAAAGCGTTACTTTATTACAATAATATGCAAGAAGCAAAAAAAACGCCACTGGTTTTGGTATCGGTTAAACCAGTGACGCACGTCCGCCTTCAATCCTAGATAAATGATGCGGCCAATGATGTATTCTATCGAAGCCCCATCAAAGATAAATCTACATCTAAGAGCCGGGTGTTATGCAGTTATTACTAAATAGATGTTGTAAATAACTTCCCGAATCTGTAACTATATTATCTCAATAATTACTAGATAATAGAATGTTGAAAGCGTCAGCATTTAAGTATGTATTGATATTTAAATGTTGCATAATGCGCAACAAGGTACCGAGTGTTATGTTTTAGAGTATGTTTTATGTGTTTTTTTATATGGGTGTTTTGCACGCTGAATGGCAAAATTGATTTTACATATGGCATTGAATTTATAGGTAAAAATACAATTATTAAAAGTTAATGTTATTTGTTGAAGTAAGTATGTAGCTTTATATATATGTTATTGAAGCTGTATAAATAAGTAATGTTTTTGTGTAGTTTTTAACAGTTGATATAATGTAAAAAAATAGCGCTATTGATTAACGTGCATGTTAAACAATAACGCTTTCCGCTAAACGTATTTGTGATACTTCGCGGTTATTACAACTGACTTATAAAACTGCAGAACCCCATGTACTGCTTTATAAATCAGAGATTCATGTAGAGATAGCTATTCCCCGTAGATATATAAATAGTTACCAATGAATCAATATGTGCATTATCCGTGAATTTTCTTGTATTTCATATAGCATAAACTATAGTTTTTTAAATTGGTTTGGTGTATTAAATGAGGCGTATTGCGCAACTAATGGACAGTGGTAATAAATTAGCGAATAAAATAAAAGATGCCCGAAAAAAGAGTGGACGCTCTCAGGTATGGTTGGCAAAAAAACTTGATGTTTGCCGCAGTAGTGTTGCCCGTTGGGAGAGTGGAGAGACCACCCCGACAACAAAAAACCTCAAAATTATTTCAGACATATTTGAAGTGAATTTTTTAGCTGAAAAAAGTGAGTCCAAATCGTATCTGGATATTACAGATCAGTATCGTCAAGATCTTCAAGAATGTACCTCTATAAAAGGTGTTTATAAAGTTACGCGAAATTATATGTCTGAGATGGAGATTGATCACTTTCTGTATATGCAGGTTTTTCGTGGTGATTTGCATACCTCTCCAAAGTCATTTGTGATTACAGATATTGATCCAGAATGGCAGCAATATTATGCAGGCCATAATCTAGGGGTAAATGATCCTGTGTGGGTTCATTGCTGGAATTCTGTAGTACCCATATATAGTGATGATATCTATAAGAAAGCGGTTAAAAGCAATGATAAATTGCAGAAGGAGATATTTGAAAAATTTTGGGCAATGGGGTACGCATTTTATGTTGCAATCCCGATTCATGGACCATGCTGTATGTCGGTATTTTCGGTGACGATAAAATCACGGGAGAAAGTGCAGATGATACGTGAGGTTACGCCAATACTTACGTATGCAGGGCAGTTGCTTTATGAAAATATCCATAGAATTTTTGGTGATCGATATGACTCTAATAAAAGACCAATCTTACGTTCGGTTGATCGTAAATTGATGTCATATTTGGTTCAGGGGATTCCTCTTAAAGATATAGCTATTGAATTTGATGTGTCAGAATCTGCGGTAAGGCAGAGAATAGATAGACTGAAGATAAAGCTAGGCGTGGAAAACAGGCAGGAACTTTGCCTACAGGTCGTGGCTCAGGGTGTTCCTATGCAAAGTATGTTTAATTACACTGCAACTGGTGATGTGTATGAGTCTCATGGATTGAGAGGAACATCATTTTACTAGTATGAATCTATCTTAGTCTAAAAATATATTTGTTAGTGTTTCCATTATATTTTGTAGATAAATCGATAGAAGCTCTTGCTGTAGTTCGTCAAGAGGTCTGAGGTCTTTTAAAAACACTAAGCATGACATAGCATCTTCTTTATTTAAGCATGCTATGTAATCACCATCTATAAATTCAGATACAAATTCACTTTTGGTTTCAGATATAAGGTTGATAGCCTTGCTCGGTAAAATGTTGGATATATCATGCTCTGAATTATCATCTTGATTGCTGATGCTGGCAACTATGTTGGTTGAACCGTCTTTTTTATATGCAACCAACCCATTGCAAGGTGTTTCTTCTATATTTATTGCTGCAGGTATTTGTGCAAGAATTTCTTGGGAAAAATCAGTTATATTTTTATTAGCTACGATGTTACTGGTTATGTTGAGTATTTTTTCCACCCCTGATTTAGATGCCTTTAGATGCTGCATTTCAATATAGGTGCGTATACAGGATATAATCAGGGTGCGAAGTTTCGAGCTAGTTAGCTCAGTTTTGGTTTTGTAATCATTAATATTATATTTACTTATTAGCTCCTCCTCTATAGATAAGCCTGGTTGGCCTGTGCGAAGAACTATTCTTGTTGATGAGTTATTTAATTTTCTTCGGATATCATGAGCTAACTCAATTCCAGCCGTATCTGTTTCCATGATTACATCTAATATGCAAACCGCTATATCATCATTGTCTTTAAAGAGTTGGAAACCCTCTTTTGCTGAATACGCACTAAGAAACTTGATTGGTAGCCCATCAAATTTAAAATCATCTAAAACCATTTTGGTTACTTGATGTACTAAAATGTCGTCATCAACGATTGCGATTTTCCATACAGCAGTTGAGTCGCTTATGCTCTCTTCAAGGTCTGTATCATCAGGGGCAAATAGTAGTTGGCTATTAGTATTCATATGTAGTCATGTTTATAAGTACCATTTAATACTCTAGTCTTTTAGCTGCTTTATTTCAATCGTATTTAAAGTTGTTGTCTATTTATATGTAACAAATTTTTATAAGTGCTAATAAGTAGAGTTTATGTTTGTGGGATAGTTTCCTATAGAAGAGTTTATTTATAGTCAGACAAATCTATCTTATATTTTTCCATAACATCGAGCATCTGCAGTCTTTTTTGTCCTGCTGCTACCGACATTACTTTAGCAAGAACTTCCGCGATCTCCTCTTTTGTAACATGTTCTTTGCGAGCTAACTTTAGATAATAACTAGTGCATGGTGCACAATTCATTGCCATAGCAGCTGCTAGACCAACAAGAGTCTCTGTCTTAGAGTCAAGGTGATCACCTTCGTGAGTAGATGTAAGAAATGCCTCATATAGTTTTTGTTGTTTATCGTTGAGCATAAAAAGTCCTTTTCTTGATAAAACCTCATTTCTATAAGCTTAGCAGATGTTTAATTGGCGGGTATTTAATTAGCATTAAAGTTTGTATTCATTAGATTATTTTGAATAATGTACGCTATTCAAATATACTGTGTTTGTATAAAAGTAAATTAGGAAAAAGTATGTCGCCAAGTGGTGGAAAGAGACAAGGAGCTGGAAGGCCAAGTGGATCTGGGCGTTTTGGTGAAAAAACAAAGGCTATGCGAATCCCTGAAAGTATGGTTAATGCAGTAAAAGACTTTGTGGTATCTAAAGGTTATAAGTTACCTATTTATGGAGCTAAGGTTGCAGCTGGTTTTCCATCCCCTGCGGATGATTATATTGAAGGGAGTCTTGATCTAAACGAACATCTGATACTGCATCCTGCAGCTACTTTTTTTGTTAGGGTTTCTGGTTTGTCGATGCTAGATGCAGGAATACATCCTGATGATATTTTGATAGTGGATAAGAGTATTGAACCGATCCATGGAAAGATAGTTATTGCAGCAATTGATGGAGAGTTAACCGTAAAAAGGTTGTATAAAAGAGATAGAATTGTTCGTTTGATGCCAGAGAACGAAAACTTTACTCCAATAGAACTGGAAAGCGAATCAGACCTAGTTATATGGGGGGTGGTTACTAATGTAATCCATCCTGTATGAGCGAGGTTTTAGGTTCTTCAGATGAATTTATGGGTAAGCTATTTTACTATCCAGCAGCCTTTTATAACGAATTGAAAGTTTAAGTAGTGATGCAGAAAATAGCTTTGGTAGATTGCAATAATTTTTATGTCTCATGCGAAAGGGTTTTTGATATTGCTCTTTGGCAGCGCCCGGTTGTGGTTTTATCTAATAATGATGGTTGTATTATATCGCGCTCAAATGAAGCAAAGTCTCTTGGTATTAAGATGGCAGCACCATTATTTAAGGTTAGGCGCTTATGCAAAGCAAATGGCGTTAGAGTGCTATCTTCAAATTACGCTTTATATGGCGATATGTCAGCCAGGATTATGTCGTTACTACGAGAATATGCACCTCAAATAGAGATATATTCAATAGACGAGGCATTTATAGATCTCACACAACATGTTGGTTTGCAAAGTTCTGAAAAGGTTGGGGGGCAGATAGTTGAACTTATAGAAAAAAATACAGGAATGCCGGTAGCAGTAGGAATTGGTCCAACAAAAACATTGGCAAAGATAGCCAATCACATTGCTAAAAAATATAAGAAGAACAGGGTATTTGATATCAGTGATATGGATATGCGTGAGCGCGTACTTCGGTTTATAGATGTTGGTGATATCTGGGGGATTGGCCGTAGTTGGGCGCATAAGCTTCATAGTCTTGGAGTGAAAAATGGTTGGGATTTATATTCATGCGACGGCTCTTTTATCCGTCTCCATCTTGGCGTGGTAGGGCAACGTATACAGCAGGAACTTCAAGGTATAGTAGCGGTAGATTTTACTACTGAGGGTAGTGATGATTCGTTCTCTCATGGTGGGCTTGTGCAGGGAGGTCAAGGGTATGAAAGGCAGAATATAACCTCATCACGCTCTTTTGGTAACCCTGTTGAATCTTATGAGGATATGCAACAAGCATTAACAACTTATTGCATGACCGCGTGTGAAAAGTTAAGAAAGCAAAATGGCGTGGCAAATGCAGTTTATGTATATCTAGCTACAAATAAACACAAAGCAGATAATAAACAATATAAAAATGGATTTTCATCAGGTTTGCTCGAGCCGACGTCGGATAGTTCACGGGTTATAGCTACAGCTAAGAGCTGTTTAGAGAAAATATTCAAAAAGGGGTGTAAGTATAAAAAGGTTGGAGTGATGCTGCTTGATATTATGCCTGCTGAGATTAAACAGTATGATCTATTTGAAAAAGATAACCTTAAGTATAAGAGTACAGGCTTGATTTTGGATAGAGTGAATCAACGGTTTGGAAAGGGGTCTATTTTTATGGCTGCGCAAGGGGTAGAGCGTAAATGGTCGATGCGCCAGAGTTATAAATCACCAGCATATACAACTTGCTGGGACGATTTGTTAGTTGTTAATTAACACTAGTTTAAGGTATTTTGTTTATTTAATCTGTTGAGGGGGAATGGTGGACTTTAATAGAAAATATTCACTGTGAGCCGTGGCACCTTTTAAATTTCTTACCGCTACCACACCAGCAAGTCTCATTTCTACCAATTTTACTGTGCTGCTGAGTTATACCATCGGTATAGAACCAATTATTGCCGGACTTAATAAAGTTTGAGCGCTCACGGACTGAACCAGTTTGTCCAGTAGAGGTGTCAACAAAGTGAGCAGTAAATTCAACAATTCCATGTTTATCGGCTGGTAATCCAGCTTTTCTATCATGAATATCTAAGCGTAACCACTTGAACCTTTTCATGCTTTGTTCAATTTCAGTTTTATCATCGTTTGTTTTGTGGTCTTTATGCATGCTGGCAAGTAGATAGTCAACGTTATCACGGCTGAACGCAGAGAAGCGAGAGCGCATAAGTTGCTCTGCTGACTCAGCTATTACAGCACCTTGGTGTAATGGCCCGCAACAACTTGAATAATCTTTTAATGTGCCGCAAGGGCAAAGCATATCTGTGCTCATATATATCTACCCATATGTAAATATGATGAAGTTTATTTGAACGATGATTGTAATGTAATTACTAGATAGTATTCGATTTTTAATAAAGATGTAAACTAAAATTTTTATGATTTGGAGCAGGTTTTATATTGAAATTAGAGCTGATTTACACTGCTAATGTGTCTGTTATGTTGCGGCAGTTGGGTCGATGAACATTGAAGAATAGTCACGTATTTTCTTATTGTTAAAAGCAAATTATTTAAAATTAACCATTTATTTGTCAGTTACTTGTAATAAATAATAGAAACTTATAAGTGAAAACAGTAAACTAGCCCGCCTTTAAAATAGAATGTAATTGAGGATTGTTTTGCGTAGTTTTTTTATTAAGACACATGGTTGTCAAATGAATGAGTATGATTCTGCAAAAATTGCAGACGTTTTGATTGATCGCTGTGGTTATACCAAGGCTGAGAGTGCAGAAGAAGCCTCTTTATTGATAGTTAATACCTGTTCAATAAGGGAAAACGCCAGAAACAAGATCTTTTCTGGCCTAGGTAGGTGGCGTAAAATCAAACAAAAGAATCCCGATATAATCATTGCCGTAGCTGGTTGTGTATCAAGTCAAGAGGGTGAGAATGTAATCAAACAGGCTCCTCAAGTAGATGTCGTATTTGGTCCACAGACATTACACCGTTTACCAGAGATGTTAGCAGCTCTAGAGCAAACGCATAAACCTCAGGTTGATGTATCATTCCCTGAGATTGAAAAATTTGATGCCATGCCAGAACCAAGAGCCGAGGGAGCAACTGCTTTTGTGTCAATTATGGAAGGATGCAACAACTTCTGTACTTATTGCGTAGTTCCATATACTCGAGGAAGAGAGTGGAGCAGGCCGCAGCAAGATATCATTACTGAGATAACCTTATTAACCAAGCAAGGTGTAAAAGAGGTAAATCTTCTCGGACAAAACGTAAATGCATATCAAGGTGTCGATGGTGAAGGTGAAAAGACAACTTTATCTCAGCTGATTAAAGAAGTTGCCAAGATAGATGCAATCAAGAGAATTCGCTTTACTACATCACATCCAAAATGGTTCGATGATGAGATGATTCAACTGTTTATTGATGAGCCTAAACTGGTAAATCATCTACATCTACCGATTCAGTCAGGTTCAGATAATGTGCTGAAGATGATGAAGCGCAAATACACAGCGCAAGAATATAAAGATAAGGTTGATAAGCTGAAGAAGGTTCGTCCAGGTATTTGCATATCTTCTGATTTTATTGTTGGTTTCCCGGGTGAGACAGATGAGAATTTCAATGAAACTATAGAGCTGATAAAAGAGATCGGCTTCGATCAATCATATAGTTTTGTTTATAGCCCAAGACCAGGAACAGAAGCCGCCAAGATGGAAGATGCAACTGAGCTTGAGGTGAAAAAACAGCGTCTGTCTATTCTGCAAAAACAGATTGCTCGTCAGTCAGGCAGAATAAGTGCATCAATGGTTGGTACAGAGCAAGAAGTTATTGTCTACCAGGAGTCTAAGCAGAAAAACGGTCAGATTTCTGGTAGAACTGAAAATAATCGTGTGGTTAACTTTGATGGTCCAGTCGAACTTATTGGTGAGTTGGTGAAGGTCAGAATTACCGAGGCCCTACCAAATTCACTTCGCGCAGAGATGATTTCTTAATTATTTATAGTTTGACTGTTCACTGCATTAACTGGAAATTATGTGATTGAAAAATATGGCTTCTGGTTTGTATTATAATTGTTTGTGCATGATGTTATTCTATTTTTTTAAAATTCCAGTTATCGATAAGTATTCAAACAAGAGAAATTAATGCCAGAGTTTATAGATTTTTTTTTAGAGCCAGCTGACAGTAACTCATTATCAAATTTATGCGGTCAATTTGATTGTAATCTTAGATTGATTGAAGAGCGTCTTGGGGTTCAGATTCACTATCGTGGCAATCGTTTTCGTATCTCAGGTAAGGAAACTGAGTTGGGGATGGTGAAAGCGATTCTTTTGAAATTGTATAAGCAGGCTGATCAGGATTTTACTCCTGAGGAAGTTCATCTGGTGTTGAAGGAAGCGGATGCCAGATTGATAACCATGGCGCCAGATAGCTCTTTGATTCGTGCGCGAAAAATTTCGGTAAAGCCGCGTGGATTAAATCAAAATCTATATGTAAAAAATATCCGCGAGAATGATATAAATTTTGGTGTAGGACCAGCAGGAACTGGAAAGACATTTCTTGCAGTTGCATGTGCAGTAGAGGCATTAGAGCAGGAGAGGGTGCATAGATTAATCCTGGTTCGTCCAGCAGTTGAAGCAGGTGAAAGATTAGGATTCCTTCCTGGTGATATAGCACAAAAAGTAGATCCATACCTACGTCCAATATATGATGCCTTGTATGAAATGTTAGGGATAGAGCGTGTTGCTAAATTAATTGAAAAGAATATTATTGAGATTGCTCCGCTTGCTTACATGCGTGGTCGTACACTGAATAATGCTTTTGTGATTTTAGATGAGGCGCAAAATACTACTAAACTGCAGATGAAGATGTTTTTAACGCGTATAGGATTTGGTTCTACTGCTGTGGTAACTGGGGATATAACCCAAATTGATTTACCGTCAGTTGAAAAAAATGGATTAAAAGATGCGGTAAGATTGTTCAAAGATGTGGAAGGGATAAGCTTTAGTGAGTTTAGCCCTGCAGATGTGGTTAGACACCCTTTGGTTCAACGAATAGTGGAAGCATATGAAAGAGAGCAATGATTCGTTATTTGTTGATTTGCAATTGGCAACAGAATATCCAAAACTGCCAACAGAAAAGCAGATAACAGAATGGGTTGCGGCAGCAATAGGCGATAGAACAGAAGAAGCTGAATTATCTATTCGAATAGTTGATGAGGATGAGATAACTATGCTTAATCGTGAATATCGCGAGAAAGATAAACCAACTAATGTACTTTCCTTCCCTTTTTCTAGTGATATAGAACTGGATATCCCATTGCTAGGAGATATAGTAATTTGCGCTCAGGTTGTAGCGGATGAAGCAGAAGAGCAAGGTAAGCCTGAACAGGCACATTGGGCGCATATGGTAGTGCACGGTGTCTTGCATTTGTTGGGTTACGATCATATAGATGATGATGAAGCTCAGGATATGGAAGCTCTAGAAAAACAGGTTATTACCGGCCTTGGATTTTCTGATCCATATAAAGAACTTTAATTAATCAGCAATAAATTCTTAATATATAAAATATATGGGTTAATATATATTTTATATAAGATGAGACGGTTAGAAAAATAACTATATGACGGACGACAACTCGAATAGTACAAGCCCTGGGAACAGGTCATGGTTAGAGCGCTTAGGTAATCTACTTACCGGTGAACCCAGGGACCGAGAAGAACTAATAGAGGTGCTTAGAGACGCACAACAGCGCGATCTACTTAACTTAGATGCTCTTGCTATGATGGAAGGGGTGTTGCAAGTTACCGAGATGCAGGTGCGCGACATCATGATTCCAAGATCACAAATGATAGTTGGTAAAAGTGATAATACTCCGGAAGAATTATTACCTATTGTTATTGAATCTGGTCACTCAAGATTTCCAATAGTAGGTGATAGTCGTGATGAAATTGCGGGGATCCTTATGGCTAAAGATCTTTTGCGTTACTTTACTCTGCAACAACAAAATAATGATGTAAATGATCGTTTTGATATGCGCGAAGTTATGCGTCCAGCATATTATGTTCCAGAAAGTAAACTGCTTGATGTACTGCTAAAAGATTTTAAAAAGAACCGTAATCATATGGCAATAGTTGTGGATGAATATGGTGGAGTAGCAGGCCTAGTTACAATTGAAGATGTATTGGAGCAGATTGTTGGAGATATTGATGATGAACATGATATCAATGATGACAGATTTATCCTGCGACATAAGGATGGACATTGCATTGTAAAGGCTTTGACTCCAGTTGAAGATTTTAATGAACACTTTAACACCAAATTTTCTGATGAGGAATATGACACAATAGGTGGCATAGTGATGCAAGAATTCGGCAGATTGCCTGAGCGTGGCGAAAGCATATCTATAGAAGGTTTGTTATTTGAGGTTAAGAGAGCTGATGCACGTCGTATGCATTTGCTACAAGTGGTTAAAAAAGACGTTTAAATCATTCTTGGTTTATAGCTAATGCTGCTTATCAGGTAGGCAATCAAACATAAAATGGTGGGCAGCAACACCATAGATAAATAATTTTCTAAATGAAAAAATCCATAGCACTTATTATTCTTGGCTGTATTTGGGTATTAGGTTTTGCCCCATTTAACTTATGGTTTATTCCACCAATATCCTTGTGTGGTTTCTTCTTCCTTATCGTTAAAGCAACTCAAGTTGAAGATGTTTACTACAGTAAAAAACGTTCATTTTTAGATGGTTGGTTATATGGACTTGGGTTGTTCTTTGGTGGAGTTCATTGGATATATATAAGTATTGCCGAGTTTGGTAAGGGTGGCCCAATTGCGGGAGTGCTCGTAACCGTCATATTTGTGATGTTTCTGGCATTGTATCCAGCAATTTTCTCTTTAATTGTTTCTAGGCTGCTTTCAAATAAATTGAAGGATAATAAACGAAACAATCTTGCTATTATCTTTATCTTGCCAGCTCTATGGGTATTGCTTGAATGGTTGCGCGGGTGGCTATTTACTGGCTTTCCATGGCTATTACTTGGTAATGCATATATAGATACACCACTTAAATCGATAGCTCCAATTGCAGGGGTGCACGGAATAAGTCTGGTGGCAGCATTAATTTCAGCGCTGATTGTATCCCTTATAATTTCAAGAACAGTTTTAAAATCACTGTTAGTGTTGGTCGTAATTATTTTGTTACCAGTTACGATTTTTTATGTGGGACAAGTAAATTGGACACAAAAATCTGGTGACCCAGTAAAAGTAGCGGTGATCCAAGGGAATATTGGCCAAGATATCAAATGGAATTCAGATTATCGCCAATACACATTAGATAAATATCGTGATATGTCTCAACCACAGTTTGGGAAATTTGATGTAATAGTGTGGCCAGAGACCGCAATACCTGATTTTCTCCACTATGTTGATGACTATATGCTCAGCTTGCAGCAACAGGTGGATACCACAGGAACATCAATAGTTACCGGGGTACCGGTTTATGATCATTACAGTAAAAGATATTACAACAGCATGATATCGATAGATAAAGAGAAGGTCAGCTATTACGCAAAAAGGCATCTGGTAATATTTGGGGAATATATACCGTTTCGTAAACTATTTGGCGACTCACTAGATTTTCTTGGTGCAGCATTGGCAGATTTCACCCCAGGTGAGAACTTGCAAAAGCCACTGAAAACAAAGGCACATAAGGCAGCTGCATCAGTATGCTTTGAGATAGTTTTTGCCAGCGAGATAGCGCGGGAACTTGGCGATGCAGACTATCTAATCAATATCAGTAATGATGCATGGTTCGAAGGATCAATTGCCCCATATCAACATATTCAGATAGCTCGCATGCGTGCAGCAGAGACCAATCGCCCACTAATTCGTGCGACTAATACCGGTATCTCAGCTTTAATCGATGCTGATGGCAGTATAATCAAACAATCACCACAATTTGCAGAATACGTATTAACAGGTACAATCCAGCCCAGATCAGGAGAGACTCCATACGTAAGGTGGAGGAATACTCCAATACTCGTATTGATGTTAGCGCTTTTAATAGTTGGCTTATTAGTCAGAAGAATAGGTAGAGAAAAGAATGGATAATAGTATTATCGCACTAAAATGTTTCATTGATGGCCTCGGGACTCGTGACGTAGAATTCCCAGAAGATTTAACTGATGCCGAGATAAATTTGATAGTGGAACTTGCAGTTTGCGCAGCAGGTCAAATTGACGGTGGTGGAGCAGCAGGTTTTAAGGCTATATTTGCAAAGTTGCAAAGCAGATGTATCGAAGATATTGGTGAAGAAGCAGCGGCTGAGGTTGTTAAGGCGCTTTAATGTTAGGAGTTCTAAAACTTAAAAACAAGTTGGCTGAGCGTAGCCGAAGCCTTTGTATTGTTGTTAATTTGAAATCCGCATTCCCACGCTCTGCGTGGGAACACATATGATTAAGGAATATTATTCCTCACTCTCCGAGTTAATCTCTTTATAAAGTTTAGTTGCCATATAGAGCATAAACAGCACAAAAGAGACAATGATAAGCCAGAGGATATGAGTTTTATATTGTTCCCAAAATGGCTTCTCTTCTTCGGTTTTAATCACAATGTTTTTTTGTGGCGCAGTTAATTTAATCGAGCTGCTGATTTTTAATTTGTCACTCTCAAAATCAATTTTGGAAGATAAATCATTTTTCTGTGAAGTAAGCTGTTTATCGTCATTTCCATATGCAAGAGTGAATGGTCCTTTCCCACTAGCAAGGAAAGTGATTTCGTGAGGTATCCAGTTAAATTCTACCTTCGGTAGATATGATTGAATATCAGCCGATACGTTAGCTGTGAATGGAGGGTCAAATTTAATCATCCAGAATTTATCATGATTAGCATAAAAGCTGATTTCATCATTGGTTAATTCATTGCCATCATTGTTTATCGTGTAGATGTCATCTTTTCCTCTTAAACGCCATCCCATCTTTTCTGAACTGCGTGAATATATATTTGCCGTAAAAAGGGAATTTGTTTGTTTAGGAGTTATCTTTATCCCGTTAATTATAAAATTACCATTTGATTCGAAGGTGTATTCACTTTCATTCTCGGGATTTTTAGTCAGCACCGCAGTGTGCCAACGCTTGGGTTTTATATCTGTTTGCGTACTAAAGCTCCCTATTATTGAAGTGATGCTAGGTTTTTGCTGTTTACTCTCTATCTTGATTCGCATAAAACGTTTGTCATTTATTAGAGATAGTTGGATAGAATTCTCTTTCACTTTGTTCTGGTCAAGGTTGAAATCAACCATTTGTTTCTTGCTATTATGATTCCAATTTAAAAGGTCATTAGAATGGTCGATTGATACAGAAAAGATAAAGTTACCTTGAGTATTAAACTCCCAATCGAAGGTTAACTGGTTCAGTTTTCCCCTATAATTTTTAATCATATCAAGATCGATATAAAGGCTTTCTTGTATGGCTAAATTTTCTGAATTGTTTATATCTAATTTAATATTGCTCTCGCGGTTTGAGTTGATATTTAATCTTAAATTTTTAGAATTTTTTATCTCCTCATAGGTTTTGAAGAAAGGAATATTGTGGGTATTTTCCTCAATCATTTTCTCTGTAGCTATATTCTCCAGGCGAAATGGCACCGGGCCATGGTTGTTGAATATATATATATCCCTTAAAAAGGTATCAGCCCCGTTTTTATATACATGTTCAGGAAGTTCTAATTTGTAGAATGAAGCGTTGTCATTAACAATGATTTGGCTATTAAAATTAAAATCCTTTGCCTGCGGAATTTGAACTGCAGCATAGCTAGTTGAAAGTGTGGCTAGAAATATTATTAGAGCAGAGATTGATGTTTTCATACTATTCTCCAGCAGGGATTGACTGTTGAGCTGGTTGCTCTTCAGGATTTAATTTGGATGGTGGCACAGGCGCAAAGTATCCAGTTATCAGCAACACAATACCAACAGAAATAAATGCAACTATTCTCTCGATTGTACCAATCCCTGCTGTATCAAAGATGAATAGCTTTATAACTAATACAGCTATTATTGCCGAGCCTGATATCCAAACTGGGCGCCACATTTTTCTGGCTGATAATATCATTATCCCCATGCCACATACTCCCCAAAGAATGCTGATACATGTCTGAGCAAGAGCAGATTCGATTATTGTATCAGGAGCGTATTCAAGGCCAAATCTAAAGTATAAGGTACGGAACAGGGTGAAGTTTAATACTGCAAATGCTGTTACAAAAATAGCAGCATAAGCATGTTCCTTGCTGATGTGTTGTAATTTAGAAAACAGCGTTTTTTGTGATGCCCAGATTGTCAGGATAATAAATGCCTGGGTAATATCATATGCATTCAAAATTGGTAAGTAGTTGCCAAAAGATGGTAGGGCTGGCCTGGATGAATTGATAATCAACAGCCATAGCAACATTGAAAGAATAGCCGCGGATGGGATATATAAAGAATATATTGGTGCATGGTTTTTAATGGGCCACTTAGAGTAATTCCGATTTAAAATTATCACAGCAAGAACCAATGCAGGGATGAAACCCCAAATACTGTGAATCACTAAATTTGCTCGCATATTAAATGCCCATTGCAATATGTTTTCAAATTGCCAGCACGTAATGGCTGTAAGCACTATTAGCGAGCCAAAATGTATCCATTTAGAAGTAAATTGCGGTTTGTTGTCGTAACAGTAGAGCAAGTAATACCCTATGCCAATTACCAGAGGGAAGACAATAACCCCAAGATTTTCATGTAAGTTTATACCCAGGGTGATATTAAGAACCATAAATACTAGCACTGCAGGAATAACCAAGAGATAAAAGTTATTCAGTACACTCCATTCAATTTTTTTAGAAACATAACCCCAGGTAAAGAAAAACACACAGCAAAAGAGAGTTGCTGCAACGGTCCATTCACTAAAAAGAAGTTTGTTATGTAAGTCACTTAAGGTGGTAAAAAATACCATGCCTATTCCGTACAGCAGTATTACCAATAAGAAACTGGAGTTGATTTTTATCGGTTCACCTAATTTAGTGAAGTGGCCATACAAAGCGATTGTTATGGTGGTAATGGCTAAAATTATTACCGCTAAAAATTCACGGTTAAGAAATAATAAATCCTCATTATTGAATAATGCATTAGCTTTAATTAAGAATGGAAGTCCAAGTACTAGAGCAATAAGTCCAAGCCCGTAGAATAAAAGCATCTGTTTTTTATAACCATAAAAACAGGTCGAAAGTGCAGTAAATGATAAGAATGAACCTATGGCAATGATTTGATTATGCTCAGCAAAATAATCGATCTGCATAATTCCGCCGATCATCCACCAAAGATATCCATAAACAAGCATAAATGAGCATAGGTTTTGTTTTTCAAAGTTTGATATTTTGTCAGCATTTCGCAAAAGAAATAAACCAGCAAAGATAGAAGAAGCTGTAATTAAAATAATACCTATAAAATCGGAATTTAGGAAAGGGGTGATTGCTGCAGATAATGGAGCGGGGTCGATTTTTAGTCCAATGGCAAAAGCAATGCTACCTAAGAGAATTAAGACCGTACCAGCTATCCGGGCCAGAGTGCGATCCTGCCTAATACCTATCCATAATAATGCTGCTCCCTCGACTGCCCACGAGGCTGAAGTTATTCTGCCATCCGTTGAAGCCAGCGGGATGGCCAGAGTTAAGAAACCAATGCCAAAAGCCAGGAATGATTCCAACAGAATTTTGGCCTTTGAACCATATAGTTTAAGTAGAAGGTAGGTGATGAGGATGTAATAGCCACCAATAATTGCAGCGCTGATACCAACCCCCATACTTATTTCATGCACAATGGCTGCCTGCAATCCATAAGCAGCAATTGGCGTTCCAAATACTAATGCGCTATCAATATATTTAATGCCTTTGTCAGCTTGTTTTATAGTAAATACAATTGAAATAAAGCTATAGAGTAAGAAGTATGTAATTAAAAATGGTTGAATAGAATCGTAATGTTCTGGTTGGTAATATTTCAATCCCCAAAGCAGCCCGATTACAAAGGTGAAAATAAACCCAATTAGATTAAGTTCGCGCCATGATTTAAACCATGCCGTGAAAGCTATACCGACATTTAAAATTAGGTAATAAGCGAAAAGGTGAACAAAATTTCCGCTGCCTGTAGAAGCGATGATTGGAGCAAAAAAACCGCCAAGGATACTTAGAACAACAAGGGTAGGTGCATTCTGTAATACCGCAATGGTGCAGGAAAGTATTACGATTATAACAAGTAAAGCGAAGGCGGCAGTTGGTGATAAAATGTGGGAGATTCTTAAAGCAGCAAAAACGGTTAGATACAAGATGCCGATGCCGCCACCCTGTAGTGAAAGAGAATAACCAATATTTTTTGTTCGTACGCGCCACCCCAAAAAGAGGAGGGCAAATCCGCCAATAGCCGTGGCAATATAACGTAATTCAATTGGTAATTGCGTATGTTGGGCAACATACTTTAATAAAAATGCTACCCCAAAAAATAGGACAACAATTCCAACTCGGACAATCGTGTTGCCTGATGTGAAATAATCTTTAACCTTTTTAATAATGAATGAACATGCATGATCAAAAGGAGATTCTTTTGGGTCTGCTGAATCTTTAGTATTTTGGGTATATTCAAATTTAGAATTACTTTTAGAGGCTGTAGCTCTATTTGAATCTTGATTTATAGTGGTTGGGTTTTTATCAGTATCTTCATGGTTAAGATAATCAGAGACATTTAAGATGGAGCTTTCATCGGTAACAGAGAGAGTATCTTCCTGTATGACTTTATGAACAGATTCTTGTACAGGGGGTGTTGTCGAATTAGCTTGCTGTATGGGCTCTTGCTGTGAAGTATGAGGCTTGTATTTATATGAGTATTTTTCAGGACTTTCTGTATCTTCTGAATTTGTATGGATTGGATTTTTCTTTTCTGTTCTTAATAATGAAATCGAATCTTGAAGTTTGGAAATGGTTTTTTTAAGGGTGAAGTTATTAATAAAAAGATAACTGATTAACAAGGCAATAATTACTCTTCCATAATCTATATGGTTGAGAGTGGAAATAATAATTCCCAAAGCAGCTATTAAAAATATCCGTATAAGAATTCCCATGCATACTCCATTAATAGGTAGGGTTATCGATTGTTTTTTTAGTTTATGTACTTTGTATAAGTATTACATATTATAGAGGTTTGTTTTGTAAGTAAATGCTTACTTACATTTGATGATTTTTAACTCCCTTTACGTATTTTTAGCTAACTAATAAAAAAACTATACTACAACCTTCGTAATGCATATTATTTGAATTCAATAAAAACGGTGTCATGAACTTATCTTATTGCCGCCTTATGCCTTAATTCCTGGTGAGATTTAATAGAAATGAAAAGAAAAACACTAATGTCGTGGAGCAGTGGCAAAGATAGCGCTTGGGCTCTGTATAAATTACAGCAAGATCCGACAATTAACCTTGCCGGACTATTTTGTACGGTAAATAAAGAGTTTGATCGTGTAGCTATGCATGGAGTAAGGGTTGAGCTGCTACAAAAGCAAGCGAATAGCATTGGTCTTCCCTTAGAGATTATTGAGATACCGTATCCATGTAGCAATGATGATTATGAAACAATAATGGGGGAATTTGTTGCAAGAGTTAAGGGTGATGATGTGGAATGCTTTGCGTTCGGTGATCTGTTTCTTGAGGATGTAAGAAACTATAGAGTAGAAAAACTAGCCGGATCAGATATTGAACCAATATTTCCAATTTGGGGTGCTCCTACAGAAGAGCTATCAAGGGAGATGATCGATAGTGGCTTAAGAACGGTAATTACTTGCGTAGATCCAAGAAAGATCCCTGAAGATTTTTCTGGCAAGGAATTTACTCATGATTTTCTTGATTCACTCCCAGAGGGAACCGATCCATGCGGAGAAAATGGAGAGTTTCATAGCTTTGTATTTGATGGGCCAATGTTCAAAGAGCAAATAGATATAGTGGTTGGGGAAGTGGTTACTAGAGATAACTTCGTATTTGCAGATGTGATGTTAAGGCAGTAGATACAAAAGCGATAATAAAAGACCTCTAGATCCATTTTTAATAAATAGAGGTTTAAGCGGTTAATTTCTTATCTTATATCCACGTAAAATTAAAAGCTTATCTATTTAACAAAGTGGAAATTTTCCCTAGTAAGTTTGCTTCCAGCTGTTTGGATTTGCAGGTGGTATTTCATGCGTTAGGTGTATGAAATAAATGCATAATTGTGGACTGACGCTATATGCTTTCGACTTATAGATACTATACTTTGGATAAGTTTTTATTATTTGGATTTTAGGTATGAGCATACGTTTTAAGTTTACTGCATTGATTTTTGTGTTTTTTAGTATGGTTTTAGGGAATTTTGTCTCTTTGCAGCTTTGGGTTAATGGATCAAAGTCATATGGAACTATGATTAATCTTGCTGGCAGACAGCGGATGCTGATTCAAAAAATGAGTAAAGAGCTATTACTTGTTAAATCAGGGCTACCTATCGGTGATGACCTTAATAAAACCAAAGATTTGTTTGATAAAACGCTTGAAGGCTTGATAGAAGGCAGTGATGAATTAAGCCTACCCAAAGTTAGTAATGAGAAGACTGAGCGCCAGCTTATTAAAGTACAGGGTATTTGGGGTGATTTTGCAAAACAGTTAGAGACGATTCTTTCGCAGCAAGATATGGCTGCAATAGACCTTTCAAAATTTGCAAGTGAATCTATCGTTATTCTCAAAGAGATGAATAAAGCTGTAATGATGATGGAGGAGGAATCGAAAGAGGCAATTACCCGATTAGAATACAACTCACTAGCTTTCCTCATCTTTACTTTTATTATTTCAATTCTTGCGTATGTTTACTTTAGTAAAAAAGTTTTAAAGAGAATTGAGCATATTCGTAGGTTGGCCGAGACAGTAGCAAAAACTCAAGATTTAACCCTGAGAATAAAAGCTGAAAGTCATGATGAATTAGGAGCAGTATCATTAGCATTTGATCATATGATTGATGCGTTTCAATCGGTGACAAATCAAATTCGTGCCTCGGGAGACGAGGTGCATAGCCAGGTAGTTAATGTGCAAAATATTTCCAACAGCACTAAAGAGAGCATGGAAGCGCAGCTAAGTGAGGTTATGCAGGTTGCAACAGCAATGAATGAGATGGTAGCAACTGTACAGGAGGTAGCGAGTAATACTCAGACAGCTTCAGCAATTGCAACTTCAGCTGTTGATGAAGTTGAAAAGGTTAACCAGATTGTTAATGAGAATGTAGAGGTTATTAATGGGTTGTCTGATGAAGTGATGCAGGCAGTGGCAAGTATTGAAAAGTTATCCAGTACTTCGAATGAAATTGGTGGAATTGTTGATACGATTAATAATATTACTGATCAAACTAACCTTCTTGCACTTAACGCTGCAATCGAGGCTGCAAGAGCAGGTGAGCAGGGGCGTGGATTTGCAGTGGTTGCTGATGAGGTAAGGACCCTGGCTCAGCGGGCTCAGGGGGCAACCGGAGAGATTCAGGATATAATTGATCGCTTCCAAAGTGATATACAGGGCAATGTATCTATCATGCTAAGTAGTAAAGATAGAGCAGAGGTTGGGGTGAGTATGGCGACCAAGATGAGTGAAATGCTTATGTCCATTATTGATGGAATCAGACAAATTAATGATAGTAATTTCCAAATTGCAACTGCATCAGAAGAGCAGGCTGCGGTTGCAGAAGAGATTAATCGTAATGTTGTTAATGTTGAAGGGCAGTCTCAAACAACTTTAGATGCAGCTAGGTCTTTATCATCTGGCTCTGAGCAATTGATGAATACAGCACAACAACTCACTGATCGGGTGAGCGAATTTAAAGCATAATGCTGTTGCTTTCGTAAAGCTTAATGATGTTGGCTATTAGAAATAGTAATTGAGGGGGTAAATTTATGGAAGATTTTCAACATATTGTTGAAATTGTTCAAAAACAACGCTCTTACTTTAATTCTTCTGCTACAAAATTATATGATTTTCGGGTTGAACAATTAAAAAAGCTGAAGCAAGCAATTCAGAAGTATGAAAGTGAATTAGGCAAAGCTTTAAAGCAGGATCTTGGTAAGTGTGATTTTGAATCCTATGTGACAGAGATAGGTTTTGTACTGCATGATATTACTTACACCATTAAGAAATTAAAGGGGTGGATGAAACCCAAGAGGGTTAAGACCCCAGTGCTTATTCAGCCTGCATCAAGCAAGGTATATTTTTATCCGCTTGGAGTTAACTTAATTATTTCCCCCTTTAATTACCCTGTAGGACTTACTTTTACCCCTTTGGTTGCAGCAATAGCTGCAGGAAATACTGCTGTGGTAAAAACCTCTGAATTAACACTTACCGTGAGTAAGGTTATAGGTGAGTTGATAAACACCACGTTTCAGCCTGAATACATTGCATATGTTTCTGGTGAAGTACAAGAAATAACATCCTTGTTAGAACAGAAATTTGACCATATCTTTTTTACCGGCAGTCCACGTGTTGGTTCAATTGTGATGTCTGCAGCTGCGAATAATCTCACTCCAGTGACTCTTGAGCTCGGAGGTAAAAGTCCCTGTATCGTTCATTCTGATGCAAATATTGATATTGCAGTTAATCGTATTGCTTATGGAAAGTTTATGAATGCAGGGCAAACCTGTGTGGCACCAGATTATCTTTTGGTTCATAAAGATGTTAAGCAGGTTTTTATAGATAAGTTAATAAAACGTATTATCAATTTGTATGGGGAAGATGCTGCAAAGTGTGAGGATTATGGCCGTATAGTAAACGCACAGCACCATAACCGGCTTACAACTCTTATCGAACAGGATAAAGTTGTTGTTGGTGGTCAGTTTAATTTAAAAGATAGGTTTATTGCCCCAACAGTAATGACTGAAGTGACTTTGCAAGATAAGGTTATGCAAGATGAGATTTTTGGCCCTATCCTCCCTGTTTTAGAATATGACTCATTTGAAGATATCTATTCAGTAGTTGCTAAATTGCCGCAGCATCCGTTGGCTTGTTACATATTTAGTGAGAGCAAAGGCGTTCAAAACGAATTAATTTCAAATATTCAGTTTGGTGGAGGCTGTATTAATCACTGCATTAATCACTTGGTGAATCCAAATCTGCCTTTTGGTGGAGTAGGAGAGAGTGGTATAGGTGGATATCATGGGCTTGAGGGTTTTATGTGTTTCTCTCACCGGAAGAGTATCTTGAAAGCAGCTTCATGGCCTGATTTGCCTTTGATATATCCACCATACAAAGGAAAATTAAAGTATATTCGTAAGATGATGAAGTGATGCTTAACTTAAGCTGTTGGAAATGAGTAAATAGTATGTTGAGTTTTTAGTGCCATGAAATTCGATGATTCGTCATTAATAATTTGAAGGCATTATTTTGCCGATTTTGGCTATAGATGCATTTAGAACGCTGTTTGAGAGTGTCTATTTTGGTGCATGGTACACCTCAGTAGTTGGCTTTTTCCCAAAGTATGTTCATGATTTTCTGGTTAGGCCAGAATGCGTATTTGTCCCCAAATTTCTTAATGTAGTTGCTGCGATATTAGTGATTTTTATTGTATTGAGGCATTGGTTGCCAAAAGAGGAAGAGGAAGAGGAAAGGCAAGAGCATAAAAATTATATGATAAAACTTGAAAATGAAATTGTCGAGCGCAAGAAATCAGAAAGAGAAAAAGGACTATTAATAGCTGATCTTAAAACTGTTTTAGATGAGATTAATCAGTTACAAGAGTTACTTCCAATTTGTGCAAAGTGTAAAAGGATTCGTGATGAGGAAGGTTGCTGGGGGCAATTAGAGTCGTATATAGAAAAGTATACTCAGTCAAAATTCAGTCATGGACTTTGTGAGCAGTGCGCAGAAGAGTTATATGGTAATGAGGACTGGTATGAAGGGACAGATAACGCGAATCCTTAATGTATAATTAGGTAAGTTATTTTTATAGTTTGATGAATATTTTATGGGTTAATTATTGAAGAGACAGTGTAGGAAGTCCTTCTGATTCTCTTCTATCAGCAAGTGATCTGCGTCGGTCAGTTGTGATTTTTCCTGGTTCAAACCTTTGAAAGCTTCTTCTATCTGAGGTTGCTCTTCTTTTTAAGTGTCTTCTTTCAGAACTGTTTTCATTGGAACTATTAGATGATAAGTTTGACACTGCTTATTTCCTCATATTGGTTTACGCTTATACTATCTGAATATGTCAGTGTACCATTAGCCACATGATAAAGTGCGACAATGTTCGCAGTTATACATATTAATAAAAGCCCAATTTGAAGCGAAAATCTTAGAGTCTTATTCATGAATTCCCCAAATGAATTGTTTTTATACGGAGTTATTTAACTAATTGTAATTAGTTAAGGAATGCAATTATAAGGGGTTTCTTATATAAGTAAAGGGTTAAATGTGAGGCGCATCACAATTAGTTTGCGTGCAAATAGATTTTGCGACTAGGTCCGCTATCCCCTGAAGCTTTTCCAAAAGTCCAGGGAAGGTTTAAAGCTATTTACTATGTAAGCCTTTAGACGCTATCTCAAACACATTCTTTGAAAGATTTGGGGTGGCAGCTATTTGTTCTAGCTGTTGCTTCATTAGATCTTGTCTGTTTGGAGCAAATTTTTTCCAGTTGATAAGAGAGCTGACAATTCTTGCTGCAATCTGAGGATTTATCGTATCAAGCTTAAGTATTTGCTCAGCAATAAAGTTGTAGCCAGAACCATCATCTTTATGAAACTCTAAGAGGTTACCTTGGCAGAAAGATCCAATAAGAGCTCTAACCTTATTAGGGTTCTTAATGTTAAATGCTGGGTGATTCATCAACCTTTTAACATCATCAAGTGTATTGGCTAGTTTTGACATCGCTTGAATTGCAAACCATTTATCAACCACTAAAGGCTCTTTTTGCCATCTATCGTAAAAATGATCTAGAGCATGTTGCCTTGATGGGTGGTTGGTATGAGATAACATAGTTAAGGCACTTATCTCATCAGTCATATTATCGTTATCAAAAAATTGTGTGTTGCATAGGTTGATGCTTTCATCATCTTCTAGTGCAATTAGATAGCCTAAAGCAAGGTTTTTAAGGCTGCGCATACCGATGGCATCAGCATCCATGCTATAAGCTTGCTCAGTAATATTAGCGTTATAGGTCGATAATAATTCCTGATGGAGGTTTTCAGCAATAGCTTTGCGAATGAAGTTTCTAGCAGCCAAAATATGATCGATATCTTCTCCACCAAGCACTTCTAATAGATAGGTTTCTGATGGAAGGCTTAGAGCAAGAGCTACAAATGATTTATTTAGTTGATGGCTTAAAAGAGTGTTTTTGAATGCTGTTATATAACGTATATCAACGTCTAGCTCTTCACCGTTTTTGTCAGCATCAGCAAGTTTTTTTATCATTCTTATTGCTAGCTTTTGCCCTGATTCCCAGCGATTAAAGTCATCACTATCATGAGACATTAAAAATGAAAGCTGCTCATCTGAATATGGATATTCCAATTTAACCGGTGCTGAAAATCCACGTAAAAATGATGGGGTTGGTTTTTCTTTTATACCTTCAAACGTATAGCTTGATTGCTCTTCTGTAATACTCAAAATCGTAGAGGCCTTGCCATTTAATTCAACATCTCTTCCATATGTATCCAGAAGCCCAAATTTAAATGGGATGTGGAATGGTTTTAAATCTTCTTGATCTTCCTGCTTGGAGGCTAAATTATTTTGCTTAATGTTAAGAGTATAAGTTTGCTTGTCATGGTTATAACTATCAGAAATTTCCAGGATAGGTGTGCCTGCTTGGCTATACCAAAGGGAGAATTGCGAGAGGTCGATGTTATTGGCATCAGCCATAGCATTTAAAAAGTCATCACAGGTAACAGCTTGTCCGTCATGACGTATAAAATAGAGGTCCATACCTTTGTAGTAACCATCACTCCTAAGCAGGGTATGATACATCCCTATAACTTCAGCACCTTTGTTGTATATAGTTACGGTGTAAAAGTTATTCATCTCAATATATGACTCAGGTCTTACTGGGTGGGACATTGGTCCCGAATCTTCAGGAAATTGATGAGATCTAAGTATCTTAACGTCATTTATCCGCTTAACTGATTTGGAGTTCATGTCTCCAGAGAACTGTTGGTCTCTATATACGGTAAGCCCCTCTTTTAGGCTTAATTGAAACCAGTCTCTGCAAGTTATGCGATTGCCAGTCCAGTTATGGAAATACTCATGTGCAATAACGCTCTCGATTCCTTCATAATCAGAATCAGTTGCAGTATCTTGATTTGCAAGTACATATTTAGAATTGAAGATATTTAGACCTTTATTCTCCATGGCTCCCATGTTGAAGTCATTGGTGGCAACAATCATATAAATATCTAAATCATATTCACGCTTGTATGTCTGTTCATCCCAGAGCATGGCTTTTTTCAATGAGGCCATTGCATAAGCAGTTTTGCCAATGTTCTCCTTTTCAACAAATATTTCCAACTTTACGTTTCTTCCAGAACATGTTTTGAAGTTGTCTTCGTGTACTTCAAGTTCCCCAGCAACAAGTGCAAATAAATATGATGGTTTTTTGGAAGGGTCTAACCAAGTTGCAAAATGACGATTATTATCCAAATCACCACTATCAATACGGTTACCATTTGAAAGTAATACCGGGAATTTATCTTTGTCAGCTTTAACAGTAGTTTGGTAATTACTGAGGATGTCAGGGCGATCGATAAAATAAGTTATTTTACGAAAACCTTCTGCTTCACACTGAGTACAAAGCATAACATTCGAACGATAAAGACCCTCAAGAGATGTATTGGTATCCGGGTGGATTTTATTTTCAATTTTTAATTGGAATATATCAGGAGCATTTTCAATAGTTAAGTGCTCACTAGTAATGGTGTACTGTGATTCGTTTAGTTGTTTCTCATCAATAGTTATAGATACTAATTCGAGTTCAACTCCATTAAGTTTAAGTAGGGTAGAGTCACTCTTAGATTCTGAATTTCTTTTAACTGATAGAGTAGAGGAAACTAACGTAAAATCATCTTTAATATCGACAACTAACTCAATTTCATCAATTAGGTAATTTGATGGCTCATAGTCTTTTCTAAAGTGTACTTCAGGGTTGCTCATAATGTATTTATTCCAATGAAATTGAGGCTGATATACAGCCTCGATTTTTTTGATAACTCTATGTAGATAAAAGTTTAAACACTTAATGGTGTGTCTGCATGGTTAAGAAATATTTCTTTTATTAGTCGGACATATCTTTCATTAGTCGGACATAATGCGCCCAATCATATCCCTAACAGTAGATGTTTCAAAAGGCTTATCACAAATTGCAGATACTCCAGATTGTTGGATAGATGAGAGTCTGGTTTCATTGGTTTCGCTGGTAACCATTAAGATTGGAATATCTTGTTGAGAGCTTTGTTTTCTAACGTATTCAATAAGTGCTCTGCCATCCATCTCTGGCATATTATAATCAGTTACAATTAGGTCGAATATAGATTCTTTAAGAGTTTCTACAGCCTCAACACCATCTTTTGCTTCGGTAATTCTTTCAATTCCCATTGATGTGAGAACTCTGATGATGTGTTTTCTAGCCATTAGGCTGTCATCAACGACCAATACCCGTAGATCCTCAACATCAAAGTCATCAAGATGAAGTTGTTCAGGTGAAATGTAATCTTGAGTTGCAAATACTGCTCTTTTAAGAGCTAAGCGCTCGAATGGCTTTGGTAATATTGCAATAACCCCTGCTTGACGCATCGGATCAAGGTAATGCTCATCTGTTTCGCTGGATATCAGCATGAAAGGAATGTCTTTGAAATCATCATTTACGCGCATTGCATTTATTAGATTGTTTCCTGTCATATCTTCAAAATACATAGAACTTACTACAAGATCTGGTGGATATTTTTCCATAGATTCAAGTGCTTCTGATCCATTAGTAACAGCATCAATATTGATAATGCCTACGCCGTTCATCTCCTCAATGATAATTCTGCGTTGGGCTGAAGAAGGTTCAACTAAAAGGATATGCAGATCCCCTATTGATATTTTTTGTTCCATATGATCCTCAATAATGCGACACGTAATAATTTATATTTCTTACTATAAAGAATAGACGAGTATTACCTATTTGGACAGATGAGCAAAGCCCATTGCTGTGCGATATATCTCATTTTGTAAAAAAACGTATAAAAGCAGATTCTATTGAGATAATTAACGGTTTTTTTCAACTAGGATTAAAATGTCAACTTGTTAAATTTTATATGGAATGAATATTGTGAGGGGATTTTAGATGTCATCGCCAAAAAATTATGACGACGTACCAATGGGGTGGGTTGGTGATATTTCTGGGAGAAGGGCAAAAATGTCCCCAGATTTTAATGCGATTTATGATGTGGCAACTGATACTCGTTATACATTCAAAGATATGGACGACAGAGCTAATAAATTAGGCGCATATCTACGTGATGAATTAAAGATGGAACGTGGAGATAGAATCTGTATTTTTATGACTAATAGGGTTGAGGCTATAGATCTATTTTTTGCATGTAGCAAGCTTGGGTACATCCTTTCTCCACTGAGTTATTTTTTGCACAAGAATGAACTTGAAGATTTAATGAATAGAATTCAGCCTAAAGCTATCTTTTTTGAAGATGTTTTTGCAGAACAAGTTGGTTCGTGGTTAATGCCTCAAACATTAGAATATCAAGTTTGTATTGGCGATAGCCAAAAAATGTATGAGGAAGAAGTTTTATCTCGTCCTGTTGAAAGTGTAAATGTACCTCTTTCACTGAATCAGACCCAAATGTATATCCATACTGGTGGAACAACAGCAGTACCTAAAATCTGTATTGTCCCTTATAGGCAGATGGTTTGGAACACTTTCGATATAATGGTAACAGCATCGATGGTTGGTGCAGGGAAGGACCAAAAAATATTGCACACATTTCCATTTTTTCATATTGGAGGTTGGAACTCTTTATACCCCTCCTATTATATGGGATCAGAAGTAGCAATTATTCGTGGTTTTGATGCAGATTTAGTATTACACCTTATTGAAAAAGAAAAGATTACCGCGTTTGGAGCTGTTGAGGCGATGTTACAGTTCATGATAGCTAGCCCAAAGTTTGCTGAAACAGACTTAAGTTCTCTTATTGGGATAACTACAGCAGCAGCCCCTTGTAATGAAACCGTGCTTAAGCCATTCTGGGATAAGGGTATCGTGACAAATCAAGCGTATGGGTTGACAGAAGCCGGTCCGTCAAATTTTATGTATGTTTTGCAAACTGGCACTCTTGAAGAATCAAAGGCAAATGTTGATAAAATTGGTTTGCCTATGGCTCATTCTGATTTCAAGATAGTCCACCAAGATACTAAAGAAGAAGTGCAGGTTGGGGAAGAAGGCGTTCTGTGCTTGCGTAGCCCGCACTCATTCGGTGGGTATCTGAATGATCATTGGCGTACAGAAAAGCTGTTTCTTGAAGGTGGATGGGTCTATACAGGCGATATGGCTGTTGAAGATGAAAATGGTTTAGTTTCTATTTCTGGAAGAGCAGATAATATGTTTATCTCTGGAGGGGAAAATGTATCGCCTGAAGAGATAGAGCAAGTTTTAAAGTGTCATTCAGCAGTAGCAGGAGCTATTTGTGTTGGCATTAAAGATGATAAGTGGGGTGAGGCTCCTGTTGCTTTAGTGGTTGCGCGTATTGGCCATAGTGTGACGGAGGAAGAGATAAAAGAGTTTTGTCGTGGACAGCTGGCCAAATTTAAGGTGCCTAAAGAAGTAAAGATCGGAGATGCTTTACCACTGACTGGAGCTGGTAAACTGGATCGTAATGTTCTTAAGAGCATGTTTAACTAATAACTCGCGCTTATTGCTCAATAAACATGAAATAAAAAATGCGGATGGTAAAATCCGCTTTTTTTTTATGCCTAATTCGATTAGCATGTGCCTCTCAGTTTTAAGTAGAAATTTTAAGGAGTTGCCGTGGATTTTTTTGAAGACCTAATATCAGAGCGTTTGGGCGGAAAGCAGTTTGGTAAATCAACTGCAATATACAAGTTTGAAAAGATCAAAAGAGCCAAGATGGCAGCTAAAGAGATGCACCCAGATGTAGAGTTAATTGACATGGGTGTTGGTGAGCCAGATCAGGCAGCTGATGCAGGTGTGGTTGCAAGGCTAGCAGAAGAAGCTGGTAAACCTGAAAATAGATGGTATGCAGATAACGGTATCCCTGAATTCCAAGAAGCTGCTGCAGATTATATGAAGAAAGTTTTCGGTGTAGAGGTTGAAAGTGCAGCTGAAAATATAATTCACGGAGTTGGATCTAAGCCAATTCTGGCTATGCTTCCTTTGTGCTTAATCAACCCAGGTGATGTTGTATTACAAACTACTCCAGGATACCCTGTAGCAGCGACGCACACTCAATATCTGGGTGGTGAGGTACACAACCTTCCATTATTGCAAGAGAACGATTTCTTTCCAGACTTAACCGCAGTCCCGGCGGATATTCTTAAAAGAGCAAAGCTTCTTTATCTAAACTATCCAAATAACCCAACTGGCCAGGTAGCAACCAAAGAGTTTTTTGAAAAGGTAGTGGCATTTGCAAAAGAGAATCATATTGCAGTTGTTCATGATGCAGCATATGCAGCTCTTACATTTGATGATTGTGAGCCACTTAGCTTCCTTTCAGTTGAAGGAGCAATGGATGTTGGTATTGAGGTTCACTCAATGTCTAAGGCCTACAATATGACAGGTTGGAGACTGGCATTTGTAGTTGGAAACAAGAAAATGGTTAAAGCATTTGCAACCATAAAAGATAACACTGATTCAGGTCAGTTCCGAGCTATTCAGAAGGCCGGTGTTTATGCTCTTGAGCATACAGAAATCACAGCTGCAACATGTGCAAAATACTCAAGAAGATTTGATATGCTTGTTGGTGGCCTACAAAGAGTTGGTTTTAAAGCTGTAAAGCCAAAAGGAACATTCTATTGCTACGTTCCTGCTCCAAAAGGTACAAAGTCAGGTATCACCTTTAATAGCGCGGAAGAGGTGTCAGAATACCTAATCAAGAATGCTCTTATCTCAACAGTGCCTTGGGATGATGCCGGTGCATTCATTCGCTTCTCCATGACCTTTGATGCAAAAGGACCTGAAGAAGAAAAAGCGATTATGGATGAGATTGAAGCTCGTTTAGCGAAGCTTGAATTAGTATTCTAAAAAGTAGAAGAATATCTTCTTGTATTTAAAGCCCTAATCATTTTGATTAGGGCTTTTTTGATTCTGATCAATTAACCCTAATTTCAAAAGGGTATAGTTATCGTTATGCGAAACCAAGTTACTTAATAGAGCCAACTATTAAATTTAACTATTTTATAAAAAAAACAGGTAAATTCATGTTACATTATTTATATAGAATCAACTGAATAGGTCCTACCAATAATGACTCAAAGCAAAGATAACTACCTTACGCCGCACCAACTTTGGCAAGAGATAGAAAAAGAGGCTGAGCATGAGCTTAAAAATGAGCCTTTGTTGTCATCATATATCTACTCTACGGTAACTTATCACCAAAGCTTTGCTGATGTATTGATGTTTCATCTTGCAAGCAAACTTGGAGGCCCAACTCTTGCTGATCGCAATTGGATGAAAATCATTGCCGACCCTATGCTTGAAGATAGCAAAATTATTGAATCAGCGTGTGTAGATCTACAAGTTATAGCGGAGAGAGACCCCGCTTGCACAGGGTTTGTTTCTTCATTACTTTTTTTTAAAGGGTTTCAAGCACTGCAATGCTATAGGATCGCTAATTGGTATTGGCGTCAAGGACGTAAGTTTCTTGCTCTTTTTATACAAAGTCGAATGTCAGAAGTATTTAGTGTAGATATTCATCCAGCAGCAACTATCGGAACCGGTGTTTTTTTTGATCATGCACACGGGATAGTGATTGGTGAGACGGCAGTTGTTGAGGATAATGTTTCTATCCTACATGGAGTTACCCTTGGCGGGACTGGCAATGAGAAGGGTGATCGCCATCCTAAGGTTCGTCATGGAGTTCTTATCGGTGCAGGGGCAAAAGTACTGGGTAATATTGAAGTAAATGAAGGGGCTATTATAGCTGCAAGTTCAGTGGTATTAGAGGATGTACCTGCTCATGTAACAGTGGCCGGTATTCCAGCTATGATTACAGGCCATCCGCGCACGGATAATCCAGCAAGAGATATGGATCATAGCTTGGCCGAATTTTATTAGCAGCTAATATTGCTAGGTGCAAAATAGTTGATAGATATGATTATTTAACATACTTGAAGCTATAAATTATTACCTCCTTATTGTATTATTTAGGAGTTTTGTAGAGAATATCAGGTTTTGGCAATCCCGCCATTTAACAAAGAATTTTGAAGATTGGATTTATGACTGTGGAAAACACCCCAAATCATCCATTAGCAGGCAAAGAAGTTTCAGGTGCAGATACAATAGTACAAGTATTAGCAGATGAGGGCGTTGATACCGTATTTGGTTACAGCGGCGGAGCAATTCTTCCGGTATTTGATGCCTTGTATCGACACAATGTAGAGCACCAGAAGCAGGCGGATGATCAAATTAATGTAATCGTACCAGCTAACGAACAAGGTGCTGGTTTTATGGCTGCTGGTTATGCGCGCTCTACAGGAAAAGTTGGTGTTGTCGTAGTCACATCTGGGCCAGGAGCAACCAATGTAATCACTCCTATTCGTGATTGTATGGCAGATTCTGTTCCATTAGTGATGGTTTGTGGTCAGGTTCCAACAGCAAGCATGGGTACAGATGCATTCCAAGAGGCTCCAATTCTAAACATGATGAGCCCATGTGCTAAACATGTATTCTTAGTTAAAGATCCTTCTAAACTAGAAGAGACGGTAAGAACAGCTTTCGAAATTGCTCGAACAGGTCGTCCAGGCCCAGTTGTAATCGATGTTCCTAAAGATGTACAAAATTGGGTAGGAGCATTTTCAGGTGAAGGTGATCTGCCAATACGTGGATATAGAAACAGGCTGGAAAATCTGAAGAGTGCTCAAATTACAGATGAAAAGTGTAAAGAGTTCTTTAATCTTCTAGGAAAAAGTAATAGACCATTGATCTATGCTGGTGGAGGCATTATCCATAGTGATGCTGCTGATGAACTACGTCAGTTCGCCGAGAAATTTAGCATACCAGTTGTAACCACGCTTAATGGAATCGGTGGCATGGATACTGAGCATGATCTGTGTTTGCGTATGATTGGTATGCACGGTACGGCATTTGGAAATTATGCCGTTGAAGATTGTGATTTCCTAATTGCAATTGGTGCACGCTTTGATGATCGTGTTGCTGGTTATGCAGAGAAGTTTGCTCCGCGAGCTCAAGCAATTGCTCATCTTGATATCGATGCGTCAGAGATTAATAAGATTAAACTTACCAAGTGGAATCATGTTGGTGATGCAAAGGAAGGATTGCAGCGTCTTATTACATTTGGAAAAGATTATTCAAAAGATCTTAGTCGTTGGATAGAGCATATTAAATTGCTTAAAGAAAAATACCCAATGAACTATGATCGAAATACTGATGTGATTCAGCCATATTATGTATTGGAAGAGTTAAATAAAGTTGTGCAGGGTGATGCAATTATTACCACAGGTGTTGGACAGCATCAAATTTGGGCATCTCAATATTTGGATTACAAAAAGCCAAGAACTTGGTTAACCTCTGGTGCTATGGCGACTATGGGATTTGGTCTTCCTGCTGCTATAGGGGCTCAAATAGCTAATCCAGATAAACTAGTGATAGATATAGATGGTGATGGCAGTATCCGTATGAACATGGGAGAGCTTGAAACAGTTGTAACCTATGATCTTCCGGTAAAAGTGCTTTTATTTAATAATCTGGCAGATGGAATGGTGCGCCAGTGGCAAAAACTATTCTTTGAAAAACGTTTTTCAGGTTCATGTAAGGTTGGGCATAGCAAGGACTTTGTTAAAGCTGCAGTTGCTGACGGATTTAAATTCTCTAAGAGAGTTGATCAAAAGGCTGATGTGTCAGCCGTAATCAAAGAGTTTATTGAGTTTGACGGACCAGCATTTTTAGAAGTTATGATTGATAGGAATGCAAATGTATACCCAATGGTAGCGCCAGGAAAAAGATATAGCCAAATGGATACCGGTGATTTCATCGCCTCTAGATCGCCTCTGGAAGAGAAGGATGAGCTAGATATTATTGAACAGGCTGATGGCAAACTTCCAGATCTGTTCTGATCTAAGATCCTTTGTCTTATAAGCAAGGAAGCCGCTTTTTAAGCGGCTTTCTTATTGGGTGATATCTTGTGAAAACGATTGAATTCATCTCATTTAATTATTCATTACAACTGTTATTTGAACGGGTGTTTTTCTAAAAATAGGAGCAACGCGGCGTTAAATTCTTTCTCTTTTTCTAGAAAAAACATATGACCGCTTCGGCTAAAAATATCTATCTCAGAATCTTTGATGTTGTCATGTAAATAATATGCATTTTCAACTGGGACTACCACATCTTCATCTCCATGCATTACTAGCGTAGGTGCTTTAATGTCATTAAGTAGGGGTGATAGGTGGGTATTTGAATAACAAGCTCTCAGCTGTCGTTTATATGCATGTGCTGGTTGCCTTTTGTTTTGTGCATCAACAAATACTAGCTGCATAAATTTTTGATTATTTTCAGCAAATTCTGGATGGAAAAAATATTCGTTCATCTTTTCGATAAGATCATCTCTATTTTCTTCAGTTCTTTCAGCATTTAAAATCTCTTCGAATTCAGCTGAAAACTTAATTTGTTCTGGATCGGATAGGCCAGTTCCTGTGCATCCAAGTATCAGGGTGTGTACCATATCAGGGTATAAACTATAAAACCGCTGCACTATAAACCCACCCATGGACAAACCTAGTAAATGGGTTTTTTTAACGCCAATATCATCTAAAACGCACTTTAAATCTGCAGCAAATATTTCCAGCGAGTACTCTTCGTCAGGTTTATCTGATTCTCCTGCACCTCGGTTATCTATAAGAATGGTTTGGAACTTGTCGGACAGGTGTCTTACCTGGCTTGCCCAGCCCTTAACTGTTCCACCTAGCCCTCTCAATAACACTACAGGTTCACCAGAACCATGAACTTCGTAATATATTTTTGTCCCATTATTTATGACATATGACATACTAAATACCTCAAACTAATTATTACTGTAATAGAAACTTATGCAAAGTTGATAATATTTATATTCAAATTCTAAATCCAGTTATATTAGTTATTTATTATTTGAATTAACTATAAGATTTTTTTAACTTATTACTTGAAACCGCGTTTTGTTATACTTTTTAAAAAAGTACTATTGAAATAATGTTACTGATTATTGCTTTTAAAGGGTAAATATCTATATATACAAAAGATTTGATGACTTGGTTAACTCCATGGTAAATTATGCTGCTAAATGTTGCATAATTAATAATCTATTGAGGTGATATGTGAAGATTGTTTGTTTAGATCTTGAAGGTGTGTTGGTTCCTGAAATATGGATTGAATTTGCTGATATGACAGGAATAAAAGAGCTGCGCGCAACCACTAGAGATTATTCTGATTATGATGAACTTATGCAGATGAGACTTAGTGTTCTCGATAAGAATAATCTGGGCATGAATGAGATTCAGCAAGTTATCAGCAAGGTTGAACCTATGCCTGGAGCTAAAGATTTTCTTGATTCTATTAGATCTAAATATCAGCTGGTGATTCTCTCTGATACTTATTATGAATTTGCTAACCCTCTTATGGTTCAGCTTGGTATGCCTACGCTTTTTTGTCATCAACTACAAATTGCAGATAACGGCAGAATTGAGAACTATTTATTACGTCTTGATGACCATAAACGTAAGTCTGTCGAAGCTTTTAAAGAGTTAAACTTTAAAACAGTAGCTGCTGGAGATTCATATAATGATACTTCAATGCTTAAAGTTGCAGATACTGGGATTTTGTTTAGGGCGCCAGATAATGTAATCGCCGAATTTCCACAATTTGATACTGCTACTGAATATCAACATTTGGAACAACTTATTGATGCATCATTTGCTGAATAAGCTTAAGTTGTCATGTTGTTTTTATTACTTGAAAGTGCGTAATACTTCTGACAATGACCATCATAATTAAACAACTATGACTGATAATATTGAATCGATTTTAGTGCACATGTGCTGTGCTCCATGTGCAACTGCTCCTATTGAGAAATTGCTAAATGATGGATATAAGGTTGGATTGCTTTTTAGTAATTCCAATATCGATCCGTATTTAGAGTATAAGAAGAGGTTGGAGGAAGGATTCAAACTATCTAGGTTGCTTAATGTTCATATTGAAGAGGATGAATATGAGCATGATAAATGGTTAGAACATATAAGTGGATTTGAAGGTGAACCAGAAAAAGGTAGTCGTTGTTCATTGTGTTTTGAATATAGCTTGCAGCGTACTGCTCAAATGGCGGATAAACTGGGCTATTCTCATTTTACAACAACGCTTACACTTGGCCCGCATAAGGTCTCCCGTATGATATTTGAGCAGGGAGAGAAGTTTAAAAATTATATTCCATTTGATTTTAAGAAAAAGGATGGTTTTAGACGTAGTATAGAAATATGTGACGAGCTGGATATTTACAGACAAAATTATTGTGGCTGTGAATTTAGCTTGCGCGATAAGCGAAACTGAAAGTAAAAAGAGAGTTTGAAAATGTAGAGGTCTATTTTTCTATTGGAAGAATTGTTTTTATATAATTCAGTACTTGTTCTAAATGCTTATTAAAATCATTCATAACCTCAGTAAAAATATCTTCTTCAAAATTATTTTCATCTTTTAGAAAGTCTTCTAATTTAAGTGCACTTTCTGCAAGTGCTTCAGAGCCAATTGTTCCTCCCAGGCCCTTGATTGTATGTGCATATCTTTCAGCATCTAAGAACTGTTTGTTTTTTACTAAAATAATTATTTTTTCTGGGGCTTCAACATAGTGGTGGTAGAAAGATGAAAGAATATTCTTTAATATTTCTTCATTGTTGTTTATTCGTTTAAGCGCTAATTTGAAATTCAGGATACCGTTATCCATATCAAAAAAACTGGGCCCTTTTGGAACAACAGTTTTTTTCATGGTTTCGCAAGCAAGTTTCTTGTGTCCCTCAGTTTTATAATCTATCCATTTATGGACAACTGAAAACAGCTGGTTGGAATCAATTGGTTTGGAGATGTAGTCATCCATTCCTGCACTTAGGCATAATTCTTTGGCTCCATCCATTGCATGAGCTGTCATTGCAATTAAAGGGGTGTTTTTCATGGTCTTGGAACATTTCAATCTTTTAGCAAGTTCATAACCGTCCATTTCTGGCATTTGGATGTCTGAGAGGATAATATCGAATTTTTTATGCGAAACAGCATCAAGTGCTTGTATCCCGTTGTAAGCAGTCGTTACGTTGGCTGATGTGCTATCCAATGTGTCTTTGGCAACTTGAAGGTTTATCTCGTTATCATCTACAACAAGAATATTTATTCCTCGGAAACAATCCTCTGACCAGTCTTTTGAATTTTTAAATCGAATGCTATTTGTCTTATGTATTTCATGACCGGATAGTATTTTTGTTGTGGTATTGATAAGTGCTGAATGTTTGATTGGCTTATCGATATAAGAAGTAATCTGTTTGTTCATATAATCTTCTATGGTATTACCATAACTTGTAAGCAGTACAATGGCACAATCTTTAAGTTTTGGATTTTTTATAAGTTTCTTGAATGAACATGGACCAAGTTTTTCTGCAGTTTTTTGATCAATATAACATATGTCATATGTGATATCGTTATTGTAATACGGAGTGAATATGTCATCAATATCTGTTGCGCTATCTACTCTTAATCCGATTGAGATAAGTTCCTCCTGCATAAAAAATCCAATAGCAGGATTTTGATCAAAGACTAAAGCTTTATGGTATTTGAGCTCTTCAACAGCTTGTAATTTTTTCTCATCGATACTGCGGTCAATTGTGAATTCTGCAGTGAAATAGAATGTACTTCCTTTTTTAAGCTCGCTATCAACCCAAATTTTACCATTCATCATAGAAACTAAATTTTTACATATACTTAGTCCGAGGCCAGTACCTCCATATTGACGGGTTGTTGAGCTGTCAGCTTGGGTAAAAGAATCAAATAGTATTGAGGTCTTTTCTCTTGCAATCCCAATTCCGCTATCAGTAACTGAAAAACGGAGTCTGATTTTTTCTTTTTCAATTTTATCAAAACTAGCCCTTACAATAATTTGGCCAGATGAGGTGAATTTTATTGCATTTGTAATAAGGTTTATTAACACTTGGCTTAAGCGCAAAGGGTCACCTATTAGGCTGCATGGGATGTAGTTAGTGCCGGATATTATTATATCTATTGCTTTGTCCGCAGCTTTATTAAAGAACATGTCGGCAATATTCTCTAAAACATCTTCTAGGTTAAAGCTGATATTCTCGATTTTCATTTTTCCAGCTTCAATTTTAGAAAAATCCAGAATGTCATTGATAATAGTGAGCAGAGACTTTGCTGATGAGTCTATTTTTTCAGCGTAATCTTTTTGCCTAGGTGTTAAACCTGTTTTGATTATCAGGTTAGAAAGCCCTAAAATTGCATTCATTGGGGTTCTGATTTCATGGCTCATGTTGGCTAGGAATTCACTTTTTGATCTGGCAGAGGCCTCTGCAGCTTCTTTGGCTATTCTTAAGGCATCAGCTCTTTTTCGTTCAGTTGTTATCAGCTTGTGCTGCGTAGAAGAGAGCTTGTTCATCGTTTTTTCAATCTCTTCTCTTTGGTTGGAGATTGTCGTATATAAAGTGGCATTTAAAATAGGTGATTCAACAAATGAACATAACAAATGCAGGAAGTTAATTTCACCATCTTCAAGATTTAATGGTTTATCTAAGCTCCAAAGTGAAATGATTCCGGTTGCATTATCACTTTTCTGTATGGGAATATGTAAAGTTGTCCTTACTCCTTGAAATTTAGAGATTGACCCACCATCAATTTTCGACATTTTTAAGTTTATGATTTTTTTGACATCTCGTACATAAATAGGGATGTTGTTATTAAGAGCAGCTATAGGTGCTCCCGATGGTTGGTTAATTGGGTAGGGGTTGTTAATAAGATAATTGCCGACATTTTCTTTAATAGTTGTGTAGTTATTGTTTAGCGTGCCAATGCGCTGCATAACTAGATGGTCTTCTTCAACGATAGAGACTGCTGCTAGGTCAAACGGATACCATGCCAGGAATTCATTAATAATAGTTTCATAAATGTCATCAATTGATGATAGTTTATTGATGCTTGAAATAAAGGTAAGGAATTTTTGGCGATTTCTTTCTTCACTATCTATCTGTTGTTTTTGCCGCTCTAGCCATGCATGGTTAAGAGCTCCCTGTATTGAGTCTGCAAATAGATTTATGAGTATTTCAGTTTCATCAATGAATTTACTTTTGATTGTTTCTTCGCGGCTAAAGGCAATAATTAAACCGATATTATTTTGCTGACTCTTAATCGGGAACAAGACAATAGATTTTGCGTACCATATTTTGAAACGATTTGAGAGAAAGTCTGAACAATCATTGATGTTATTAGTGTTTATCTCAATAGGTTTACCACTATTAATGCATTTACTTTCAAGCCTATTATCTAATAACTCAAATTGGAAGTGTTCATAAACTGATTTTATCCCATCAAGCTCTTTTGGGAGTGAGGTTAATTCTGATATCAGATGATGTTCTTTTTCATCGAGTAGAAAAATTGCAAATCCATCATAATATTTTTTGGAGTTTAGCTCATCTTTGAATACATTAAGAAGAGTTTTAAGTTGCGTAGATTTTGTAATTTTTTTAATTAATTCAAGCTTATCTAGTTGGTCTTGTCTGATCTGATTTATTTCATCTTTGCGCTTGGCATTTTTAATTGTTATTGAGATTCCATCGATAAATTTCAGTATTTCGTCAATATCCCCTTTATTTAGAGCAAGTTTTTTATTGCAAGAGGATAGATGGGTAATGCCTATAGTTTTATCATGCTCTATTATTGGAACTATTAAATTATCTTTGATGTTAAATTTTTCGATCATCTCCTTATCGATTGCTTTAACGCTATCTGGTAATTCTTGCCCATTATCAGTGTAGTAATGCCATTTTTTACTGATAGCTACTGAACCTGAAATTGATGAATATTCATCCAGAGGTATATCAACGTCAACTAATTCAATATCTTGGCTATTTAGAATAGTGCTGTAGTTTTTATGGAATTTAATTAAGTTATTGGATTGGTCTACGAGCTGGACCCCGAACATATTAAATCCCCACCTTTCTTCAATATGTTCGGAAATCTCTTCTAAAACTTCATCGAATGAGTTTGCAAGAGCAATTCGCTGAATCAATAGCTTTTCTGTTTCGCTATGTTTCAGCTTTTGCTTTAGCTCTATTAATTCAGTCTCGCAGCTCATAAGTTAACTAAAAGTAGCTATTGTTATGAAAGTAGAAGCTGTTTGTTATTTTCGAAAAATTCCATTCCTGCTTTATATCCTATATCCCGTAAGGTTTTAAAGTTAGATACACTCCAATCACAAGCTTTATGGGCGTGTGCGTCAGGAATTTCAAATTGAACTTTTAATAAGTTGCGATCCCCTTTATATTTGGCTTCAAATATTTTTGTATCGTCTTCTGCAATGGTGATAAATGGCAGCATAACTGATAGGTTGTATGCATCATTAAGATCACGAGGTTCTCTTATCAAAGCTTTTTTATTAAGAATATTCATCACGACAAAAGTGTCAATATCATCGTGGGCTTTAAGCACACCTTCATAATTTAGGCAGTCAACATAAGATCCTTCAGCATATAATTTTCCATCAATGTTTGTTTGTGATGCTAAAAAATACAGTGAGGAACCGGCAATTAGATGATCTATAGTTATTTCATCTTTACCAAATAGAGTTATCTCTTTATCCGTAACATTAAGAGCATTAATATAAACATCGTGCTTCGCATCTTTAAGTTTGTCGAAATCAACAAGATATTGTAGCTGTCTTGATATTCTACTTAATGATTTGCTTTTAGAGTTGAGGTTGCTCGGAGCGACCATTACTAAAGATAGGTAATACAGGTCAGTCATATACTGTTGTATCGGAGTTTTTGGATATGCCTCGATAAATGGATTGTTGTCGAGCATGAATGTTGCCCATTTGTCCCAAATATCTGATAAGGCACCAGCATCTTTTTGAAAAACTTTATAATTTACTGGAAGCGTATTGTAAATTGAGTCAGATACCCCTGTGTACTTAACCCAGTTTTCTAAAGCTTCTCTTGGGGTAAAACCATTTGCAGGACTAGAATAAGTCAATGCTAGTATTGACCCAATGCATGCTCCTGATATTACCTCAAACTTAACTCCCATTTCATCTAAAGCGATTAGAGCTCCTGCCTCTAAACCGCCCAAAGGGCCTCCTGCTCCAAGTAGGAGAGCTTTTTTTCCCATGATAATACTCCATTAAAATTCATTTTTAGACTCAATAATTATGGATCATAGATATATGGTTGTATATGTTGCGGAGTTAAAAAAATAGTTAATATGTGAATTAGTTAGTGCGGTAGGATTTAAAGGATTAGGAAAATAAAAGTTGGATTGAAAAATCAGTGGTGCGGCGTTAGATTGACGTCGAGGTGTCCTGTAAAATTATATTTATAGAATAAATTACGTTTTCAAGCTCATGTTCCATTTCGGCAAGAATTTGATTGAGGGCTGTTTGATCTTCCCCTTGTTTGCATGCTTCACTAAGTTCTGCGCATATTTCTGAAAGTCTAGTTGCTCCAAAAGTTGCGCATCCTCCATTCAATGTATGCCCGCAGGTTCGAATCTCAGTATAATCATTATTTGCAATATGCTCTTTTATGTTTTCAACACGTATAGGTGCATCTTTTAAAAAGAGATCAAAAAGATCAGGTAGCCCATCACCAAGTGCAAATTTCAGCTCATCTATTATTTCCATATTTAAGCTGAATCTTGGATCATCATATTGAACCATTCTAAAACCCTTATCTGCTTTAATTGCAATTATTCAATCTAAACACCAAGGGATATCCATCTCTTTATGGTGTAACTAGGGAAAGGCAAAAACCTTTCTTATTTATAACATTGACGTTTAATTAGTACACATCCTGTGAACACTAAAATATTAAACATCAAAAAAATACTTTTTCAGCCATACGTATAATATATTGCTAATTAATTACGCTATAAACGATACGCATATTAATAATAAGCTTAGACTTTATATGTCGATTTTGCTTAAAAAAATAAATCTATATATTCAATTATATGTGATACGACATACAATTTCGTGTCTAAACTTAATCTCAAATACTATTTTATGATGTATTCGGTTAAGCGGCAATATCTTATCAGCTATAATTATAATAATGAAACTGATATATTAAAAAACTATAAATGAATGGGTTTCCTATAATTAAAACTATAAAAATATGACTCTTATAATTCGAATATTTAAAGCTTTCTTCTTATGTTCACTAATAGCTGGTCTTATTGGTTGCAGTGATCGCGACCTCATAGATCATGCATCTAGAAAAGAGAAAAAAGCAGATAACAGTGTTAGTTCTAATAGCTTTTCAAAAATAATTAATGCCGGAAAATTAAAGGTGGTTACTCGTTATTCAGCTGTAACCTATTATATTGGCCCTGATGGAAAGAAAGGGTTTGAATATGATCTTGTTTCTGCCTTTGCTGATGCATATGGGTTAGATGTGGAAATAATATTAAAAGATTCGATACATCAAGTGCTTAAGGCGGTAGAGAGTGGGGAAGCAGATCTGGCTGCTGCAGGGATATCAAGAAAAGAAGCGAAGGATGAAAAATATAGTTTTGGTCCTACATATCAAAAGGTAAGGCAGGAGGTCATTTGTCACCGTAATGATGTTATGCCTAAAAATATTATTGATCTTTCAAACTATAATTTTGTTGTTACATCAGGCTCAAATTATGCGGATAAATTAAGTGATCTTAAGAGAAAACAACCAGAATTAAGATGGTTAGAGCAGGAATATACTGCTGAACAGCTGCTAGAGATGGTAGCTGATAAAGAGATTGAATGTACTGTTGCTGATTCAAATATTTTTGAGACAAATAGAAGATATCTTCCTGAATTGGAAGTGGCCATGTCTTTGACAGAAGAGCAGGAGCTGTCATGGGTCATTAAAAAGAATTCTAAAAAACTCTCAGAAGCACTAATTTACTGGATGAATCATTATGCTGAAGATGGAAAGCTGCATCATCTAGAAGATCAGTATTATGGCCACTACACAATTTTTGACTATGTAAACATAAGAGTTTTTCACCGAAGAATTCAAAGTAGACTGCCAAAATTCAGAAAATTATTCGAGATGGCTGGGGAAGAATACGGAGTGCCGTGGACCACTTTAGCTGCACAATCGTATCAAGAGTCATATTGGAACCCCAAGGCAAGGAGCCCAACAGGAGTTAGGGGGTTAATGATGCTGACTTTAGCAACAGCTCGCTCCATGGGTTATAAAAGCCGTGTAAGTCCTGAAAATAGTATATTTGGAGGAGCAAGGTATTTAGCAAGGTTAATTGACCAAGTTTCGCCAAATGTGAAGGGGAAGGATAGATTGTGGTTTGCTCTTGCTGCATATAATGTTGGGATGGGGCATGTTCATGATGCTCAAACACTTGCTTATTCGCAGGGGAAGGACCCTAATCTATGGAAGGATGTCAGAGAAGTTTTACCTCTTTTATCGCAGAAGAAATACTACAAGAAATCTAAATATGGATATGCGAGAGGGATGGAGCCAGTGCGTTATGTTCAGCGTATTAGAGAGTTTAAAGGTATTTTAGAATTGCAAAGTTCAGTAGAGATGGAAAAGCTGCTATTTCAAGAAGTTGATGTAAAGCTCTAGTTTTAGGGGTTAATGGCTGCAGCTATACTCTCGCGATAATCTTTGGTTGTGCTATTTACCATGCTTATATAGGATATGCGTATGGTTAGAGTAGCAGACAGATTAGGTGAGATTCTCGCAGCAGATATCATTGATATTGATCAGTGGTTATTGGCAATTGATAATGCCACAATTTCAGATAAACACTCAATTATTAAGCAAGCATGGGATTTTGCACAAAATATTTATGCTGATAAGTGTAATGCTGCAGGTGAGAGCTTGCTGCACCACTCGATCTCTGTTGCCTCCATATTAATTAATATAAACCTTGATCATGAATCTATCTGTGCTGCTATTTTGCACGGAACTATTCAAGATGAATTTGTGTCCTTAGGTGATTTGTCTGATAAATTTGGTCAAAACATATCTACAATTATTGAGGGTATTTATAAAGCTGAGGAAGTGACAAGTCTGCGCTCAAATATAGCAGAGAGCGAAATTGGGGAGCAGGCAGAAAAGTTACGCCGAATGGTTTTTGCTACAGCAAATGACTTTAGGGTTGTTTTAATTAAGTTAGCTGAACAGCTGCATAATATGCGTACTCTAGATAAAATAGATGAGCAACAGCAACTTGAGATCTCTTCTGAGACTCGTGATATCTACGCACCTATTGCTAACCTGCTTGGTGTTTGGCAAATCAAATGGGAGTTAGAAGATCTCTCTTTTCGTTATCTTGAAAATGAATCATATAAGAAAATCGCCAAGTCATTAGCAGAAAGGCGGGTCGATCGAGAAGCTTATATAACTAAGGTCACAGACCAGATTAAAGCTGAGCTTGATAAGGCAGAGATACAGGCAGACGTAAAAGGAAGGCCTAAGCATATCTATAGTATCTGGAAAAAGATGCATGGCAAGAATAAGAGTTTTGATGAGCTATTTGATGTGCGCGCCATAAGGGTAATGGTTGATACTGTTGCTCAATGTTATGCGGTTCTTGGTGCTGTTCATGGATTATGGAAACATATCCCCAAAGAGTTTGATGACTATATTGCTACCCCAAAAGGTAACAACTACCAGTCACTGCATACTGCCGTTATTGGTCCAGAAGGGAAGAATCTTGAGGTTCAAATTCGCACTTATGAGATGCATGATAACTCTGAGCTTGGGGTTGCTGCACACTGGCGCTATAAAGATGGCTCAACTTTTAATGCCGGATTTCAGCAAAAAGTAAATTGGTTGCGTCAATATATTGAAACAAGTCAGGATGAGAGTAATTCATCTGATTTTATGAGCGATGTAATTGAAGATGGTTTTGATGACAGAGTTTACGTCATTACCCCAAAGGGTAAGGTGTTTGATCTATGCGCAGGTGCTACACCAATCGATTTTGCTTATTTGGTGCATACCGAAATAGGGCATAAATGCATTGGAGCAAAGGTAAATAATAAAATCGTACCGCTAACGTATAAACTACAAAGCGGCGATACGATTGAGATACTTACTAAGTCTAATGCCTCCCCAAGTAGGGATTGGTTAGTTGCAAGCCTTGGATACGTCAAAGCTTCAAAAACCAGGGCGAAAATTAGAACATGGTTTAAACATCAAAATCTTGATGAAAATATAGCAAATGGCAAAGCTTTGTATGAAAGGGAGATTCATCGTTTAGGCATTGAAGATTTTGATATTCAGATAATATTAGAAAAATCTCAATGCCAAACCCCGGAAGAATATTTTGCAGTTTTGGGTAGGGGGGAAGTGTCTAATGATCAGCTATTATCGAAGTTGCAAGATAAAATAAAGCTATCCTCTACTGAGGATGAAGAGAGTTATGCCAATATTGTACGTAAGCCAAAGAGCGCTGATAGTGGTGATGTCGAGATTTATGGTGTTGGAAACCTCCTGACATATATGGCTAATTGCTGTAAACCTGTTCCAGAGGAGCCAATTGTAGGGTTTATTACCCGTGGTAAAGGTGTTGGTGTACACCGCCAGGATTGCTCAAATATAAAGAACTTAATAAAAGAGAATGATGGCAGACTCATAGAGATATCTTGGAATACCCAGACTAAAGGCAATTATGGTGTGGTGATTAAAATTGAGGCTTATGACAGGCCAGGGTTATTTAATGAGATATCAAGTATATTAGCTTCTGAGAAGGTGAATATATCAGCTATAAATACGAATACAGGTTCTGACAAGATGGTTTTGATGACATTTAATATTCAAATAGGTGATGTTGCCAAGCTAAGTATGATTATTAATAAAATTGCTAGTGTACCTAGTGTAATAGATGTTATACGGATTGGTAAGGATTAGCTGTTTTTTTTATAATTTGCTACAATAATTATATTGATCAATGATATATTTTTCTTAAACAAGAAAAAGTTTTAGTATGGGTTTTGGAACTCAGTTAAAAACATCAACAATGGAATTTGTTTAAAAAATATACTGGATTATTTGCTAGTGGCATACTGAAGGGATTGCATATGTTTTTTTCAAAGAATGAAAATAATAAAAAGATTGAGACTTTAGAGACGCAACAGCAACTGTTGCGAGAGATATTAGAAAGCTTTACCAGTAATGCAGGAGTTCTAGCGGCTAATATCAATCAGATTACTGGTAGAGTAAATAATGTTCATAATTCCAGTAAATCACAGTTCTCTATGTTTAAAGATGTCGCTAACTATGCTGGCGAAACTTTAAATTATAATCGTTCCGTTGAGGCTATTGTAAATAGCTTGCGTGAACTAATGGAAAACGGGGATAAAAGGATTGCATGCTCAGTTGAAGATGTTAATGCATCCTTAAGCGCTATTCATACCTTGGCTGATCTTGTTTGTTTGACTGATGAAGGTGTAAAAGATTTATGCACTGATATTAAAACTATCCAGAAAGCGGCTAAATCCATATCAATAATTGCTAAGCAAACAAATTTATTGGCATTAAACGCGACAATTGAGGCTGCAAGGGCAGGCTCTGCAGGAAAAGGGTTCGCTGTAGTTGCTGGAGAGGTGCAGACTCTTGCAAAGCAAACAAGCGAAACAACTGGCGAGATTGATCGTATCTTACAAAAAATACATCAAAAGACTAAGATTCTTAATGAGCATGGTGATGCTGCGGCTATGAAAACGCAACAAGTTAGATCAAGTGCAGAAAATATTGGACAATTAATTTCAGACGTTAAATCGATTTTTTCTGATGTGAATGAATATTCAATAAAGATTGAAGGTGCAGTAGGTGATATAGATCTGCGTGCTCAAGGTACGGTTCAGTCAATTGATGATTTGCTTGGAAGAGTAGAGGCGAGTGTTACAGATATACAAGAGTGTGAAACAGAACTTAATAAGGCAATGGCGACTTCAGATAGTTTATTGCAGCAGGCAAATAGAACTGATATTGAAACAATAGATAAGAAATATATCGCTTTAATACAAAAGGGGGCAAAAGAGTTTCTTCAAAGTATTAATGAATGTATAGAGTCAGGGTGTTTGTCAGAAGCTGATTTCTTTAATAACGAAGTTACCCCAATAGATGGAACAGACCCAGTGCAATATGATTGGAAATGCTTGCCAATTTTTAAGTCTTATGTTCAACCAATACAACAACGCCTTAGTCAGCAGTTGCCCGATATATATACATTTATACCTGAGATGAAATTAAAAGATGGAAGTGCTTATGTTCCTACTCAGGTTGATGCATTTAATAAAATACAGAAATCGGGGGATGTTGTTTATAATACAACTTACTGTCGTGATAAAAAGATTCTTAGTGATGTGATTTCAAAGAATGGCTTGGCTCATCGTGATGATTTCTTGTTACAAACATATCGCGCCCCTGTTGGAGAAGACGATAGAGGAAATAGCCTTTTTGTTTTAGCTAAAGATGTAACTATACCAGTATTTATTAATGATAAATATTGGGGGGTATTTCGTATTGTTTATGCGCAAAGCTAAGAAAAATATGCCCTTCGTTTGTTACTGCGCTTTTAAGAATTATTAATAATCACGTTAATCTGTTTTCGATTATATTAATTGTTTGTTAAATCCCCAGGCTATATTTAGATCAACTCTAAGATTTTTATCAGGAGTTATGTGCTCTTGAATATCAATATCTTGAGCGTCTAGATTGCGGATAATAGGGCGATGTATTTTTTTGCCTAATACATCGCAATAGCTGCTTACAATGGGTCTTTTAGGATTAATGCTTCTGCGAATTACAATGGCACGTTCGCCGTTACTCAAAGAAACAAAACTTCCTGGGGGGTAAATTCCGAGTGCTCCAATTAAAATCATGGTTAATTTACTATCTGTTTCTTTGCCCCTTTCACTACCAATCTTTTTTATGACATCTTTGTTGTGCATGCCTGATCTGTGGGTGCGGCCAGAAATCATTGCGGAATAGCGGTCACCAATAGAAATGATTTTTGCTTCTTCTAATATTTTGTCACCACTAACAATTCCAGGGTAGCCATTGCCATCAATTTGCTCATGGTGTTGTTCGATAATTTTCAGCCATTTTGTATCGGTAACACCGCAAGCTTCTAAAATAGTAACTGAAGCTGTTGGGTGGCTGGAAACGGCAAGTTTTTGTGCTTTGCTTAATCTTTCTTTTTGTTCTTGTAACTGGCGCTGAAGGTCATTCATTGAAACGTTTTGAGTTAGCGCAGCACAAATCAACCTGACTTGGTTTTTAAAGTTATAATTGAGCTGGCTAGATATTACTGCTGATATAATCGCTGCATGAACAGGATGGCAGAGAGTGTAGTCATATTCATGCATCAATCTAATAGCACCAATCAATGCTTCTTTGTCACTTCGGAAAAGCTGGATAATAATTTTTGCGATTGATTTGGTTTGTTCTTCGACTTCAAATGGTTCTTGGTTTATTGTTTCAAATAGATATCTAAGTCGCTGAAAAATATTGTGTATGACATCAAATGGAGTCAGATTTTGTAAGTCATTTGAGATCTTTATTGCTGTTGGACTGGCAACACTTCTTCTTTTTTGTGTCTCAATATCATCTTCATTAAGCCTGTATGCACCTCCCATTAATAAGGATTCTATCTGCTTTTCTGAGCTGATAATTGAACCCGGCTTTAATACTAAATGATCGTCGTTATTGTATATTGAATATTCAACAGTAGCATCAATCTCTAGATCAAGGCTTGTTAACTTGATTTTTGACATACCCACACCCTTAGTACATTTTATTTTAATTATAGTATGTAATTATATATTATTATTATAGTTTTTAAGTTTATTAGTATGTTGTTTATTTGTTTGTGATGTGGTGCATGTTTTGGATGCAAGAGGTTGGCTTTGTATGGAGTTTAGAATGTTTAAGTTGTATTTTCTGGATTAATATACACCTTGAATCAATTATGTAGGTACATCAAACCAATCAAGAATCCTTCCAAAGAAACCACTGGTAGTTGGTCTTAGTCTGAAATGGACATAATCACGTATTTTTTCTCTATCAGCTTCAGGCAAATTTGCAAACATTATTCCAAGTTGTCTGTTATCAATATGCTTAATAATTCCTTGAATATTAACAGATGAATTTATAGGCTCGGGAAGTGCAATTATTAAAGATACTTCAAGATCCTTGCGGCAATCTTCAATAATATATGGCGCATCAATACTGATACCGCTTTGACTAATGTCATTAACATTAAATACGTCAATAAGCCCTTCACCATTCAGGTCAACTCTTACAGGGCTGCCTTCTTCAGGTTTGACCCGAACAAATTTACGTAGTTTTTTTGATGTTGCCTCGTTTCTTTCTGGTGCCATAAGTTGTTCTCTGTTATATAGCTCTATTATTGTGATTTCTACCCTTAAACATAGCAGTGTTTTTCTAAAAAACTCTACATTTTGACTCTAGGTAAATATTTATTTGAGATATTTGGCCTATATCTCAATTTAAGACTAGATCATGTTGTTATTAGGTTATATAGAGTGATGAAATACTAACCTTGATCAAGGTACAAAGCATATTTTAGAGCTCTAAAAAATTAGAAATTTCTTCATAGACCACCTCGTTATCTTCAACGTGTATGCCATGTCCAGCTTTAGGGATAACATGAAGCTCATCTAATCTATCAACCTTATAAAGGAAAGATTGTAGCTCATGTAATGGGTGTATAATGTCATGCTCTCCATGGATAAATTTTATATCTTGTTTTAGAGATGAGAAAGCTGGTGGTATATTAAAATCTGATGCAGAAGCAAGGTTATATCTGAATGCCTTTAAATTATCTGCTGTTATTGCAGAATAAATCTGCTTAAAGTTTTGGTATGGATCGTCGATGGATTCTAAAAACTTTTCGGAAAAAAGTAGACCAATGCTTAAACGGGTAAGTTTTTCTAGGTCATAACTGCATTCAGACCACAGTTTGTTCCAGTTTTTATAGTGAGATGTTTTATTACATAGCAATGTTGCAAGTAGTACCATTTTTTCAATGTTATCGCCTAATTTATTGGCAAGGTTGATAGATACTACTGAGCCAAATGAAAGGCCAATTAGATTAAATTTTTTTACTTCTAAGTGTTGAAGTAATTGAATAATGTTTTCAGTGTGTTGATTAACTGAGAAGTAATCTGGTGAGAGATTTTCTGAAAATATTGTTTCACCTTGCCCAACTAATTCAATTGCGATACATGTGTTTTTTTGTTTGATTTTATCAATAATCGGCTCATAGGTTTTGGTGTTACCAAGAATACCTGGAAGAAATACCAAAGGGTCACCTTTTCCGTGAATCTCATACCCCATGGTTGTTCCGTCGCTTAAAATGTATTGCATGTTATTTTTCCATTATCTTTTTGTTTTTACAGCTAAATTGTGTTGGTGTAATAAGTTGTCTATATTATATACTATGTTTTTTATGCCTGAATATCATTAGTGTAGCTTTTTTTTTTAATAAAATACAAATGCGGTAGGTTAAAATTTTTGGTGCCTGTTTTTTTAGGTCTACTTTTTGATAAAAGTTTACTTTGCTTTTCAGTCAGATCTAAAAATAATATACTTAGATTCTCAGTTGACTCGCGTTCACAAAATACAGTTTATATAGCTTGATGTTTATATTTAATATTTGAGCTACAGCGGTTTGCCTCTGCTAATATTATGCTGTTGTTATATGGGTCTATGGTTAATTTATTAAGGAATTCTGATGAAAAATTCGTTTGAACACTCATTGCCAGATGCAAAGGGGTATTTTGGTGAGTATGGCGGTAGTTTTATACCTGAAGATTTACAGGTGATAATTGATGAGATAACCGCTGCGTATGAAGAGATAAAAAAAGATCCTGAATTTATCAATGAATTAACTGATCTATACCAGCACTACGTTGGTAGACCAAGCCCAATATTTCACGCTAAGAATCTTTCAAAGAAATATGGCGCAGATATATATCTTAAGCGTGAGGATCTAAATCACACTGGTGCGCATAAGATAAATCATTGTCTTGGTGAGGTGCTTCTTGCTAAAAAGATGGGTAAAAAGAAGGTTATTGCAGAAACAGGAGCTGGGCAACATGGCGTAGCACTGGCTACTGTAGCTGCTCTAGTTGGTTTAGAGTGTGATATTTACATGGGCGAAGTAGATATTAAGAAAGAGCATCCAAATGTAGTTCGCATGGGGATTCTCGGTGCGAATGTTATTCCGGTAACTCATGGCAGAAAGACATTAAAAGAAGCTGTAGATGCTGCATTTGAAGGTTACCTAAAAGATCCTGTAACTCAACTATATGCTATTGGCTCAGTTGTTGGTCCGCATCCATTCCCAATGATGGTCAGAGATTTTCAATCAATCGTTGGTAATGAGGCAAGAGAACAGATTCAGCAGATGACAGGTGAATTGCCTGCAAACATTGTTGCCTGCATTGGTGGTGGTTCAAATGCCATGGGTATTTTTACTGCATTTCTTGATGATGCAGATGTAAAGCTTCATGGTGTTGAGCCTTCAGGTAGAGGCATTGATATTGATGGTGAACACGCTGCAACTATCACCAAAGGCTCTCCTGGAGTTATGCACGGTTTTAAATCATATATGCTTAAAGATGCAGATGGTGAACCGCAAGAAGTTTATTCAGTAGCTAGTGGACTTGATTATCCATCAGTTGGCCCTCAGCATAGTTATTTACATGATATTGAACGTGTTAACTATGCATATATTAATGATAAAGAGGCTATTGACTCCTTCTTTGAACTTTCAAGACTTGAGGGGATTATTCCTGCGATTGAATCTGCACATGCTGTTGCATATGCTATTAAGTTAGCTGCCCAGGAGAAGGGTAGGTCAATCTTGGTTAACTTATCTGGTCGCGGAGATAAGGATATTGATTTTGTTGTAGAGAAGTATGGTAAGGATTACGGAATGGAGGGTATGCTTTAATTTTTGCTTCTATTTCCCCAGTATCTTTTTTACAAACCGCGCCTCGATCTTGAAAAAATACACTGCGAATCAATGCCAAAATAGGATTTAACCAAAAATAATAAAAGGTATTGTTGTCACTCTTCATAATGTCATTCCCGCGAAAGCGGGAATTTTGACACGACAAGATTCTCTATGTTCCAGCTTTCGCGGGAATGACAATAGCATGCTGCTGAAATTTCAAAGCATACCACTGTCAAAATCATCAAAAAAATTCGCATATCAGGCGATCTTTAAGTATTATTCCCCCTTTCATTTATCGGTAAAATCAGGTAAAAATTATGCTCGTAATCTCTGGCAATTCTGCTTTATCTTCATTTCGTAAAACCAAATTATTATCAGCTGTAAAACAAGTTGTCCCAGTGGTGGAGAATATCGCTGCTCGATTTGTTCACATTGCTGAAATAAAAGGTGAATTAGGTGCAGATAAGCGAGCTGTTTTAGATAAGATTCTGGAGTATGGGCCAACAGAATCTATAGAAGAGACCGATGGTTTAATGTTGCTGACTGTGCCGCGCATTGGAACCATTTCACCTTGGTCAACTAAGGCAACCGATATTGCGCATAATTGTGGCCTTACAGATGTCGTAAGAATTGAGCGCGGGATTGAATATAAGATTGCAGCGACTTCTGAGTTGAGTCAGGAGCAGATTCAACAGATTTTACCATTAATACATGACCGTATGACGGAAACGGTTTTGACAGATATTGATTCCGCCAGCGCTCTATTTTCTCATGCTAGCCCTGCAGAGTTAGGTATAATTGATGTTGTTGCAGATGGTAGAGCTGCTTTGGAAAAGGCTAATAGTGAGCTTGGGTTAGCTCTCTCTGCTGATGAGATTGATTATCTGTTTGATAGTTATTCTGAACTTAATAAGAATCCAATTGATGCCGAGCTGATGATGTTTGCGCAGGCAAATTCTGAGCATTGTCGTCATAAAATTTTTAATGCTAGCTGGACAGTAGATGGTGATGAGCAAGATATCTCTCTGTTTGGCATGATACGTAATACCTATAAGTGCAATTCTGAAGGTGTTCTTTCTGCATACTCTGATAATGCTGCAGTAATTCAAGGCTCTGAAGCTGGACGTTTCTTCCCATCTCCGGCAAATGGGATCTATGGCTATAACGAGGAAGATATTCACTTCCTAATCAAGGTTGAAACTCATAACCACCCAACAGCGATTTCACCTTTTCCTGGTGCTGCTACAGGTTCTGGTGGTGAGATTCGTGATGAGGGTGCAACTGGTCAAGGCTCTAAACCAAAAGCTGGTCTTGCTGGTTTTTCAGTTTCTAACCTTAAGATCCCAGGTGCGGTAATGCCATGGGAGAAGGAAAACGGTAAGCCAGGTAGGATTGCTTCTGCATTCGATATTATGATTGAAGGCCCAATTGGTGCTGCTGCGTTTAATAATGAATTTGGCCGCCCAAATCTTGGTGGTTATTTCCGTACTTATGAGCAGGAAGTTATTGGCGTAAATGGTAATGAGATTCGTGGTTACCACAAACCAATTATGATTGCTGGTGGACTGGGTAATATTCGTGATGAACATGTAGAGAAAGGGATAATTCCTCCAGGGGCTCCTGTAGTTGTACTTGGTGGTCCGGCCATGTTAATTGGTCTTGGTGGTGGAGCAGCTTCTTCGGTTGCAACTGGTGAGAGCCATGAAGATCTGGATTTTGCTTCGGTACAGCGTGGAAACCCAGAGATCGAGCGCCGCTGTCAGGAAGTTATCGATTGCTGCTGGGCACATGGTGAAGAGAGTCCTGTTATCACTATTCATGACGTTGGTGCTGGTGGCATTTGTAACGCTATTCCTGAGTTGATGAATGACAGTGAACGTGGCGGTAAGATTCAATTAAGAGATGTGCCAAATGATGAGCCGGGGATGTCACCGATGCAGATCTGGTGTAATGAGGCGCAGGAGCGATATGTTCTTTCGATTAAGCCAGAGATGCTGCAACAGTTTGAAGAGATATGTAAGCGTGAGCGCTGTCCATATGCTGTAGTTGGTACAGCTACAGAAGCACAAGAATTGGTTGTTAATGATAGTCTATTTGATAATAATCCAGTCGATATTCCTATGTCGGTATTGTTTGGTAAGCCACCAAAGATGCATCGCGATGTTAAGAGGATATCTCTAGAAAGTGCCAAACTTGATCTTGCAAAGATAGATGTAAAAGAAGCTGCACACCGAGTACTTCGTCTTCCTACTGTAGCCTCTAAAATCTTTTTGATATCTATTGGTGATAGAAGTATTACAGGTTTGGTTGCGCGAGATCAGATGGTTGGCCCATGGCAGGTTCCAGTTGCTGACGTTGCTGTTACTGCAGCTGCATTTAATACAAATTTGGGTGAAGCGATGGCAATGGGCGAAAGAACTCCTATTGCTCTTCTTGATGCTCCGGCTTCAGGTCGTATGGCGATTGGTGAAGCTCTTACCAATATTGCAGCGGCATCTATTGAAGATATTAGAAAGGTGCGCTTATCTGCTAACTGGATGGCTGCCACCGGTGTTGAAGGTGAAGATGCTAGGTTATTCGATACCGTAAAAGCGGTTGGTATGGAGCTTTGTCCTGAGCTTGGAATCACCATTCCAGTTGGAAAAGACTCGCTGTTCATGAAGAGTGTTTGGAATGAAGATGGTGAGGATAAGGCAGTAATTGCTCCGCTATCATTGATCATTACTGGTTTTGCTCCAGTAAATGACATTCGTAAGACTCTTACTCCACAGATTCAAAATCCAGAAGCTGATAGTTCATTGATTCTTATCGATCTGGGTAATGGCAAGAACCGAATTGGTGCTTCATGTTTAGCTCAGGTTTATAGTGATCTAGGTGATAAGCCAGCTGATCTTGATGACGCACAACAGTTTGCTGCATTCTTCAAAGTTATTCAAAAACTAAATCAAGACGACAAATTATTAGCCTACCATGACCGCTCTGATGGTGGTCTGTTTGCAACTATTGCTGAGATGGCATTTGCAGGGCATTGTGGTCTGGATATTGACCTTGATAGTCTTGGTGGCTCTTGTAGTATCGGTGATAGCGCAATTGAGATACTCTTTAATGAAGAGTTAGGCGCAGTGGTTCAGGTTGCTGCAGAAGACGTTGCTGGTGTGATGGCAATACTTAAAGCTGCAGGGCTTGAAGATATCTCTTCTGTTATAGGAAAACCTTCTGCAGATGGTCAGATAGATATTAGTTTTGCAGGTGAAAAAGTACTATCCCAATCTAGGATTGAACTGCATCAGATATGGAGTGAAACCACAGACAAAATGCAGTGTGCTCGTGATAATGCTGATGCTGTAAAGCAAGAGTTTGAAGGGCTTGCTGATGCTAATGATCCAGGTGTTAATGTAAACCTTACCTTTGATCAGAATGATAATATTGCTGCTCCATATATTGCAACAGGTACAAGACCTAAGATGGCTATCCTGCGTGAACAGGGTGTTAATGGTCAGTTAGAGATGGCAGCTGCTTTTGACCGTGCTGGCTTTGAAAGTGTCGATGTTCATATGAGTGATCTTCTGGCTGGTAGAAAGAACTTGGCTGACTTTAAAGGTTTGGTAGCTTGTGGTGGTTTCTCCTACGGTGACGTACTTGGTGCTGGTGAAGGTTGGGCTAAAACGGTGCTATTTAATGAGGCATTAAGAGAGCAATTTGTAGAGTTCTTTGAACGTGATGATAGCTTTGGGCTGGGCATATGTAATGGCTGTCAGATGTTATCTAATCTAAAAGATCTAATCCCTGGTGCTGACCTTTGGCCACGATTTGTAAGAAATATGTCTGAACAATTTGAAGCTAGATTTTCAACCGTAGAGATCTTAAAAACTCCATCTATCTTCTTCGATGGAATGGAAGGTTCGAAGATGCCAATTGCGGTAGCGCATGGGGAAGGGCGTGTTGAGTTCGATAATCACTCTGGTGCGAAAAAGGTTCAGTCAGCGGGGCTAGTTGCTGCGCACTATGTTGATAACTATGGCAAACCAACAGAGGCATATCCACTTAATCCAAATGGTTCAGTAGATGGTATTACTAGTTTGACCACAATGGATGGCAGATTTACTATCATGATGCCACATCCTGAAAGGGTATTTAGAGCAGTGCAGAACTCATGGTGCCCAAGTGAGTGGGATGAGGATGGCGCTTGGATGAGGATGTTCCGTAACGCAAGAAAGTGGGTTGGCTAAGGATTAAGCTACTGCGCTTGCTTTATCTTTGTTGTAATTAGTAAAAAAATGAGTCCCGCACTATTCGTGCGCTCAACATCTTTTTTACTAATTACGCCTTGATAAATCTGCGCTCGTGACGCTTAAAAGTTAACTGCGTCTTGATCTTGAAAAAATATCCTAAGAATAGCGGTTCATACAAATATCTTTTTTTACCTTGCTTAAGCATCACTCGTAACGCTTAAAAGTTAACTGCGTCCGTAACGCTTAAATGTTAATAGCTATCAAAATAAAATACTCGTCATTCCGGACTCTTCTTTTCAAAATGGCAAGGGGGATCCAGCAAATATGAATGAAATTCATTTTGCCGCGCAAAGCGCGCTGGGTTAAGCATCACGTGTAAAAAATATCCCAAGAACAATTGTTGTTATGAACCCCGTGTTTTTTTGGTTTTGTACCTTACCTATGTTGTGCTAATAACGCTTAAAAAATACCTGGAATGTCTACCACCTTTAATTTTATATGGATGAATAATATTCACCCTTATTAATTTCTATTCATCTATAATAAATCAAATCAGAAATCATATGGGTTAACAAATGCTACTACTAGTTCCTCTAGAGAAAAAAATTGAATTACGCCGCTTTCCAGTTATAACTATTTTATTGATATTAATTAACGCCATTGTTTTTTTTGTAGGGCAGGCAAATGATGATAAAAAACAGGAAGAGGCGGTTGAATATTATGCCGACTCAGGCTTAGGGGAAATAGAAGTTCCTTTATACCTTAAATATCTGGAGACTGCAGATGGTAGAGGAGATAGTAAAGAGGACAAAGAAAAAATATCCTACATGAAAGACGGGTTAAAACATAATAAAACGCTTGTGTATAGCCAGGGGTTTTTTCTGTCATATAATGATAATAAATTTATTGATGAGTTGCTTTATAAAGAAACAATTATTACCAGAGAAGATGCTAAGTATAGTGATTGGAAACACTATAGGGAGGTGTTTTACGACAAACTTAGTGGCTCGTTAACCTATGGATACGGGTTCATTTCAAAAGAAAAAAGACCAATAACATATATCACTACGCAGTTCCTACATGGTGGAGTTATGCATCTAGTTGGAAACATGGTTTTTTTACTATTTCTTGGAATAGCTGTTGAGAATATATTCGGATCTTTTAGGTATATATTTTTCTATCTTATTGGTGGGTGCGCAGCGACAGCTTTTTATTCACTATTTACCAGCGATAGCATGATCCCTTTGGTAGGGGCCTCAGGTGCAATAGCAGGATTAATGGGGATGTACGCAGTTAGTTACGGTTTCCGTAAGATTAATTTTTTTTATAATATCCTATTCTATTTTAATTACGTAAAAGCTCCAGCTTTGATAATGTTTCCGTTATGGTTAGGTAATGAATTTTTGCAATATTATGCTAATGAAGGTAGTAATGTTGCGTATATGGCGCACGCTGGAGGTTTGATTGGTGGTGCTTCTATCGCTGCATTTATGTCCTTATTTAAAACGGGCGTTGATCGTGAATATATGGATGAAAATGTTAAGCATGATAATCTGGTAGAAAGGATGGATGAAGCAAATACTCTAATGGGGCAGTTAGAGTTTGATAAGGCGAAAAGGATATACCGGCAGGTTGTTACAGATCATCCATATCATCTAGATGCCTTAAAGAAGCTGTTTACTATTGAGAAGCACAAACCAGAATCTTTAGATTTTTTATCGACATGTAATAAGATTTTTAAAGTCGAAAACGCTGCTCAGCCAGTTGTTGAAGAGATAAATAAGATATTTAAGGAGTATTTGGTTTTAACCAATAATAGTGCCCAGTTAGATACACCGCATATGATAGGGCTAGCGATACGTTTTTGTAATCATGGGTTTTTGGAAGATGCTGAACGTGTTATTACAGCGGCTATAAATAGTGGGCATAATGTGAATAATTTAAATATGGCAATCAGGGTTTTTGCGCGTGAGTTGGAAGATTTAGATCCGTCACGAAGCCTACACTATAAGAAGATGTTGGCGGATTAAGTGTGAAAAAACTTATTCAGAAGGTTCAAGTACCCCTTCACTAACCAGGGCTTTATATGCGCTTTCAAGGTTTTTCAGAACTTTTTTTCCATCTTTAGTTTTTTTGGAAACAACAAAGCGAGCTTCTAGGGCTGATATCCGGTTAGATGCCAAGTACGGGATTTCAATGCTTTTAAGCTCATTGTTTATAGGCCCTGTATAGTCAAGAAAATAATCGGCCCTATCAGCATATAACATTAATAGACCTTGCTTATGAGCATTTATTTCAATGTGATTGATATTATTTTTAGGGTCTTTAATAAAATCAACCCAACCTCCGTAACTGTAGCCACGCATAATGATGATATCTTTATCTATAAGGTCCTCTTTAGTATGAATGTCTTCCTTATCTCCAATTCTGTAGGCATTTAGCTCTATTGTTGCAACAGTTGATTCGCCAACATAAGTAGTATTTTTGAATGGGGGAAGAGTAGCGAGACCGATCCAAAGATCAAGCTCTCCCGTGATTATCATTTTAACCATTCTTTTAGTTGGGTAGGAACTTGCAGCCCAATCGTAACCTGCTTTTGGCAGAACCTTGCTTGCTAAAGTAATTAGATTTCCTTCTGGCTCACCATCTTCATTAGTAAAGAAAACTGGGGGGAATTCTATATATCCAACCTTTAATATAGTTTTTTCAGGCTCAAAAAAATCGTTTCCTGAGACAAAATTTGTTGTGCCAAGAATAGCTAAGGTGCAAAAAACAGCAATCATCCATGATTTACTACTCATAAAATCCCCTTCATGTTCATACATTCTAGTACGTTATTTAGTTTGATGCCCCTAAAAGAGAATCAACAAATTTCATATACTCACGCATTTGGTCAGCTACATCACCATCAGGGTACTTATTTAGCATAACCTCAAGAATCTTCTTCGCCTTTGCATCTTCGCCAAGTCCATCACATAGCGCTTTACACATAAGTAGCCCTGCCTGAGGTATATTGGAATCCATTTGATAAAACTGGTCGAATTTATCTAATAGTTGTAGTGCAAATTTATGCTTACCAATTCTAGTTGCTTGCTGAGCAATAGATATTGCATGTACAGATCTTTCGGGTCGAAAGTTTTTATCTAACCTCAGAGCTTCCTCAGTTGCATCAAGTGCTTGGTCGAACTGTCCATTAGATACTAATACAGGAATGTATGACTTGGTGTGGGATAAAAGGTTTGCCTTGTCATTGGTTTTAACTAATAGTTTATGGTATTGGTCGTGCAGCCTAATCTCCATTGAGTGGCGAATTAGAGCCTGTTTAAGTTTGTCTTTTGCATCTTCAAACATACCCTCCTGCACTAAAATACTAACCTCTTGCAGTACAGATGCAGTTATATCCTCTGTTGTATGCATTTGATTTGTAGTGTTCTCTTCGAAGTCTTTATCTACAGTAATTCCAAGGCGTTCGTGATATTGGTAGGTAACGTACCCCATCATCAAAAACATAACCATAAAGAAGTAGGCGGTTACGCATATATAGATCGGAATTAGCAAAAAAACATTAACGTACGGTGCCACAAGATAGAAAACTGTGTGTTGTCCTCCGTATAGAATCATTAAAAATACTAGAAGTGTAAGGTAATGAATACCTGTGTTTTTTATAATAACAAGCCAAGCAAGAGGGTTTATTGACTGGAAAAAACTTTCAGTAACCCCAACGGTCATAATAATTGCAGGTAGAAATAGGACGGATAATATTGAAGACAATATCAGAATTGTAGGTGATTTAAGCACCAATGCTGCAATATAAATCCATATGCCTAATAGTATTGTTACCAAGAAAAAGGTTATGTGCATGTTGGAGCTAGTATTTAGTTTGCTTCCTCCTGCGGTTTCATTAGGAGTTAAGTAGCCTCTGGATGAATACTGCAATAGTGCAAAACCATATCGGTAGATGGCAAATGTGATAGCTATATAGATAGCGAAACCAACTATAGGTATGTAAGACAAAAAAGATAAAAGGCTTAAACCAATAATGTATATCATTGAATCCATATTAAATGGATATTTGAAAAATGCAGGTATGCGTTCCCAGAAAGGTGTTATTACATTCTCCATCCCCAGATCGTTCACTTCGTTTTTACAAACTGGGCATATATATCTATCACTACCACGGGATTCAGGCTTGATGCATTTGGAGCACAGGCTGATTTTGCAATGGGGACAGTACTTGCGTGCCAGATCTTTTGGGTGGTACTTGCAATAAATTTTAGCCATATTAACTACCTAAGGTTATGTTCTTCTTCCATGTTTATTTGTTCTTGTATAGCTTTATATACAATCTAGCAATAGTTTAGAATGCTTTCCAGCTTTTCTTTGCGCCCTGGTATTCTATAAAAGTCGTTTGATAGCGCTTCAAAAACAGTATCAATATCTACACTACCTAGCTCTTGCATAAACTCGAAAAAAATCTTCATCAGATTTTTTAGCGATATCTTATGAGTCTGGCCAGTTTTATCCCATGTAAAGTTGGATAGCTGTGCGAATGTAGTAAAGCAATCATCATTTACTTCCCAGAGTAGTTCTAGTGCTTCTGGAAAATTTTCAGAGTTATAATACAAGTCAAAGTAACGAGAGAACCTTTTTAAATCACGCATCTGCTTAAATGAAATGTCTTTGGTTTGTAGAATCTCAAAAGGGGAATCTTGTTCAAAAGTGAGCTTAAATTCATCGGTGTGGCGAATAATAGGGGTGCCCTTTAAACGCTTTAAGAATCCGATCTGGATCTCTTGTGGGCGCATAGCAATTAGTTGGTTGAAACCATTGATGAATGATTCATACGATTCTCCAGGAAGGCCGATAACCAGGTCTGTATGCACTAATGCTCCAGTTTCTGTCAGTAAGCTGCTTAGATTGGTTTTAGTCAGTTCAAAGTCTTGCTTGCGGGAAATAAGATCCTGAGTTTGAGGATTATAGCTTTGAATGCCGATTTCTAAATGAAGTCCATGTAATGGAAATTTTTTCATCTTGTTAAGAAGGGTGGAGTTGAGTTTATCTGGCACTATCTCGAAGTGAAGTTGCATCCCTTCGCGCCAATTATCCAAAAAGAAGTCGAGAATTGTCACAGCTCGTGCTGTACCAACATTAAAAGTGCGATCAATAAACTTAAAATGTTTCACACCTCTTTCGGTAAGTATTTTCATCTCAGATAAGAAGTTATCAACATCGTAGAAGCGAACCGTTTTATCTAATGATGATATGCAGAACTCACAGCCAAATGGGCAACCTCTGGAGCTTTCAACATAAATTACCCTGTTAGCTATATCTGCATCGCTATATGCAGAGTATGGCATTTGGATTCGTGTAAGATCATTAATAGGCTCAGCTTTTATAACCTTTGCAGGGCTGCTATGCGCAAAAATATCAAAGATAAGTTTAGGTAATTCTATTTCACCTTCACCACTAATTATGTGATCAACAAAGGGAAACCAGCAGGCGTCATGGTATTCGAAGCTAGCTTCTGGTCCGCCAATAACGATTTTAATTTCAGGGGCTAAAGATTTAATATTAATTATTAGTGATGAAATTTGTTCAACGTTCCAAATAAAAGTACTAAAACAAATTATCTTAGGTGATTTGGAGAGTAGATCTTCAGCAATTTGACCAATTTGCTGATTGATATTGAACTCAACTATCTCTGTACAATCTTGAAACTCTCCAAGATTGCACCATAGTGAACGAATTCCAAAAGCACTATGGATATACTTTGCATTGATTGTAGTAAGGATAATGTCGGACATAGTAGAGGGCTAGTTTATTTAAAATATGAATTTTAAACTATGGCTGTAATTTTGGGAAATCGATGTTGGTCTTAAAATCAGAATAAGTATGAAATTAAAAAAATATCGAATTGATGTCAGTAAATAGTTAAACATCACATTTTCAGTAAAGATATAAATAAATGCCTACTTATTGGCAGTTTTGAACCTGCATTTATGAAATATTTGGGTTGATAGTCTATTATTGGTTTAACGATGTTTAAAGAATTTTGATAAATATGACACAGAATAATAACGATATTTTTACAATTATTGATGACTATGATGATGTCGGTGATTTTCTCGACGAAGTGGAAGAGAAGCATACCGAGGTCGAATCTGCGCTGCTTCGTTTAGAAGATAACCCCGATAATGTTGATTTGCTGAATCAGGTGTTTAGGGCTCTGCATACTATCAAAGGTGATGCAGGAATTTTTCATATAGACCCTATGGTGAATTTTACCCATGCGGTAGAAAATTTGGTTGAAGGGTTGCGTGAAAAAGAGATACCTTATTCAAAAACAGTAAATGAAATTATTCTTCAATCAATGGATCGTTTGCTATTTATTACTCGAGAAATTGCAAAAAATGGTTGTGTTCATTTAGGTGAAATTCCAAAGATAATAGAGAATATTGATTTGCTTGTTCAAAGTGGAGAGAAAGAGATTGATAAGTATGCACCTATTGTGCATGCATATTTATCCGGTGACCCAGAACAAATTCAAGAATTTGAATTAGATGGGCTTGATGTTAAGAAAAAAGACCCCAAAGATAAAAAGCAAGTAAAAGCAGCAGTAGAAGCTAATGTTGGATCAGCTGAAAAGTCGCATAGAAAAATATTTGTACTGCCAGAAACATTAGATCCAGATTTACAGTTATTTAGGTCTCTTGGTGAAGCAGTTGATGATTCAAATCATCGCTGGAATGACAGAACAGCTTTTATTGCGTCCATAGCTCTTGGGGCAAATGGAATCGCTGGTACTCCAATCGATTATTTTCAGCTTGAAGCTGCTGTATATATGCACGATATTGGCATGGGGTTTTTACCTGGTGAGATTTTCAATAAAAAAGGCAAGCTTACAGATGATGAGCTTGTCGAAGTAAAAGAGCATGTTGATGTTGCTGCAGGATTAATGTCCAGAATGATGGGGTGGAGTCCAGCGGCCGAGATAATAGAGCAGCACCATGAGCAATATAATGGATCGGGTTATCCAAATAGATTAAAGGGTGAAGAGATATGTGATGGTGCACGAATAATGGCAATCTGCGATGCTTTCTATGCTATGACTCATTCACGTCCTGATAGGGTAAGCCGTAAGTCAATAATGCGATCCGTTGCTGAAATCAATGCATGTTCAGGAAGTCAATTTTGCCCATATTGGGTTGAACAGTTTAATAAAGTTGTGAAGATTCAACTAATGGCTGGTGCATTTAAAGATCTTGATAAAGGGGCATAGCCTAGAAATTTCAGGTACGATGAAAATTTAGGTAGAAAAAGGAATGCTGTAGGGATGGATCATAGTGCTTTAGAGAGTGATTTTGCTCTTGAATATAATGATATAACTAAAAGTTACGGTAAGAATAAAGTTCTTCAAGGGGTGTCTCTTCAAGTTAAAAAAGGGGAGTTTTTAGGTCTCGTTGGGGCAAATGGTGCGGGCAAAACTACAATGATAAAATCTCTGCTCGATTTTATTGCTCCTGATAACGGTCAAATTTCTATAATGGGGAAGGATAATAAAGAATCCTCCTCGCGAGAGAATCTTGCTTTTTTACCAGAACGTTTTAATCCGCCATATTTTTTTAAGGGGAAAGATTTTCTGGCTTTTGTAGCAAAAATTCACGGCATAGCTCTAGATCAAGAAAAAATTGCACAGTTATGTAAAAATTTAGACCTTGTACCCGAAGCATTAAAGAAGCCAGTTCGTAGTTACTCAAAAGGGATGGCACAAAAGCTGGGGCTTATGGGTTGCTTCCTTGCTGAAAAACCTCTTGTTTTACTGGATGAGCCAATGAGTGGCCTTGATCCAAAGGCTAGAGCATTCTTGAAGCAACAGATAAAAACTTTAAAAGATAAAGAGGCAACTTTGTTTTTTAGTACTCATATGTTAGCTGATGTTGATGCGATTTGTGATCGTATGGCAATTTTAGATGAAGGTGTAATTAAGTTTGTTGGCACTACAGATGAGTGCCGGGAAAAATTTGGTAGCCAAGATTTGGAACAAGCATATTTGAATTGTATTTCATGATTTTCTATTTATGAATGCTCTAAATAGGAATAACATATCCTCTTTAAAAATATAGCGAGGTTAAGCGGTTGATTTTAAGAGGTTTTAAATGGTTTAATGGTCTGTGTTTAGTATGAATTTGATTTTGGAGGCATTATGAAAAATATAGTATTGGTTTTTACAGTTTTATTGGGATTTGGTTGTAGTTCGGATAATGATTCTGGAGATGCTTCATCTACAAAAATTGAAAATCCAGTTGAAACTTATAATGATTACAATAAAAATATTATGAATAAGCCGCAGGAAGTTCAAGAGCAGATGGACAAGATGATGCAGCAACGGCAAGAACAGTTAAAGAAGGCTGAAGAACAACAGTATTGATATAGTCATGATGTGATTTCGGCTACGCTCTATCAGATTGTAAAAACAAAGCCCCTGCAAGAGGGGCTTTGTCGTATTAGCTATAAAAAAATAGCTTGTTAGTTACAACTGGTTACCTTTGTCCAAACACCTGCTGAAGTTTCTTCCAGAGATGTTGTGGCTGATGCTAGACCAAGATAGTTAGCTGAGCCTAGCGCATATATAAGTACGTTGTATTTAAGTTCTGCCTTACCTGCATCAATATGTTTTTGGTTAGTTGCGGTTGTGCAAGTTGAACCACTTGTGTAGGTGAAACTGAACTCAGTTGAATCACTTTGTAATCCATATCCATCAAGTGCTTGTAGAGCTAAATTGTAAGTTGTACCTTCTTCTAAACCAGTTAATGTACAGGTGAAGGTTGTTGTTCCTGCACACTGAATTGTTTCCTGGCCGTGAAGTAGATTAACTTCAATTAAGTCTCCGTTTGCATCTGAAGCTGTACCAGTTACAGTCATGGTATTGCCGTCAAGTGTATACTCATAGCTATCAATTTGAGGGGTTGTTGGTGTTATTTCAAAAAAGTATTTTGAAGTCTCACCAGAGTATCTATATGTGTCTAATCCTCTAATACGATAGTTGTGAATACCAAATGCTAGATCATTAATAGTGCAGCTCCAGCTTGTGGTACCTTCACATTTGATGTAATCCGCGCTATTAATAGATATCTCTATCTGTTGAATATCATTCTCTGCATCAGAGGCGGTACCAGTTATTCTAGCTGTTGTGCCATCTATCTGGATGCTATTATTTTCAATAACAACAGGGGCAATTGGTAAGAAGTTATATGTATCACTTGTTAGCATATTACCGCTGTTATCTACTGCTCTGAATCTTACTTCACGTAGGCCGTAGAAATCTGGTGTATAGCTCCAGTTTTCTAAACCTTGTGCTGTAATCCAGTTGCCATCGCCATTGAACTCAATTTCGATGCGGTTAAGATCACCGTCGATATCAAATGCTGTTCCAGATATCTCTGCATCTAGGTAGCTTTTGATTCTCCAGCTATCCATTACCGGGGCGTGATTCCAGTGGCTGCGAATTACATTAATAGTTCTGAATTTTGATTCGGCAGTATTACCCGTTCCATCCTCAGCTAAGTATTTAATTATGTACGTAGCCTCTTCTTGAGTCCTTCCAATGAGTGGATTTTCTATTTCGTTACCTTGCGTATCGTAGAATTTTTTGGATGTTTGTGGGTAAATATCCAGGTCATCCTCTGCAATGCCGCCAGGTTCGTTGTAAAAATCACCAATCTCAATGTTTAGCTCTGGGTCGCCCCAAAGTGTGATTTGAGGTGGGGTGGTATCAGCTAAAACATTGATAGTTTGAGTTGCGGTAGCTGTATTTCCATCTTCATCTGTGGCAGTTATAGTTACTGTATATCCACCTGGAGTTGTGTAATCAACGTCCTCTTCACCAGTTACAGTTATGTCATTGTCCCAGTCAAACTGTTCTGTTTTTAGGTCAACGGCAGTGAAGTATGCACTGTAATACCACGAGGTATCACCTTCAGGCCTTAACCAGGTGCTGAACTCGTTGGCATAACTGAAATAGTTACCTGATGGTGGTCTTATCCAGATATGAGGCATCTCTGCATCCAGTACTGCAACTAGACGATTGGTGTGTTGAGGTGCATGATTGCCTGAGCTATCGATTACATCATAGTTTAGGAATCTTATACCCTCTTCTGATGTGTCAGCCATAGGGTCACCTTCAATGAATACATCTTCAGTGATATCACCATCAAGTAGATCATACCCAATGTATCCTGCTTCTTGATATGGGGTGTCTTTTACCATCTTTTGAGCGGCACACCACATTGGGTTACAAAAATCACCGAAAAGCATGATCTGTGGAGCCGCATCTTTTTCAACTACATCTATAGCCCTATATAATGGAGCCGCTTTGTTTCCAGCTGAATCAGTAAGGTTGTAGGTGATGATATATCTGCCAGGAGTTTGAGTATCATAACTTCCTGTAGTTGTTATTGACGCAGTGATATCGCCATCTTCTCTATCGAGTGCAGTTGCTTCTTGGTTTGGTAGTGTGTACTCAGTACCAATTAAGATGAAGTTTTCTGTATTGCCATTAATGGTGATTACCGGTGGAGCATCTACTGCGCCACCCATCTGGCAATCTTCTGTTTTAGAGAAGTTTCCAGTTGTGTTTTCATATAGCGTGGTGCTTGTGTAGCCGTAAGAACCAATATTTTCACCGGTTCCAGTAGCTAAGTAACTAGTGGTTCCACCCCAGCAGAATGAGCCAAAGCATGTCTGTCCGGTTACTTCTTTAGATGCTCTATCTGCTGTTACATGTTGATCATTTGTAGCAGAAAAACTCTCACAAGACGCGCCGCTTCCTTGCAATGAAGCAAGTGCTTTTTGCAGGTTTAAACGGCTACCGCTTCCTGATATGTCAATTAAAGCTTCTGGCTGATCAGAATGATTCATCAAGATAGCTTTAATTTCCGCAGGGGATAAGCCGTTGCTTTCTTCAATCAATAATGCGGCAGCACCAGTAACATGAGGGGCTGCCATTGAGGTTCCACTCCATGTTGCATATTCATTACCAGGCAGGGTGCTATATATATCAACACCAGGTGCAGAAAGGTCAACAAGAGTTCTTCCGTAGTTGCTGAAGTTTGCTATCTCATCGTTGTGGTCCGAAGCAGCAATTGAGATTATATTAGGAAGCTCAAGTCCTGCAGGTGTGCTCATTGCAGCTCCATCTAGATCTTCGCTGCTATTCCCTGCCGCTGCTACAAATAACATCCCAGCATCATTTGCTGCACTTATTGCGTCATATAGTGGCTTCTGAATCATGTTGGCAATTACCGCATTACCTGATAATGCGCCATAGCTGTTATTGGATACTTTAGCACCCATGTCAGCTGCATAGAGAATGGCATTTACGATATCTACTGTGTATGCGCCGTCAACACCGTCAGCAAATATTTTTAGAGCCATTAATTGAGTGTTCCAGGCAATGCCGGTGATGTTGTTTTCATTATCTCCTTGGGCTCCGATGGTGCCAGAGCAGTGGGTACCATGTCCATGGGTGTCCATTGGGTCTGAATCATTATCCGCGAAGTCATAGCCATGAATGTCATCAATATAACCGTTGCCATCATCATCAAGACCGTTCCCGGCAATCTCTCCTGGATTGGTCCACATATTTGAAGCAAGCTCATCGTGATTGTAGTCAACGCCGGTGTCGATTACAGCAACGATTGTATTGTTTGCATCGCGTCTGATATCCCATGCTTCTGGTGCGTCTATGTCTACATCAGCAGTGCCAATTTCACTGTGCTCATCACCATTGCTATCGGTAAATGTTCTGGTTTGACCGGTATTATTTAGTCCCCATAGTTGCTGGTTTAGATCACTTGGAGTGGTTGCGCTAAGAGTGAACATGTAATTAGGTGCTACATATTCAACAGTCGGATCTTTCATTAGTTCGCTGAAAGCTTTACTTAAATCAGTGCCTTTAGTGAACGAGATGATTTTGAATTTGCTGAAGATCGCTGCAGATTTTGCCAAGATATTCGTTGGTTTATAGAGCTCTTTTATCTCTTCAATGCTGAAGTTAGCAAGTGTCATATTTGAGGATGGAGCTATATTGTCATTAAATTTAACAATTAGCTGGGAAGGTTTAATTTTACCTTGCTTACTTAATTTATTTAGCTCTAGTTCAGGTGATGTCGTAACGGCGTGATTCCCATATGCACCGATATTATTTATGATTCTTTCCCCAGTGTTTTTAGAAGTTAAAACTTCTTGTATTTCCCCAAACGCTGGTATAGAAAGTGTGGTTGCAAGTATTATTGTTGTTGCCTTGCAATACAATCTCTTTTTGATGTTCATAAAGAGTCTCCATTTAGTCAGTATTAAAACTGCAGTCCATTAATTTTGAAAGGTTCCTACCGTCATCCAATCGAGTAGCGCACTAGTAAATATGTTTTTTTACTAGCCTTTGATGACAGTCTATGTTGCGCTGCATCACAAGACAAGCTTTTTGTGACTAGCTTTGTAAGAGCTTTACGCTTGACTGGTTTTAGTGCTTGTAATTGATTGAAATGTAAGTTTTTTAATTTTTATTGGTTGCGCAAAATAAAGTTATGTTTAGCTAATTTTATCCGGCTTTTGTTGTGTTTGTCAGGCTCAATTGCTTTAAAAAAAGCCCCTGCAAGAGGGGCTTAGAAAACTAATTGTCCATTTAGTTTTTTATTAGTTACAGCTTGTTACTTTAGTCCATACACCTGCAGACGTTTCTTCAAGCGATGTAGTATCTCCACCCATTCCAAGATAGTTACCGGAACCTAGTGCATATACTAGTACATTATATTTAAGCTCGGCTCTAGCAGCATTTATGTGTTCACTGTTTGTTGTAGTGAAGCATGAAGAGCTCACTTCATAAGTTGCAGAAAACTCAGTTGCTGTACTTACATTTCCATATGCATCTTGTGCAGATAGTGAAACATTGTAAGTGGTGCCTTCAACTAGGTTAGGAAGAATGCATGTAAATGATGTTGTTCCTGTACATTGAATTTGAATCTGGTCAGCAGTAAGAGTCACTTGCGATAGGTCTCCGTCAGCATCTGAAGCAGTACCAGTTACAACTAGTGAGTTGCCATCGAAAGAATAATCATAGTTATCAATTTGTGGTAGTGCAGGTGTTACATTGAAACCGTAGTTAACATTGTTATTGGCATATGTATTCTCATCTAGACCACGTACTTTATAACTGTGATTTCCATAGGTTAATCCTGCAAATGTACAGTTCCAGCTAGTGGTACCATTACATATAACGTAATCACCACCATCCATTGAAACTTCAATTTGTACGATGTCATCTTCAGCATCAGTAGCGGTTCCTGATACTAATGCAGTTGTACCATTAACTTGAACTTGGTTAGTTTGGATCACTACAGGAGCAGTAGATACGAAAGTATTTACCTCAGATATATCCGTGTTGCCGTTGTTATCTACAACTCTGATTCTAAACTCACGACGACCATAGAAGTCAGGCGTATAACTCCACTCTTCTAAACCATTAATTAGAATCCAGTTTCCATCTTCATTGAACTCAATCTCAACACGATTTAGATCGCTATCAATATCGAACGCAGTACCGTATATGCGGGCGTCGTTATTATTTCTCCATGATGGACCAATCAATATAGGGGGGTGATCCCAGTGGCTACGAACTACATTTACAGTTCTATATTTTGGAGTTGCAATATTACCAGCTCCATCTTCACCAAGATACTCAACGGTGTAGGTGGTTTCTTCAGTTGTTCTACCGTAGAACGGTGATGAGATTTCATTATCTTGAGCATCATAGTACTTCATGCTTGTGCGAGGATAGGCATCAAGATCATCTTTTAATTGTCCGCCTGGCTCACGATAGAAATCACCAATTTCAACAGTTACTTGTGAGTCACCCTGTAGAGTGATAACAGGTGCTGTTGTATCAGCAATAACGTGAACTATTTGAGAAGTATTTGCAGTGTTGCCATCTGGGTCAGTTGCGCTGATGTCTACTGTGTAAGAGCCAGTAGTTGTGTAGTCTACAGAATCTTCTCCAGTTACAGTTATATCGTTATCCCAATCAAACTCTTCTGACTTTGATTTTAGATCGATAACTGAGAAGTAAGCTCTGTATGACCATGATTGATCGCCATCAGGTCTTTTCCAGGTGAAATATTCACTTGCATAGCTGAAATATTCACCTGAAGGAGGTCTTACCCAGATATGAGGCATCTCTGCATCAAGTACTGCAACCAAACGGTTAGTTTGTTGTGAAGCATGGTTGCCAGAGCTATCTACTACATCGTAGTTTAGAAATCTAACACCTTCTTCAGATGTATCACCCATTGGGTCATCTATGATATATACGCTATCGGTTAGATCTCCATCAATTAAGTCATATGCAATGAATCCAGGCTCTTGATATGGAGTGTTCGTTTCTATATTAAGTGATGAACACCACATCATGTTGCAGATATCACCTTGAAGGAGAATCTGTGGTGCGCTGTCAGTTTCAGTTACATGGATAACTCGTGCAATAGGAGCTGCATTATTATCAGCAGAATCAGTTACATTGTAGGTGATTATGTATCTGCCAGGAGTTTGAGTGTCAAAGCTGCCAGTAGAAACGATTGATGCTGAAATGTCGCCATCTTCTCTGTCAACTGCTGAAGCAGCAGGAGTTGGAAGAGTGTATGCAGTGCCAACTAGGATGAATTTTTCAATATCACCGTTTAGAGTAATTACTGGAGGAGCGTCGATGCTGCCACCCATTTGGCAGTCTTCTGTTTTGGAGAATACGCCAGTTTCATTTTCATATAGGGTAGTAGTTGTGTAGCCGGCAGAACCAATATTCTCTTCTGATCCAACTGCTGTATAAGTAGTTGTGCCACCGTAGCAGAATGTACCCCAGCATGTTTGTCCGGTTACTTCATCAATAGCTCTTGCAGCAGTAACATGACTGTCATTTGTTGCGGTGAAGCTTTCGCATGAACCACCGCTGCCACCTTGAAGTGCAGATAGAGCTAAATGGATGTTTAATCGGCCATTACTCGCAGATGTTTCAGCTAGCGCTTCAGGCTTGTCTGAATTGTTCATTATGATAGCTTTAAGCTCAGCAGGAGTTAGTTCGCTATTTTCTTCAATAAGTAGAGCAGCTGCACCTGTTACATGAGGGGCCGCCATTGATGTTCCATTCCATGTGGCGTATTCGTTACCAGGTAGGGTGCTATAGATGTCAAAGCCAGGAGCAGCGATATCTACAAGAGTTGTACCATAGTTGGTGAAATATGCTGGCTCATCGTTGTGGTCAGAAGCTGCAACTGAGATGATGTTTGGGAGCTCAAGTCCTGATGGTGCAGAAGTGTAAGCTTGATTAAGATCTGCGCTATCATTACCAGCCGCTGCAACAAAAAGCATACCAGCATCATTTGCTGCACTAATCGCATCATATAGTGGCTTCTCAATCATATTTGCAGCTACGCTGTTATTAAAAAGAGAACCATAACTGTTGTTTGATACCTTTGCGCCCATGTCAGCAGCATAAAGGATAGCGTTTACGATATCTGTTGTGTAAGCGCCATTATCGCCGTCACCAAAGATCTTTAGTGCCATTAGTTGAGTGTTCCAGGCTACACCAGTAATGTTATTGCCATTATCGCCTTGTGCTGCGATTGTGCCAGAGCAGTGGGTGCCGTGACCATGTGTATCCATTGGGTCTGAATCGTTGTCTGCAAAGTCATATCCGTGAACATCATCGATATAACCATTGTTATCATCATCGATGCCGTTGCCTGCAATTTCACCTGGGTTTGTCCACATGTTTGAAGCAAGTTCACTGTGGTTATAATCTATACCGGTATCGATTACAGCTACGATGGTGTTGTTTGCATCATGTCTGATATCCCATGCTTCAGGAGCATCTATATCTGCGTCAGCAGTACCTGTTTCAGTTCTGTCTTCACCAGAACGGCTATCTGCAAATGTTCTGCTTTGCCCAGTGTTATTTAGTCCCCAAAGATTGTTGTTCAAATCATTTGGCGTTGTGGCTTGTAGAGTGAAGATGTAGTTAGGAGCTACGTATTCTACTGTTGGGTCTTTTAAAAGATCGTTGAACGCTTTGCCAAGGTCAGTGCCTTTTGTGAAGGAGACTATTTTGATTTTGCTAAATAGTTCTTTAGAGGCCGCAAGCATTTTTGAAGGCGTATAAAAATCGGTAATGCTATCTACGCTGAAGTTAGCAAGAGTGCTATTTGTTGCAGCTGGAGCAGAAACATCTTTGAACTTAACGATCAATTGGGAAGATTTGATCTTTCCTTGTTCACTCATTTGCCTGAGTTGAATCTGAGGTGATGTTTCGCTGTGATTCCCGTATGCATTTAGGTTTTGAGTGATAACCTTACTAAGGTCGCTTTCAGTAATCACGTCTTGAGTTTGTGCAATTACTGGTAAAGAAAGTGTACCTGCAATTAACAATGAAGCTACTTTTGTGTAAAGGCTCTTGTTGATCTTCATGACTGAAGAGTCTCCATCATAGTTGAAAATATTAAAATTAATTATGTTCCGTTGGGAAAACTATTTGTGTCCAGTCAAATAGAACTCTGTGCCTGATTGGTCTCAAAGTTGTCGCTAATATAAGGTTTTTCTTATTGGTGGTCAAGTTTTGTGACGCAGTTCACATTATGACTGGTTCGCAAGTGCAATGTCATTGTTTCTTAAAGGTTGTTGCGATGCGGTATTCGGGGGCTTTTTCAGAGTAAAAATATTTTTGTGGTAGTTAGTCACTAATTGCAATTTCTACGTAATTTAATTGTTAGCTAAGAAAATATATCCAATGCGTGGATATATTTTAATTATGCTGCTTGAAAACTGTTTATATGTTACTATTCGTCCCCATAAAGAATTGAAAGATTAAAGGAATAGCTGAAATTCAACCGCTGGTAATATCGCAATCTGAAGCAAAAATACCTGAGAAAGATCTAAATGATCGAGCGCTTAAGGTGCTTTTTGCTCTAAGAAAAAATGGCTATGAGGCATATATTGTCGGTGGTGCTGTGCGAGATCTTATTCTTGATCTTCATCCTAAAGATTTTGATGTGGCTACTAATGCCACCCCTGAGCAAGTTAAATCTACTTTTCGTAATTGTCGTTTAATAGGAAGGCGTTTTCGTCTTGCTCATATCTATTTTGGGCGTGAAATTATTGAGGTAGCTACCTTTAGAGCATCGCATGATGCTGCTGAGCATGCATCTCATGCTGCTACTGCAGATTGTGGACGTATATTGCGTGATAATGTTTACGGCACTTTAGAAGATGATGCACTGCGCAGAGATTTTACTATAAATGCAATGTATTACGATTCGCATAACTCTGAAGTTATTGATTATGCGGATGGATTTAAAGACCTTAAGAATAAAACCATTCGTATGATTGGTGATCCTGGACAAAGGTATAGAGAAGATCCTGTAAGAATGCTGCGCGCAGTTAGATTTGCTGCAAAGCTTGATTTTTCGATAGATGAGGCAAGTGAAACTCCTATTAAAGAGCTTAACCATCTATTAGGTAATATACCTCCAGCGCGTTTATTCGATGAATGTCTCAAGCTGTTTATGGGTGGAAAAGCTTTAGCTACATACGAAAAATTATTTGAGTATGGTTTGTTCCAAGTTCTTTTCCCGATGACTGCAACTGCACTTAAAAAAGATGAAACTGGTAATTCAACTGCAATGCTTATTCAGGCGCTGAAGAATACAGATTTGCGCATTGCACAGCGTAAGCCAGTAACCCCTGCATTCCTGTTCGCAGCATTTTTATGGGAACCAGTACGCCAGTTAATTGCAAAAAACACTGATGAAAATAAGCCAGAAAATGAGCTTTATTTTGAATCTGCTGATGCAATAGCCAGAGAGCAAGCACAGAGAATTTCAATTCCAAAAAGATTCTCAATGCCTATGCGAGAGATCTGGCGCATGCAGCCAAGATATCTAGTTAGAGGTGGGAAGCGCCCATTTAGATTAATGGAGCATCCTCGTTTTCGTGCTGCATATGATTTTCTTTTATTAAGAGCAGGTTCTGGTGAGGTTGATCAAGAGGTCGCAGATTGGTGGACTAAGTTTCAAGAGGTTGATCCTGTTGAACAAACTTCAATGCTTATCCCGTTCCCTAAGCGTCGTAAACATGGTAAAAGTAAACATAGTCAATTTAACCGTAATAAAAACGGTGACTCTTAATAAGGCCTGATAGTTTTCGAGAGTTAAAAATGAATAAAACTGTTTACATTGGTGTTGGCAGTAACCTTGATACCCCCTCCATACAAATTGATGAAGTGATGCACTATCTAACTAGTTGCTCACAAATTAATATCATTTCAAAATCTTCTAAGTATTTTACAGCTCCAATGGGTCCAGCAGATCAGCCAGATTATGTGAATATAGTATTTAAGGCTGAAACAGAACTTAAACCTATTGCACTTCTGGACTTTCTTCAAAGCGTTGAAAACCATATGGGGCGCGATAGAGATGTTATTCGCTGGGGGGCGAGAATTATAGATCTTGATATCCTCTTATATGATGATTTTGTAATTGATTGTGATAGACTCACCGTTCCGCACAGAGGAATAGCCCAAAGGTGTTTTGTTCTGTGTCCACTCGTGCAGATCGAGCCAGAGATTGATATTCCTGGTATTGGTAAAATTGCTGATCTTGCACAGAAATATTCTGTTGAAATTAAGAAGGTTCAGGGTTAGCCGTGACTAAACCAAAGTATATAGTAGTAGAAGGATCCATTGGTGTTGGTAAGACAAGTCTTGCGAAAAAATTAGCTGATTATTACGCAGCTGATCTGTTTTTAGAAAAAGCAGAGGAGAATCCATTTTTACCTAGATTTTATTCTGGAGCAGACAATATTGCTCTTCACACCCAATTACATTTTCTACTGCAAAGATCAGAGCAGATGACTGAGCTGAATCAAAAGATTCAGCAAGATGATGCTCCAACTATCATCTCTGATTTCCTTTTTGAAAAGGATGGGATTTTTGCACAGGCAAATCTAGATAAAGATGAGATGAATATATATGACAAAGTTAAAGAAAATCTTGTCATTAACCAACAAATTCCAGATCTGGTTATTTATCTTCAGGCCCCTGAAGATACATTGAAAGATAGGATTGGTCTGAGAAATAATTCATTTGAAGCACCAATAACACTCGATTATTTGCAAAATTTAAATGATAAATATGCCAAATTCTTCCATTATTATGACAAGTCTCCTCTGTTGATTATTAATGCTACTGATATTGATTTTGTAAAAAACAGCAAAGATTTTGAACTGTTATTAAGTGCTATCTCACCTATTAAAAAGGGAAAGCATTTTTTCAGTCCAGCCATACTTTAGAAAAACCCCAATTTAGAGAAACCACTTATAAAAACCATTTGGAGATAAAATGTACTCATCAAATGAAAAAAAACAGATAAGAAAACCTGTAACAGTTTCAACCCTAGCTAAGATGAAGCGTGAAGCGGAAAAGATCGTAATGTTAACCGCCTATGATGCTAGCTTTGCCGCACTTTGTGATAATACAGGTGTAGATGTAGTTCTAGTTGGTGATTCATTGGGAATGGTGATGCAGGGCTTGGATTCAACAATCCCTGTTACTGTTGATGAGATGGTATATCACACTAAATGTGTATGTAGTAGAGCGCATAAATCTTTTGTAATAGCTGATATGCCATTTATGAGTTACAACACTGCTGAGGATGCGGCTAAAACTGCGGCAAGCCTGATGAAAGATGGCGGCGCCCAAATGGTCAAACTTGAGGGTGGTGAAGGACAGATTGAAAAGGTTAGATTTTTAACCAGTCAAGGTGTTCCTGTTTGTGGTCATCTTGGATTATTACCTCAATCTGTACATAAGATTGGTGGTTATATGGTTCAGGGACGGGGTGATGCTCAGGCACAAGCGATCATTAATGAAGCAAAAATGCTGGAAGATGCAGGTGCTGATATTCTGGTGTTGGAATGTGTTCCAGCTGAGTTGGCTAAGAGAGTTACAGATAGTGTAACAATCCCTGTGATAGGTATCGGTGCAGGAATCAATTGTGACGGACAGGTGTTAGTACTGCAGGATATGCTTGGAATCACTCCGGGTAAAAGGCCTAAGTTTTCTAAGAACTTTATGGAAGATGCATTCTCAATTGAGCAAGCAATAGATAATTATGTTAACGCAGTTAAGGCAAAAGAGTTTCCTGCTCCTGAGCATAATGTTTAGTCATTGCTTTAGTCATCATTGCTAGTGGTATAAAGATTAGAGTTGATTAAGAGTTATATATAGAAGGTTTGGTAAGAGAAATAATGAAGACAGTTCATACAATTGCAGAACTTAGGGAAGAAGTTAGTAAGCAAAAGCGTGCAGGGAATAAAGTTGGTTTTGTTCCAACTATGGGAAACTTGCATGAAGGACATATCTCCTTAGTTGAAAAAGCTAAAGAGATTTCGGATTTTGTGGTTATAAGTATCTTTGTAAATCCATTGCAGTTTGGTGCAGGAGAGGATTTAGATTCTTACCCCAGAACTTTGGTAGAGGATCAACAAAAGCTTGAAGCTGTTGCTGCAGACTTGCTTTTTGCCCCTTCAGCAAAAGAGATGTATCCAAACGGTAATGCTGCAATGACCTCAGTATCAGTGCCGGAAGATCTTACTAATACTCTTTGTGGAGCATCTAGACCTGGCCATTTCAATGGAGTTTCAACTGTTGTAACTAAACTGTTCGGAATGGTGCAGCCAGATCTCGCAGTTTTTGGCGAGAAAGATTTTCAGCAACTTGCAGTTATCCGCCGTATGACAATAGATCTGTCTCTTCCGGTTGAGATTATTGGTATGCCAACTGTGCGTGAAGATGATGGTTTGGCTAAAAGTTCGCGTAATAGTTTTTTAACTGCGCAAGAGCGCTGCAAAGCAGTTGTGATTAATAAACTGATTAAAGAAACCATAGCTAAAATTGAAGCAGGTGATAAAGGTTTCAAACAGCTGGAAGCACAAGGGATTGAGAAACTAAAGCAGGAAGGTTTTGCACCAGATTATTTTGCAATTCGTGAGCAAAGTACGTTGCGTGATGCGACTGCCGCTGACAAAAAAATTGTTGTGCTTGTAGCTGCAAAATTGGGAATTCCTCGCCTTATCGATAACATGTGTTGTGAGTTATAAAAATTTAGGGCGCCAATAAGCAAAGCGCATTGTACCAAAAATATTAGGGTGGGCATTGCCCACCTTTTGTTTGCAGGATTATTAACTCTCTTGCAAAATGAAATGGAAACTAAACAGATTAATATAGTCAGAGTCTTTGATTTACACACTTCGACTTTAGTTTATCTTGAGCGTAGCCGAAAGGCTCAGTGAACTTATAAATCAAAGATTCTAATTTTATTAATTCCAAAGCCGAATATGGCAAGGAATATTAGTATGGAAATTGCCTCTCAAATACCTAGCAATCTAAAATCATGGAAACAGCTGCAAGAGTATCAACAAAACAGTGAGTTTGATTTAAAACAACTGTTTGCAGCAGATAAACAGCGCTTTGAAAAATTCTCTATTGAAGATGATGACCTGCTTTTTGATTACTCCAAAAACCTGCTAGATAATGATGTTAAAAAACTACTACTAAGTTTGGCAGAAGAGAGTGATCTTAAAGGTTGGATGCAAAAGCAGTTTGCTGGGGCAAAAATAAATAACACTGAAGATCGTGCAGTGTTGCATACTGCATTACGTGCAGCCAAATCAGCAAAGGTATTAGTTGCTGGAGCTGATGTTATTCCAGCTGTTACCGCAGCGCAGGAGAAGATGTTTTCTTTTGTGAATAAGGTACATGAAGGGGAATGGAAGGGGTATACCGGTAAGCAGATTACCAATGTGGTTAATATTGGTATTGGTGGCTCTCATCTTGGCCCAGAGATGGCTGTTAAGGCTCTGGCCCCTTATCAATTAGATAATATTACTACTCACTTTATAGCCAATATTGATGCTGATTTTCTGACGCAGACTTTGGCTAAACTACCGCATGAACAGACACTGTTTATTATCTCTTCTAAGTCATTTGCAACCCAGGAAACTCTGGAAAATGCTCAGGCAGTAAGAGAATGGTTTATCCAACAATCAGGTAGTGAAACAGCTGTTGCATCGCATTTTATCGCAGTTTCCAATAACACCGAGGCAGCTACAGAGTTTGGAATAGGTGCGCAAAACATCTTTGAGATGTGGGATTGGGTTGGAGGAAGATTTTCTGTTTGGTCTACAGTAGGGATAAGTGTTGCACTCTCTATGGGTGTAGAAAATTTCAAAGCTATGCTCAATGGTGCCCAACAAGCAGATGAACATTTTGCTACAACTGAGCTCGAGAATAATATTCCGGTAATTATGGGCTTATTGGGTATTTGGTATCGCAATTTCTTTAATGTAGATAGTTATTCAATCGTTCCATATATTGAGAATTTAAATCTACTGGTAAGCTATCTGCAACAAGCTGATATGGAGAGTAATGGTAAATCTGTAACACGTAATGGTGATGCGATAGATTATAAAACCGGTCCTGTTATATGGGGCGGTACTGGGGCAAATAGCCAGCACGCTTTTTTCCAGCATCTACATCAGGGAACAGGTTTTACCCCGATCGATTTTATTGCAGCTGTTGAATCCCATAATAATATTGGTCAGCATCATGATCTTTTGTTGGCAAATTGCTTAGCTCAAGCAAGTGCATTAATGAATGGAAAAACACTAGAAGAAGTGCAGTTAGAGATGGAAGCAAAAGGGGTGGATGCGACTAGAATAGAACAACTCCTGCCATTTAGAACCTTTTTAGGTAACCGTCCGAGCAGTACTTTACTGTTTGATAGGATGACCCCGACTAGCCTTGGAAAATTAATAGCCTTTTATGAACACAAGATATTTGTACAAGGGGTGATTTGGCAGCTAAACTCATATGACCAGTGGGGTGTTGAGTTAGGTAAACAGTTAGCTAATGAGATTGCTCCAGATATCATTAATCCAAAGGAAGATCTTGAGCACGATGGCTCAACAAATGGACTTATAAGGCACATCTATAGGTGTAGAAAGTTATGAATGCAGAAGCAGCGAAGAAAAAGGGACTTTACCTAGCTGAACAAGTTCGTGAGTTAGATAAACTCGCTATTAACAAGCATGGAATTCCCGGCTTTGCTCTGATGAAAAGAGCAGGTGTAGCATCATTTGTTGCAGCAAGAGATCAATGGCCAGGAGTTAAAAAGGTTCTGATTGTTTGTGGAGCTGGCAATAATGGTGGCGATGGCTTTGTAGTAGCAAAGCTTTATAAAGATGTAGCTATTGAACCAACCGTCGTACTCTTTGGTGAATTTAACCTGTTAAAGGGCGATGCAAGAAGGGCTGCAGAAGAGTTTGTTGAGGCTGGGGGCGAGATATATACATCCCTTGAAGAAGATATAAACGAATTTGAACTAATAGTAGACGCCTTATTAGGAACAGGTTTAGCGCGAGACTTAACCGATGGTTTAGCAGATATTGTTCAAGCAATCAATGGCTGTGATGCGAAGGTTATTGCACTGGATATCCCAACTGGAATAAATTCTGATACTGGCTCTATCATGGGGTGTGCAGTAAAGGCAGATTTAACTATCACTTTTCTTGGAAGAAAGCAGGGGCTTTATAGTGGTGACGGGGTAGAGTGCAGCGGTGAAGTGATTTTTGATGACCTTGCAGTCCCCAGAGAAGTTTATTGCTTAATTCCAAACTCAAATCTCCATAGCGAAAATATGCGTTATGACCTGCTTCAACCAAGAAGTAAAAACTCCCATAAAGGCGATTTTGGTCATATTCTCGTCATAGGTGGTGATATAGGGATGTCTGGTGCTGCTCGAATGGCAGGGCATGCAGCTTTGCGAACCGGAGCAGGGTTGGTAACTATCGCAACTCGTGTTGAACATGCTCATACCATGAACTCAGGTAGACCAGAATTGATGTGTATAGGGGTTGAGACAAAGGAGCAACTTCAGGATCTAATGTCACGAGCCACGGTTATTATTTTAGGCCCAGGGCTAGGAAAAAGTGAGTGGTCGCGAGTGATGTTTGCTGAGGCTGTTGATTCAGTACTGCCAAAAGTTATCGATGCCGATGCATTAAATATTCTTGCCGAGATTGATAGAGATATAACTCTACACGATCAAACTGTTGTTACTCCACACCCAGGCGAGGCAGCAAGCTTGCTTAATGTTCCAACTGTAGAGATTCAACATGATCGTTTTTTTGCAGCTGACGAGATAGAAAAAAAATATAGAGCAGTTGTTGTCCTCAAAGGTTCAGGCTCAATTGTTACTCACCAAAGCAAGATAGATGTGTGTCAGTTTGGTAATCCAGGCATGTCTACAGCAGGTATGGGGGATATATTAAGTGGCATTATCGCCGGATTAATGGGGCAAAAGATAAAAGCTCATGATGCCGCAAACCTTGGTGTATATATCCATGCAAAAGCTGGAGATATGGCTGCGCTAAGTGGTGAAAGAGGGATGGTGGCAGCGGATCTGTTCCAGTATATCCGTAAACTCGTCAATCCCTGATTGTTGTGTCTATTTTCTCAAATACTGCGTTATATCTGCAGGATCATTCAGTCACATACTACTCGTATGCTTCTTCATGAGACTTTGATACGCCTTGTCTTTAAAAAATATTTAGCAAAATCACAAATAAAATTTCGCCTTACCTAAACTGCGCTCGTTACGTTTTCATATCTCTTTATATGTACTCAAATAATGCATTACAACTCCGGGCTTATGGTTTCTGGTAGTAGTCTAAAGTAAGTTCCATTATGAGTTTTTGCTGGTTTCTTGTTAAGCTTACTTAAAAAGTATAGTATGACTTGATACAGTTGTTATTTGGTGTTTTTAAAAAATGGATAAGTTTTCAAGGATATATAAACTTCACCAAATACTTAAAGCTAATAGATACCCATTTTCTACAAGTAAGTTGGAGCAAGAACTCGAGTGTTCGGAAAGAACAATAAGAAGAATTATTGAAGATTTACGCTTATATTTTGATGCGCCGATAAAAACAGATAAAGTAAACGGCGGCTATTATTATGATAAGGTTCAAAAAACAAACTTTGAACTACCGGGGATATGGTTCAATGTTTCAGAAATATCCGCACTACTTACAATCAAACAACAACTTAAAAGTATAGAAAAAGGGTTGTTTGATAGCCAAATATCACCACTTAACAAAAAAATAGACTCAATACTAGAAGCGGCAAAGATAAAGCCGGAAGATTCAGAGCAAAAATTTCGAATAGAAAAAATTGGCAACAGAAAATGCAATCAAAAGGTATTTCAGCAAGTATCTAGCGCATTAATTCAAAATAAAAAAATAGAAATCATTTACCAATCCAGAAGCAATAATAAAACCAATACAAGAACAATATCACCACAGCGGATGACATATTACCGCAGCAACTGGTATCTCGAAGCAAAATGCCATCTTCGCGAACAATTTAGAATATTCTCCATAGATCAAATCAAACAGGCTCAGACCAAAGGCCAAAAAGCAGAAAAATTCAATTCAATGCAACTAGATAAATATGCATTAAGCTCCTACGGGATATTCACAGGTGAAGTTGAATATTTGGCAAAACTGCAATTCACACCGCAAAGAGCAAGATGGATAGCAGATGAAGTATGGCATCCAGACCAACAAGGAGATTGGCAAAAAGATGGAAGCTATATTCTTCAGTTACCCTATTCAAAAGATACCGAATTAGTAATGGATATACTCAAATATGGCGCAGATGTAAAAGTAGTTGGGCCAGAATCATTGAAAGTAGAAATAAAAAAGCGGTTAAAGCAGACCTTATTACAGTATGAAGAATAAAGCGGTTTGTTATAAATTGAATAAAAATAATTACCCGCTTGTGTCAGAAAATGACACAGGGGTAGAGTAGGATGGAAATATATTAAAAGGAACAAACAAAATAAAATGCAAGACCTGTCACCATCAGACCTGAAAACAATACTCCACTCAAAGCGAGCGAATATCTATTACCTTGAATATTGCCGCGTAATGCAAAAAGATGGCCGTGTCCTATACCTGACAGAAGAAAAAAAAGAAAACCAATACTGGAACATCCCAATAGCCAATACAACCTGTATTTTACTTGGAAATGGCACATCAATCACGCAAGCCGCTGTTCGAATGCTTGCCCAAGCAGGAGTACTAATCGGATTTAGTGGAGGAGGTGGCACACCGCTTTATATGGGTAACGAGATAGAGTGGATGATGCCGCAAAGTGAATATAGACCAACAGAATATGTCCAAGGGTGGATGCAATTCTGGTTTGATGATAAGAAACGATTGCAAGCTGCCAAGCTATTCCAACAGGCTCGCCTGAGTTATATGCAAAAAATATGGAGTAAAGATAAAGACCTGCAAATCGAGGGGTTTAATACAGATGATTCAGATATATCTGATGCAATAAGCCTTAGTTCCAACAGAGTAAATACCGCACAAACAGTAACAGAACTACTACAGGTTGAGGCACGACTAACCAAGCAGCTATATAAATTTGCAGCGAACAGAACCAAACAAGGTGGCTTTGTTCGAGATCGTGAATCAACCGATATAGCCAACGGATTTCTTAATCACGGAAACTATCTTGCTTATGGCTTAGCAGCAACAACCCTCTGGGTGCTGGGAATACCACATGGATTCGCAGTAATGCACGGCAAAACTCGTCGTGGAGCATTGGTTTTTGATGTAGCAGATTTGATAAAAGATACCCTAATCCTCCCTTGGGCATTTATCTGCGCCAAAGAAAAAGCAACCGAACAAGAATTTCGTCAACAGTGTTTACAGGCATTTGCCAACCATAAATCATTGGATTTTATGTTCGATCAAGTAAAAGCCATTGCACTTAAAACAGATTGGGAGTGTGAACAGGAATGATCGTAACATTCATATCCCAATGTGAAAAAAACTCCCTCAAAAAAACCAGAAGAGTACTCGATGCCTTCGCCAATAGAATTGGCGACAACACATGGCAAACGGTTATTACCATGGAAGGGCTACAAACAGTTAAAAAGATGCTGCGCCAGACGGCCTCAAAAAACACTGCCGTTAGTTGTCATTGGATACGCAGCCGTTCAAGGTCAGAATTGGTTTGGGTGGTGGGAAGTAGAGATAAGTTTAATGAGCAGGGGATAGTGCCAGTTAATAGTACAGAGAAGCAAATAGATCAATATATGGATAAGAATCAGTGGCAAATGTTTGATGTTATTAAATATGCAGCGGCTATTGCAGGTCTTTTTCATGATTTTGGCAAAGCAAATTTATTGTTTCAAAAAAAGTTAAAAGGCGAGAGCGAGTTAAAAGGTGAACCGTATCGGCATGAATGGCTATCATTAAGATTGTTCCAAAATTTCACCAGAAATAAATCTGATGTTGAGTGGTTGCAAGAGTTAACTGAAGTAGAAAAAAACGGTATTACAACATGCTTTCGAGATGGAGTAGATAAAAGCGAGGAGTCTAATCATCCAATAAGCAACCTATCATCATTTGCACAGCTGATTGCATGGTTAATTTTAACCCATCATAAATTACCTCTTGTTCCAATGTGGAAAGATAATGTTAATTCAGCTCCTGCTTTTAGCAATATTGAAAAATGGCTTGATGCTGATTTTGATCCTATTTGGAATTCGTATCAGTGTAAGGATGAAAATTGTAAATCCGTACTGGAAGATAACTGGAATATTGAAAATAAACTGCCCATGCTAAGCATGAAATGGCGGTCTCATGCTTGTGCTATTACATCGGAAGCTTTAACTAAATTAAAGCCTATCATTCAACAGCAAACAAATTGGTTGCATGAGCATCTTTTTACTGCACATCTTGCACGATTTAGCTTAATGCTTGCCGATCACTATTACTCATCTAAAGAAGCAACAGAAGAGTGGCAAAGTGTTTTTTATGATGTTATTGCCAATACAGATAGACAGACCAAAAAACCAAAACAACAGTTAGATGAGCACTTAATCGGTGTAGCTTATAATGCACGTCAGATTTCAGAAAAGTTACCAAAATTAAAAAGAACGCTACCTGTTTTAGGTGAGAATAAATTCTTAAAAGATAATGTACCTAAAAAGTTTGAAGATGATTTTGGTTGGCAAAATAGCGCAAAAAAATTAACAGAGAGAATAGCGAAAGACACTATTAATCAAGGCTTTTTTGGTGTCAATATGGCATCTACAGGCAAGGGTAAAACCTTGGCAAATGCAAAGATAATGTATGCATTAGGGAATGAAACAGGGAGAGTCCGATTTAGTGTTGCATTAGGTCTAAGAACATTAACTTTGCAAACTGGTAAAGAGTTTCGTAAAAAACTGGAATTAAATAATCAGCAATTAGCTATTGCTGTAGGTGGTATTGCTGTTAAGGAATTGTTTGAAAACAAACAAAAAACAGATCAGCAATTAGAGCAAGAAGAATCTACAGGAAGCGCATCACAAAATGAAATAATAGATGCTGAACTTTATTTGGATTATACAGCTGACAATCAGGAACATAGTTTAAGCACTTGGACAAAACAAGAAAAACGCCTAGATCAGTTAATACAAGCACCAATATTAGTCAGTACCATAGATCATCTAATGCCAGCAACAGACGGTACAAAAGGCGGTAAGCAGATTGCACCAATGTTACGCCTATTAACTTCAGACCTGATTTTAGATGAGCCAGACGATTTTGGTTTAGAAGATTTGCCTGCACTGTGTCGGTTAGTACATTGGGCAGCTATGTTAGGCAGTAAAGTATTACTTTCCACGGCAACTATGCCGCCAGCAATGGCCTATGCACTATTTCAAGCTTATCAAGCAGGTTGGGCAGAATATGCTAAGGCCAATATCGGGCAGTGGAATGGAGAAACCATTTGTGCTTGGTTCGATGAATGGGAAAGCAAAAGTGAGTCATGTGAAAACTTTGAAACTTTTAGACCGATGCACGAAAGCTTTATAAAAAAGCGCATTAAAAATCTTAACGATAAAAATATAGTGAAGCATCTAGGGCATATTGTTGATGTTGATAATGAAGAACCAGTCATTGCAAATTCGATAGCAAAAGTAATGCAAGGCAATATTATAAGCCTGCATAAAAACCATTGCGCCAACAATGGGGAAAACAAAAAGGGTAAGTCGCTTTCTGTTGGGCTTGTGCGTATGGCCAATATTAATCCATTGGTAGCGGTAGCAAAAGAGTTGATGCTATTAGAATTGCCAGACGATACTTGTATTCATTATTGCGTTTACCATAGTCGCTACCCACTTGCCATACGCTCGCATATTGAAAATAATCTGGATAATATTTTAAATCGCAAAGAGCCAGATAAAGTATGGGAGATATTAGGAGAAACAATAAACTCGCACAGTCAAAAGCATCATGTTTTTGTTGTAATTGCATCACCAGTGGCAGAAGTAGGGCGGGATCATGATTACGATTGGGCGATAATTGAACCTAGCTCAATGCGCTCTATTATTCAAATCGCAGGGCGAGTATTAAGGCATAGAGCGATAGTACCGGTAGCTGAAAACATTTTATTGTTAAATAAAAATTATAAGGCCTTATCAGGCAAACCAATTTGTTTTGATAGACCCGGTTTTGAATCGGATAAATTAAAGCTTGATGATCACGATTTAAATGAAATTCTTTTAGAATCACAATACAAAATAATAGATGCCGCACAGCGTATTAAGCTACCTGATAGTGCAAAAAAGAAAGGTGATAAATATTTAAACCTGAATGAGTTAGAACATAAAGCTTTGGCAACACAACTATTTATTGGGGAGAAACCTGCAGAAGTATGGTGGAAAAAGCAGCCTCATTGGTGTGGTGAGGTGCAAAGACAGCAAAAATTTAGGCAGTCCAAATCAGATAATGCTTTTTACTTATGGTTACAAGATGAGTATTCAAAAATTGAATGGAAGTGGCTGAATGAGGATGTTTACCCTGCAGAAATTGGCGATAGCAGTAGCCTTGTTAAGATTGTTGAGCAATCTGATGATGAGCTAATATCCGCAAGAGGTAATCACTTTTGGTTCGATTTAACTGCCAAAACGGTTTATGAACAACTTATAGAAGAATTTAAAAATAATGGTGTTGAATACGACTTAGCTAAAATCAGCCAACGCTTTGGTGAAATTCGGTTGATTGAATTTAATAGTAGTCAGCAAGAAGAATATAGTTATCACCCTAATTTAGGGGTTTATCAAGAAATAGGAAATAAATAATGAGTGATAGAAAAAAAGAGTTTGAGACATGGGAAGAGGTGATTGTTGATTTTTTTCTTGAAAAAAAAGAAAACGAGGAGGATAAGTATTTGAAGGAAATTATTAAAGTAGTTTCCAAGCTTTATCAGAATGAAAATTACTTCAATAATGAAGAGATGGAAATATTTTTTGACTCTAAAAAGCATAAAAAAGATGCAGCACAAACATCACTTGAATTTCAAAGAGTAAAATTCACTCGTATGTTAGAGTTTAATGAAAAACCAAGTGAATTTGATTCAAGCAAGCTAAATGAAAATTATCAAACAAAATGTAGTGAAATATCAGATAAATATGAGCCCAGTGAGTGGATTTCTAAGGCGGCTAAAAACGGTTCAAGCGTAAGCTTTGCTACGCATGTTATAAAGCTTACACATTCAAAAATTGACGCCTCATCACTATATGATCAAATTGATTCTGTGAGGCTTGCCGCTTTAACTACATCAAGTTTGCGGGAAAAAGAAATAGATGGTGCCGTTAGTGGTAATCAGTTTGCTCCTATTTTTCAGTTTCTTGAATTGGAGTTAAAAGGTAGCAAGCTTGCTTCTGAATTTTCTGGTGAGTCATCTAAAGTCCTCGAATCTTTTGCTGGTAGTGATGAAGAGCTTATTGTTTGGAATAATGGTTTTAAGAAGGCGTTGTCAAATGATCGTCTCAGTACACACCTTTTAGCAAAGCAAGTCTACTTTCCAATTAATAGTGACGGTGATGATGTTTCATATCATCTGCTTTGTAATATAAAGTCTTCTTCTTTAGCGCATACTATTTTTGAAAATGTGTTCGATAAAAGACAGAAAGAGATAAGGGTTTTGTGTGACAAGTCGAAATACTCTATTGTCGCTACAACATCCTTTCCTCATAAGTCGCGGATAAGTGTCACTGCTAGTAATCATAGTAATGCTTCCCAATTAAATGGAAGGAGAGGCGGAAAATTGCACCTGTTTTCAAATCAACCACCAACATGGGAAAGCCAGTTAAAACCACCTGTCTATAAAAAATCACTATTCGACGAAAACTTTTTTTATCGAAATATGAAGGAGGATATAGACTACCTTCGAGATTTTTTACTTCGCTTTGAGCGTATCAATTTAAGTATTAAAGACCCAGAACGTCGCAAATGGATTGATCGTTGGATAGCCAATATTATTGATGAGTTTTTGTTTTTTGCGGGGAGCATGCAAAGTTTACCCTCAGGTTGGACAGCAGCGGAGGATATTAAGCTAGACCCCGAGCATCAATATTTACTTGATCCTTATCGGCAAGATGAAGCCTTTCAATCTGCACGGAAGGCTGTTGATTGGCAGTCTGTTATTTGCACGGACTTTGCTAATTGGCTTAATCGCAGACTTATTGGCAAAGACAAACAATTTACACCACAACCGGAGCACCGCCGCATGTGGGTATCATTGTTAGAGCAACCACTTAGGGAGCATAGCGAAATGCTTGATATGGAGTTGAAATTTCAAACGGAGGTGGAGGCATGAGCCAGTATATTTTAATTAACCGAGTGAAAGTACAAGGCGCTAATGCTATTGCAGGTTTTACTTGGGGCTTTCCTGCGATTACCCACTTTATGGGTTTTAGCCATAATCTTTCACGTAAATTATCAGCTACAGAACGTTTTAATGATATTAGCTTAAATGGCTGCGCTGTGATTGCCCATAACCATCATGTGCATACTTATGGTTCTTCTAATAATGTGGAATTTACTCAAAGTAGAAATCCGCCATATTTACATTCTCATGATAAGGCTGCAACTCCGCCAGTTATTGAAGAGGGTAAAATGAATATGACGGTTTCCCTGCTAATAGAATATAAGGGAAATATAGGTAATCGACAGGATAGTTTTATTGAGTGGTTGATGAAAAACTGCTTTTTACAACGTATGGCAGGTGGGACTATTCTTGATATTGCCCGTATTGAAGTTCATGGAATCAATAACGATGGTGAAGTACGGGGGCTTAAACGCAAGCTTTTGCCAGGGTTTGTTTTACGAGATCGCTCTGATTATCTTGAAAAGCATTATTTAGATCTGCAAAAGAAAAACCCTAACGCTGAAATATTTGATGCATGGTTGAATTTTTCAGCGCTTAAACAAAAAGCGCGACCAAAATCTGATCTTATTACCAAACACTTAATGAGGATTTTTAAAGAGCAACCTGATAAGCAGGAGAACTCGCAACTGATAGAAATATGGGAAGAGCATTTAAAGGAACCTTATCAAGAGGGTGAAGCCTCTAGGGAGTTAACTGCTTATTTTAATGAGTTAGAAAGTAATAAAGCCAATAGCAAACTGTTAAGCCAGTGGCAAAGTTATTGTATGCCTGATGAAACGACAGATGCTGACTGGGAGTATGTGAGAAAGCCAGAGGGAGGGTATTTAGTGCCCATTATGGTGGGTTATAAAGCAATATCTAAGGCTTATGACAACAAAGAAATAGAAAATACACGAGATAACGAAACGCCTGTTTGTTTTGTGGAGTCTGCACATAGTGTAGGTGAGTGGCAGAGCGCACATCGCATTAGAAATCTTGAAGAATTAAATAACTGCTTATGGCATTACCATTATGAGGAAAACTGGTATCTCTGTAAGCAGAGTAAAGCAATTTCAAAAGATAAAAGCTGTGAGTCTGAAGTTGTAACCGAAAATCTTAACGATGATTTCAATTAAATAATATATTTTAAACTAAGGAATTAACCATGAACGATAAAGCTAAAAAAATAGAACTTCCAAGTCTTTTGTCTTTTGAACGTAAATTGGAAATCTCAGATGCACTGATGTATGCAGGTAATTGGGGAGAAGCTCCAGTTAAAGAAAATGACTGGAAAAAAATACCGATTACCAAGCGTCAAAATCGCTCAACTATTAGTGCGCATGGCACAAAAGATGATGATAAAACTAAGCCTAATCCTGTGTCATCGGATAGCGATGATGCTAATTTACCCCATGATAAAGACACGCTAAAAGTGAGTTTCACACTTCGTGTAGTTGGCGGTGTTGGAAGCCCTTTTGCTTGTAACGAACCAAATTTTGAAAAGGCTATTTGCACAAAAGTGGGAGAATTTAAAGAGCAAGCATTAAAAATACTTGCTAAAAGATATGCCTATAATATCGCTAATGGTCGCTTTTTATGGCGCAACCGTGTCGGTGTAAAAGATATAGCTATTCATGTTAGCTCTGAAGGCTTTAGTACAGAGTTTAACGTTTCAGACTTTTCGCTGAATGATTTTGAAAAATCAGCTGATAATAAAAATTTGAATAAATTGGCAGAAATAATTTATAAAGGTTTAGATAGTGATAACGAATTTACTTTATTAGAAATTGACGCTTATGTAAGACTTGGTAATGGTCAGCATGTATTTCCTTCACAAGAAATGAATATGAACGAAAAAGGAAAAGTGTTATTTCAATTAGAAAATTGTGCCGCTATGCATAACGTAAAAATAGGCAATGCATTACGCACGATAGACGATTGGTATGATGATGCTGAATACCCTATTGCCATTGAACCATTTGGTGCGGTAACTCAAAGGGGGCAGGCGTACCGAAAAAGTAAAAATGATTTGTATTCATTGATATTAGGTTGGCTAAATGAAAAGGAAATTTCGGATAGTGATAAAACTTATGTTATTGGAAACTTGATACGTGGTGGTGTATTTAGTCGTAAATCGTAAATGGATATAAGGCTTATAATGATGAAATACTACATAGACATAACCTTACTACCTGATGCCGAAAGCAATTTGGGTTTTCTTTGGGAAAAGGTTTACCAACAGGTACACCTTGCGTTGGTTGAAAACAAAACAACAGCAAGTAACTCTGAAATTGGACTATCAATTCCTGAATATGGAAACGTTTCATTTCCCCTTGGCACCAAGATTCGTCTGCTTGCTCCAAGTGAAAAGTTGTTGCAGCAACTTGATATTGGTAAATGGTTAAATCGATTAACTGATTACACCCATTTTACTTCTATCAGAGATGTACCAGGTTCAGTTAACCAGTTTGCCAGATTTGACCGTAAACATGTAGATGCGAGTATAGAAAATCTTGCTAGAAGAAGGGCTAAACGTAAAGGTGAAACTTTTGAGCAAGCTTTCAAACATTTTGATGGTTTCGAACAGCAGGAAACTAATTTGCCGTTTATTAATATGAGAAGCTTATCAGAAGGACAGAAGTTTAAACTGTTTGTTGAAAGAGAGTTTGTCGATTCTCCTAATGTAGGCAGTTATAGTTGTTATGGTCTAAGCAAACAAGCAACAGTACCTTGGTTCTAAAAGATAATATTTGACATTTAGTTGGTGACAATTTGTCATCAACTAAATGTTGTTACAACCAAAGTTTTTTGCTCTTTAAAAATATAGTTAATATTCAGTTGCTTATTGATGCCTTGAAAAACATTGGTTATTTTATGTTTTTCAAGGTAACTTATTGTTGCAACTATTTTTTTATGTCTTAATATTGAGTTCACCGCCGCACAGGCGGCTTAGAAACCAATCACCAATCGGACGACCGTTAACCGTAAGTTCACCGCCGCACAGGCGGCTTAGAAAGCTTGCGCCTTCCATCGCGGTTGATAAATTTAGTTCACCGCCGCACAGGCGGCTTAGAAAGGTACGCTCATTAATGATAAGGTATTAAACGAGTTCACCGCCGCACAGGCGGCTTAGAAAGTTACAAAACGTAGCACTTCCTCTATGTACCCGTTCACCGCCGCACAGGCGGCTTAGAAAAATAGACAGGGTCATCTTTGGCAACTGTATCAGTTCACCGCCGCACAGGCGGCTTAGAAACGCGTCAGGATGTATTCCGGTATCCTCATGAAGTTCACCGCCGCACAGGCGGCTTAGAAAAACCAAGAAACACAAAAGCCTTACTCAGTAGAGTTCACCGCCGCACAGGCGGCTTAGAAAGCAATTGGTCGCGCGCTCGAACATGAGGGTGGGTTCACCGCCGCACAGGCGGCTTAGAAAATTAGTTGAAGGTCAGCGAAATGTAGCATATCGTTCACCGCCGCACAGGCGGCTTAGAAATAGATGCAGAAACCACGAATATATCGGAAATCGTTCACCGCCGCACAGGCGGCTTAGAAATTTATATTTATTTGCCATTTCCGCCTTATAAAGTTCACCGCCGCACAGGCGGCTTAGAAAGTTGACGGGTATTAGAGCCAGGATGTTACCATGTTCACCGCCGCACAGGCGGCTTAGAAAGTCAGTAGTCATAAAAAAACCATCTATCCACTGTTCACCGCCGCACAGGCGGCTTAGAAAAATAATTAGCTTGCTATCAACTTCTCGCATAGGTTCACCGCCGCACAGGCGGCTTAGAAAATTTAAGGTAGCCTCTAGCTTTTCAATTCTTTGTTCACCGCCGCACAGGCGGCTTAGAAAAATAGGCAAGGAACCCAACTTAAAAACAAAGAGTTCACCGCCGCACAGGCGGCTTAGAAAGTGAGTTTTGCATCAAGGTATTGTTTTTCTATGTTCACCGCCGCACAGGCGGCTTAGAAAATTATCGATGGCCTGATTGGCAAGCGCAGCCAGTTCACCGCCGCACAGGCGGCTTAGAAAATTGCTTGGCGGTAGCATGGTTTGTCCTCAATGTTCACCGCCGCACAGGCGGCTTAGAAAGCAGGAGGAAAGGCTAAGACCCCAAAGGCCCAGTTCACCGCCGCACAGGCGGCTTAGAAAGTAAATTGCCATAATTGCAGCAGTTGCAGCGAGTTCACCGCCGCACAGGCGGCTTAGAAATGCAAGTGACATTGAATCCGAGAAGATGAAGAGTTCACCGCCGCACAGGCGGCTTAGAAAATTGCGATCAATTTCATATTTCGGAAAGTACTGTTCACCGCCGCACAGGCGGCTTAGAAAATTTAGAGACTTAGCAGGTATACCTTGCTCTAGTTCACCGCCGCACAGGCGGCTTAGAAATAGATACACATGCTGGAAGTCTTCGTAATCTTGTTCACCGCCGCACAGGCGGCTTAGAAAACCGATGCGTGCTGAACTTGATTCTAATGGCGGTTCACCGCCGCACAGGCGGCTTAGAAACATCGTCAGCTTTGCCAACTTAAAAGCAATCGGTTCACCGCCGCACAGGCGGCTTAGAAAAGCAAGCCTCATCATCTTACTGCGATACTGTGGTTCACCGCCGCACAGGCGGCTTAGAAAGTCTGCAGGTAGTTTGGGAAAGCTGGGTCGTTGTTCACCGCCGCACAGGCGGCTTAGAAATGAAGGCCAAACTCGAAATGATCAAGGTATTTGTTCACCGCCGCACAGGCGGCTTAGAAAACTCCACGCCCACTAAGCGCGGTAAGTCTTCAGTTCACCGCCGCACAGGCGGCTTAGAAAAAAGAGGGGCTACGCCTACTTAAAAACAACTTGTTCACCGCCGCACAGGCGGCTTAGAAAAAAAGAAAGGAAAAGTAACTCTAGAGTTCGCCGTTCACCGCCGCACAGGCGGCTTAGAAAATTGCTGCATCAAACAGATCATCTCCCGTTGAGTTCACCGCCGCACAGGCGGCTTAGAAACTGGCTTGATGCTTTTATTCCAAATTCTTTAAGTTCACCGCCGCACAGGCGGCTTAGAAAGCAAGTAGTCACCTTTAAAGTACGGATTTGCAGTTCACCGCCGCACAGGCGGCTTAGAAAAGCAGGAACCGTTTACTACAATACGATAGATAGTTCACCGCCGCACAGGCGGCTTAGAAAAGGGGGTGGCGTAGGAAGCCATAAAGAATATGGTTCACCGCCGCACAGGCGGCTTAGAAATCTTCTAAACTTCGCCCGTGCGATATTGGCCGGTTCACCGCCGCACAGGCGGCTTAGAAATGTTGCATTACCTGCGCTACCTGCCGTTGTCAGTTCACCGCCGCACAGGCGGCTTAGAAAGTGCATGATATCCTCTATGTTAACTATATAGAGTTCACCGCCGCACAGGCGGCTTAGAAATTGGGAGATGATGGGTGTAAAAGGTGGTAAGCGTTCACCGCCGCACAGGCGGCTTAGAAAAGAGGACAAGTTAATTGTTAACGTGACCGGACGTTCACCGCCGCACAGGCGGCTTAGAAAAACGCGAGGAAGAAGATAAGATGCTTGAATTAGTTCACCGCCGCACAGGCGGCTTAGAAAGTTAGCAATATTCTATAAGAACTAGAAATTTGGTTCACCGCCGCACAGGCGGCTTAGAAATCTTCCGTATCTTCAGAATCAAACTCATCACTGTTCACCGCCGCACAGGCGGCTTAGAAATCATGGGAAGAAGAAATGGCAAAGAAAGCCATGTTCACCGCCGCACAGGCGGCTTAGAAACTTTGATTCACACTTAGCGTGGGTGGCAACTAGTTCACCGCCGCACAGGCGGCTTAGAAATAATGCGTCCGGTGTTTGTAAAGATATTCCTGGTTCACCGCCGCACAGGCGGCTTAGAAAGTGATGATTTGCTGAATATGCGCTTTGATCAAGTTCACCGCCGCACAGGCGGCTTAGAAATGCCGACCCAGCTCATAGGAAAGCTGCTCAATGTTCACCGCCGCACAGGCGGCTTAGAAATCTTCCCTTCTCATGCATCAATCCATCGTGTTTGTTCACCGCCGCACAGGCAGCTTAGAAATCATCTTGCAGAAGATACGAAAGAAGCTTTGCGTTCACTGCCGCACAGGCAGCTTAGAAAAAATGGTTGCATTAACCAAACAACCATTCTATGTTCACTGCCGCACAGGCAGCTTAGAAACTCCTAGAGGCCGGAACCGTTAAAACTTGTAAGTTCACTGCCGCACAGGCAGCTTAGAAATTTTGGAAAAACGCCTCCTGGTTGCCTGTAGAGTTCACTGCCGCACAGGCAGCTTAGAAACGTCTAGTGAAGCCTGAAGAATCAACCCATTAGTTCACTGCCGCACAGGCAGCTTAGAAATGGTGGAAATAATCCTCGTCTATGGATGTACTGTTCACTGCCGCACAGGCAGCTTAGAAAAGATTGATCTTAATCCAATCATTAGATTTGCCGTTCACTGCCGCACAGGCAGCTTAGAAATCCAGGGTATGCGCTATATTGAGCTGGCAGAAGTTCACTGCCGCACAGGCAGCTTAGAAATAAATTAGATGATAGACCCGTTTCTGCTACAGGTTCACTGCCGCACAGGCAGCTTAGAAAAACCTGCCAACGAATCTGCTGAACCTCTTGTTGTTCACTGCCGCACAGGCAGCTTAGAAATTCATCGAACAATGCCACATTTATCAACACTAGTTCACTGCCGCACAGGCAGCTTAGAAAGCTCCAGAACGAGCGAGTAATTACGTGGTCTAGTTCACTGCCGCACAGGCAGCTTAGAAAGACTACTGAAACCATTAAGCACGTGGCGATGGGTTCACTGCCGCACAGGCAGCTTAGAAAAGAGAAGAAGTACAAGACCACCGACATAACGAGTTCACTGCCGCACAGGCAGCTTAGAAAAGGACCTTGGTATGTCGTATGTGATAGTAAGTGTTCACTGCCGCACAGGCAGCTTAGAAAGTAGTAACATTGCGGGAAGCGTGAACAGAATGGTTCACTGCCGCACAGGCAGCTTAGAAAATTAGACGTAATACCCGCCCAAAGCGTTGTACGTTCACTGCCGCACAGGCAGCTTAGAAACCTTTCTTATAAAGCAAAGCGTGTGACATTGTGTTCACTGCCGCACAGGCAGCTTAGAAACACTAAACTTAGCCACCGCCTGCAACTGATTTGTTCACTGCCGCACAGGCAGCTTAGAAACTTCTATCATTGTGGACTGATCGCCACCGCCTGTTCACTGCCGCACAGGCAGCTTAGAAATTTATCAGCATCATAATCAAAGCAGTTTTTGCGTTCACTGCCGCACAGGCAGCTTAGAAAGTCAGAGTAAGAATCAGTTTGGAAATATAACAGTTCACTGCCGCACAGGCAGCTTAGAAAACTAGAGATTGCATTAATAGCCTTGTCGATGTGTTCACTGCCGCACAGGCAGCTTAGAAACCACAGGAATAGCAAACAAACGCTTACTCATAGTTCACTGCCGCACAGGCAGCTTAGAAAACACGCATCAGTCATATCAACAACATCACTTCGTTCACTGCCGCACAGGCAGCTTAGAAAAGTTACACGGGTGTCACATAGCGTATTTGTAAGTTCACTGCCGCACAGGCAGCTTAGAAACCTATGGTGAACATGAAGAAAATGGTGCATGTGTTCACTGCCGCACAGGCAGCTTAGAAACGATTCGCCTTACCCGTCTGAATGCAAAATACGTTCACTGCCGCACAGGCAGCTTAGAAATCCTGCGTCAACAGAGATCCATTCTCCGGTGCGTTCACTGCCGCACAGGCGGCTTAGAAAAATCCGTCCCGCCAATAGATACCCTAGTATTGGTTCACCGCCGCACAGGCGGCTTAGAAAAAGAAGCAACGGGATTCACGCGAATTAGAGCTGTTCACCGCCGCACAGGCGGCTTAGAAAGTGAAAGAACAGGAAGTTCAGAAGCTGATAGAGTTCACCGCCGCACAGGCGGCTTAGAAAAGTAAAAATATCAAAAAAACACCTAAACTCCAGTTCACCGCCGCACAGGCGGCTTAGAAATTGAACTTACAACCCATCTTCTCAAGACCAACGTTTACCGCCGCACAGGCGGCTTAGAAATGGATAGCTGAGTGTTAGTGCTAGCATGAGACGTTTACCGCCGCACAGGCGGCTTAGAAAACCAAGAGCTTGGTTTGAAGAAAAGCTAAAAAGTTTACCGCCGCACAGGCGGCTTAGAAATCATTCAACGAGATATAAAGACCGCTATTAATGTTTACCGCCGCACAGGCGGCTTAGAAACGTTAAACCATGTTAGTTGAATTAAGCGAGGCGTTTATCGCTGTATAGATGGTTTTATAGAAAACAATTTGCAAAACATGAGTTTGTTATGTATTTTTCGGTTCGGTAAATCAATGTATGAACTCTGGATAGTTAATGAAGTTTGAATTAAATGTAAAAGATGAATCGAAGACAGAATTGCTGGCGCAAAAATTCGCCCAGCAGTTTGATGAACCTTTGGTTATCTACCTAGATGGGGATCTAGGTGCAGGAAAGACAGCATTTGTTCGTGCATTTCTTCGGGCATTGGGGCATGAGGGCGCAGTACGTAGTCCAACTTATACATTGATGGAAAATTACCAGATAGCAGAACATGAGATATATCACTTTGATCTGTATCGTCTAGAAGACCCTGAAGAGCTGGAGTACATAGGCATCAGAGATATTGATACGGTGGAAAATAGCTTTTTTATTGAGTGGCCAGAAAAAGGCCATGGGGCAATATATGCAGCAGATATAAAGTTTTTTATCTCTGTATTGGGGTGTGGAAGGCAGTTTGATATCACATCTTTGACAGATAAGGGTGTCAGATTGCTAGAAAAGCTAGATTTTTCAGCTTTTACAGAATAAACTTAATCATATCTTTAAGAATAGCTTATATCTAACTGATTTATAGAGAAAGCTTAAGTAATAATTTGTAAGAAAAACTTGAAAAGCCATAAAAATAGTTTATTACTATATTATGAACAACATGGAATAGTAGTTGTGCTGAAAAAAGCAGTGTCCATAATAATAATTATATTTTCGATCTTGGTAGTGTCAGTACCAGCTTATGCTGCGGCTAACTCTGTAAAAGGGATTCGCCTATGGTCTGCTCCAGATAGCACTAGAATTGTACTTGATGTATCCAACCCTGTAGCCCACAAAATTTTTCGTCTATCTTCTCCTGACAGAGTTGTTCTCGATCTTATAAATACCTCCGTTTCGAAAAAACTCCTGAAATCTACCGGGATGAAAAAAGGGGTTCTTAAAGGTGTTCGTGGTGCTGTAAGGGATAAAAAAAATTATCGTTTGGTTTTAGATCTTTCTGAAAAGGTTAAGGTTAAGAGCTTTTTAGTAAAACCAAATAAAAAATATGGTCATAGATTGGTTATTGATCTATTAACCGAACAAAAAGTAGCTAAGAAAGAACCAGTTAAAACTGTAAAAAAAGCAGTTAGCAGAAAGCGTGATTTTGTCATCGTGGTTGACCCAGGTCATGGCGGTGAAGATCCTGGTGCGATAGGACCTTCAAAGATCTATGAGAAGAAGGTTGTACTTGGTGTTGGTAAAAAGCTGGTAGATCTTATAAATAAACAGCCAGGGATGAAGGCATATCTCACTCGAAAGGGAGACTATTTTCTCCCTTTGAGAAAAAGAATGAAGATTGCACGTAAACACCAGGCAGATCTATTCATATCTTTGCATGCCGATGCATTTAAGAATAAGAAGGTGCGAGGAGCATCTGTTTATACCCTGTCGAATCGCGGTGCGACAACGGAGGCAGCAAAATGGTTGGCGCAAAAAGAGAATGCTTCCGATTTAGTTGGTGGCGTAAGTATCGATGATAAAGATGATCTATTAGCATCAGTTTTATTAGATCTTTCACAGTCAGCAACTTTAGATGCCAGTATGGTGCTGGCGAAAAATGTATTCAAAGAGATGAGAATTGTTGGTCGCGTACATACAAAAAAGATCGAACAAGCTGGTTTTGTAGTGCTTAAGTCACCAGATATTCCATCGATTTTGGTTGAGCTTGGTTACATATCTAACCCGACCGAAGAGAGGTCGCTCAATTCATCTAAATACCAAAAGAAGTTAGCTTTAGCCATCTCATCAGGTGTTGGAAAATATTATAAAAAGGCTGGTCTAGCCAGAGCTAAACAGTATGGTGAAGAGTACATAGTAGCTCGCGGAGATACCATATCAAGCATAGCGAAACGTTACCGAACTAGTACCAGTGTCATTAAGAAGGCTAACTCTCTTAAAAGTGATCGACTAAGAATAGGTGAGTCTCTCTTTATCCCCGCCGACAGCTAAAAAATCTGGCCTATTTCCCCAAATACTGCGTTACAGTTGCATATTTACTCAATCATTTACTATTCGTAAACTCCCTCGAAAATATTTGCTGTGCCTTGTCTTTGGAAAAATATTCTGCGAATTATTTATTGATATGGAAATTAGACTTTTCTCTTTGCTAGCTTCACTAGTGACGCTTTTACAATATCGTGCGCCACATGTATGATTCACTATACTTTTTTGCAGATTAAAATATGAATAAATACTCCAATATGTCCAGCTGGTGGCAAGATCTGCCAACCGCTTATGGTTCCGTTTCTGGTACAGCTAAGTTTCGTGTAGATCCTGAAGATTTTCTGGTTGATGAAGAGCTATCTTTTACTCCGGACGGAGAGGGTGAGAATGTTCTGCTGCGTATTCAAAAGCGTGAGCTTAATACCGAGCAGGTGGCAAAAGCACTGGCACGATTTGCTAATGTAAAATTAGTGGATGTTGGATATGCTGGGCTTAAGGATAGAAATGCGATAACCACACAATGGTTCAGTGTGCGTATCCCCGGTAAGGTTGAGCTTGATTGGTCGCAAGTTAATGACGAGCAGATATCAGTTTTAGAGGTTACAAAAAACCTTAAAAAACTGCGCCGTGGCGTTATTAAATGCAATCGGTTTCAGATCATCGTACGTGAATTTGCGGGTGATTACTCAGCCTTGTCTGAAGTGGTAGAGAAGGCAAAAACTTGTGGGGTCCCCAACTATTTTGGCGACCAACGCTTTGGTCGTGGTGCTGCAAATATCGAGAAGGCTTTTGATCTTTTCTCTGGTGAATATAAACCAAAAGGCAAAGTTGAGCGCGGGATGTTACTTTCAGCTGCGCGCTCTTTTATCTTTAACCAGATTTTGAGTGCAAGAGTTGAACGTGGTGATTGGAACAGCTTAATAAATGGCGATGTAGCTATCTTTGATAACAACGACTCTTTTTTTGATATTCAAGAGCCAGATGATGTGATGTTAGCAAAGCTCGAATCTATGGATCTTCATCCTGCTGCAGCGCTTTTTGGTTCTGGTGAGTTTAGGACTGCTGGAGTTCCCAATCAGATTGAAACTGAAGTGGTAGAGCAAAATATTGATCTAGCTTCAGGATGCAAAAATAATAATATGCGTATGGAGCGTAGAGCTATGCGTTTATCTGTACATGACTTGCAGCTAGAGAAGTTAAGTGAAACTGAGTTAAAGTTTAGCTTTGGTTTAAAGACCGGTGCATATGCTACTGCAGTTTTACGTGAGATGATAAACTTAACCAAAGGCTAAGTGAAAACTTTTCAAAAGAGCGAAATGGATATTCTAACTAAGATAGAACAATTAGCAGATAATAAAGATGTTCGGTATATCGACTTTCATTTTCTGCGCCTGCTAAAAAGCATCGACCCTGATGTGAATGATGATTTGCTACTGGCTGCATTATTAGTTAGTAATCACTGTGGAAAAGGTGATGTCTGTATCGATTTACAACAGCAAAGTGAGCGACAGCAATTTACCAATAATTCATTAGAAATAACCATAGAGTCGCCAACTAAAGAGCAGTGGATTAATTCTTTGAAAGGGTCGAAGCTGGTGAGCTGCGATGGATCTATTGCACCGCTGGTTTTAGTAAATGACAACTACCTATTTTTATCGCGCTACTGGGATTATGAAGTAAGTCTGGCACAAGAGGTGATTCAAAGAGCTGAATGTGAACAGCAGGTTGATATTAAGCAGCTCAAAGATGGCGTGCAGAAATATTTTCCGCAAGTGGATAGCTGCGGGGAAACCGATTGGCAAGTGGTTGCGGCGATCTCTGCAGCATTAAATAAATTTTCAGTGATAACAGGTGGGCCAGGAACAGGTAAGACCACAACGGTTACCAAGATACTCGCTCTTATCTCTTCGCAGAATAATTCACAAAATAAATGCATGATCTCCGATAAACGAATAGTTCTCGCAGCACCAACTGGTAAGGCTGCCAACAGATTAAGTGAATCGATTAAGAATGCTAAGTTAGAATTGAATCTTGAGCCAGAGGTTGCTAAACAGATTCCGGATGAGGTGAAGACTCTGCATCGTCTTTTGCGCGCATCTCCAGGTAAAGCGACTTTCTTTTATAATGCTCGTAATAAGCTTGAATTAGATCTTTTGGTAGTTGATGAGGCCTCGATGATAGACCTGGCGATGATGGCCAAATTGATGCAGGCCCTGCCAGAACGTGCTCAGGTTATTTTACTCGGTGATATGAATCAGCTAGCCTCTGTAGAATCTGGCAGCGTGTTAGCAGATATATGCGCAGTTGGGATGCGGTCTGTACCTTCACAAAAACGCTTAAATATATTGCAGCAAGAATTTGATATTCAAATTCCAGTGGACTCAGAACATGAAAAACAGTTTGAAGTTAACCCACTTGGTGACAGTGTAGTTAGCCTTAAAAAAAGCTACAGGTTTGATAGTTTAAGTGGTATTGGCGCACTGGCTTCGGCAACCAATGAAAATCAGCCGGATAACTTTTTTGCTGCATTTTCTGGTGCTAACTTTTCTGATATTTCATTTCATGCAACAGATGCATTATCTTTGCAGATATCAGTCGATAAATTAGATTTAGCCCCGTATAAAAACTATCTACAATCTGAATCTGCAGAGCAAGCATTGCAGCGTCTAGCAAAGTTTCAGGTGCTTTGTCCTATGCGCGATGGGGTATTTGGAGTGAATAACCTGAATAGGTTGATTCAAAATCGTCTGCAACGTTCTGGACTAATTCAAGTTGCTGGAAACCTGTTTCATGGTCAACCAATAATGATTACCGAGAACAACTACAAAGTTGGGCTTTATAATGGTGATGTTGGAATAATCTGGCGTGATGATGGACAGCTTAAGGCGTATTTTCCTGAGTCTGGTGGTGGAGTAAAACGGTTGTTGCTGGCAAAGCTCCCTGCATTTGAGTCGGTATTTGCTATGACGGTACATAAAAGTCAGGGGTCTGAGTTTGAGAGTGTCTTAATAATCTCACCAGATAACTACGCCGAATTTCTTACTCGAGAGCTTCTTTATACCGCTATAACCAGAGCACGGAAAATAGTTTCTATCTGGGGGAGTGAGGATGTTCTTAGAAAGACTATAGCAGCTAAGGTTAGTAGGAATTCACTTCTGCAGGATAGGTTATTAGCATCTCAGGCAAACTAAGATGCCCAATAAAATAAAGCCCCATAAAGGAGCTTTATTTTTAATTATCTATAAGCAACTTAAAGACAAACAACCCACCAGTTACCAAGAGCTTCGATTTTCTCAAGAGCAACTACGTTAGCGCTGTTGTTGTATCCAAGATAAACATATGCACCTGTAGTGAAATAAGAGCCAGAAATATTCATAGCTCTTCCTGCAGTTACATGGTCAGCGATAGTAGAGGTTTTGCAACCACTGATAGTGAATTCTATTGGTTTAGAGTATGCAGCTTCACCATAAGCGTCTGTAGCTTTTACACGTAGGCTGTAATCACCAGGAGTAGTGAATTCAATCTCTTGAAAATCAACATATTGATTATTGCCATTGGTAATTTCGATTGCAGGTGTTGCAACACCGGTTGGAGCTTCAACTAGCTCATATATTATATTTGCATCTGCTACATTTTCATCAGTATCGATCACCTCTGCAAATACTGTTACTAAAACACCGTTTTCTGTTTCTACAATATCATCGTAGTGTTCCATATAGTCGTGAATAATTACAGGTGGTGCATTATTTACAGGGACAGTGAATGTTGCACCACACTGGTCAACGCTTCCATCTTGTAATGTAAATACAGTTTCAACTGTATGGGTGGTGCCAGCTGTGAACTCAACATAATCAGCAAAGTATTCAATACCATCCACTGTGCCAACGCGACCACCAGGTATAATCTGTCCGTCAGCTAATAGCCCGATTTCTGTAATTAATGCACTATCATAATTTAAAACACCAACAAGTTGGGCACCAGCTGATATTCCAGATGGGCCATTACCTGTAAAGAGAATAGTGTCGGTTATTTCACAAGCAACAGAACTAAGAGGTGCGATAAGGGCAGCACCAAGTGCTAAACCAGCAAGTTTTTTCATTATATACTCCATATTAAAACTAAAAATTATAGGTCCATCTAATTTTTGCTAACAATTGATTGCAACTGTATGTGCCTAGGCACGAATTATACTTTTAGATTATTAAAAGTCTATTATAATATTAGTAGGTATTTTTTAACGCGCTTCAAAAATACCTATCTAATTGAGTTGTAAGTAACAAACTAGATAAATTGGCTAAATGTGTAATAATATTAGAAACGAGTCGGTATCTTTTGCAGTTAATGTAAGTAGCCAGGTATGTTTAACTTAGAACGTATGTTTTGTTAACTAAAGAAATTTTGAGATATGATAAAAATTGCACTTAAAACCCTTACCGCCATGCTGTTTTCTATAAATTGCATTTCGGCATTTTCTGTTGAAAAAATCACTTTGACTACTCAGGATTGGGCACCATACCAAGTGTTTAATAATGGAGTCTTAAGTGGCCATGCTGTTGACGTTGTAAGTTGTGCACTTAAGAAGATGAAGCAGCCTTATGAGATAGAGGTTTATCCATGGAGACGGGCGCAGAGGATGGTAGAGCTTGAGCTGGCTGATGGTTTTTTTACCGCATCTCAGAATGAAGAACGAGATAAATACGCCACAATTTCGGCTGTTGTAGCCGAACAGCACTGGAATTGGTATTTATTAAAAGAAAGTCCTTTAAACCCAAATGATGCATCGTTTAAGAAACAAGCAAAAGTTGGAGCGATGCTTGGTTCTAATATGTATTCATGGTTGAAGAATAATGGATATAATCTTAGTGGCTCCTCTATAAATACTGATGCATTAATCAGTGACCTTCTTGATAAACGTTATGATGCTGTATTAGCAAATGATCAGGTTGCAAAGAATATTATGAAAGAACTGGATATGATTGAAGGTGAATTTAAAATTCACAAATATAAAAACAAACCACTGGGAGTTTATTGGTCAAATAAGTTTTTAGCAAAAAGGCCTGGTTTTCTATCTAAGTTTAATGCAGCAGTTAAAAAGTGTAGGTAATCCCAATCTAACAAATATATTTAACAACCCTTGTGGTTTTCATCATAAAAACATAATTATCCGCTCTAACTAAATGCAATGTTTATTGGGCAATAATTACTATTGCCACATTTCGTCATAATTTATCTCCATATTGCTAGATTCAGTACCTCTGAGTACCCCATTGTTTTGCTCTAATTAGAGTTAGAAATAAACACTTAGTTACTGGGAGGTAATATGAATTATCAAAAGAGAATTCCACGGCATTTAGTTATAGATGATAGTTGTGGCACTAATTGGGGTGTAAGGGCGTTTAAATATATGCTCTACATAATGTGTATCGCAGGTTTAATGTTCACGCTTGCACTATTTGGTTCTGCATATGCGGTGGAGTATTCGATTGATGAATCGATGCAGATAAAAATGGATGAAGTTGAAGCTGGCAGTTTATTAATGAAGACAGACCAGCGTGGAGCATACCTAATGGCTGTGTCCCTTGATACCAAGGTAGATATGGAAATCAATGGCATGGTTGCAGAGGTGTCGGTTAAACAGAGTTTTAAGAACACCAGCAGTAAATGGAGTGAGGCAGTTTACGTATTTCCCCTACCTGAGGATTCAGCTGTTAATAGTATGAAGATGACGATTGGTGAGCGGGAAATTATTGGTGAGATAAAGAAAAAGGCAGAAGCAAAAAAGATCTATAAGCAGGCAAAAAAAGCGGGGAAGAAGGCTAGTTTGGTAGAGCAGGAAAGGCCAAATATGTTCACCAATTCGTTGGCCAATATTGGTCCTGGCGAGATAGTGATTGTCGAGATTACCTATATACAGAAAATTAAATTCGATAGTGGTAGTTTCAGTTTGCGTTTTCCAATGACAATTAACCCGCGCTATATTCCAGGTGGTTTTTCGATTCTGAGTCAAACGGTAGAAATTGATGAAACCGATAAAGATATTGAGTTAAATATAGGGGATGGTTGGGCAGTAGATACAGATAGGATTTCAGATGCATCAAGAATAACTCCTTATATAGTTCCAATAGCAAAAGTTAATAATGAAGAAGAAAATGCGGCAGAGCTGATAAATCCAGTTGAGATTAATATTGCACTAAATGCAGGGTTGCAACTAGATGGAGTTAGTAGTTCATATCATCAAATCATTAGTGATTCAGATGATGAAAAGAATTACACCATTAAGCTCGCGGCTGGAAAAGTATCAATGGATAGCGATTTTGAGTTGGTATGGACACCTAAAACTGGCGCAATACCAGAAGCAGCAATCTTTAGTCAGCAGGTAGGTGAAGATAATTTTGCCATGGTAATGGTGATGCCTCCGCAAAAAATATCCGCACAATCAAGTCTGCCTAAAGAGATGATATATATCATCGATACCTCTGGTTCTATGGGTGGAACGTCAATTTTTCAGGCCAAGGAGAGCTTGCTGTATGCGCTCAAGCGTCTTAAAAGTAGTGACAGGTTTAATATTATTGAATTCAACTCCCATACAAAGGGGTTATTCGCACAACCACGTCAGGCGGGCTACAACAATCTGCAAAAAGCACGTGCATTTGTGAATAGCTTAAGAGCGAATGGTGGAACAGAGATGGCTCCAGCACTGCAGCAAGCGTTTGCAAGCCAAGAGACAGAAGGTTATTTGCGCCAGGTAGTATTTATCACAGATGGTAGCGTTGGCAATGAGACTGAGTTATTTAAATTAATCAAACGTGATTTGGGCAAAGCAAGGCTGTATACCGTAGGAATAGGGTCTGCTCCAAACTCATATTTTATGAAAAAATCAGCCAAGTTTGGACGTGGAACCTTCACCTATATTGGTGACCAAGGTGAGATATCAAGCAAAATGTCTGACCTGTTTAAAAAGCTGGAGAGCCCAGTGTTGCATGATCTTGAGATAGTGTGGCCGCAAGGAATATCGGTAGAGGTATGGCCGAAAAAGATTCAAGATCTATATCTAGGTGAGCCAGTTTTGGTAAGTGCCAAACTGGAAAAAATTGACGGCCAAATAATTATCAAAGGCAAGGCTGCAGATAAACAATGGTCACGAACCTTAAAGATCTCCAAAGGGATAAATCACAGTGGAATATCAACTATTTGGGCACGCGATAAAATTGAAGCACTTATGGACAAACATGTGTCTGGAGGTGACTCTGAAGAGATTAAAAAAGAGATAACCAAAATAGCTCTAGCTCATAAACTACTAACCAAATACACCAGCTTTGTGGCGGTAGAGCAGGTGGTTAGCAGGCCTGAAGGCGAGGATGCAAAAATCTCTCTAGTACCTAATGCGCAGCCAAAAGGGCAGTCACCGCAAGCTTATGCATATCCAAAGACAGCAACACCAATGCAGCTCAATCTAATAATAGGTTTCTTGCTTATCATGCTGGCACTTGGAGTTTGGAAGATAGATTTTATTCCAGTTAACAAACAGCAATCAGGCAAGGGGGTATAGATATGAAAAAGTTAATTATAGTGGTGCTTATGTTGGTTGTTGGAGTTGGTTTTATCGTTGATTCAAGTTACATCTATGCCAAGGCAAAAATGGCACAAGTGTTAATAGAAGATGCATGGAATGACACAGTTAAAGGGGCAAAAAAAGTAAAGCCATGGTCATGGGCAGATACCTGGCCAGTAGCGCGCCTGACAATGTTAAAAGAAGATATTGACCTGTATGTACTAAATGGCACAACAGGTAATGCGCTCGCCTTTGGTCCGGGGTATATGAATGGTTCCTCCCAGCCTGGATACCCCGGAGCAATGGTGATTGGTGGGCACAGAGATACCCACTTTAGTTTTCTTAAAGATGTAAATATAGGTGATAGTTTTACCTTGCAAGATACTGTTGGAGAAGTATTTAACTACGAGATTATTAAGGCAGAAGTTGAGGATATAACTCGCGATAAGTTAACTCTAGATGACTATGAACAGTCAGTGGTAAAACTAATAACTTGTTACCCATTCGATGCAATGGTTCCAGGGGGGCCTCAACGGTATGTGGTTACAGCACAGTTAATGCAGGATGAGAAAGAAGTTATGCATTTTTGATTGGAATATATTTAGTTGAAAATGAATTAGATAAAAGCAGCCAATTTAGGCTGCTTTTTTAAACTCTACCACTCACCAGAATTTTCCATATCTTTCCACGGGCTTTGTGGCTGCATACCAGCACCTTTTTGTAATAACTCGATAGAGATACCATCTGGGGATCGAATAAAAGCCATATGACCATCACGAGGAGGACGGTTAATAGTTACCCCAGCATTCATTAAATTCTCACAAGTGATATAAATGTGTGGGACTTCAAATGCAAGATGGCCAAAGTTGCGTCCGCCAGTGTATTCTTCGGGGTCCCAGTTATATGTTAGTTCGATAAGAGGGGCTTTTACAGTATTGGCTTTTTCTTCATCACTAGGGGCAGCTAAATAAACCAGGGTAAAACGTCCAGCTTCACTTTCCTTACGGTTTATCTCAATAAGCCCTAGCTTGTTACAGTAAAAATCCAAAGACTCATCTAAATCCTTCACTCTAACCATAGTGTGTAGATAGCGCATGATTTTTTATAACTCCCAGCCTAATAATTCTGATTAAATTCCATCTATATTATCATTATAGAACTATGTAGAAGAAAGATAGAAAAATCACTAGTTTTCTAATTGTCACGATTTGCAATATAGTTGTTAATACTAACTAAAACGAAGAGATAATCTCATCCCCAGCTGCACCAACAGTAGTTATAATCGCGGTATCACCAGGATCAAAAAAGCCTAACTCTCCTGCAACCAACAAATCTGGATTGTTGAAGTTGGCAGCTGCTATTAGCCCAAGCACTGTTGTTTGACTATTGGAAAAAGTGGCAAGAAGTTGTCCAGAAGAGTTTATCGTCATGTCCGTAAATTCACCCGTTGAATGGCCATCTTGCTCGAGCGTGTTGACCGAAAAATCACCGGCATATTGAGTTAGACTGGTTAAATCAATTCTTAAGTTTAGAGGACTACTTCCAGACCCCGCTATATCGAAGTTTGGATAAAGAGCAATGTCATTGGTTATTGTTGCTCCGTTATCATAAATTGTATCTAGATCTCCTCTTGTATCAAATCTCAAGGTCATGAAGATCTCATTGTTTGGAGCAAATATTGTATAGTTAGCAGGTGGCATAACTGTGTTACCTAAATAGGCATAAGTTCTCCATGTGTTTTCTGTAACTGGAGGCACAGCTACAGCATCAACTGGAAGCTTACGGTAATAGGTTGTTAATTGATGCGATGTGCCTAAAGAATCGAAAATAGTGGTAGATGTTGAATGATTATAACTGCTTGGGTCTGCAGGATCAAAGGTTGTTGCTGGATTTATACCTGTTTCCGATGCATCGATGTTTGCTCCGATTATTACCTCGGTAGTTGCAGTTGGTTGGGAAACACCAGTGTCAATTCGGAGATAATACAACGTGTCTGAGGCTTTATTTCCATCTCTATCGGCTCGATAATCATTGAGATACCAGGTCTCGATATCGTTAATCCACTCTCCATCTTTATAGATGATATTTTTTGGCTGGTTCCCATAGATAACATAACCTTCTTTATTCATCAAAAAGGCCATATCTTTGGTGTACATAACTCTTCCATCTTCACTATTGGTAAAACGTAGATAGCTATCACCGGTAAAGAAAATATTGCTAGATGTTGAAAACTTATCAGATGGTTCACCATAACAGCTGGTGAATAAGGAAAAATCATCGATGTTCTGATCAATTGATCCTGCGCCTGCATACCCAGGTTCTTTGGCGATAGCTAAACCAGATGAGTAGGTTTCAAAACAATATAAATTATCCAGCTCCCCTAATCCATTATGACTTGGAAAAGTAATCACTGTGATTTTCCCGGAAACAATGGCACTAGCACCCGTATAGGTTAGGATTATATCGCCATCAGAAGTGATGTCGATTGAAGCGATGTCATCGGTAGTGTATCCATTACCTAATAGTGAAATAACTGTTGGAGTTGAGCTAGATATATCTCCATTACTATCAACTGGAAATCCTTGTAAATAACCGCCGTTGGTAGATTTAATCTTGCCATCTTCAGTTAGGCAGTGGGAACCGAGTCGAGTTACTAAATCTTCACCCTTTAGGTCGATAAGGAAAAAACCATCTCCATCGATACCGAAGGTTAAAGCATCATTCAGTGCTTGAGTGCCGTGGCAACCCATGGAAAGCTCGGTGTTGTCGCTCAAGGATGTGCTTGCAAGTAACTCAATAGTATCGGCAAATGTATTGGTTGCATCTATTAACGGCGCTATTCCATTTGCATCAAGAGCAGAAAGGTCGATGTCGCTACCATCTACATCTAGTGTGATCTGAGTGCCGCTGATATCACTTCCGTCTAATTTTCCATCAGACAGGTCTTGCGCTAGGGCAATGGCAATATCAAACTTGTCTGCAGCAGATAAAGTATCGGTGATGCTGCTGTCTGCAGAAAGCTCAGATATTCCACCCAGGATGGCAGCATATAATTTCTGCGAGTTGGTTTTTGAGGCAAGGTCATCTATTGCCGGAGGAAGAGTTGTAGTTACATCAAAACCAAGAGAGGCTTGCATATCACCAATAGCATGACGAATAGCATCTGAAGCAGACATACCAAAGTTGGCGATTGAATGTTTAGCAGTTAAAAGAGCAGCATGAGTTAAAGGGGTAATAGCTACTTCAATACTAGAACTTGAAGATACAATTATTCCAGATAATTCATCATCGTCGGCAAGAATTACTTCGGTATCTGTAGCCTCATCGGTGTAGTAGCCACCGGTGGATACCGCTTCAAATGGTCCGCCTGCAGGTAGATCATCATCGGTATTCCAGCTGCCATCTGCAGCCGTGATATACGGCCCTGATACCAGTTCGCCCCGATCTCCGTTTGCTTCAATTCTATAGATATTAATCGTGGCTTCGGCAATTGGTCCTTTAGATGATATCCCTTCGATGTTGTATGAGTTTTCAACAGGAGGAGGGGTAGTAGTTTCAGAACTTGTTCCGCCCCCACCGCATGAAGCTATTACGATACACGACGCAAGTAATACAGCTTTAGAAAAGCTTCCCATAATTATGTTCCCTATAAATCTACTTATTTGGTGATATTAGCATAAAAAATGCGGGGTTCACTAGATTGTTTCGTTAACTAGGGTATTACATTGTTGTATTTTTAAGCCTATCTATTTGCTCTAAATATTATAAAAAATGCAGTGGGGACTAGTCCTTGAATGGTGTTAGTTAAAGTTATTATGCATAATTTAACAAAGTATTTACATGCGATAACTCTTGGTGTGCGCATCAGTGACGCCAAGTTAGAATTGAGTTTTTCATGTTCGTTAAACCTGTTAAATATACCTGTTAAATATATATGTTAATGATTGGCGCCTTGCTTAAATTGTTGGTTTGTTTTATTGGCTAATTGTCATAATAAAGCTATTTTCATTTAAACATATGGATAAAAGTTAATATGTAACAATAGGTTGGAATATAATGTCATTGGTTGAAATGTTGACCTGTGGTATGCATATTGGTCTATATAAATAGTAGAAATGATATTTTTATCTATGCATGATCAGGCTAAGATGTATAGAAATAGAAATAGAAATAGAAATAGAAATAGAAATTATAAGAATAATAAGTTGTGTGGAATTACCTTATGCACACACCCCCAATTAGCTACAAGTATTAGAAATTGGATTTACAAATGATACCTAAAAACTTTAAAGACTGGGCCTGCTCACTATCCGGATGTGATGGAGGCAATATAAATGCAGATACGTGGCTTTGCGGACTTGAATGGGATGTAGGAAGCTACGGGAAAAGATCTCAGTATGAAAAAAACCTGTCAGAAGAGATTGAGAAAGGAGCGTTTAAAGTAGAAGAAAATAAATATAACTGGGAAAACAGTATTAATGACAATTATGGCAGGAGTTTTGCAAAATTATTTGCAGCTATAAATAATGAAAAAGTACAAGATTATAAAGACCTAGTAGCAACAAAATGGGATGGCTCTGAATTATTTCAAATGAACCTATATCCCATTGCCTTTGATTCAATCAACCCTGTATTCTGGAATGATAATAAACTCAGTGAGAAAACAGGTTTTGATGAAAAAAATCTATTTCAGACATGGTGTTCTATAAATAGATTCCCTGTGTTTTCCCAATTAAGGTTAAAAAAGAAACCAAAAGTAATAATTTGTACCGGAGTAAACCAAGTCCGTGATTTCTTTATGTGTTTTGATGGAGGTAGCGGCAACAATGGTGAAATTCAATATGGAGAGATAGCACCATTAGCAGCAAATAACGGTAAAAAGAAAAGGCGCTATTACTGGGTTAGATTAGATCAAGAAACAACATTAATCGTAATTCCATTTTTATCAGGCCCCCGTGGACTAAATAGTGACTTTTTGCTAGAACAGATGGGAACAAAGATAAGAGAGTTGACAGAACAGCAGGTAGATAATAATAAAATAGAGCTTATCGCAGTATAAACGATGTTTTACCACTTGAAGATTTTAGTGCGAACTGTTTGAATGCGCAGCACTATTTAACTGATTAAATAGTGCTGCTAAGGGCGAGTTGTAATAAGATAATGACTCTAGTTATTACCTATAATCCCCTTATGAAAAACGAAATAACAATACCCCAAACAACAGCTATCTAAATCACACCCGAAGTTCAGCATTTAGCAGATACCATTCGTGATGAGATCGAAGATGGTAAAGAGCGCGCAATTAATGCGATGGAGCAAGAAAAACGACAGATATACTGGAATATCGGCAAGCACATAAAAGAGCACCTGCTGCAGAATGAAGACCGTGCCGATTATGGTGACAGCCTTATGATTCAACTTGCTGGCGAGTTAAAATTATCCAAGACACTTTTATACGATAGTGTGCATTTATATGAAGAATATCCAAACATTTTCCACACGTGTGGAAAATTGACCTGGTCACACATGCGAGTACTGCTTAATGTGCCGGAAAAGCAAGCCAGGCAAGAGTTTGAGACCAAAATCATAGAAGAAAAGCTAAGTGTAAGAGACTTGCGAAAACTCGTTAAAAATGAAAAAACACCACAAAAACTGCCAGAAGAGCCGCAAATAGAAGAGCCAGATAACCAAGCAGAAACAGCCCCAGAAGAGCAGATTGAAAAACCGATTTTAAATACACCCGCTACCTCGCCGACATCTTTTATATCAGAAGAGAGACCGATATAAATAAGGTAGCGCAAGAAGGGGCGTTCCTGAATCAGGAGTTGTTAAATGAAGGATTGGCTATTAAGTATTAACCATGCTTGTTAGTAGTAAAATACTATATAAAAGTAATATAAAGGTGTGGGTGGTTCATGTCTATGCAATATATGAGGTTTAAAGTATTCAAATATATTGCGATGTTTGATCTGAATGTTACTTGAAAAGTCCCAAAATAGGACCTGTAGTACCTATATTGGGACCTTGAATTTTTAAGATCCCTGAGCGTAGCCGAAGGGTCAAGAAAAATTTAATAGAATCAAAGTAACTTCGACTACGCTCAGTCGACTTGCTTCTATTAATGATTTTTCGCCCCTACATGGGCAATCCATTGCCGTTCCCCCTAGATCTTCTAAACATCTAAGCCCTAATTTTGATAAACTCTTAAAATTCTCAGACTGCAGCAGGAATTAAATATTACACGCAATGACCGAACCATCAGATTTTTACGGGAAAACATCCCGACTTTCGAATGTATTCCTGGATGCCATGATTGCTGTGGACCAGTAACGACCTCTTCAGAAGAGATGGCAAGACTACCTGTTAAAAGTGACGCTGAACATGAGGCAGCACTGGAAGCATTTAATTGCCCTCATTTGGGATGTAACGGCTGCGAAGTGTATGAGGAAAGACCCCTTATTTGCCGTTTGTTCGGAACAACAAACAGCCTTCCTTGCCCAAATGGAAGACGACCAGACGTTATGATTGATGAAGAGATAGAGAAAAAAGTACATCTCTTTTTGCGGCAGACACGTCAAGTATTGGTTTAGCAAAGCCGTTCGCCCAGGATCAACTGGGGTCAGCAGTCTCATTGATTTAAGCTCGCAGAGCGTATGAATTTTTAAGATCCCTGAGCGTAGCCGAAGGGTCAAAAAAAATTAATAATAAACAAGTCGGCTGAGCCTTTTGGCCTTGGTTTATCTTGAGCGTAGTCGAAAGGCTCAAGATAAACTAAAACCGAAGTGTCAAATCAAAGACTCTGACTTCCATCGATCCACTGCAAGTATTATCTTAGACAGTCGTGGCTTGAAAAGTCCTAAAATGGGACCTGTAGTACCTATATTGGGATCTTGAATTACTCTCGTCACGTCACTTTCGGATTGACCGGATAATTTAGTTTCTAGCATCCACCTAAGTCTCCATCCCACCATCTAGATTTATCCTAACTAAATCAAGATGGATTCTATCTATTAAAGAATCAATATTCGCAGCATGCTTCCAAGTAATCGTACTCGACTCAATCATATTCAGTTTAAAAAACCTATGGCATATCCCTTTAATAACATACAACAGAGAGCTTATCTCAGAGATACTATAAAAATTTAAATACCCATCATCTATAAGCGGAAAGCCATTATGTGAACTCGCTTTAGCTATTTTCATCATAAAAGTTATAACCTCTTCAGCATTAGCTTCAGACAGCCGTTTTTCGACAAAACTGATAGTTTCATCCAGACCAATAATCCGGCATTCACCATCTAAACAATCATAAATACGAAACATCTTTTGAGTATCCATACTATTTCCTTTATCCATGAACCCCATAAAACACTCTCAGCAACCAGAAGAGAGAAGGTTGTTATCAAACCTCTTAATGTTGCTCCGATAGCGGAGCAATATTCGCATAGTTCTCTGTCAAAATCAAGCTCCGCTATCGGAGCAGCCATATGAACAAAATCGGCCCAAATATAAAACGCATCAGAGAACAAAAAGAGCTGACTCAAGAACAACTATCAGCTAAATGCCAACTACTCGAATGGAACATCAGTAGAGGCACGCTGGCTAAAATCGAATCCCAAGTGCGGCGCGTAACCGATTCAGAAGTAGAGTTTATTGCAAAAGCCTTGGGTGTAGAGATAGCAGAGCTTTATCAAGATTAACTTCCTACTTAGCTCCATCCCAATGTAGGGTGGGCACTGCCCACCAATGGCTCTTAAATTTTTAAGATCCCTGAGCGTAACCGAAGGGTCAAAAAAAATAATAATAAACAAGTCGGCGTAGTCGAAGTCACCTTGTTTTTATAACAAAACCTACTCCTCTCCAACCCCATTCTTAACTTGTGCCTCATTAATATTCCCCGTCTCAAACATACTCCTCAAAGCAGACTCCAAAAAAGACAAAGCAAAATTACAATCATCGAATTTATCCAATAATTCTGTTTTGGTGTGTTTTGTCGATTCCATTAATTGCCCTCCATATAAGATTTATAGATATGCCATCTATGGCGTGGCGTGTAAACAAAAAAAGTGTCATTAATGGCGTTTATTTTATATGGATGTACCATGAGAGGAATTCAGGAAGATAGCGCCTATTACAGAGAATTTACCGAATTCTCACAAAATCTTAGTGAAAAAATCCGAATGCTAAGAAAAAGTAACGGATTAACCCAAGAAGATATGATGAGGTTTGAACTATCACTTCGCCAGTTCCAGCGAATCGAACAAAATCAAACATCCAATATTACTCTTTCAAATATCTTTAAAATTGCAAAAGCTTTTGGTATAGAGCCTAAAGATCTTTTGGATATTTAATTACTGCTAATTTTTAGCATATTATTCTTGCTTCAACTGCGTCATTGCCTGACCTGTTCGGGCAGGCCATTAAATATTGAATTATTTTAACGACCGTAACTCTCTTTTTATTAATGCGTCTTCAGGAATTTTAAGAATAACGCTGCCTTCTTTTTCTGTGAATATGGCGACTTTTTTGTCATTAATTTCAACTAAGAAACCAGAATAAATTATTCTGCCATCTTTTGTAGATATGGATATGCAGTTGCTTTTGCCATTGTTTTTATTAATTGAGCAGCCATTTTCTATGTAATCAATTATATTTTTTTTAGCGATATCAGAACTAAATTTATATGAGTAGTATGCGGTTGAAAACCAAGCAATAGGGATAATAGAAAAGACTAATACAAATAAAACCAACTTTCTTGTTATTATAAATGAAAGTTTTGATGCTAATAAGAAACATTTTGTTTTAGGTGAAAGGGAAGAATATGCATCTCTAAATATATTTGCTATTGAATTATCTTTGATGCTTACTAATTTCTTTTTGTCTAAAAGTAGTACGTATAGCAGAATTAAAAAGAAGAAGAAAATAGATATTATTGAAATAATGCAGTAAGGCGAGAAAATAAAACCTGTGAACGCTTCTAAAAATTCAGAGCATTTAAAATATATGAAGTAATAAGCATGTTCGAAAATACGTTGTGTACTTATTTCAAATGAACCATAGTTTATTCCAAAACTTCCTATATAACCTTGATAGAAACTTAAGCCGATAATGTAAAATGCTGGTGTTAAAATACCAATTATAGAAAGCAGTATTTGCTGAATTTCTTTAATTGAAGGGCCATTAGTTTTTTGTTCTAAGTCCATATGCTTCCAGTAAATGTATTCATTGTATTAAGCCGTGTTTTTTGCATGAGAGGATGCTAATTTCAAAGGCATTAATTACTAATAAGCATTAGTGTTTTAATTGCTTTGGCTAATATTTTGCTTCTTTGCCCTTCTCTTGGAATGTGTGCCCCAAAAAAATCTGTAATTAAATCGTTCCAAGATTTTTTAATATTCGAAGAGAAATTAAATAAATCATTATCTTCTGTTGACTCAAAAATAATGATAGCTGTTATAGCATGCTCGTCATCATGATAATCTATGGCATTATATATTGCAGGAAGTTTATTTTTCCCTAATAAATTAATTATTTTGCTAGCACTTACTTTTTCTAAAACAAGTTCATTTACAATATTTGGCTTAAAACAATAGATATATACTCCAAAAAGTTGAAGCAAGAGTTTTCCTGATTCTCCTGGTTGATTCAAAATATTTGAAAGCGAATTGTATATGCCAATGTATCTGATAAATGTTTCTACTTCTCTGAGAGATAGGTTGTTCTCTTTTACTAGCAATGATAAAAAAGAAAGAGTTCTATGGCTATTATGAGATTTTAAAAGAGAACCTATCAATGCGGGACTCTGATCTATTTCATTCTCTAGATGAACTAAAGACGCTAATATAGAAGCATTTTTGTCACTAAAAAAATCGGGTAATTTAAAACGGAAACCTATGAATTTATCTAGATAGCGAAAAGAGTCAATAGATTTGCCATAACAGTGTCTTATAGAAGCACTTAATTGCTCAGTGTTTGTTACGAGAACAAATTGTACTTTAGACACACTAAAAATATGTTTAATAACTTCCAATAAATCCACTGCAAAATTTGGGCGGCATCTATCCAGTTCATCAATGAATAGAATTAGAGGAGTGTTTTTTGCTATTTCTTTCATTGAATCTGTGAGTGCAATTAGACTTTGCTGAGATTTTTCATGATCTTTTATGAATGAATCAGTCATATAATCAATAGTAGTGTCTGCAGCATCTTTTAGTTCATCGTTGAAGTCATTAACTAGATCTGCTCCATCCTGTTTCAAAATCCAGCTTGCACCTGCTTTAAGTGTGGCTTTTAAAGCAAATCGAATAGCTGGTTTGGCATTTTGTAATAGAGACTCCTTTTCTTCTTTTGTGATCACCTTTGCAATACTAGTTAGTAGTGTCATAAGAGGGTTGTTAGTATGATCTTCTCTAAACGCATTGATATAGACCGTTTTAACGTTTGTATGTTTTTGTTGTAATAGGTTAATAAGTTTAAGTGTAAATTCTGTTTTTCCAGTGCCCCAGTTGCCGTCAATTATTAATGGAGAAACTTCTGCATCAGATAAGAGTAAGGTGATGAGATTTTCTGCAATTCCTTTACGCTGAAATTCATCTCTAGTCGAGAAGCAATAATTTGATTCTTTTTCTAATACTTCACTTGTCATAAATAACCTTTGTATTCAAAACAAAATTCATATTAACAATTTATTGAAGTTTGTCTAATTTCTTATTCGATTAATAGACTATTGTCTCCAGTTGATCACTAGATACCCCAATCAAGTCGTGGTATAACAGCTTGAAAATACATCAGCCAAACCAAACGGTGGGCAATGCCCATCCTACGAACTTGGAAAAGAGTATGGAAGATAGTAAAACGGAAAAACGGATTGAGCCGTTGATTGTGTAGATACATGGTATATACTATAATGTATAAACAATGTATCTACGGTGAATTTTATGAAAACAGAATGTGAAATAAAGAAATGGGGTAATAGTTTAGCTATTAGAATAACAAGCTCTATGGCCGAAATGCCTCATTTTGAAGTTGGAACAAAAGTGGTTGTAGATTCCAATGAGGATGGTTTAGTAATTAAACGGTCTAGCAAACCAAAGCGAAAACTGAAATTGCCATATAGTGAAAAAGATTTACTTAAAGGGCTTGATTCTTATAGTGCTCACGCTGATGAGCTTGCTAGTTTAATTGGTAGTGAGGTTTGCGATTAATGACGACTAAGCAATACATACCTAATCGCAATGATGTTATATGGTTGGATTTTGAACCAGTAAAAGGTAAAGAGATAGGCAAATATAGGCCTGCCCTGGTTCTATCAAGCAAAGAATACAATAAGGCAACAGGGTTGCTAATATGTTGTCCGATTAGTACAAGTATTCGCGGAGCAGCAACAGAGGTTGCTATTAATAATTTAGACACACCATCGGTTGTTGCGTCCAGTTTAATTCAAACTCTCTCTTGGAAAGAGCGTAAAGCAAAGCTGATAACAAAAGCGAATAAGAGTGTGTTTGAAGAAGTTATTCTTAGAATAATTCCTTTAATTGGTGCCGAAGGTGTTATTGAAGATTATTTCGATTAACTTAACCGGAAAACAAATATGAGCATGCAACAATTAGGCTGGTAAATTTTCTTACTGTAAATGTCGATTAAATAACTTACATAGAAAAGTTGGATTTGGTACATGGGCGCAAAGTTAGTTCCGTTTGGACTTAGTAAGGTAGATAGTCGATTAGTAGATGTAGATGATGTGCCTTGTGGGGTTGAGCCCTGATAAAGGGGCTTTGATTACGATAAACCTAGATGGTTTTAATGGTAATAAAAGAGCTGGTGATTTCCAATCTAGCGTCAAATCCTTATTGAAAGAGTACATTTTAAGTGGTTTTGGAAAGCAGTGGATTTATCATCCAAGGTTCCAAAGGCAGCAAGAAAGTTGCCTTGAAAGCATAAAGATTAAATATGGTGATGAGGTGGAATTTAATGGTGTTACGTATCTTAGTCAGGAATATAAACCAAGCACCGAAAATATACTGGATGTCTGTGCTACATTAAATGGCGGAAGTAATAAGCACGCTATTTTTAATTGTCGTAATTGCGGTAATGAATGGCAAGAAAGGGAGTTTGGACTTAATAAGTGTTCAAAATGTGATACTCATCTTTATAGGTCAGTGATCCGTTATTTATGTTAAAGCGGGTTATCTTCTGGCTGAGTTGCCTCTCGGTATCGTAGTTTCAACTAGGTGGTTAGCGGAAAAATGGAATGACCAATGGGGGCAGAGTTTTTGATTTGACACTTCGGACTTGGTTTATCCTGAGCGTAGTCGAAGGGCTCAGTGATCTTGAATTAATCAGCTGCTGACTCAATTAGCTGCAAACCTCAATTAGATAGATAAACGGTGGGCAATGCCCACCCTACAAATTTACGAATTATTCACTAATATCAATACAAAACTATTAACCTAATTGAAGGGCAAAATGAATATATCATTTGATAACACAGTAGATCTTCAAGAAAAGCTGGGGAAAAACTTTGAACAAATATCATGTTCAAAGATAGTCAGCACTCTTCAAACATATACCGTTTACGCTTCATGGCTCGCGCTTATGGTTGCGGTGGTGTTTTTTGTATTATCATTCTTTGCTGTTGAAAATGATGTAGAGCCTATGCGCTTAGTCGTTGTTGCAGTGCTCTTTGGATCAATTGCTCTGGTTAAAGTTGCTAATCTCATTTTTGAGAGAAATAGGAAAAAGTATATTCAAAATATTTGGCAAGAGAACGTAGGTGAAGTTAGTATTTCTATAGATGAAACTGGCATTACAGATAGATGCGATGATATTAATACAAAGGTCAGTTGGAATAGGGTTTCAGAAATAATTGCTCTCAAAGATAGTTTTTATATCTTATATGGGGGGCATGTTATTTACATCCCATTTTCTTGTTTTGATTGCAAAGAAAACTTGGATAGGTTTGCTGTGACGCTAGAGGAATATTCAAAGAAACCTATTCGAAAAATTAGTTTTGAACATGTTGAAGATTAGAGTAATGAAAATAATACTAGAAACCAAGTTTAATTAATGGAAAAATAATGCCGCCTTAAACGGTATTAAATTGAATTGAAAGAGGATTAACAATATGAGTTTGTTTGAGCTAACTGCTTTTTTCGCTGGGATGTTTATTTTAATGAAAGGGGCTATTATTTTTTCCCATAAAATTGGGCGTGGAGTAGTACTTTTGTTGTTGTTATTGTTAATAATATTAATAGTGGCTTTCATATGTTCCAGCTTTGACATTCTTATTGTAAGTGAGGATAACAAGTTGCTCATGCTTGTAGGGTGTGGTCTTTTAGCATCGATCGTTGTCGGATTTGGACATGGATTAAAGAGAAAAAAGAAAGAAGAAAATTAAACGAAAAAATGGGAATAATATGCAGAATGATCAATTGGGGTAGGAGTGAACCTCCCCTGTTGATTATATGTTGTCCTGTTCGTAGAGCATCTCAAGATAACTCGTTAAATTAACAGTACTTTCTCAGATTGCCAACTGCACCCAGTTCATATGTGACTGTAAACACATATTTTTCAAAAACCTGATGTTAATCTAATGCTTAAGAGGTATTAAGGATGTTACCGATTATAAAGTGAGGACCTTGTAGTATTTTGTTTTGAGGTAATAGTCGTGAAAATCGTCTCAATTTTAATATCAGCATTGTTTTCTATAATGCTATTCTGTGGTTCAACGAGCGCTACTCCAATAAAACTTCCTGCTAAAGCTAAGGTTCATCGTGTTTTCTTATTGAATAACATAAATTGAATCCATCTCTTTTATATCAATCGGCTCAGTGAGCTTGAAATCAATCAACTAACGACCCCAGTTAATCCTTAACTTGAAAAACCGCTGTTTGGCATAACTCTTTTCTTCAATACCAGTTCAACTAGCATCTATACTCCACAATCTCTATCTTGGGCGTACTGTCCAAATATTTCCAATTCCTGTTTTTATGACCTGGTTGGCTATCAAAGCTATTAGGTAGTGCAAATAACTTGTTACCAATATTATTAGGTCCTACACTTAGAAGATGGCGCCAACATACTGAGAATATATTATGAAACAAAAGGATTATCATGAAATTCTAGGAGTTGATCGCACGGCTACGGTTAATGAGATAAGAAGCCAATATCGTCGACTCGCAAGAAAATATCACCCTGATGTTAGCAGTGAACATAATGCCGAAGCCAAATTCAAGGAGATGAAGGAGGCATATGAGTTTCTTACAGGTGCTTTAAGAACGAGGTGGTATGGTGATTGAAGGGGTAATGGAGTTACAGTCTATTTATCGAAGATCTCAGACCACATGATTTTATTATCATGATATCAAATTGATTTTCAATGGAGAAAGAAATGGATTTCGTAGAATCGTTAAAGACAAAGATAAAAGAAAGCGGTAAGAGATCAAAGATAGTTTATCCAGATGGGGCTGTAGAAACCTGTGTTGAAGCTGTTTCTATCCTATGCAGTGAAGGAATCATCACTCCAATAATCTTAGGTGATGTTGAGCAGATAAAACAGACAGCTTCTAAAAACGGATGGAGCTTGGACGGGGCAGAAATAATAGATCCCAAAAAATCAGTTACCGATGATTTTATAGATACCTATTACGAAAAGAGAAAACATAAAGGGATAGATAAAGCCTTTGCGAAATCCCAAATGGAAAAAGTACACTTTTACGGTGCGATGATGGTGGAAAAAGGCCTTGCAGACGGAATGGTGGGTGGACTGACTTCCGATACAAAACCTTTTATCCCTGCTTTTGAAATAATCAAAACCAAGCCTGGTATCAAAAAAGCATCTGCTGTCTTTTTCATGGTAAAGGGGGAGGATGTAAAATTATACTCTGACTGTGCCATGAATATGAACCCTGATGCCGATACGCTAGCTCAGATAGGAGCCGCTTCAGGAGATACTGCCAAAGCCTTCGGTTTTGAACCCAATATAGCTTTCTTAAGTTTCTCTACCTTTGGAACTGCAATAGATCCTTTGGTAGATAAAGTAGAGCAAGCCACTAAAATAGCCAAAATATTAAGGCCTGAATATAACATCGATGGAGAGATGCAATTTGATTCAGCCTTACTACCTACAGTTGCAGAGAAAAAATGCCCAAATTCTTCTGTAGCAGGAAAGGCAAATGTATTTATATTCCCCGATTTAAATGCAGGAAATATTGGATATAAGATAACAGAAAGACTTGGCGGATACGACGCAGTAGGGCCGATTTTTCAAGGGTTAAAGAAACCAGCAAATGACTTAAGCCGTGGTGCAAAACCAAAAGATATTGCCAACAGCGGATATCTGACAGTTGTTCAGGCAATGGCATTGTAGGAAATAGTTTTCATTAAATAGGGTGTCCAGGTTTTAGTCTGTGCTAAAAACTGGCAACCCTTCTTTTATTTTCAAATCCTGTTCTGCAATGGCGTTTTATGTTTTTTATGTAAAACGCTTTTTAAATTCTCTTGGTGTAAGCCCCATTATTTTGACAAATATTTTTCTAAAGGCACTGGCATCCTCATAGCCAACTTTATATGCAATCTGTTCAAAAGTAGCTGATGAATCTTCAAGAAAATCACAAGCCTTTTGTACTTTTAATCTATGTATATATTCGCTTGGTGTAATTCCAGTAGCCTTGGTAAAGTGGCGTAAAAATGTTCGTTCTGTTAAACAACAGTCTTTGGCTAAATCAGATATTCTAATCTGCTTTCCAAATTCTGACTGAAGCCTTCTTTGTACACCTGTAATAACCTTATCGCTATGATTAAGGTTAGGGGTAAATTGTTGGTAATAACATTGCTCTCTATACCCGGTATCTACCACTAAAATTTTACCTAATTGGCGCATAATTTTCGGGTTGGTAAAATATTCGACAAGCTCGAACCCCAGGTCAAGCCAGGCCATTACACCTCCTGCAGTAATTATGTCACCATCTCTTACAATGATTTTTTCAGGGCTGAGATTTACACTATTGAATCTTTCTTTAAACAGGTTAACCAAACTCCAATGAGTAGTAGCTTCTCTATTTTGTAGTAATCCTGTTGAGGCAATAATAAAAGATCCTGCACAAGCGGAGCATAAAATAGCTCCTTGTTTATATCTGTTTGTTAGCCATTTTATTAGATCTTTAGGAGGATTTAGGTAGAACCCAGGCTCAATCCCTGGGGGGAGTATTACTATTTGAAATTCTTGGTTTTCGGACTTTTCGCTTATTGATTCCGATTGCAAAATCTCTGTTTCAAAACAAAATTGAATTCCATGTTCTTTGCAAAGTAGATTCGCCGTATCAAACATCTCTGACAATCCATAGATTGCTGATTTAAGAGAACCAGGATACTCAATTATTGCTATTTTCATTTCTCTTTCGGAATATGTCACAACTAACCTTAATTATGTCAAAAACGACACTGTGAGTGTAGCTTAAAGAAGGTCATAATTTCTATAAGTTATTTATTTGTAAAATATTTGGAGATGAAATGAGTAATAAAGCTTTAATTGTAATTGATCTACAAAACGATTATTTCCCTGGTGGGAAATACCCGCTTTGGAATACTGAAAAAACTCTAGAAAATATCTTAAAAGCAATTTCAGAAGCCCAAGAAAAAAATATCCCAGTTATTTTTGTTCAGCATATTGCTAATAAAGAGATGGGTGTTGCTCCTTTTTTTAACGAGGCAACGCCTGGGGCAGATATATACCCTGAAGCTCTCAAAGCTGCTCCTGATGCAAAAATAGTTATTAAAGAATTTGCAGATAGTTTTGAAAAGACAGAGCTGGATGAGGTTTTACAGAATCAACAAATTGATGAATTATTGATATGTGGAATGATGACGCAAAATTGTGTAACCCATACGGCAATATCGAAGGCGGCAGAAAAGTATAAGGTATCAATTCTATTTGATTGCTGTACCACTGTTGATGAAATGTTACACAACATAGCAATTCATGCAGTATCAACAAGAGTTACACTAACCCAGGCAGATAATGCGATTTGATGCAGACATAAAGTTATTCCCGCTAAGATTAACTGGGGTCAGAGTAATTGACCCTACTTATCCATCTTTAACCCCTTTTTAAGAGCCTTTTTTATCCAGTTCTTTTTTGCCAGCCGCTGCATATCTTCTGTCTTGTCTCTTTCATCAATAATCTCTATCCCGAGCAAGGTTTCAAACAAATCTTCCATTGTAATGATCCCCTCCACAGATCCATATTCGTCTACAATCAGCATAATTTGTGCGCTTTGACGTAACATTTCACTAAATACATGTGATAAAGATGAGGTGTTGAGAAGCGCGCCTATGTTTCGATGATATTTTTTCAACGTACTTGTGTTGTTGCCGCGTGCTTGGGCTAGTAACAGATCGCTGCGAATGACAAAACCATTGATATCTTCTTTATCTTTGCCATATATCAAAACTCGTGAGAAAGGGGTTTGGTCGTATTTGTGAAAAAACTCCTCTACCAATAAGTTTTCCGATAATGCAAAAACTACTGTTCTTGGTGTCATTGCGCATTCAACATTTGTTTCCTTTAGTAGCAATAGGTTTTTAAGAATGTTTGATTCTTCATCTGCTATCTGCCCCTCTTCGGCACTGATTTCAGCCATGGCTGAAAATTCATCTCGACTAAAGCCAGTTAGTGAACTCTCTCTTACCATGCCGCGAGTAATGATTTCTGAAAACCAAACAAAAGGGTGTAACAACCAGGTTATAAATTTAAGTCCAACAGCTGTAGCAGGGGCTAACTCTTTCCAATAGCTTGCCCCTATAGTTTTAGGAATGATCTCTGAGAAGATTAGTATTAACAAAGTTAAAACTGCTGAAGCAACACCAACATAAGCGCTGCCAAATACAACAGATGCTTGGGCGCCAGCTCCTGCTGCTCCAATTGTATGGGCAATGGTATTTAAAGTTAAAATTGCAGCAAGAGGCTTGTTAATATCGGATTTGAATCTTTTAAGTGTGGCGCCAGTAGACTTATTCTTTTTCTCTAGAACAGTTATATATGGCATTGTAACGCTCAATAACACCGCTTCTGCAATAGAACAGAGAAAGGAGAAGATAAGAGCAACCAAAACATAGATAATGAGTAGTATCATATTTTATGTATTCTTCCAAAGCAGGTGGCAAAACACCTTTGCTATCAATTCTAGTTGTTAATTATAGTTAGCGCCATTCGAGATAATTATTATTATGGCTTCACATTGTTCTAAATTATCTAATTCAAGTTTGGCAGAACTAGAATCATGAGTTATGGTTAGTTTTTTAAACCCCAAGGTCATCAATTTTGAAAAAAAATCTAATCACCAAAAAAGGGTTCATTGCTCTAAAGAAAGAGTTGGACCACCTTTGGCTAGTAAAAAGACCAGATACAACCAAGAAGGTTACCTGGGCTGCATCTTTGGGGGATAGAAGTGAGAATGCAGATTACTATTATAATAAGAAGCTGCTCAGAGAGATTGACCGTCGTGTTCGTTATTTAAGAAAACGTATAGATGATCTGCGAATTGTTGAATATTCACCCGAACAAGAGGGTAAGGTTTTTTTCGGAGCCTGGGTAGAGATCGAGAATGAAGATGGTAGGCAAAAGCGTTTTCAGATTGTAGGTGTTGACGAGATCTATATGGATAAGATGAATTTTATCTCGATTATTTCTCCTATGGCCTCGGCTCTTTTGCAAAAAGAGGTGGATGATGAGGTGGTGGTGAAAGTACCAGATGGGGATGCAGTTTGGTTTGTTAATAAAATCGAATATGATAAGTAACTAAGATCACTGAGCGTAGTCGAAAGGCTCAAGATAAGCCATGGCCGAAGCATCGTTACTTGTTTTTAACCAGCCCATCTAACACCTCACTATATAATCTTGATTCTTCCAATACAGAGTGATGCTTGCTTAAAAACTTCTGACAGTTAGCGTCAATTTCTGCTATTAATTTGGCGGACTCAAAAACCATCTTAATTAAGCTAATTGCCTCATCGACTTCGGTAAAAATAAAACCAGTTTGGTTGTGTTGGATAATAGATATATTACCTTCATTTGCTCGTGCAATGACAGGGGTGTGCAGCGCCATTGACTCAAGTATCGCACTGCTCATCCCCTCTGATATTGAGGTATTTAAAACTACATCTGCCTGTTCTATGGCAGCCAGCATCTGTGGGCGTGGTAATCCGTTTATATAGTGAACCCCAGAGAGTGATTTAATCTGCTCCAGAGGCTCTTGCGCAAATTCAGGGTCAAGAATGGGGCCAGCAATGTATAGGTGAAAATCGTTATCGCTCAAATGTAGTTTATGGCAGGCTTGTATTAAAAAGAATGGGTCTTTTACCGGTCTTATTCCTGCCGGCAGGATAGCCAGCTTGGTTGATTTTGACAGCCCTAATTGATCTCGTATTTGAAAACTTCTATCAATATCTTCAACACTTACAGCTTGGTGAATGCACACTCCTTTCGTGGATGTACCTGGACATAATACATCTGTCTTTAGTAGGTTTTCTTCGCTAAAGGCGATAACTGTTCCTGCATTTTGCAGAGCCTTTGACATTTTCTCGACTTTTTCATGTTCCAGATGGTGGTACATATCTGTGCCCCCCATAATTAAAGCATATGGAATATTCAGAGCGTGCAAATATGGGCCAGAGTGCAGAGCATGCAAACCAATAGCTGCGTCTATTTTTTCATCAATAATTATTTTTTTAAGGGTTTTTAGATCTGTTTTGAGAACATCTATTAATATTACATTGTGGCTGTTGTTTAGCCCTGAAGATATTCTATGAGCAGTTGTCGCATTACCAGTAGATTCATTGAGGCAGGATAAAATAAGTATGTTCAAACCAGATCTTTTAGGCATAACGTTCCTTGATTTTCTCCCCTTCAACCCTATTTAGCATAGGTAGTTGAAGTGGAGATATCAATGTCTTACTGCTTACCGTTTGCTATTCACAATCAGCATCGTGATAGACATTCTGCACATCATCATTATCGTTGAGCAACTCGATTAGTTTATCCAGCGTATCTACATCTTCCCCAGCAATAGGGGTAGAGTTTTTAGGTACGAACTGAACTTCATCTACTTCAAATTCAACTTCACCAAACGTTTCTTGTATTGATAGTTTGGCCTTGTGATGTTCAGTGTGTGGTACAAATACTGATATCTTGCCATCTTCAGATTCAATATCAGTGACATCAACATCGGCTTCCATTAGAGCTTCCAGTGCAGCATCTTCATCATCGCCGGGGAATACCATAATTGCAGAATGGTCGAACATGTGGCTAACACTGCCTTCGGCACCAAGCTTGCACTTGGCTTTATTAAAGCAAACGCGAACATCGTTGAAGGTACGGGTAGGGTTGTCAGTAAGACACTCCACAATCACCATGCTGCCGCCAGGACCAAACCCCTCGTAACGTGCAAGAGCAAAATCTTCACCACCACCGCCTTTGGCTTTATTGAGAGCTTTCTCGATAACATGAGCTGGTACTTGGTCTTTCTTCGCCTTATCAATCAAGCTGCGCAAGGTTAGGTTGCCAGATGGGTCTGTACCACCAGCCTTAGCGCTTACATAGATCTCTCTGCCATATTTGCTATAAACCTTAGCCTTCATGTCCGAGGTTTTTGCCATTGATTCTTTGCGGTTTTGATAGGCTCTGCCCATTTTACGGCGCTCCCTGAATTATTATTGATACAGTTAGTATTTATACGATGATGTGAATTTTACAATTAAATCGTCCGATGTGGAATCAGAAACGGCCAATATATTACTTTCTACCTTTTTTTATTTCAATAAACGGTGAATTTTGTTAAATTTGCTTCTCTCTTGAAAAAGAGTTTATGTGAGTTTGGGAACGGAATACGGTGAAAATCCGTAGCGGACGCGCCACTGTAACTGACAAATACCTGTTGTAGTCACTGCATACAAAATGTGGGAAGGCTAAACACGATAGGGTCAGAAGCCAGGAGACGACCAAATACTCAGAGCACGACAGTCTCGCGATTAGACTGGTACGTAAATATACTCACTAGTGATATTACTATGTCCTATTGGGCATTTTTTCGTGTCTGAAACCGAACCGTCGTTGCTCCTTAATTAATAATTTAAAGGAGTAACATCATGAAGACACATATTTTAGGATTCCCTAGAATAGGATCAAAGCGAGAGCTTAAGTTTGCCCAAGAGTCATTCTGGAAGGGTGAAATATCTGAAGATGAGTTATTAGCTTCCGGTGAACAGCTTCGAGTCGCTAATTGGAATCATCAAAGTTTTTTAGATTTGGTTCCCGTGGGTGATTTTTCATTCTATGATCATATTCTTGATATGAGTTTTACGTTAGGAAATATTCCCAAGCGTGCACAGCAAACTAAAGGAAGTGAGCTAGATCAATTCTTTCGGGTTGCGCGTGGCCGTTCTGCAAATGATAGAGATGTCGATTGTATCCATGCAGGAGAAATGACCAAATGGCTTGATACCAACTATCATTATATTGTTCCAGAGTTTAATTTCGATACCCATTTTTCTTTAAATCCGCAGCGGATTATTAGTCAGCTTGCAGAAGCTCGAGAGGTTAATGTTAATGCTAAACCAGTTATTGTAGGGCCAGTTACTTATTTGTGGCTTGGAAAAGAGAAGGATGAATCCAATAAAAAAGATCTTTTGGACAGGATATTGCCTGTTTATAAAGAATTATTGGATTTATTAGCCGCAAGTGGAGTTGAGTGGGTTCAGATTGATGAACCAATCTTGGTTGCTGAGCTTGATAGTCAGTGGCAAGAGATGTTTAAAATGGCCTATGATCACCTCTCTAAAAGCAAAGTTAAGATCCTGTTGGCAACTTATTTTGGCAAGCTTCAAGAGAACCTTTCAGTTGCAACATCATTGCCAGTTGAAGCACTGCATATCGATGCGGTTAGAGGACGGGAGGAGGTTAAAACCATCATTGATCAACTACCTCAAGATAAGCAGCTTTCCCTGGGAGTAATTGACGGAAGAAACATCTGGAAAACTGATCTTGTTAAGCTCCTTAACTGGTTAGAGCCAATTGCAAAGCAACTAGGTGACAGGCTCTGGATTGCACCTTCATGTTCTTTGTTACATGTTCCAGTTGATTTAGATCTTGAAGAGGAAATGGATAGCGAAATTAAATCCTGGCTAGCATATGCAATGCAAAAACTAGAAGAATTGAAAATAATTACTAGAGCTCTGAAAGAGGGTAGAGATGCAGTTAAAACCGAGCTCAGTGAGAATTATAATCTTTCACTGAATAGGCGCAAATCAACACGAGTTAATAATCCTGAAGTGCAAAGAAAACTGTTAGGTATTTTGCCTTATATGCTTAGACGTGAAAGTACTTATAAGAAACGAGCAGAGATACAAAGAACAAAGTTTCAGTTTCCAATCTATCCAACTACTACCATCGGATCATTTCCGCAGACAAAAGAGATCCGTTCCACTCGGTTGCAGTTCAAAAAGGGGGAGCTTGATATAGCTTCTTATAAAAATAGAATGAAGACCGAGATTAAAAATGTGATAAGGATTCAGGAAGAACTTGGACTAGATGTACTAGTACATGGCGAAGCAGAAAGAAACGACATGGTTGAATATTTTGGTGAGCATCTAGATGGCTATGTATTCAGCGAATTTGGTTGGGTTCAATCATATGGTTCGCGCTGTGTAAAGCCACCCATTATATTTGGAGATATCTCAAGGTCTGCACCAATAACAGTTGATTGGATAACATATGCGCAATCTTTAACTAGCAAACCAATGAAGGGGATGTTAACCGGCCCTGTTACCATATTAAATTGGTCTTTTGTACGTGATGACATACCTCGTTCTGTGATCTGTAATCAAATAGCTCTTGCAATTCGTGATGAGGTATTAGATTTAGAAAAAGCAGGAATACATATCATTCAGATAGATGAAGCTGCACTGCGTGAAGGTCTTCCTCTAAGGAAATCAGAATGGAATGACCACCTTAATTGGGCAGTTGACGCCTTTAAAATCACAGCAAATGGAGTCAGCGATTCTACTCAGATTCATACTCATATGTGTTATTCAGAATTTAATGACATTATATCTTCAATAGCAGATATGGATGCAGATGTAATCACCATAGAAACATCGCGTTCTGATATGGAATTGTTAGATATATTTGATCAATTTAGTTATCCAAATGAGATTGGTCCAGGGGTATATGATATCCATTCACCGAACATCCCTACTGTGAATTATATGGTTAACTTGATGAAGAAGGCAGCAGAGCGTATGCCGGCAGAGAGGTTGTGGGTAAACCCTGATTGCGGTCTTAAGACTAGAGGTTGGCCAGAAACCGTTTCTTCCTTAAAGAATATGGTTGAAGCTGCTTCTTATCTAAGATAATAAGTATCTAACAAATAGTCATTACCCGGCTTGTCCGGGTAATTTGTTTTTGTTTAATAGGTTTAGCTGAGAACTTCTCCAAGAAGGAAAAATAATCCAATACCAAAAACCAATGCTGCTCCTAATAGTTCAATTGTTATGGAAAGATAATTTGGATCTCCGATAGCACCTGCAGATAAAATCCTTCTTAGGCCATAGATTGCGATAATACCAGCTATAGAAATCGTAATTACCATTCCAAGAGATATTGTAATTACCATAAGAATATCAACGCTAAATATTTCCATTGAATTGATGAATATCAGTATTATCATGGCTTCACCCAATGATGCCGACATATGCAAGCCATACGTTACAAGTGCTAACGCAGGAATAGGCGAATATAGATACAGATTAGATTAATTTTATCCAGATTTTGCCATTTGTTGTTGAAAGCTGATCACGATAAATTCTGCAGGGCGTACAACTGCAACTTTAATTGATACGTTCATGAAACCATTTAAAATATCTTCTGCAGTCATTGTGGTACCTAATCCAATATCAACCATAAATGCATCCCCAGGAGCTGCACCTTGTAATCCACCTTCTTTCCATACGTCAATAAGGAAGCTGCTAATCATGCTTTTAACCGCAGCCCAAGTATTGGCATTGTTTTCTGAAAAAACGTATGCACTAGCTGCTAATTTTGCCGATTGTTCTAAAAAAGTTACGGTGCGTCTAACTGGTATATAACGCCAGTCTTGACTGTTGCCATCTAGAGTACGAGCTCCCCACACCAATATCCCTTGGCCATTAAAAAATCTTATAGCGTTAACCGATTTTCCTGAGACAGCATCAACATTCAAGTTACTTTGTTCAGAGCTAGATAAGCGTATTGGCAAGCTGGTGACGCCAACCATGCTCACGTTAGCAGGTGCATGCCACACACCTTGTTGACTATCGTTAACTGTATAAATTCCTGCCATTCCTCCGCTTGGTGGAAGCATATTAGATATGGCTAACAAATGTTTAATAATCAAAGCGTAAGTTTTGCTGGCATTAAGTAATGCAGAGTTGGATTGAGAAGTGGAGAGTGGTTCTGCAGGTGGTTTTTCAATTGCAGCTATAATTGCATCAACAGCAGAGTCAGGGTTTTCTGCTGGACTAAGTAATGCTCCTAACTTCTTAATATCCCCGCCAAACAGATTATTAAAGTTGATGTCGCAGGGCTGCATAATAGTGGTGCCAACAAAAGGATAGTAGGAAGCACCATATTTCAACCCCTGTGAACCAACCCTGTTTCTAAAAGCCTCTATATCATCGGTGTACATAATAGGGTCAGGATCTTGACCACCAATAATGTCAAATAAACACATAGTGGTTTGCATCTGCTGTGCCTGCAAAAGCATTTTCTGCATTAAGGTCGAATTATCTTCTAATGAGAGCAGTGTCGCTTCTGGGCAAATATAGATAGTTGGCTCTATTTCATGTAGTAATAACTCAACTCCAGCGGTTAACTCATTTAAACTTACATTTGCATTTACGATTTGTTTTGATGGATCTTCTATAGGATTTCCACTAGCTTCGCCATAGGTCCCAACTGAAACTATGTACGCATCACCACCACCATTTTGATAAAATAAACGCACACTGTTATACATATAATAAATAGTATTTGGATCTGGTAATATTGAGTAATATTTATCCTCAATCATCATATAGGTGCCAGAGGTGGGTTGCTCTTTTTGAACTTCCAAATAATATTCTGGTTTATATTGAATGCTTGGATCAGCTGGTGGTGCAGGATTAGCGACCATGAAAAATGCTTGGAATTCAGCAAAAGAGGTGATTTTTTGCGGCTTATTATATAAAGATTTTCCCTCATACTCAGCTGCTGGAGTGTAGCCTATAAAAGCAGGTACAGCGGTTGCGACAGGAGTAATCGAATTTGGAAAAGCATTGGTTTCATTTATATAAACGCCAGGAGTTCTAGGTTTTAAACTTTCCATATTATAACTACACCTTATTTATTAGAATTAACATTAGTTTCAATTCGTAAACTAAATAGATTTAACCATTTGTTGGTTCAAAAGGTCAACGACTCGATCGCAGTACTAGTATTTAAATAGCGAATCGCTTTATGATTTATCTTTCAGCAATCTCAGCAATACCTATTATATAAACTGAATTCTTCAGCTGTAGAATGATGTTTGTACAAAGTCATCGAGCATAGATCGCATATACCTGCTACTCATATTGACTATACTATTAGGCCTAAGTATCTTAATCGTAAAAGGAATTAATATGCCTAATTTAGTAAATGAACAAATTACTGACTCCGTGACTCAAGTAAACACAAAGGTGCTAGCAGACTCGCCAGCAATGGCAATGGGATCTTTGTATACAGCAATGGGACAAGCGTTATCAAGTATGGCTTGTAATAGTTGTTTATCTCAACAGCAGGCAGCTATTGCTATGCAATCAGCTACCGTTCAGGGTATAAGATCTTTTATGACAATAGGAACCAATATGCTAGGTAGATCAGCAGCAGAAATAAAAAAATAGTAGCTGCCTACTTTTAATAACGGTACCAACTCAGATCAATTGGAGAAAACCATGATTACAAACTCACCTAAAATAGCACCACTTATGCCAATTGATTATATATTTACTGGTATTAGTGCCTATCCGGTTGAGTTTGTTTTTTATTATAACTACGAAATTAACTTTGATCGTTTCAAATCGGCTCTAGACACCACACTACAAGATTTTTATCTGGTCAGTAGTCAGCTTCAATTACAAGAAGGATCTAACTATAAACTGATCCCATCTCCAGAAGGTTTAGAGTTTGAAACATGCGTACTCAACGATACAGATATGGACGTAAATGATCGTTACGCTTATCTCAATTCAGTTGAAACTCGTGAAGGGGAGCCGTTAACTAAAATTAGACTAACCCATGTTGCTGGTGGCACGGCGCTGGCTATTAGCATTTCACATATTGTTGCCGATGGCTTTAGCTGTTTTTATTTTCTGTCACAACTGGCCAAGGTATATAGTGGGCAGAAGATAACTCCTCCAGATTATGACCGAAGTTGGTATATCAATAATCCTGTAACCATCAAAGACAAACCCTCAAATGAAGAGATGTTAAGTAAGACTGGTTTCTCCCTAGCGCATAAAAGAAAAGATATTCCTCGCGATCAGATTATCTGGGAAAATTTGTTCATTTCTCAAGATGAGATTTCTGCTCTGCAGGATGAGGCAAACAAGGGAGCGGATTTTCAGTTTTCCAAAAATGATGTTATTACCGCGCATTTATGGAAAACCTATGTACCTCAATGGCATTTCACTGATAGTGGGAAGGGTGGAAATGAAGGCGTAAAACCAAATTTTGCTTTGCCATTTGATGCACGACGTTTCTCAGATTGGGTCCCGAATCGTTATTTTGGCAACGGAATTTGTCTTGCAAGTGGAACATTTGACGGCAAATGTTTTCTTGAAGCTAGTATCAGCGAGCTAGCATTAGAGGTCAGGAAAACCGTAGATAAAGTCACCAAATACTATGTGCAGGATTCATATGATTTTCTAAACGTTTACCGCCGAGAACAATGCCTTGTAGAAATGGAAGAGTTCCATGTGGCAGATCCAGATGCCGGTATATTGGTCACCAACCTTTCACGGGTTCCGTTAGAAGAAATTGATTTTGAAAATGGAAAACCATTTCAGTTTTATACCGCAACATCAAGCCCAGGAGCAGCCATTGTCTTACCGGCTGAAAATGGTGTAAAAGTTGATGTATGTTGTCCCTTCAAGTAAAGATTTTTTAGATGCATTGATCTAAGATTCCAATATTCCTGAGCCTTTCGGCTACGCTCCACGTTGGAATGCATATACAGATTATTGGTAATAATACTGCTAATAAAATAACCCAGTTATTAATAAAATAACTGGGTTAAAATTTAATAAGATACTTTAGAAAAGTTCTTATGCTTCTTTGGAAAATGATTTTGTTTTAGTTGTTTGCTGATTAATCACTTAATCCATCATCATATTTATTTTCTGTTATTTGCTTCATAGCTGCTGGTTCGTTAAGTAGCTTTGGGTTGATGTGACCAACTAAAATTCCCATGCTAATAACGGTTTCTATGTAGATAGTTTGGTTCGCTTCTAGAACAAATTGAAGATTTCGCTCTACTTCTGTCGATGTTGAAACAGTGTAACTACCTGGAGCTCGGTCAATAACAAAAAAACCACCAGCAGTGGAAGAGCCAACAACTTCATCATTAAGTTTGATGTCAGATGTGATTGCTGCACCAAATATAGTGTCAAGGCGAGTAAAGTAAATTCTGCCTTGCTCTGAATTCAGAGGCTTCTGTGATTTTTCATATGCTTGATAACTAGGTCCTGAGGCGCATCCAGTTAGAAAAATACATAAAGTTATAAAATAAACACCAATGATTTTCTTTAACATGTTGAGTTACTCCTTGATAAATTTAAGTTTTAGAGGGGTGGTTAGTGAATTTGAAAATTCTTTTGAGGCTGGTAAGTAAAAACCAATCAGCTGTTCGTTTTGCAAAACGAGGTATGCCTGGTACATATTTGTTCCTTCGATCATAAGAACTGAATCTATTGGCTTGTATACTTTTCCTTTGGGGATGTCGCCAATATATTTCAAATCAGTGCCTTCTATAATCGAAGTGTTATAGCCTGTAGATAACAGAATTGTTTTAGATTCTGTTATTGAAATCATTTCATCTGTTTGTGCATATTTGAGTATTTTGGTTTGAGTGCGAGGAACAGAGCCGCATGAAATTAAAAGTAATGAAATCAATGTGGTTAATAATATAGATTTTAAATTCATTATGATTATATACTCAATAAAAAGCACTTTTAAAAGATTTTTAAACGATTTATCTATTCAAAAATGGATGCAAAAAAGTTAGAAATTAAATGTATAACATCAGCTGAAACGTTATGAATAACGACGTTCTAAAGGTAACTTCTATCCCCAAGCCAGGGATAATATACATAAAAGTTGGTTTTTACAACTGGGGAATATGGTGTTGATTTAAAGCTGAAATGCATACGCCTTTATTCTTCGGCTGCTCGTACTTCGCGATGCAGCTTAACCTTGTCATTGATCGAATCTAGCATCAATTATTCTACCGTCATTTATGTTAGCTACTCTATAAGCCTCACAATATCCTTGATAGGAGTTGTTGGATAAGTTACGCTTTTTCTTAGAGCTAATGTCCTTTACACTAGCGAGTTGAATCTAGGTAATTTTTTAAAGATCAGCATAATGGGGGGAAATTTATGAGCGGTTTAATTAAAATAAATATAATCCAAGTGTCATCTAACTCTAAACTATTAAATTTGAAGAAAACTGTTCTTCAAGTTTTGATGGCATTTGTTTTGTGTATTACCGCTTTACAAACCCATGCTCAAGTATACAAATGGAAAGATGAAAACGGCCGAATGGTTTTTGGTGATCGTCCTCCTGCTCACATCAAAGCAAAAGCTCACGGTAATACCAGTAAAACTTCCAAAAATACTAAATCGACCAAAGTACAAAAAGACTTAGAGAAACAATTGCAGGAGGCATATCCTGATACATCACTAATAACTCAAGTAACAATGGCAGTAGTAGCAATAGAAACGCATGCAGGAAGTGGGTCTGGCTTTTTTATTAGCAACAATGGCTATATCGTCACAAACCGTCATGTAATTCGCCCAACATCTACCAAAAAGTGGAAAAAACAACAGCAACAGCTTGAACTTGCAAAAGATAAATTAGATAGAGTTAAATTCAAGATTAGAAAAGAAAAAAATAGACTTGATGACTATTCAAAGGAATTAAAAAAATACCGGAAGCAAGTATCAAAGATGTCAGAAGATGGTTCAGAAATAGGTATTGCCACTAGAGACCTTGATGGTTATGAAAAAAGTTATAAGCGTCAGCAAACAAACTATAAGAAGATGCTAAGTAATTATAAATCAAATAAACAAATGCTTGATAAGCAAATGTCAGAGAGAAACTGGGCCTCAAGTTTAACTGAAGCAAGTAGGCATTTTAAAGTGTTTCTAAAAGACAATACCCAGCTGCAGGCACAGCTTATACATATAAGTAAAAAGTATGATTTAGCCTTATTACAAATTAAAGATAAGAACACCCCAGCACTACCTTTGGGTAATGAAAAACTGCAACAACAAGGGGATAAAGTTTATGCAATGGGTAGTCCGTTAGGGATGAGAGATTCAGTCACCTCAGGCATCATTACCAGAATTGATAGTGACTTCCTCCTCACCGATACTCAAATTCTTCCCGGGAATAGTGGCGGGCCACTGGTAAATGAAGCAGGTGAAGTTATAGGTGTTAATACACTGAAATTATCTAGAAAGTCATCAATGCAGCAAGGGTTTGGGGCCGCTATTCCAGCCTCAATAATTAAAGAACAATTTGGTAGTTATCTTCAATAGACTCCACCTATTTTAAGATCCCTGAGCGTAGCCGAAGTGCAGGATGTAGATCACAAACCTAAAGAATCTTACTGCTGTCATTGCGCAACTTATTCGGGCAACCCACTGTCCGTGATCCAAATTTTTATTCTCGTAGTTTGTAATGAGTTCTAGTCACGAGAATTAAAATAAAAACAAACTATACTTGTTTATATATCATGAGATTAAGGTGCATAGGGTGGACCATTTCTTTCTGGCATTAACTAAGAAACATATTAATGTGATTGGGGCAAATAGCGTAGTCAGATCTTTTTTATTATTGCTTATATTTGCAATTGCTACCCCTGTTTCAGCTATCGAGAGAAAAAAGAAAATTCTTGTTTTACATTCATATCACCAAGGGTTGGAATGGACCGATAATATTACAGCCGGCATAGAATCAACTTTTTCCCCTCATCGCGAAAGATACGAGATCTACTATGAATACTTAGATACTAAAAGAAATGAGGGCAAAGATTATACAGCAAGTACAATTAACTATTTATTATCTAAAAATAAAAACATCAAATATGAAGCCATTATTACTGCAGATAATAATGGGTTAGATTTTGTTAAGAATAATTACAAACAACTGTTTCCAGAGCTGCCCCCAATAATTTTTTGTGGCATTAATGATTTTCAACAAGATTTAATTAAAGGGATAAAGGATGTAACCGGAGTTGTAGAGTCAATAAATTTAAAATCAATAATAGATTTAATGCGAAAACTGCACCCGCAAAGAAACAGGATACTAGTAATCCTTGATAGATCAAATTCAGGCAATCATATTTTTGAAGAGCTAACCAAAGTGATGCCGCTCTTTAAAGATGAAATAGAATTTCATTTTAATAGGGATTTTCTATTAGAAGAGATCCCATCCAAAGTATCAATCCTGGGGGAGAAAGACTTAATATTATCCCTAACAGTTGGTCGTGAAAGAGATGCTAATTTTACTTCATACTCCCACGCAATAAAATTTATAACAGAGAATGCAAGCGTCCCAGTTTATAGTGCGTGGAACTTTTATTTAGGTAAGGGGATAGTCGGTGGAAATATGGCGTCCGGTAAGTTGCAAGGTCAGCTTGCTGCCGAGCAAACCCTAAAAATTCTAGCTGGAGAAAGTGCAAATAATTTACCGATAATAAAAGATAACACTACTAAGTTTATGTTTGACTATAAACCGATGAAAAAGCATGGCATCAAATATTCTCAGCTACCTCCAGATAGCAGTGTAATAAATATGCCGCCAGGATTGTATGAAAAATATAAAACTCAAATACTTGTTACCACAATAATAGCGCTACTATCGACAATTATTCTTTTATTGAAATACATAAGGCAAAAAATAGCGCTCAAAGCTCAGCACGCTTTAAACCTAAAACTCGATTCTCTTGTTCAAAAAAGAACAAAAAAACTTAAATTGATAAATGATATATTAAAAGAAAAAATCATTGAACTATTCAGAGCTAAACAAAAAATCACAATACAAAAACAGCGATACCACTCTCTGGTTTCAAATATTCCTGGTGCTGTATATCGGTGTTATAAAAAAGAAAGTTGGGAAATGCTATATATAAGCAATTCAATTGAAGATATATCTAAATATCCAGCATCTGATTTTATCAATAACAAAGTACGTACATTTTCTTCAATTATTCATCCTGAAGACAAACCAGATGCCAAAAAAATCATTCTTGATTCTTTAGAACAAAAAAAGCCATACGTTCTTGAATATAGAATAATTGATTCAACCGGTAATATTCGCTGGATCTATGAAAACGGTCAAGGAATGTTTAGAAATAACGGTCAAGCTGAATGGATAGATGGAGTTATATTTGATGTAACAAAACACAAACAACTTGAGCAACTCAAAAATGATGTAGAGATGATGATGCGCCATGACCTAAAAAATCCATTAGGCAATATAATGATTTTTCAAAATCTGCTAGAAAAATTACCGCAACTTAATGAAGATGAAAAAAAGTGGGTGGAATGCATAGGTAAATCCGGAAACCAAATGCAAAAGCTTATCGAGATGCCTTTGGATCTATTCAAAATGGAAACCGGAAGATATGATTTTTGTCCTACAGATATAGATATTGTAAAAATATTAAAAGAAACTACAGTACAAGAGTTTTCAACTTCAAAAAATGAAATTAACTTTCAACTTTTTATTAATGGGAAAGAGGTTCAGGAAGATGATGCTGTATACATTAAGGGTGAGGAACATCTTTGCTATGAAATGTTTTGTAATTTGATACTAAATGCCAAAGAAGCATCTCAGGAAGGTGATGTGATTTCTATCAGCATATGCACTGATAATACTGTCGATATAAGCATACATAATACAGCCCCTGTTCCAGAAAAAGTCCGATCCCATTTTTTTGAGAAATATAGAACAGAGGGTAAAGCAAAAGGAACAGGGCTTGGTACATACAGCGCAAAACTGATTGCAGAAACTCAGGGTGCGACCATATCAATGCAAACATCAGAAGAAGATGGTACCAGCGTCACGCTGTCTTTCCCTAAATAATTTGCTGACTTGTTTGGGTAATCCTGTTTTGTTCATTTTGAGTACGGGGTATTATGACATTACTGTATCGAAGGTTTGCGATCTCTGACTCTCATTCATCACTTTAAGTTAATAAAAAATAAAATTAGAAAGGGAATAATAGCAATGCCTATACACAATAGTGATGATAAATCAGTTAAGGTTAGAATTGCTAATGGTCACATTGATCTTTTTCGTACGGAATTAAAATCATCCACTTCAATTGTGTTTCATTTTAAATATCCCGGAGGAGGCTATCATAACCATGTTATGGCAAGAATAAGTGTAGATGTTTTTAATATGTGTCTTGATCTGCTGTATAAAGCGAAAAAACTTACATCGATCCCTAAAGTTTCTTTTAAATATCCAGATATTGCGACTATTGAACTGACGGATAATGATGAGTTATTTGATCTTCTATGTCGAACCTGTGAAAAAATCTATAGTGTATACAATGTACTCCTGAAGCATAAAAAACCGATAAAAGATGATTGTTTGGAAAGATATAAATCAGTACTTGCGAAAAGTATTGTAACTAATACTCCTTAATACATTATTCCCTGACTTTTTCGGGTAATTCATTTCTGTTTGCTCAGTGTTTAATATTAACAACTCCATTGAACATTATAAGATCATAATATTGACGTCATAATATATCTTGCTAGAATGAAAATTGTTTTTTATTTTCCAAGGATGAGGTATGACTTCAGAAAAACGTTTGCTTATTAAAATTGTTATTAAGTTTCTATTATTTGTTTCAATTATTTTTACTAGTATTAGCTCGTATGCTAATGAATCTACACAAGAAGTTGGCGCGGCTAGTGCCTGGGCCAACTGCACAGCTATTGGACCAAATGGAAGTTGTAACGTAAATACAGACGCATTGGTTACTGTAAAGTATGGCGTAGAAGGAAAGTCTCTTTATTATGTTGCTAGTGGAATATCTAGTGGACTTCCGTGTAACCATTTTTTAGGAGACCCAGTATTTGGTACTCAAAAGGGGTGTTGGTTTACAAAAGAAAATATACTACAAGTGCCTACAACTGGTTATGGCCTCTGCAGTACTGAAGGTAAGGCTTGCATTTCTAAATATGCAAATCCGCGGTGGGTTCGCTATGGTGTCGGCAACAGATGGTTTTACTCAATTATTGGAGGTCTGACTCAAAGTGGAAGCCCCGTTAAACGTATGTGTACAAACGCTGAGTTCGGTAGTGGATATGATCCTGCGTTTGGTCAACATAAAGTTTGTCAAATTGGGCCGATAGCAACATTCGCAAACATTGATAAAGGTTTTACTGATTGTGCAACTGATGGTGGAATATGCAGCACAGGGACAACTGAGGCTGTTTTAGCTCGGTATGGAGCCACACAATCTGGAGTTAGTGCCTACACATATAGAGTTATAAGGAATGGAAAGATTGGTTGCAATGCATCTAATACTGGATTTAATCAAGATCCATGGCCGCTCGTTAGAAAAACATGCTCTATTAAGCCTCTGTACTATCCAGTCAATGACACGGTAGGAAGATGGGTGGCAAAGGTACGATGTGGGGGGCCACAGTGTTCTACGACTTACGACATGACATACGGAACAACGCACACTGGTACCACTGCTACAACCGAAGAGTGGGGCGTAACTGTTACTGCATCTGTTGAGAAATCATTTAAAGTTGGTGCCAAAGTTTCATCATCTGTTGCTGTAAGTTATGCTAAATCTAGTACGTTTCAGGATGCGGTTACACACTCTGCAGACCAAACGATATCAGTAACATGTGATAAACAGGGGGTAGAAAATCACAGATGGCTCTATCAATTTGAGACTGATACAGTAACATCTTGCCTTGAAAGTGGGCAGTGCTCAGGTAAAACACTGACTCAAGACTATTGGTGTGCCATTAATCCGCCCGCCGATTATAAGGGGCCTCAGTGTTTACTGCATTTGTGTAAAGATGAATTATGTACAAAATGCCGAAATGAAAGTTAAACACTTTTAATCAATTTGTATTTATATCGTTATAAAAAAGTTGAATGGTGGGCATTGCCCACCATTTGCTTCATAAACTACAACTATTCTTAATCCTTCAAATATCTACCCACAATAGCATCATGCACATCATCAATCGAAGCCGATAAAAAATCTAAAATTATACCTGCTCCAGTTTCTGCTCTTGGGTTCATTGGGGGTGAAGAATCAATTCCAAAAAATGTACCCATAAATAGCAGAGCATCACTGATAAAAGGCAACGTTTCTAAAGGGTGTTCAGGGTCAACGACCAGAAGGGATTTATCGATTTTTCTTGGGGAATGCTTAGTGATTGTATTTGTCATGATGACTTCCTTTGGGTAATAGTTAAACCACCCAAGAGGTTGCAATCTCTAGGTGGCAGACTGAACAAGGTTGCAACAACCGCCCCAAAGAAACGGCCCACCCGAAGGTGGCCAAGTCCAGTCCACCATATGTAGACGAGACTTAACCAAAAAACGTTACCGTTTTATTGGCTACTTTAGGGTAAACGGGGTTGCAAGCCCGACACTGGATTTTGCCAGTGCATAGGTAGGATAGCTTTATTGGTTTTGTATTGTCAAACTGGTATTGGTAACAACCGAATCACGCCATTCCCGCTTTTTCACCACGTCATCCTTGCGAAGGCGCATTGCCGTCCGGGTAAAGTTAAATCAGCGTAGGAAACGTCATCCCGGACTTGATCTGGGTGTAGTGGCTCAGTAATTCTGGACAAATGCGCCGTAAAAAAATCCTATTGTAAACCGCGCCTGCTTGGGATCATTAGTTAATAGTCTTAGCTCTTTAGATTCCAGCCTGTGCAGGACATTTCCCCCCCAACCAATGACCACTCCTTCTTATTATGCGAACCTATACAGGTTTCGTATCTCCATAATCTAAAGGGCAATCTTTCAACGTGCTACCAATTACCAAAATCTTACCTCAGGTTTTAGATTGCTTATTATCTGGCAAAGCAGTTGTGTGATAAGGCTGGTTTACGCACATGTGTTTTTACGGCTGAAAGCGCCGTAAAAAAATCCTATTGTAAACCGCGCCTGTTTGGGATCATTAGTTAATAGTCTTAGCTCTTTAGATTCCAGCCTGTGCAGGACATTTCCCTCCCAACCAATGACCAGCCCCTCTTATTATGCGAAACTATGCTTGTCTCGCATTTACAGGATTTAATTTTCAACGTGCTACCAATTACCAAAATCTTACCTCAAGTTTTAGATTGCCTATCTCAAGACAATAACCTGGTATTACAAGCAGAGCCAGGGGCGGGTAAATCTACTGCATTACCTCTATCGCTTTTAGATGCGAAATGGTTGGGTAATAAAAAGATTGTGATGCTTGAGCCTCGGCGAGTAGCGGCAAAATCGATTGCTTATTATCTGGCAAAGCAGTTGGGGGAAAAAGTTGGTGGGCGGATTGGCTATCAAATTAAGAACGATAGAAAGATATCTGCAAATACTGTTTTAGAGATTGTGACCGAAGGAATTCTCACCCGCAGATTGCAAAGCGATCCCGAATTATCTGACGTTGCCCTTATCATTTTTGATGAATTCCATGAGCGTTCGATTCATGCTGATTTATCACTTATGTTCGCCTTAGAGGTGCAGCAGTCGTTACGTGATGATCTGAAAATTTTGGTGATGTCGGCGACGATAGATACTGATGAGATCTCGGGTTATTTAGACGGCGCTGCTGTGATTAAATGTCCAGGCAGACAGTTTCCCGTTACTGTTGATTATGTATCTAGCAACAACAACGATTTTGGTATTAACAAGCATCAGCTTGTTGGTCAGGTTAATGGCGCTTTAAGAGGTGTTTTAGCTCGTGATGTTGTTGGGGATGTGCTGGTTTTTCTACCCGGTCAGGCTGATATCAAAAGATGTCTTGCTGATGCTGAAAGCAATTTCTCAAAACAATATGATGTGGCCTTTTTACCTTTGTATGGTGCCTTGTCGATCGAGCAACAAGAGAGGGCATTAGTCGTCGATCCTACGGGTAAGAGGCGGGTGATTTTTACCACTAATATCGCGGAAACAAGTTTAACCATTGAAGGCGTAACCTGGGTAATTGATAGCGGATTAGAGAAGGTTGTGGTGTACGATCCGGTAAGCAATATGACCCGTTTGGAAACCAACTATATCTCCAAGGCATCTGCTGAGCAGCGCAAGGGTAGAGCGGGGCGATTGCAAGATGGGCAATGTGTTCGACTATGGAGTGAGTCTAAGCAACAATCGTTACGAGATTTTCAGGTGGAGGAGATTCGCTCTGCCGACCTAACCAATCTATTGCTCGAGCTTTCGGTTTGGGGACAAATCGAATATGACGATATTAATTGGCTGACCGCCCCTCCTAAGTCTAATTTTGATACTGCAAAACAAGTTCTAACTTCACTAGGACTAATGAATCAATCCGGCAAGGTAACCGGTTTAGGCAATAGGGCTTCAAAATTTGGTTTAGAGCCACGGCTTGCAACTATGCTGCTTTCAGTGGCTGAAGAATTGGAGCAGGGGATAGCCTGTGAACTTGCTGCTTTATTATCTGCTGGTGATATCTTCTACGGTAAACGAGATGCTGATATTGTGGAGCGTTTAGTCGCTCTGCAAGATTATAAATCTGACAGAAAAGGCGCAGTTAAATCTTATCCTATAAAACAGGCCACCATCGAGCAGGTTCTGGTTTCGATAAGGACATTGAAGAGCAGATTAAAAATCTCTACCAAACAGTCAATCTATACCCTGACCCAATTGCAACAATGTGTTGGACGTTTGTTATTAATCGCTTATCCCGAGCGCTTAGCTAAAAGACGAACCGAAAATAGTAACCGCTATCTGCTTGCTAATGGCAGAGGTGTTTGCCTGTATGATACCGATACCCTATTTGGCAGCGAATGGTTAGTGGTGAGTGATTGTAATGCGCAAAAGAAAGAGGGGATGATTTTTACTGCCGCAACGATTGGGCGCAGTGATATTGATACAAGTATTGGGTCAAAGATAGTTGAAGAGAACGAATACCAGCTTGATGATAAAAAGCAGAAAATCATTGGGCGTAAGGTCGTAAAGTATCAGGCAATCACGCTGGAATCTAAGGTATTAGCAGATATCCCAACGGAAGATTTTCAAAAGTGTATGTGTAGCCTTTTGCAAAAGGAAGGTTTGAAACTACTCAACTGGACCAATAAATGCGAAGAGTGGTTGGCTCGTGCCAGTTGGTTGGGGGAGCACCTTGAGCAGTTTCCCAAGATCACTAAAGAGATCTTGATTGAAGATGTCGAAAATTGGTTAGTCCCCTATATCTCCAAAGTTAAAAGTTTAGCCCAGCTAAAAAAGGTTAATCTGTTTGAGTTGATGATAGGGATATTACCTTGGGAACAACAGCAACTGTTGGAGCGAGAGGCTCCGGTTAACTACACAACTCCAAGCAATAAAAAGGTGGTAATTACCTACGATAAAAACCAAGGGCCAACTGTATCTGTACAGTTGCAAGAGATGTTTGGTGAACTTAAATCGCCGTGCATTGGAGGAGGCAAAGTACCATTGCGCTTCGAGCTTCTTTCCCCCGCGCGCAGACCAATTCAAACCACCAGTGATTTAGCCAACTTTTGGAAGACATCATACTTTGATGTGGCTAAGGATATGCGTGGTAGATACCCGAAACATCGATGGCCGGAAAAGCCTTTGTTGGAAAAACCAGGGCGGTCGATTAAGAGGTGAAAAGATAAGTTTTTTCGATATAATTAATCTTGTTATGTCGTATTAACGGGGTGTATTCGACATAAGGATGGAGTTCATGTCAAATTATAAAGCTATAACATCGCATATTTCTCATAAAAGGAATTCAAATGGAAGAAACTAACGATCTATATCAAGCACCAAATGCTGATATCTCAAGCCAAGCTTATTGCCGCCAGTGTGGAAAACAAATACCCAAGACTGCTAATTATTGCCCCCACTGCAACACTAAACAGATCTCCACCGGAGCAGGGCGAGATAAAGTAACTGCTGCACTACTTGCGTTGTTTCTTGGTGGTTTAGGAGTACACAGGTTTTATCTTGGTCAATGGTGGGGGATATTCTATTTTCTTTTGTGGCCAACAGGTTTACCCAGCTTAATTTCATTGATTGAATTTTGTGTGTTTCTAATAACAAGCCAGGAAACATGGGATAACAAATATGGAGATAAAAAAGGGTCCTCTGCCGTTGTTTTAATAATTGCCGCAATAGCACTTTTGTTCATATCAGTCGCGGTAATTGGGATATTGGCTGCGATCGCTATCCCTGCCTACAGAGACTATACCGTTCGTGCTAAAACGGCTGCGGTGATTTTTGATTCTGCAGATGCAAAAAATGGAGTTGAAAAATATTGGGTGACTAATGAAGAGTTACCTAATAGCGAAGAAGATATTGGATATGATTATCAGCCAACCAGTGCTCATGTAAGCGATATAGATGTTGTTTCAAATGGGGTTGTTGTTGTAACTATAGGTTCTGGATTAGGGGTGCAAAATTATGGTAAAACAATTACATTTACGCCACAAATATCGGATATAGATGGGCAGATAACATGGAATTGTTCTGGTGGGGATTTCGAGATGAAATCTCGTCCATCAGCTTGTCGTCAATAGTTCATAATCCATAGGCGTTCTCACGGGGGGCGTGGGAACGAGGGTAAGCATCATCGATCATGCACTTCTGTTTTTACCAATCGAGTGATACTATAGTGATACTTTGCTAACTCCGAGGGACTACTTTATGAAAACAGAGCTAGTTACAACCTTAAAAAGACAAGCTACAAAAATTCTTGCTGAACTTCATGAGTCAAAAGAACCTGTTCTCATTACTGAACATGGACAACCTTCTGCATATCTATTAGATGTAAGCGATTATGAGTTTATGTTAAACCGTATGCAGATACTTGAAGGGATTGCTAAAGGTGAGCAGGCAATAAGAGAAGGGCGTGTATTTAATAATTCAGAAGCCAAGGAAAAACTGAAGAAATGGCTGAAGTAATTTGGACTGAACCAGCGCTTAATGATCTTAATGATATTGCTGACTATATTGCTATAAATAATATAGCTGTTGCTCAAAAGCTTGTTGGAGAAGTTTTTTCAAAGACTAATAGGCTAGAAAAATTTCCTGAATCAGGCCGTATACCGGAAGAAATTGCAGAGCTTGGGTATCGTGAAATTATAGTTAATCCTTGCCGAATATTTTATAAGTTTGAGCAAAACTCAGTTTATGTTTTGCATGTACTAAGACAAGAAAGAGATATTCGAAAGTTTATTATCAATGAAATTGGTACTGCCTAAGAGTTTCACCTAGTTATTTTTTTCTCGTTCCAATGCTCTGCGTTGGAATGCATATTTTGATATCCCCTTTTTGATTTTACAAAGCTGCACAGATTTTTTCGCATTCTGCAAGTGTTTGAAAAATAAATAAATAGACGGTTGTGTTGGGAAAATGTCAAAGGTAGTATGTTCATGCGTTGTTTAGATCTAACATGTTTTAGCAACATCTATTGCCAGTAATCTGAGAGCTGGTGTAATGAATATGATTATCAGATATTAAGGGCGTGTAATGGCAAATCTTGATGATGGAAAAAAAGAATATTTATCGCAGACATTTAATGGTTTGTCCTTATCTAATAAAGAGATTTGTGCAAAAGAGTTTGAGGCCTGTACCTTTATAGAATGTGATTTTAACGAAGCGATATTCAAAAAGTGTAAGTTTGTAGACTGTCATTTTGAGAAGTGCAATCTTAGCGTTATTAAGGTTGGTTTAAGTAAGTTTACTAGTGTTGTCTTTGAAGAGTGCAAGGTGATAGGGATCGATTGGACCAGAGCATCATGGTCGGGTTTGGTTTTGCCTGCGACATTGATTTTTAAGAACTGCATGCTCAATTATTCATCATTTATGGGGCTTAGATTAAAAGGTTTGGTGGTTGAAGATTGCAGGGCGCACGATGTAGATTTTAGAGACGGTAATTTTGATGGGGCTAGTTTTACCGATACCGATTTTTCCAATAGCCTGTTTAACAAAACCAGTTTAATCGGTGCTGACTTTTCTGAAGCAACTAACTACGATATCAATATCCATAATAATCAGCTTAAGAAAGCTAAATTCTGTCGTTATGAGGCGCTAAGATTGCTTGATTGTCTAGGTGTGGTATTGGTGGATTAAGGGCAGTTGATCAAGTAGAGATATTTAACTTCTCAAACTAAATACAAATCTCATTGATGCTTTTATCTGTTGTGATTGGTCTTTTTCAAAAATCCATGACTCTAGGGTTTTGATCACCTCATTTTTAAAGAATATTGCATTCTTCCCGTCTATTATCTCTATTTGAGCTACGCTACCATCGGTACGAATTTGGAAATTGGTCATCACCCACCCCTGGATATTTCGGCGCTGGGCTTTGCGCGGATAGCTTGGGTTAGGGGAATAGACTTTTTTTAACTCTTTGGCATCTACCATCGTTGGCGCATAAATTTTTGTATTGTGAATATCTGTTTCAGTATTTTCTGTTCTGCTTTGCGGTATAGATGTTTGGACTGCTTTTGTATTGTCTAATACCGGTGCTAACATCATGTTTGTATTTTCAGCTAGTCGAATCGTTTCTTTTACCGCTTTTGGTTTATCTGGTTTTGAATCTACTTGTATATTGGCCAGGGTGGACTTAATAGATTCATCATTAGCGGCTTTAGTTTTAACAGATTGGGCTTTAACTGGCCTGGCTTTGATAGATTTTGTTTCAACCGCTTTAGTTTTTACTATGCTGCTTAGCTGTTTATCTGGAATAGAAATTTTGACAATAGTTTGTGGAATAATCTGTTGCTGTGTTTGTATCTTTTCTGCTTTTGAATTTGATGCAATAGATTTGTGCTGTGGTTTTTGTGAGCTTTTTGGTGTTACGGTTATTCTTCTGATTTTGATATTTGTAGTGGGGTTTAATGCTGTAGTTTTAAGTGGCAGTTGAGTTGTTACTAAAAATTCAAGAAGAACGAATAGGGACGCAGTAGCTCCCAGCGCAAATGCTACGGAGAATATATAACGGAAATATATGTACCCTTTTGATTCCATTGTCTTATGAGATATTCTTTTTGCTGTTTGATTTTAGGGCGCTATTTTACACCAATTGATCAATATTCAGTCATGTTTTATCAGTTTTTATCAGTAAAAAAATGCTTTGAGACGTTTTTAGCAGGTTTTAACGGGCATTGGTGTTAGACAGTTACTTAGAAAGTATATAAAATCAAGCAACTTAATTACGGTTGAACCTATTTGATTGGTTCTTGGTCTGCGCGACTCTTGCGATAAACGATGTGATAAACATCTGTGGACAATAAGAATGATCTGGAAACAACGAAAACGATTTTGTAATTTATAGATTTAATAAATCAAAGATATTTAGGCTGGAAGTGGAGCACAAGATGTACAGAAAAGAGATAAAAGTATTGGATTGCACTATTCGTGATGGTGGTTTGGTAAACGATCATCAGTTTGATCTTGATTTCACAAGAGATGTGTATAAAACATTGTGCGAGGCAGGTGTTGATTACATCGAGCTTGGCTATAAAAACTCAAGAGATCTATTTTCATCTGAGCAATATGGCCCTTGGAAATTTTGCGATGATGACGACCTATGGCGTGTAATAGACGGCGTTGAAACTAAATCTAAGGTTTCTGTAATGGCTGACGTTGGTCGTGTCGATATGGAAAACATCAAAGAGTGTAAAGATAGCCCGTATGATCTTGTACGTGTTGCTTCTTATGCAAAAGATGTCGATAAAGCTATTGAGATGCTAAACCAGTTTGATGATCAAGGTTTCGAAACCTGCATTAACATTATGGCTGTTTCACGCGATCAAGGCCCTGAGCTTGAAGAAGCTCTACATCAAATTAATGAAGAGTGTAAATCTCAAGCGGTTTATATCGTTGATAGTTTTGGCGCTCTTTACCAAGAGCCAATTGCTCGTTTGGTAAAACTATTTAAAGAGAAGTGCCCAACTAAAGAGATTGGCATTCACGCACATAACAATCAGCAGCTTGGCTTCGGTAACACTATTGAATCAATTATCAATGGTGCTAATTATTTGGATGCAACCATATACGGAATGGGGCGTGCTGCTGGAAATTGCCCAATTGAGCTATTGATTGGTTTCTTGAAAAACCCTAAATATGACCTAAGACCAGTTCTTGATATTATCTCCAGAAGATTCATCAACCTTAGAGAAGAGTTTGAGTGGGGCTACGTAATTCCTTTCGCTATTGCTGGAATCATGAATGAGCATCCACGTGATGCTATGGCCCTTAGAAATTCAGAAAATAAAGATGATTTCAAAGAGTTTTACGAGAAGATTTCAACTACTGCTGGTTAAATCAAAAGCAGCTGGTTAATTCAAAAGTTAAAAAGGAAGATATCAAAATACATGGATAGTATGAAACTTTTTGAAGAAACACCGTTATTAGGCATCCTGCGTGGTATTACCGCGCAGGATGTTTTGCCTTTAGCAGATGTAATTATTGATGCTGGTTTAACCACTGTCGAGATTACTATGAATACTGTTAATGCTGCAGATCTGATCAAGCAGATGTGCGTTGCTACATCCGGCAAAGTATCCGTTGGTGCTGGCACTGTTCTAACCTTGGATCAAATGCACACCGCACTGGATGCAGGGGCCGAATTTATTGTGATGCCAACCCTGCAGACAGATGTAGTTGAGTATTGTGCTAAAAATGATATTCCGGTTTTCCCTGGGGCTCTTACACCGCAAGAGATTTATGATGCTTGGAATGCAGGTGCCTATATGGTTAAAGTATTCCCGGCTAAGTTTTTTGGCCCGACATATTTCAAAGAGATTAAAGCTCCTTTTAACGATATCAAGCTTTTAGCTTGTGGTGGTGTTTCTGCAGATAATATGTCAGAGTTTTTTGACTGCGGGGCAGACGGTGTAGCCTTTGGTGGAAGTGTTTTTGACCTGAAAAAGTTAGGCGCTGGAGACATTGGGGTTATTTCTCAGAACCTTAAGAAAATGGTTGACGCATACCGCAAATAACGGTTAAATCTTACCCAGATTATTAATGGCAGTAGCAATATCGTCAGCATATTGTTTTCGAATAGCGCTACAGTCACGATTTTTAACTTTCGAATTTTAATTTCGATTCTAACTTAAAAAGAGAGAAATATTATGACTCACGTAGTTGACGCTGATACTTGTACTGGATGTGAAGCTTGTGTAGACGTTTGTGGTCCAGAAGCAATCGAAATGAAAGACGGTGTTGCAATTATTGATGCAGATTCTTGCATTGATTGCGGCGCATGTGTACCTGAGTGCCCAGTAGAGTGCATATCAGCTGACTAATTTCTTAGTCTAAAGATTTTTTCTTGGAAACCCTGATTCGAATTCGAATCAGGGTTTTTTTATGCCTCAGCTTTTCACACTTAGTCTTTTCCATAAAGTGCAGGGTAATCGCAAGAAAAAGTGATAAATTTTTTATATAATAGTAGATTGAAGTTAGGCTGTTTTTTGTCAATAGTTACAGTGGAGTAGGTGGTCTGATAGTTAAAGAATAGGCGCCTGCAAAATTATTATATGATGAATTTGTCAGTAGTAGTGGAGGTGAAATATGTTAGGGGAATTTCAAACTCAAATAAAACAACCCGGTAATGCAAAACTTGCAGATTATCTGCACCTTGAATTAGCTGAACTGAATCTTCTGGATTGGGATTTTATAGCTGAGAAAGATAATATGGGTGTTATTACCAATTATGCTATCAAGTTCAGTGAAGACTCTAATAAGAGTGTTTTGCGGAAGATCACTGGTCTTTCTGATGAAAACGAGGTTGATATAGCAACAAACTTTTTCAAGTAAATTGATGTTTACTTGAAACTGCAATAAAAGCCATGCAAATGTCTGGCTTGCAGGGTTTGTATCGGTTAAAAAAACATATTCACTTTGATTTAATATTTAAAGTAATTCTAGCTAATCAGCTGCGGTTACACGCTCAACTTCTTCCGCTGTAGTTAGTCCCAATAATACCTTTTTAAAACCGTCATAGCGCATGGTTTTAAACCCTTCATCTAGAGCGGCTTTATTAATATCAATAATTGAAGCGCCACTTGATACCAGTGTTCTGACCGTTTCACTTATTATGAATACCTCATGTATTGCAATACGCCCACTGTACCCGGTATTAAAACACTCAATACAACCGCGGCCACGGTAAAAATCTACTTGAGTTTTACCATCCCAGATAAAGTAACTTTCGATCTCTTCTTTGGTTGGTTGGTATTTCTCTTTGCAGTGAGGGCAGATTCGGCGTACTAGCCTTTGCGCCATTACACCAATGATTGAAGGCGCCACCAAAAATGGCTCTACCCCAATTTCAATAAGCCTAGTTACTGCTTGTAGTGCGCTATTGGTGTGGATAGATGCTAATACTAGATGACCAGTAAGTGCTGCTTGAGAAGCGATCTTGGCCGTCTCGAGGTCTCTTATTTCGCCAATCAGGATTACGTCTGGGTCTTGGCGTAGAAATGACCGTAAAGCCTTAGAGAAGTCAAATCCAATGGCTGAGTTAACTTGTACTTGGTTTACTCTGGGGAGTCGATACTCCACAGGGTCTTCCACCGTCATAACATTAACACCAGGTATATTTAGATATTTTAGAACAGAAAAAAGAGTTGTCGTTTTACCAGAGCCAGTAGGACCGGTAACAAAAAATATTCCGTTTGGTGTATCAATTACATCTTTAACTACTTTGTAGTTTGCATTGGATAGATCTAACTCAGATATGTCTGGTATCTGATGCGCAATGATTTGCCCAAGTGCGCGTAGAACAATTTTTTCACCATAAATGGTCGGCATACTGGACATTCTAAAGTCTATCGACTTGTTTCTCATCTCCAGCTTTACCCTTCCATCCATAGGTCTGCGTCGCTCGGTAATGTCGAGGTCAGCAAGCACTTTTAAACGTGTAATTAATGGTGGGAGCAAGGATTTATCGAGTTTAACTCGGTCTTGAAGGACACCGTCAACCCTAAAACGAACGTATATCATATCCTCTTGTGGATCGATATGGATGTCACTGGATTTCTCTTTTACTGCCAATAGCATAAGGCTGCGGGCTAGCTCTACACTTGCTTGGTCACCTGCAAGTTGTTGCAGTTGATCATGGGTTATCTTGCCTGTTCCTTTGAAAAGAGAGTTTGATGCAATTTTTGAAACGAATTCATTGAGGGAGTCGTGAGTTTGGTACTGAATCTCTATAGCATCTTCAATCTCTGCAGGAAAAGAGAATACAGGGCTAATTTGACACCCCATTAATTGTTCTGCCTGCTTAGTTATGGAGTCGTTAAACGGTTCTGCCATTGCAGTTGTGGCTACGTTGTCAAACACGTAGATGGGAATTAGATTGTGTTTGCGAGCAAACTCTTCAGGAAGTTTTTTAACAGCAGTGGATTCAAACAGGGTTTTCTCTAAGTTTACATACGAAAGGTTAAATGTATCACCCCAAAGTTTACCGAGTATTTCTTTGTCCCGTGCGCCACCCTTTACTAAATGAAGTAATACTTCGTAAGCATCATCACTAAATTTAAGGCGCAGTTTTTCAGCATCACCTTCAGTTACAATTGATTCGGATATTAAAGATTCAAAAAAGCGTGGATTATTTCTCACTCGGTTCTCCACTTTGATCTTGTGATTTACCAAGCTTTATTTCTTTAAGTTTATTTTTGCCAAATAACTTGCTGATGTCGGTTTGAGTTACTTTCTCATTCTTTTTTGGAGCCAAATCTACATCAGATTCTGATTTAATTTCTTTTAGCATTTCATTGAGATCGTAGCGTTCTCTCATGCTTGTTCCTCAAGTGATTTTTTATGCTCAACCCAAGTATCAAGAATCATTTGTTGCATCTCCTTTAAAGGAGTATTTTTTAAGATATAATTTGCAGCTCCAAATTTTACAGCCTTGCGCACAGAATCCATATCAGCCACAGATGTAAGCATTATTATGCAGGAGTTAGGATTGGTTTCATTAATCTTTTCTAGAGCTTCTAAACCAGATAATTGCGGCATGTTAATATCCATTAAAGTGATATCAGGCTTGATTATTCGGCATAAATCTACAGCTTCTCTACCATTTTTTGCCTCTGCTACAACTTCCGCATCGATTTCATTTGCTACGGCTTTTAGTAACATTCGGATGTGGTTTTCATCCTCTGCAACCAGCATGGTAATTTTCTTATTATCGTTCATAACCGCCTCAGTTATCTTGCTCAAAATTTATCCCACTCTTATATTAAGGATAGTTGAGTAAGTGGTTTGTTCAATGGTGATTTGACAGACTCTTCAAAATCTTAATTTGTTTTATTGATTTAAATGTAGATCAATAAAAAGTAATAAATATTTCAATATGATGCATCTATTTTGCGCTATGCTTTATATATGGGGTATAGAGTATGGATAAACTTTGTTTAGCTGCTAAATAGGTGGAGATTTGTATGGGAAAAAATGGATGTCAGGCTAAAATTATTCTCAAAGACAGAAGCCAAGTTGCCAGCTTCGATATTGATGCGCAGAATACATTTACACCGCTTTGCCCAGATGAACTGCCTGTTCCAGAAGGGGATATGATTGCAGATGAGTTGAATAAACAGGCAAGGCGCGCAAGTATGAGAATAGGCTCTAAAGATGCGCATAGCCCCAAGGCTATTTGGATTGCTACGGAGGATAAACCGCAGTTTTCAGTAATAGAGAATGAACCTAATATGGATATTAGGTGGGTCGAACATGCAGTCCCAGGAACCAAGGGGTTTGAGCTGATCCCAGGGCTACCTAAAATAACAGAATATGACTATTTTATTTGGAAGGGGGTTGAGCCTGATATGCATCCGTATGGAGCTTGTTATCACGATTTTGCAGGGAAGATAAGTACAGGTGTGATTGAACTTTTAAATACTAACAAAATAACCACAGTTATCGCTGGCGGATTAGCCACAGATTACTGTGTAAAAACTACAGTTATGCAGCTATTGAATGCTGGATTTGAGGTTATTGTTAACATGGGAGCTTGCAGGGGAATTACGCCAGAAACAACCGAGCAAGCGATTGAAGATATGAGGCAAGCTGGTGCAGAGTTTGTCGATAGTGCACAAGATATTGAGGTTGAGAATATATAAATGATTATTCAATCACTGTTGGATACAGACCTTTATAAATTCACCATGATGCAGGTGGTCTTGCATCAGTTTCCTCAGGCTCAGGTCGAGTACCGGTTTAAATGTAGAGACGCAGGTGTCGATCTTAAACCTTATGCTGAAGAGATTGAGGCTGAGATAGACAAGTTATGTTCATTAAGGTTTAGCGAAGATGAACTTGAATATCTAAAACATTTACGCTTTATAAAATCAGACTTTGTCGATTTTCTGCGCCTGTTCCAACTAAATAGTGATTACATCAAAGTATCAGTAAAAGATGAGTTAGAAATTGTAATTAAGGGACCATGGCTGCATACAATTATGTTTGAGGTTCCTGTGTTAGCGATTGTTAATCAGATATTTTTTGCTGCTAACGCTATAAACCCAGACTATACAGAAGGTAATAGACGCCTGTTTGATAAAATCGATATGATTAAAACCCATAAAGATAGCAGTGGGTTTTTGATGTCAGATTTTGGTACACGTAGGAGGTTCTCCCGAGATTGGCAGGAAAGAGTAGTTACAGAGTTACAAGATAAATTAGCACATAATTTTGCAGGCACAAGTAATGTATATTTGGCGAAAAAGTTAGAGTTAACCCCTATCGGGACAATGGCGCATGAGTTCTTACAGGCAGCACAGGCCCTTGGTCCTAAGTTGATAGATTCACAGAAATTTGCACTGGAGTCATGGGCGCAAGAATATAGAGGAGATTTAGGGATAGCACTATCTGATGTGGTTGGATTTGATGCCTTCTTGCGCGATTTTGATCTGTATTTCTCCAAACTATTTGATGGAGCTCGGCAAGATTCTGGAGATCCATTTGAGTGGGGAGAAAAATTAATCAGCCATTATCAGTCGATGCATATCGATCCAAAAACCAAGAGAATGGTATTTAGCGACGGGCTAGATATTCCACTGGCATTAAAGATTTACGACAGGTTTAGCAAAAGGTGCAATGTTGGTTTTGGAGTGGGGACCAATTTAACCAATGATCTTGGTTATACACCATTACAGATAGTGATAAAAATGACCAGTTGTAATGGTCAGCCTGTGGCTAAAATAAGTGATTCACCAGGAAAATTAATGTGCAAAGACAAAAGGTATTTAACCTATTTGAAATCAGTGTTTAAAATTGGTTAAAGTCAGTATTTAAGATAGATGACTGATGATTGATTGCAGAAGAGAGGGGAACTATGCCAAAAGGACAAATATTATTATTTAAAATGGCAATAGCTAGCCTGGTTTTTATTAGTGGGTGCAAGGTCTTGATTACAAACTTTGATGAAGAGGATGATGTTATTGTTGCGCCTAATAATCCAGAAATATACTCATATACTATAATCGATTCCTACCAGCAAACATCATTAGATTTCGATCAGCAGATGGGTATTAATGCAGGAATATCAAATGGTGAATTTGATATTTACTACAGCATATCAAAACAAGCTTATTACGTATCGTTATCTGTAAACGACAAAAGCATCAGTGATGGAGGGATATCATTTTATAGCGGTACATGTGGTTACTCAGCTTGTGCAGTTGATCTAACTTGCCGATTTACCAATACAATGAATATGTCATGCGGAAATATTGGGCCAGGTAATCAAGAAGTTGATGTTTCATCTATGGTGACAGCGATTCCAATGGATGCATATATTATCCTGCAAGCTTGTAATCTTGAATACACCATATGCACACAACAGTATCAGGCTATAGAGCTGCAGTAGACTGTATTAAATTTTGACAGATGAAACTGGATTTTTGATAGGCGATAATGGATTTTAATAGGTGTTTTGTGACCTGTTTAGCTAAAGGAAAATTTTAGTTTTAAGCAAAAGAACTTTTTTCTTGAAAACTAGTCTGAAGAAAATAACTAGATAAAAAATGGGGTGATGTGTCTTATGCTAAAAAATATGTTATTACCCTGTTGTGTTTTATTAGTTTTTTTCTGGCAGACAGCTCAATCTAAAGAATTACAAGTTGCATATTATTCAACATCATTACAGAAAGCTGACAAGGTTGTGGTGCAAAAAACTAAACGTTTGTTAACACTCTATGCTAATGATGAAAAAATTAAATCATACCGTATTAATCTTGGCGCTAATCCAATCGGACACAAGAAAAGAGAAGGGGATTCAAAGACACCAGAAGGTGAATATACTCTAGATTGGAGAAATCCAAATAGTAGTTATTACCTATCTCTGCATGTTTCATATCCAGATCAACAAGATGTTTTAAATGCTAGTGAAAGGGGAGTGTCTGCAGGGAACAATATCATGATTCATGGGCAGCCAAACTCAATGACATGGCGCCAGTATAAAAGGCTAAAAAAAGATTGGACCGATGGATGTATCGCTGTTTTAAATCATGAGATGCAAGAGATATGGGAGACAGTCCCAGATGGGACTAAGATTATAATTCTGCCATGATTAGAGTCTTCTTTCCCCAAATACTTCGTTTCTACTTCTAGTTTGCTTAATCATTAGTTTTAAACTTGCTCTGATCTAATAGATTTCCTCCTATTCATTTACTCGTTCACGTACATCCAATCAATCGAATAGTCTCGTCATTGATTCTAAGAGAATAGTATGTCCACAATTTTTTGGTTTTGACTGCATAAAAACTGCTATTATTGATTGGTGTTAATAAAACTTATAACTCATAAGAAATTAGAGTTTATTACTTTCATGCTTACTTATTAACAGCTGAATAAATAAAAGCTTGTTTAGGAACAATAAGTGAAATCAATTTTCTTTAGAAAAAAACTAGTAAGAGATGCATCAAATAAAGCAGGGATGATAAAGCTGCTTTTAATACTGCTGGTCATCCTTTTTATCCATACCAATGCAATGATATATTTTGAAGGTATGGCGATAAGTGATGCAATTTGGTTGACGATGACCTCTGCTACTACCGTAGGATATGGAGATCTATCTGCTCAGACTGCAGGAGGTCGCATTACAACTGTAATATTGCTCTATCTAGGTGGGATTGCGATATTAGCTCAAGTTGCAGCTATGTACTTCGAATATAGGCACGAAGTGAGGAGCAAAATGCTCAGAGGTGATTGGAGTTGGAAGATGAAAAATCATATTGTTATTTTAAATTGTACTGATGAATTTAACGAAGAGTTTTTTATAGCTGCTATGAAACAGCTCAGAAATAGTAGTTTAAAGTTATCTTCATCCCCAGTTGTTATTGTTGGAAAAGCATATAAAAACGGAATTTCAGATGCGCTAAGAAAATTCAATGTTGTAAACGTTTGCAAATCTATACATGATAACCAGGCTTTTGAGGCGGCATCAGTTATGGATGCAAACACTATTGTTGTTTTGGCAACAACGCCTGACGACCCAGCATCAGACAGCGTTAGTTTCGATATTATTCATCGACTGCGTGATATGGGGGTAAAGGCAACAATTATATCTGAAGGGGTAAAGCTCGAAAGTAAAGATAGGCTACTAAGTGCTGGAGCAAACCATGTGGTTAGGCCTGCACGCACATATCCAGAGATGCTGGTAAGAACAGTTCTTTCTCCTGGATCTGAGCAAATAATAAATGATTTATTTGATAGCTTTGGTGAAGAGTGCGTTCGTTACGATATAGATATCAAGGACCAGTGGGCCAATGTAGTTGTAAAAATGGTGCAAAACGATGTTGGTACTCCAATAGCTTACTTAGGTCAAAATGAACAAGTTATTTCTAATGCTAAACCGTATGATGTAATTGAAGCCTTAGCGGTATTTGTGATAGTCCGAGAGGGAAACCTAAAAAGCCATACTGAACTGAGTGAAATTTTAATGTCTAGTTAACTGCTTACGCTGAATTACTAAAGTCATGGTTCAAGATATAAAAAAGATCTGGATCATGGGTTGATTTTTTATTGAATACAGAAGACTTTTCTATTGAAGTTATAGGCAATAAAATAAAAATTAAGTCGATAAATGGAGAAACACCGTTTTATTCTTTAGGGAAGAATATGATTACATCTAATGGTGTAGATAATGGATTTAAAGAACTCAAGCTAAAAATGATATAGGGTTATCTAGAAATTACAAAATTATACTATGCTTTCAAAAAAATCAATTATAAAGAAAGAGTGGAAATATTATCAATGCTTGAATTTGGACCTATTTAATACCCTGTAAAATAGGCTGTGTATTTAAGATTTAAATAATCTATTAAAAATATGGCTTCAAAAGTTTACACAGGTTAGGTTGAACTTCAGAGTGTGTTGATCTAGTTCGAGTGGTTAATTCAAGTTTGATCTAGAATTTTTGTTACCCGGCACTCTAATTCCCCATCTGAAACTTTAGCTGTGATAACGTCGCCAGTGTTAACTTGAGATATCGATGTAATCACATGCTTATCTTTTGATTCTAATACAGAGTAACCCCTGGAGATGGTTTGTAGCGGGCTTACTGCGTTAAGATTTCTGGCAAGTGACTCTATTTTTTGCTGCTTAAACTCAATGTTATTTTTAACGGTTATGTTCAGCCTAGATTGTAATGTGTTGATTTTAGTTTGCAGGTTGGCAATCTTGATCTGGGGTGAGTTGTTCTTAACCTTCTCTTCAGCAAGGGCAATTGATTGTCGATAATTGCTGATTTTGAAGCTGATAATGTGCTCGAGTTTTTGCCTGATATGCTCAATGTGTCGCTTGTTGTTTTCAATCTTATTAGATGGTTTTTGCTGCTCAAGTTTTTGCGCTACAAGGTGTAATTTCGACTGCAAACTTTTCAGGCCTGTTCCGATGATTTGCCTGGCCTTTAATTCAAGTTTATCGATTTTATATGCGAGTTCATTTATATCAGGTGTAACCAATTCAGCTGCCGCCGATGGTGTTGGTGCGCGCAGGTCTGCCACAAAGTCACAGATGGTAAAATCAATCTCATGGCCAACGCCACTAACGATTGGTGTTTGGCAGGTAAAAACCTTTCTGGCAACTATCTCTTCATTAAATGACCAAAGATCCTCAATAGATCCGCCTCCGCGCGTAATTATTAAAAGATCGGATTTTTTATCCGTGTCAGCTTTAACTATCGCTTTGCATATCTCTGCAGCGGCTGTTTCCCCTTGAACTAAAGTGGGGTATATAAGTACCTTGGCCAGGGGGTATCTACGCTTAAGTACGCTTAGGATATCTCTAATGGCAGCGCCAGTAGGGGAGGTGATTATTCCGATTGATTCTGGGTATTCAGGAATGGCTTTTTTTCGATCCAGGGAGAAAAGCCCTTCGGATTCTAAATTGCGCTTGAGCTGTTCAAACTTTTTATGTAGATCACCAAGCCCGGCCTCCTGCATCTGCTCGGCAATTAGCTGAAACTCTCCCCGCCCTTCAAACAGGCTAACGCGAGCTTGGATCATAACCTTTTGCCCATTGTGCGGTTTGAACTTAATCCGCATATTGCGATTGCGGAACATGGCGCAGCGCACTTGAGCTTTTTCATCCTTCAAAGAGAAATAAATATGGCCAGATCCAGGTTGGGCAAGATTGCTAATTTCCCCTTCTACCCAGATTAGAGGGAAGGAAGACTCAAGCAAATATTTGGCTTCTCTATTTAACTGTGAAACGGATAAGATTTGATTGTTTTTTGTGGGCATATTGATTTGGTTTTGCGTTAAATGATTTGCAAATTAATATAACAAAAAAGCGAGGCACAGGCCTCGCTTTTTCATGTTTGTAGCAAAATATTTCCTACCTGGTAAGCTCACATGAGCCTTCAGACATCGGTTTGAATGCTTCGTTGCCAGGAATAGTCCTAACCTTCTTGAAGTAGTCCCAAGCTTCAGTCGATTCTTTAGGTGATTTTACTTCTAGTAAGTACATATCATGAACTACGCGACCATCTTTTCTAAACACAGTATTGGAGTCTAAGAATGGGTCTTTTTGGTCGACCTTAATGGTGCGCATTTTGTTGGCTAGGGCAACACCCTTATCATCCCCTGACTGTTTTACACCGCGTAGATAGTGAAGTGTAGCGGAGTACACTGCGGCTTGAGCAGCACTGGGTACAGATCCGTGTCTGGAAAGAAAACGTTGGGTGAAAGTCCTGGTTTTGTCGTTGCGGTTCCAATAGAAGGGGGCAACAAATTGAAGATCGCGACCGGTATATAATCCTAGCTGACGAATATCTTGCATCAAGGTTATAAGGCTAACTACAGTACCACCTTTTTCAAAAATACCTGACTCTCTAACTTGTCGAATAGCTGCAATCGCTTCAGCACCAGCATTGGCAATTGCGATTACATTGGCACCAGCATTTCTGGCTTCCTCAATCGCAGGGAAGAAGTTTGTTGCCCCAGATCTATAAGGGAAGAATTTTTTACCAACAATCTTACCTCCATTGGTTTCAATAACTATCTTAGAGTTCTTGATGGCATCTTCACCAAATGCACCTTCAAGTGCGAGGAAGTACCACTTGTCGCTGTTTTCATTCTCAACGATAACCTTTCCTAGTCCCTTGGTTAGGGCATATGTATCCCATGACCAGTGAAAACCGGTTGGGCTACAGAATTTTCCGGTAAGTGTTGTTGAGCCAGCACCAACTACCAAAGAAACGATCCCATTATCTTTGGCATAATTTTGCGCTGGGATAGCAATCCTTGAGTCAGATAGCTCGGAGATTGCATCGATTTTATATTCGTCTTTTAATCTACGTACAATTCCAGTGACCATGGTTGTATAGTCACTCATATTCATAGATTTTTTGCCGGTATTTGTTTTGTATGCTCCGATCTCTTTGGTGTAGTCAACCATGATGAGCTTTATTGGAGCACCATTTATGTTTCCACCCATATCATTTGCGGCCATTTGTGAAGCAATAAAAGCTCCCTGCCCAACAGAATCAGACCAGCCACCGGTGGCATCGGTAATAATCCCAATATTAATTGAGTTATCGGTAATCTCTGCATGTGAATTAGCTGCAAATAAAATAGAACCTGCTATCACGGATACTGCAGTAAATATATTTGTTAACTTCATTTTTTTCTCCCGTCATTTGTTCGGAGGGATAAATTATATTTTATGACAATGGAATCATTAATATCTTACTTATAACCCTGGCCACCACTGCCTTTATTTTCTGTTATCAATCATAAGTAAGAATAAAGGTTTGTTTGAGCTTTGTCCTGAAAAAATTGTTCAGGCATGTTTATCGATACTTTAATAAATAATAATATTTCCGTTCTGATATTTTTAACCCTACATTTAAAATTTATACGATTTTCATAAATAAGTTGAATTATAACTGTGAGCTGGTTCACAAATGGTGTTATTTTAATCGGGTGAGCATTAATTTTGTTATATTAATGTGAAAAATCACATCTAGGGCACATTCTCTATGGACGTAAAGTCATCCGCAATTTATAATGGTTGGTTAATTCTAACTTTATTTATCTTTACCGGATTAAGCCTATGCGTATTACCCAAGAAGCTTTGACTTTTGATGATGTCTTATTAGTTCCTGCACATTCACAGGTTCTTCCAAAGGATGTTGACCTATCAACAAAGCTCACCCGAGAGATCTCGCTAAATATTCCTCTTGTATCAGCAGCAATGGATACTGTTACTGAAGCCAATTTTGCTATAACACTAGCTCAGGAAGGTGGAATAGGGATGATCCATAAAAATATGACTATTGAGCAGCAGGCTGAGCAGGTGCGTATAGTCAAGAAGTTTGAGAGTGGAGTCATTAAGGCACCAATCACTGTTTCTCCTGATATCACAATTGGTGAAGTTATGGAGATCACCAGGGCAAATAAAGTATCCGGTGTTCCTGTTGTAGAAGGTAGCTCGCTAGTAGGGATTGTTACCAGCCGTGATTTAAGGTTTGAAACCAAACTATCTGATCCAGTTTCTAATATCATGACTAAAAAAGAGAATCTGGTAACAGTTAAAGAGGGCGCTGAGAGAGAAGAGATTCAATCGCTGCTTCACAAACACAGAATTGAAAAAATATTAGTTGTTAATGACCAATTTGAGCTTAGAGGGTTGATAACAGTTAAAGATATCCAAAAAGCTAAAGACTACCCAATGGCTTGTAAAGATGAGTCCGGACAGTTAAGAGTTGGTGCAGCAGTAGGTACTGGTGCCGAAACTCCACAAAGAGTAGCTGCCCTGGTTGAAGCTGGAGTGGATGTTATTGTTGTTGATACAGCGCACGGGCATCACATTGGAGTTCTAGAGAGAGTTAAGTGGGTTAAAGATAACTACCCAGACTTACAAGTTATTGGTGGTAACATCGCAACAGCGGCTGCAGCACTTGATCTTGTTAAAGCAGGAGCAGATGGTGTAAAAGTTGGTATTGGTCCTGGTTCTATTTGTACTACCAGAATCGTAGCAGGCGTTGGTGTACCACAGGTTACAGCTGTTAATAATGTAGCTACTGCACTTGAGGGTACCGGGGTTCCAGTTATTGCCGATGGTGGGATTCGATTCTCAGGTGATATATCTAAGGTTCTTGTTGCTGGAGCATACTCAGTCATGCTTGGTGGAATGTTTGCAGGAACAGAAGAAGCCCCAGGAGAAATTGAACTTTATCAAGGTAGATCATATAAATCATATAGAGGTATGGGATCACTTGGTGCGATGTCACAAGCACAAGGTTCAAAAGATAGGTACTTCCAGGATTCAACTAATGATGTTGAAAAGCTGGTTCCAGAAGGTATTGAAGGTAGAGTTCCATATAAAGGAACTGCATTATCAATCATATATCAGCTACTTGGTGGTGTAAGAGCAAGCATGGGTTATGTGGGATGCGAGAATATGGAGCAAATGCGCGCTAAGCCTGAATTTGTGAGAATAACTGGAGCTGGTATGCGAGAAAGTCATGTGCATGATGTAAGTATTACTAAAGAAGCTCCTAACTATAGAATCGATTAATTTTTAATTTATTGGTTGTGATGATGAAAAAACCGGCTTAAATGCCGGTTTTTTTGTTATTGATTATTTCAACTTGCTTGCATATGATGATTACGTTGAGTTTTAAGTTATGGATGTGGGGCTGGTGTTTTACTGTTTTCATATCAAACTTATACTATGGTTAAAATATATAAACAAAATGGAGTTTGATATGAGTTGGTATATAGCAGTTTTAAAGAAGTATTTTGTATTTTCAGGAAGAGCTAGAAGAAAAGAGTATTGGATGTTCGCTCTATTCAATTTTATCATCGCCATTGTTCTTGGGGTGGTTGGTGGCATTTTAGGAACTGCGATTATAGGTATGCTTTATTCGCTTGCTGTATTGATTCCAGGTATCGCTGTTACCTTTAGGCGATTACATGATATTGGGAAAAGTGGCTGGTGGTTGCTGCTTTTATTGGTGCCGATAATTGGGGTAATTGTAATCCTAGTATTTATGTTTTTGGCTGGAGAGGAGGGCGATAATCAATATGGCTCAAATCCAAAGTTAGAAATTTAATAAAATAGTTTTTATTAATTAAAAAGCCCGCATTTGCGGGCTTTTTAATTTGATGTTTTCCAATAATACAATTGAGAGCAATAGGTTTACTCCAATTTTCCAAACTTCTCTTTTAATGCCTTTTTGTTGATCTTTCCAGCCCCCGTTTTTGGTAACTCACTGATAAATGTTATGTCATGTGGCAGCTTATATTTGGCGATTTTGTCTTTTAAGAAGTTACGTAATTCAATCTTAGTTAGTTTGCACCCAGGTTTTAATGCAATAACAGCATGACCAACTTCACCCCATTTGTTATCTGCTACGCCAAATACTGCGGCCTCAGCTACACAGTCATGAGCATAAATTACACTTTCAACTTCCGAAGGATAAACATTTTCGCCACCAGTGATATACATATCTTTGGCTCTTCCAACAACATAATAGCAGCCATCTTCATCAAATAGAGCAAGGTCGCTTGTGTGTAACCATCCATCTTCATCAATTGCTTCAGTAGTCGCTGCTGGATTGTTCCAGTAGCCAGGTGTGCGGTGGGGGCCACGTATTAGTAGCTCTCCTGCGCGATTAGCTTCGGTTACCGGGATTCCAGATTTATCAATTAGCATGACCTCAACTTCCATCAAAGGATACCCAACTGCACCAGGCTTTTTTTGTACCTCATTAGCAGGAAGCCAAAATGTATTTGGACCAGCTTCAGTTAGTCCATAACCGGTTTTAAAATCAACATCTTTTTTCCAGAATTCATCAAAGACGGGTAGTGGGCATGGAGCTCCACCGCTGATAACAAAATTCAGATTATCGAAATTAGTTTCTTTCCATCTTGGGTGATGTTGCATCATAGAAAACATCGTTGGTACACCGAAGAAAACCGTGACAATACCACTGTTTACCAGATCAAACACTTGAGAAACATCAAAGGTTTTGCAGACTATGGATGTTCCACCTGAGTAGACTAATGGTGAAGTGAACACGTTAAGTGCTCCAGTGTGAAACAGCGGAGCGTTAAGAATGGCTACATCGTTATAGCCAACTCCCCAGCTCATGCTGGTATTAATGGCATTCCAAGTGATATTTTCTATGGTGAGAATCGCACCTTTAGGCAGCCCAGTTGTACCTCCGGTATAGCAAATAACCCACGGGTCTTTGATTGAGATAGGGGGTCTGTCGAGTTTGGTTTCTCTATACTGCTTGCGCTCGCTCATGCAAAGGTCAGTGCTTCTGGTTTTTTCATCCAGTGCGACATAATAATTTATTGAAGATATATCATCGCGAAGTTGAAGCTTTTTAACTATATCGGTAAATTCGGTGCTGTAGATCAGTGTTTTTGGTTTTACATCTTTAATTAACGCCTCGATTTCTGGAACAGCTAGTTTCCAGTTCATATTTTGTAGGACAGCACCTAATTTATTGCATGCATACCAAACATCCAAATATTCTACAGAATTCGATGCCAGTAGAGTTACTCTGTCTCCTTTTTTAACGCCAAGCTTTCCGCGTAAAAAATGTGCCGTTTGATTAACCTGAGCATTCCATTGTTTATAAGTAAGCTCTCTACCTTCAATGGTGTCGATTAATGCGAGTTTATTCGGTGATAGAGATGCTCTTCGTTCGAGCCAATCAATAGCTTCAATCATGATAATTCACTTATGAGGTCCATGTTATATTTAAAAATGCTATATATAATTTCTAGCATAAGAAAATAGCTTTAACCAATAATCTTTGCTGGTATACGGTTAAGTTGTGAAGCAAACAGTATTTTTCTCTAAACTACTTTTCTGAATGTGGTATTTGTGGTTTTTTAAGGGCAATGTTGGTCAGAATTGTTCTATAATTCAGCTGGTATGTTTAGGTGGCATGGTTTGCTATTTTGGTTTTTAATATAAGTATGTAAAAGTATAGAGTTTGGAGCTTCAATTGGTAATTTTTGAAAGAGATAATAAGGTTGAAGATAGAAGAGATTATATGCGCTTTAATATTCAAGTTAAGGCCGTATATCAGAGTGATTCAGGGGCAAAATGCTTCGGGAAAACCGTGAATATAAGTTCTTCAGGACTGTTGCTAGATGTAACTAAATCGCAAGAAGCTGATGAACTTGTCCCGGGGGATGTTGGCTCAGTTGCAATAATGTCAGAAATGGATGGAAAACTGGTGCCGCTCGTCCTTAAATGTAAAATGGTTCATGTAGGCGGGAATGGAATGGGGCTTTACTTTAAGGATAATAATATTAATACCATGGCCATGCTTGAGCAATTCATGATGAATAGCCTTTGAATTTTCTTTGACCAAAGAAAAACCCCTAAAGCAGCAATAACTTATTAAGATAAAAAATTCTGGTTAGAATTGTCTATGGAAACATAGTATAATCCGCGCAAATTTCATTCATAAACATTAGGTTGAGTAATAGATGAGTCTTAATATTCACGATCACAAGATATTGATTCTTGATTTTGGTTCCCAGTACACACAGTTAATTGCTCGTAGAGTTAGAGAGTTAGGCGTTTACTCCGAGATTCATCCATGGGATATGAATCTAGAAGCTCTGCAAGAATTTAAACCTAATGGAATAATTCTCTCTGGCGGTCCTGAATCAGTAACTGTTGATGAGCCACCAAAAGCGCATGAAGAGATATTTGCAATGGGTATCCCAGTTCTGGGGATCTGTTACGGTATGCAAACCATGTCAAGTCAGCTAGGTGGAAAGGTTGAAGCATCTGATGAGAAAGAGTTTGGTTATGCCAAGGTTCAAGTTCAAGTCGGATCAAAACTGCTTGAAGGTATCTATGATGAGCTATCATCTGGTGGTGGTCAGATCCTAGATGTTTGGATGAGTCATGGTGATAAAGTTGTTGAATTACCTGAAGGGTTTGAGTGTATAGCGAGTACTGATAGTGCGCCTATAGCGGCAATCGCAAATGAAGAGAAGCAATTCTACGGTCTTCAGTTTCACCCAGAGGTCACCCATACTGAAAAGGGTGGCGAGATTATTAACCGCTTTGTAGAAGATATATGTAGCTGTGAAAAAGAGTGGACCGCAGGCAACATTATTGAAGATTCAATCGCAACCGTAAGAGAAAAGGTTGGTGATGATGAGGTCCTTCTTGGTCTTTCTGGTGGGGTAGATTCATCAGTAGTTGCGGCTCTTTTGCATAAAGCTATCGGTGACAAGCTTACCTGTGTGTTTGTAGATAATGGTCTATTGCGTTTAAACGAAGGCGATCAGGTTATGGAAACCTTTGCCAAACACATGGGCGTAAAGGTTATCCGTGTAAATGCAGAAGATAGATTTCTTGATGCCCTAAAAGGTGAATCTGACCCAGAGAAAAAGAGAAAGATCATTGGCAAGATCTTTATCGATGTATTTGATGATGAAGCAGCAAAACTTAAAAATGTTAAATGGTTGGCGCAGGGAACAATCTACCCAGACGTAATTGAATCAGCAGGATCAAAAACGGGTAAGGCGCATGTAATTAAATCTCACCATAATGTAGGTGGATTGCCAGAACACATGAAGCTTGGGCTAGTGGAGCCGTTGCGTGAGCTATTTAAAGATGAAGTGAGAAAGATTGGTATAGAGCTTGGTCTCCACCCATCAATGGTGCATAGGCATCCATTCCCTGGTCCGGGTTTAGGTGTGCGTATTCTTGGCGAGGTGAAAAAAGAATATGCTGACATTCTTAGATTAGCAGATGATATCTACATGAAAGAGCTGGTTAATAATGATCTGTATCACAAAGTAAATCAGGCATTCGCAGTGTTTTTACCAGTAAAATCTGTAGGTGTTATGGGTGACGGCAGAAAGTATGATTACGTCGTAGCTCTTCGTGCGGTAGAGACGATAGACTTTATGACTGCGCATTGGGCTAAGTTACCTTATGACTTCTTGGATCTTATGTCGCGCAGAATCATTAACGAAATCGATGGAATATCACGAGTTGTATATGATATTTCAGGAAAGCCACCAGCTACGATCGAGTGGGAATAAAAATTAGTTAAATATGGTGATACTTTCACTATATACTATAAAAATAACGTCATTCCCGCGAAAGCGGGAATTTCAATAATGCAAGTGCCACATAGATTCCAGCTTTCGCGGGAATTACTAGCCCTTCAAAGGTATTCCATTCATGCCAAATCCTAATGCCAAATAAAGAGTACGATATCTGGATGCAAGCTGCCTTAGAGCAGGCTTACAAGGCGCGTGATATTGATGAAGTGCCGGTTGGAGCTGTCGTGGTTTTGGATAATCAAATTGTAGGGGTGGGGCATAACTGCCCAATTTCCACATCAGATCCAACTGCACATGCAGAGATAATGGCGATCCGTGATGCTTGTAGTCGGATCAATAATTACCGTTTGCCAGACATGGAGCTTGTCGTCACGTTAGAGCCGTGTTCTATGTGTATTGGGGCGATGATTCATGCTCGGATAAAAAGTCTCGTGTTTGGCGCGCCTGACCCTAAAACGGGGGCTGCTGGTGGGGTGAGTGACCTGGTGCATATTGAGCAACATAAACATAATATGAATATCGTATCTGGAGTAATGGAGTTACAGTGCCGTGAACTCCTGCAGAACTTCTTTAAACAAAAGCGTTTGGCAGCCAAATTGAAAAAGTGTTGAATAAAAAATTATGAATGAAGAAAGAATAGAAAACTTAGAGCTGAAATACGCCTATCAAGAGCAAGCCATCAATGAGATGAGTGATCTCATCTATCAACAGCATAAAAAAATAGAAAGGCTAGAGGATCATTTAAAATCAATGATGCAGAAAGTATCTGAGAATGAATCAGGTGCTGCTCAGGTTAATAGTTTGCTGGACGAGGTTCCTCCTCATTATTGATGATTTCAATTTTTAGATCACCATTGGGAATGCCGGCATCTCGCCGGCATTTTTTTGCTCTGTTGTTTTAGTGTTGTGTGCGTATGATTTTGGTTCATGCTAAAAAATGTAGAGACTGGTTGAGTCCTTTAGTCTTGGTTTATCTTGAGCCTTTCGGCTACGCTCAAGATAAACCAAAGGTCGAAGGGCTCAGGAATCTTTGCGTGATAGATTAAAAGCTCCCTTCGCCGGAAACACCGCGTGATAGATTAAAAGCTCCCTTCGCCGGAAACACGGCATGATAGATTAAGTTCCCTGAGCGTAGCCGAAGGGTCTTTAATCTATTGAGTTGAATCCATGTGTTAAAAAAGAGGTCAGTTGAATATTATGAGCTAGTTCAAGTTAACTTAATAAAGTTAAGTGTTGAGCGTGATTTTAAGATGCCGTGGGCAATCAGTGTGTCTGTGTTGGAATTATGAGAGGTTGGTTGTGCTTAGGGTGCTAGGTAAAATCTGCAAGAAATTTAAATAATGGGGGTAAAAGAATAAAACGCAGATATAAAAAAAGGGTTGCTTAAAAAGCAACCCTTTTAGAATTTGGCTCCTCGGGACGGGTTCGAACCGCCGACCCAGTGATTAACAGTCACTTGCTCTACCTGCTGAGCTACCGAGGATCTGGAACGCGAGCTATATTACTAAAAACCTAATTCGCGCTCAACAAAAATATTTAAAAAAGGCGAAATTTATTTATTTAATGCCTTTTCAATACGGTCTAGCGCCTCCACAAGATTGTCCATACTGGTCGCATATGACATCCTAAAATACCCTTCAAGACCGAATGCAGATCCAGGAACAATAGCTACTTCGGCATCTTCTAATAGGTACGCTGCAAGGTCCAGGTCATTGTTGATTCCATCAAGAGAATCAATGGCTTCCTGAGCATGAGCGAATGTGTAAAAAGTGCCATCTGAGTTGATGCATGATAAGCCTTTAATGGTATTTACACGATTTGCAACATAGTCGTGACGCTCCTTAAAAGCTGCAAGCATTGGCTTAATGCACTCTTGGTCTCCAGTGATTGCAGTTACTGCAGCAGCTTGACACATTGCTGCAGGATTTGACGTGCTTTGTGACTGAATTTTCTTCATTGCACCAATTATAGAAGCAGGACCTGCGATATAACCGATTCTCCAGCCAGTCATGGCATAAGCTTTAGAGACACCATTTAAGACCATAGTGCGCTCATAAAGCTCAGGACATACCATTAAGATGTTTGAAAATGGCTCATCCATCCACCAGATCTTTTCGTACATATCATCAGTAGCAATAATAACCTGAGGGTATTTTAGTAATACATCAGCAAGTGCCTTAAGTTCTGCTGAAGAATAAGCAAGGCCAGAAGGGTTGGATGGACTATTAATAACGAAAAGCTTAGTTTTATCAGTAATTGCATTTTCAAGCTGTTCCGGAGTGATCTTATAGTTTTGATCTTTGCCAGCTTCAACGATTACAGGAATACCACCTGCAAGAATGCTCATGTCAGGGTAAGAAACCCAATAAGGTGCAGGAATGATAACTTCATCACCAGGGTTTAGAATTGCTTGTGCAAGATTGTAGAATGTCTGTTTGCCGCCAGAGGAAGCCATAACCTGATTCATTTCGTATGAAAGGCCATTGTCTTGCTTGAATTTTCCAATGATAGCTTTTTTAAGCTCTGGAGTACCGTCAACTGGTGTGTATCGTGTTTGACCATTTTTAATAGCTGCAATGCCAGCGTCTTTAATATGATCAGGGGTATCGAAATCAGGTTCGCCAGCGCCAAGGCCAATGATGTTTTTACCTTGAGCTCTAAGCTCAGCAGCTTTAGCTGTAATAGCTAGGGTAGGTGAAGGTTTAACCTGTTGGACACGATTAGAAAGTTGAATGCTCAATGAAGTTCTCCATTTTTAGTTGTACCGCGCTAATGTTATCATATTTTCATGAAAAAACAGTTCAAATTAACTAGCAAATACTCACCATCTGGCGATCAACCCCAAGCTATTGAAAAGCTAATGGAAGGTATCGAGGATGGTCTGGGATATCAAACCGTATTAGGCGTTACAGGTTCGGGTAAAACTTTCACCATAGCCAATATAATAAATGAGCTGCAGCGCCCAGCGCTCATCCTTACACCAAATAAGACTCTGACCGCGCAGTTTTATGGTGAGATGAAAGAGTACTTCCCTGAGAATTCAGTGGAGTACTTTGTATCTTATTATGATTATTATCAGCCAGAAGCTTACGTCCCCTCATCAGATACCTTTATCGACAAAGATTCATCGGTGAATGCGCATATTGAGCAGATGCGTTTATCGGCTACCAAAGCAATGCTAGAGCGTCAGGATACGATTATTGTTTCATCTGTATCAGCTATCTATGGTCTGGGTGATCCAAAGCAATACTTAAGTATGGTGCTGCATTTGGTGAAAGGGGAGAGAATAGAGCATCGAGCGTTATTGAGGCGTCTTGCTGAGCTGCAATATAGTAGAAATGATGTTGTGTTCGATCGTGCCAGCTTTCGTGTGCGTGGTGACGTTATTGATGTCTTTCCGGCGGAATCTGAAAAAGAAGCAATAAGGGTAGAGCTGTTTGATGATGAGATAGAATCGTTGTCATATTTTGACCCGCTTACCGGAGAACTTTTACGCAGGGTAACGCGTTTAACTATTTATCCTAAAACGCACTATGTGACACCGCGTGGAACCATAATAGGTGCAATAGATGAAATAAAAATTGAGCTGCGTAGCAGGTTAGAGCAGTTGCGCGGTGATAATCGGTTAGTTGAAGCTCAGCGTCTAGAGCAGCGTGTGATGTACGATATAGAGATGATGAATGAGTTGGGTTACTGCTCGGGTGTGGAAAACTACTCAAGATATCTTTCTGGCAGATCATCTGGTCAGCCACCACCAACATTGATGGACTATCTCCCTAAAGATGCCTTGATAATTATTGATGAATCCCATGTTACCGTGCCGCAGATTGGAGCAATGTACAAAGGTGATCGTTCCCGTAAAGAGACTTTAGTGCAATATGGATTTCGCCTGCCATCAGCGCTTGATAATAGGCCGCTGCGCTTTGATGAATTTGAGGATATTGCTCCACAGACAATTTATGTCTCGGCAACACCAGGCGATTATGAAAAGGATAAGTCAGGTCAGATCGTAGAGTTAGTTGTGCGTCCAACTGGGCTGCTTGATCCACAAATAGAGGTGAGGCCAGCGGTTACTCAGGTAGATGACCTGTTGTCCGAGATTAATGTTGTAACCGCCAAACAAGAGAGGGTGTTGGTAACAACCCTGACTAAAAAGATGTCGGAAGATCTGACGGATTATTTGTCAGAGCATGGCGTAAGAGTGCGCTACCTGCATTCAGATATTGATACGGTAGAGCGAATGGAGATAATTCGCGACCTTAGGTTGGGTAATTTTGATGTTCTAGTAGGGATCAACTTATTGCGCGAGGGGTTGGATATTCCAGAAGTATCGCTGGTAACGATATTAGATGCTGATAAAGAGGGTTTTTTACGCTCCGAGAGGTCACTGATCCAGACTATTGGTAGGTCAGCGAGAAATTCTAGTGGTCGAGCAATACTTTATGCCGACAAAGTTACCAAATCTATGCAAAAAGCGATGGATGAGACTGCAAGGAGGCGAGATAGGCAGATAAAGTACAATGAAGAGCATGGCATTACACCGCAGACCATTCAAAAGGCGGTGCGCGATATTATGGATAGCGGTGGTTATTATACTGCAGATAAGAATAAAGCGAAGTTTGGCAAGGTTGCAGAGGGTAAGGTTGATTATAGCAATCTAACGCCTCACCAACTATCTGTAAAAATGGATAAAATGGAAAAACAGATGTTCGAACATGCGAAGAATCTTGAGTTTGAGCAAGCAGCAAATCTACGAGATGAAATTGAAGAGTTAAGGGAAGCTTTTATTAAGGTGTAGGATTGAAATATAGGTATGGCAGTGATTAAGGGGTAATTCCCTTGACACCAAGCCAATAATTAGTAAAATTCACACTCCTTTTATTGAGATTATCAGATTTATCTCTATAATTGCATGGATTGATGTTGGTCATGAATACGACCGTAAGCATAAAGTTCATTTATACTTAATAAATAGGCGCGTAGCTCAGTGGTAGAGCACTACCTTGACATGGTAGTGGTCGGTGGTTCGATCCCACCCGCGCCTACCAAATTTTAATTAACAAATACATGGCCATTCGTATCGGTCAGTAAGGAAGTAAAATGCCAGTAATTACCCTCCCAGACGGAAGTCAAAAAACCTTCGAAGAAAACGTATCAGTAATGGATGTAGCTGCATCTATTGGCGCTGGTCTTGCTAAAGCAACATTGGCAGGAAAAGTTAACGGCATTACCGTAAATCATGACTATCTAATCGAAGAAGACGCAAAATTACAAATCATCACCGAAAAGGATGATGAAGGTCTTGATATTATCCGTCACTCAGCTGCCCACTTAATGGCTCATGCTGTAAAACAGTTATATCCAGAAGCACAAGTTACCATTGGTCCTAGCATTGAAAATGGCTTCTACTACGATTTTTCTTATGAAAAATCTTTCACTCCAGATGATCTGGTAGCCATTGAAAAGAAGATGAAAGAGTTGGCAAAGGCCAATATTGAAATCACCCGCAAGGTGATGGATCGCGATGAAGCGATAGAATTTTTTACGGGTCTTGGTGAAAAATACAAGGCTGAGATCATTGGTGATATTCCTGCTGGTGAGCAGATCTCTCTTTATGAGCAAGGTGACTTTATTGATCTATGTCGCGGTCCTCACGTACCGAGCACTGGCAAGATTAAATCTGTCAAAATTATGAAAGTTGCCGGAGCATACTGGCGTGGTAACTCTGATAACGAAATGCTGCAGCGTATCTATGCGACAGCATGGCGTGATAAAAAAGAGCTAAAAGCATACCTGCTTAGATTAGAAGAAGCAGAAAAAAGAGATCACAGAAAAATTGGTAAGGCACTTAACCTATTTCATATGCAGGAAGAAGCTCCTGGAATGGTATTCTGGCATGAAAAAGGTTGGAGTATATATCTAACTATCCAAGATTATGTTCGTAAGCTAGTTAGAAGAAACGGTTACCATGAAGTAAGAACGCCGCAGATGATTAGCCGTGTTTTATGGGAAAAATCAGGTCACTGGGATAAGTTTCACGAAGAGATGTTTACTACATCATCTGAGCAACGTGATTACGCAGTTAAACCAATGAACTGCCCAGGGCATGTGCAGATATTTAATCAGGGTGTTAAAAGTTATAGAGATCTCCCATACAGAATTTGTGAGTTCGGTGATTGCCATCGTAACGAACCATCAGGCACCTTGCAGGGTACAATGCGTGTCAGAGGCTTTGTTCAGGATGATGGGCATATCTTCTGTACAGAAGATCAGATCCAAAGTGAAGTTGCAGACTTTATCGATTTAGTATTTAAAACTTATGGTGACTTTGGCTTTGAAGATATCACCATTGCATTAGCAACTCGCCCAGAAAAAAGAGTTGGCGATGATGAAGTTTGGGATAAGTCAGAAAAAGCGCTGGAAATTGCTCTGAAAGAGAAAGGGCTAGAATTTACATTTAAGCCTGGTGAAGGTGCGTTTTACGGGCCAAAAATTGAATTTACCATGCGTGATTGTTTAAATCGTGGTTGGCAGCTTGGTACTGTACAGGTCGATTTTTCTATGGCAGAGCGTCTAGATGCGCAATATGTTGCCGAAGATGGACAAAGAAAACACCCAGTTTTGATTCATCGCGCTATACTAGGATCGCTGGAAAGATTTATTGGGATTTTGATAGAGCATCACGCTGGAATCATGCCTACATGGCTATCCCCGGTGCAAGTCACGGTGATGAGTATCACCGATAGGCAGGTAGATTTTGTAAAATCTGTTGAAAAGAAATTGCTAAATAGTGATATTAGGGTGATTTCAGACTTGAGAAATGAGAAAATCGGATTTAAAATCCGCGAGCACACTTTGCAAAGAGTCCCTTACATGCTTGTAATTGGTGACCGCGAGAGCGAAGAGAGCAAAGTGGCTGTGCGGACAAGAGATGGAAGAGATCTTGGTGTAATGTCTGTTGATGAGTTTTTGGATAAAATTCAAACAGATATCGCTAACTTTGGTAATGAAACTGTGGAGGAATAGATATCGCTGCTGAAAAAAGTACTCGCTGTAACAAAGAGATTAAATGCCGAGAGGTTAGGTTAATCGATGCAGAAGGCGAACAATTAGGTGTTGTTTCAATTGAAGATGCTTTAGAAAGAGCTTATAATGCCAGCCTTGATTTAGTTGAGGTTTCGCCGACAGCGTCGCCACCAGTATGTCGAGTTATGGACTATGGAAAGTACAAATTCGAATTGGCGAAAAAGCAGCAGGCTGCTAAGAAAAAGCAGAAACAGATTCAGATCAAAGAAGTAAAGTTTCGACCAGGGACGGAAGACGGGGATTATCAGGTAAAACTACGCAACCTGATACGTTTCCTAGAAAACGGGGATAAAGTTAAAGTGACTTTAAGATTCCGTGGGCGCGAAATGGCCCATATGGATCTCGGTGAAAAGTTGCTTAAACGAGTAGAGAAGGATCTTGAAGAGATTACTGTAGTCGATCAAAGGCCAAGACGGGAAGGTCGACAAATGGTGATGATGTTATCTCCCAAAAAGAAAAAGTAGTATTAACATTTAACAAATGCGGAGTTATTATGCCTAAATTGAAATCTATTCGTGGAGCAGCGAAGCGTTTTCGCAAAACTGCATCCGGTTCAATCAAGCGTGGCCAGTCTCATAGAAGCCATATCTTGACCAAAAAGAGCACTAAGCGTAAGCGTCATCTACGTGCACCTGCAACTGTACATCCATCGGATGTTAAGTTGATCAAGCGGATGTTGCCAAACTTATAAACGCTGAGTCGTTTTTATAAATGCAGAGCCTTTTTTATAAACGCCGAGCTTTTTTATAAACGCTAAGTTAATGCTTAACCGGAGAAAAGTATGCCAAGAGTAAAACGCGGTGTTACGGCACACGCTAAACACAAGAAAATATTAAAGAAAGCCAAAGGTTATTATGGAGCCCGTAGAAAGGTGTTCCGTGTTGCTAAACAGGCTGTAATCAAAGCAGGTCAATATGCGTATCGTGATAGACGTCAGCGTAGACGTCAATTTAGAGCGCTATGGATCGCAAGAATCAATGCTGCATCCCGTATGAACGGTTTGAATTACAGTAGATTCATTGCTGGTCTTAAAAAAGCATGCATTGAAATTGACCGTAAAGTTTTAGCTGATATCGCAGTATATGATAAGCCAGCTTTCACTCTTTTGGTTGAAAAGGCAAAAGCAAGCCTATAAACGCTTAACCCATATCTTTTGAAAGAAGTTTTTTAATAGAAACTTTTAAAGATAAGGAAAAGATAAAGGAAGATAGGCAGCATTGTCTATCTTCCTTCTTATTTATAAGCAGGTCCCTATTATTTACAGGTATCCCTAGTTACGATGAATACTTCAGTCGATCAAGAAATTGATGCTCTTGTTCTGGAAGCGTTAGCTGCAATCGAGAAAGCAGAAGACCTTTCGGTATTTGATCAGATCCGTGTTCAATACATGGGCAAAAAAGGTGTTCTTACAGATAAGCTGAAAAGCCTTGGTAAGTTACCTGCAGAGCAACGTCCGCTGGTTGGACAATCAATAAACGCTGCTAAGCAAAAAATACAAGCCACCCTTGAAGAGCGCAAAGACAAACTGCAACAGGCAGCCCTTGATAAAGAGCTGGCAGCAGAAGCCGTTGATGTAACCCTTCCTGGTAGAGGTGTAAAACAAGGTGGTTTGCACCCAGTAACTAAAACCATGCAAAGAATCGAAGAGTTGTTTGCCAAAGTTGGTTTTGTGGTTGAAGAAGGTCCTGAGATAGAAGACGATTACCATAACTTTGAGGCATTAAATATTCCATCGCATCACCCTGCAAGAGCGATGCATGATACATTCTATTTTTGCCCTGATATGTTGCTGCGAACTCAGACATCATCAGTACAAATCAGAGTGATGAATGAGCAAGAGCCTCCACTAAGAATTATTTCTCCCGGGCGTGTGTATAGGCACGATTGGGATATCACTCATACCCCAATGTTTCATCAGGTTGAAGGTCTGCTGATTGATAAAAATGTCAGTTTCGCTGATTTAAAAGGTGTTTTGTATGACTTCATGCGGGCATTCTTTGAGAAAGACCTAGAGTTACGTTTTAGACCCTCCTATTTTCCATTCACAGAACCATCTGCTGAGGTGGATATTCAATGTGTGATGTGTGATGGCGTTGGTTGCCGTGTATGTAAAGGCACAGGATGGTTAGAAGTATTAGGATGCGGAATGGTGCATCCAAACGTACTGAATAATGTAGGTATCAATACCGAAGAATATATTGGTTATGCTTTTGGTATGGGTGTTGAGAGATTAGCTATGCTGCGTTATGGCATAGATGACTTAAGAATGTTTTTTGAAAATGACTTGTCATTTTTACAGCAATTTAACTAGAGAGATTAGCGATGAAGATAAGTGAGCAATGGCTGCGCGAGTTTGTAGATGTAAATCTACCAACGAATGAACTTGCAGAGCAGCTCACAATGGCTGGGTTAGAAGTAGATTCAATTGAGCCTGCAGCTCCTGAATTTACCGGAGTGGTAGTAGCCCAGATCATTAAGTGTGAACCTCATCCTGATGCAGATAAGCTGCAAGTTTGTAAAGTAAATACCGGTAGTGAAGAGGTGCAGATTGTTTGTGGTGCCAAAAATGCTAGAGAAGGGCTAATAGCTCCGCTAGCAACAATTGGTGGCAAACTTCCTGGTGATTTTAAAATCAAAAAAGCCAAACTTCGCGGTGTGGAATCATTTGGAATGCTTTGCTCGGCCAAAGAGATTGGTATAGCAGAAAGCGCCGAAGGACTACTTGAGCTGCCTGCAGATGCACCAGTTGGTAGTGATATTCGTGAATATCTACAGCTAAATGACACTATTATTGAAGTTGATTTAACACCAAACAGAAGTGACTGCCTGGGAATGACAGGTGTTGCACGTGAAGTTGGTGTAATTACTCGTAGCACTTTTACCGAAAAGCAGATTGATCAAGTAGCAAATGAAATTGATCAGCAGTTTCCAGTTGAAATTAATGACAGTGAACATTGCCCACGCTATGCAGGTAGAGTAATTACTGGAGTAAATCCAAAAGCTGAGACTCCGATCTGGATGCAGGAGAAGCTGCGTCGTGGTGGAATCAGAAGCCTGAGCCCAATAGTCGACATTACAAATTACATCCTGCTTGAGTTAGGGCAACCAATGCATGCCTTTGACCTTGATAAACTGCATGGTTGTATTGTTGTGCGTTTGGCTAAAGATGGTGAAGAGCTAGAACTGCTTGATGGCCAAACTATCAAGTTGGAATCAGATTCGTTAGTTATTAGTGATAAGACTAAGCCATGTGCTCTTGCTGGAGTGATGGGTGGTTTAGAAAGCTCAGTAACAGATGATACTCAAGATATATTCCTTGAAAGCGCATTTTTTACGCCAAAAGCGATTGCTGGAAAGGCAAGAAATTACGGTCTGCACACAGATTCATCACATAGATTTGAACGTGGAGTTGATCCAGAGCTGCAAATAAAAGCTATTGAACTTGCAACAAAGCTCATTCTTGAAATTACCGGTGGTAAAGCTGGCCCTGTAATTGAAGCTACAAGCAGTGAACACATGCCGAAGATGGCAGTGATCAAATTACGCCGCGATAGAATCTCAAAGGTTCTGGGTGTAAGTCTTATAGACGCCGATATTGAAGATATCCTAACCAGATTAGGTTTCACTGTTTCAGCCCAAGGTGATGGCTGGGAAGTGACAGTACCTCTGTTTAGATTTGATGTGTCAATTGAGGAAGATCTGATTGAAGAACTTGGTAGAGTCTATGGGTATAACAATATTCCTAGATCAAATGCATCTAGTAACTTATGCATTAAAGCGATTCCAGAAAAGGATGTAGCTTTAACATCCGTGCAAAAAACACTGATTGATAGAGAGTACCAAGAAGCAATAACCTATAGTTTTGTATGCCCAAAAACTCAGGAGTTAATCACTCCAGGGGCAGAGCAGATTAAACTGGCAAATCCAATATCATCAGATATGGAGGTTATGCGTTCAACAATATGGACCGGTTTAATTAAAGCTGCAGTCTATAACAGAAACCGTCAGCATAACCGTGTACGCCTGTTTGAAACAGGTCTAGTGTTTGCAAAAAATGGCGATAAAGTTGAGCAGAATCCATCGTTAGCTGGAATAATTCTAGGTTCACGATTAGCAGAGCAGTGGTCACAAAAATCAGATGAAGTTGATTTCTTTGATATTAAAGGTGATGTTGAGGCTTTATTAGCGCTTGGCGGATCTGCTTCTGAATATCAATTTATAGCTGATAAACATAATGCCTTGCATCCTGGGCAATCTGCGAAGATAATGCGTGGCGAACAATTTATTGGTTGGGTAGGCGCTATTCATCCAGCCCTTGCTAAGAAGCTTGATCTGCCAACTAAGACATACCTGTTTGAGTTAAATATGGATCAGGTTATTCAAGGCAGTGTTCCAAAATTTGAAAAACTTTCTAAGTTTCCGCAGATCAAACGTGATCTTGCAATAGTAGTAGATGAATCAGTTGCTGCAGATGCTGTCTTAAAAGCAGCAGCAGAAGTAAAACCGGAAATAGTTAAGGAAGTCCGTCTTTTCGACGTTTATCGTGGAAAAGGGGTAGAAGAGAATTGTAAAAGTCTTGCGATTAGCTTGATTTTACGGCATTTTTCACGCACTCTTATTGATAATGAAGTTGATGAGATCGTTGAGCAAGTGGTTAATAAACTTGCTGATCTATTCGACGCAAAGTTGAGGTAAATTAAATATGGCACTAACGAAAGCAGAGATTGCAGAACGTTTGTATGAAGAAGTTGGATTAAACAAGCGCGAAGCAAAGGAACTGGTTGAGAACTTTTTTGAACAGTTGCGTACATCGTTAGAAGAAGGTACACAGGTCAAACTATCCGGGTTTGGAAACTTTGATCTTAGGGATAAGAATCAACGTCCAGGACGTAATCCAAAAACTGGTGAAGAGATACCAATCTCAGCACGCAGAGTGGTAACTTTCCGTCCAGGACAAAAGTTAAAGTCACGCGTGGAAGCATATGCTGGAACCGAACAATAATCAGGAATTAGCACAAATACCTGCAAAAAGATATTTCACTATTGGTGAAGTAAGTGAGCTTTGCGATGTTAAAGCTCACGTTCTCAGATACTGGGAGCAGGAATTTAATCAGCTAAAACCGGTAAAACGTCGAGGTAACAGACGTTATTACCAAAGACAGGATGTCATCATGGTCAGACAAATTAAAAGTCTGCTCTATGAACAAGGTTTCACCATTGGTGGTGCACGACAGCGTCTGTCTGGTGATAACGCTAAAGAAGATCTAAACCAATCACAGCAGGTTATTGATTTAATCTGTAGTGAGCTGGAAGAAGTTCTCGAGATCCTTAAGCGTTAAAAAGGTTTAAAAGAATAAATCAAGCATGAGCAGTAGTTTTCTGCCCATGCTTTTTTGCGTCTGAATTCGCGTTTATTTTTCCAATATCTTTGTTACAACTGCTAATTTTGGATGCTGAGCGAAGTCGAAGTGCAGTCACATATTATTCATATGCTCCTTAATAAAATATGCAGTTGTGCCTCGATCTTGAAAAAATAATCAACGAATTAACCAAGATTCCTGAGCCCTTCGGCTACCGCTCAGGATAAACCAAGGCCGAAGGGTTATTGGAATTGTGCAAGATAACTAGGTAGGGGGGCACTGCCCACCACTTGGTGATCAATGAACCCCAGCGTTGGTTTTTAAGGCTGATTGTGCTGTGTTGTGGGTCACCTTGGTTTATCCTGAACGGTAGTCGAAGGGCTCACCGCCAACCTACAAAGATTAGTCAGGTAGGGCGGGCAATGCCCACTCTACCCGCATTCATTATTCTGTTATTTTTAAGTATCTTTCAGCTACTTTTGCTCAAATACTCCACTTATAGTAGAATATTGCTCCCGTATGTGAGTGCAATAGATAAATAATGCTCGAAATAAATCCTATTACAAACAAAATAGCTGACCTCCAGCAGAGATCATTGTCTCTGAGGGGGTATCTTTGACTTCGATGAAAAGAAAGAACGTCTAGAAGAAGTATCCGCTGAGCTTGAAGATCCTGCTATTTGGAATAATCCAAATAAAGCGCAGGAGCTTGGTCGTGAGCGCTCCAGATTGGAAACGATTGTCCTTAATCTTGAAAAACTATTTGGTGCACTCACTGATGCATCTGAGCTTATTGAGATGGCGGTGGAAGAGGGTGATGAGGATACGGTCGTATCTATAGCTGATGAACTTGAAGGTTATGAAAAAACTGTTGAGACATTAGAGTTCCAACGCATGTTCTCGGGTGAGATGGATGCTAATAGTGCATTTCTTGATATCCAGTCAGGTTCTGGTGGTACCGAGGCGCAAGATTGGGCTGAGATGATCTTGCGTATGTATCTACGTTGGGGTGAGCGTCGTGGTTTTAAAACTGAATTAATTGAAGTATCTCCAGGTGATGTGGCAGGGATCAAAAGTGCCACTATAAGTTATACCGGTGATTATGCTTATGGCTGGTTACGCACTGAGACAGGTGTTCATCGTTTGGTTAGAAAATCCCCATTTGATTCCAGTAATCGCAGACATACATCATTTGCCGCAGTATTTGTTTCCCCAGAAGTTGATGACAATATAGAGATTGATATTGACCCTTCTGATTTGCGCATCGATGTTTATCGCGCAAGTGGTGCTGGTGGTCAACACGTGAATAGAACGGAATCAGCGGTGCGGATTACCCATAATCCAACAAACATTGTTGTGCAGTGTCAAAACGATCGCTCCCAGCATAAGAATAAAGCAACAGCGATGAAGCAGCTTAAGGCAAAGCTGTTTGAATATGAGATGAGTCAACGTAATGCTGATAAGCAAACTCTTGAAGACTCAAAATCAGATATTGGCTGGGGTAGTCAGATTAGATCTTATGTTCTGGATCAATCGAGAATTAAAGACCTGCGAACAGGTGTTGAAAAAGGTAATACTCAGGCGGTTTTGGATGGTGATTTAGATGTTTTCATCGAAGCAAGCTTAAAAAGCGGTTTATAGCTATTGCACTTGCTTTTACTGTGTTAAAAATAGATGAATAATGCTCATTTACCCCTCTTTTGAAGAGATGCGTAAACTCCGTATTAATCTATTTTTGCCTTGTATAAGCTGCGCTCATGACGCTATAGATTTTGGTTGCTTACGAAGCACCATACGTCATACCGGCGAAGGCCGGTATCCAGCAAACGAAGTTTGCCGCTCAAGGCGCGCTTGTATAGCTAAACGGTTGTATAACTGAATAAGAAAATAGATTATCGTTTTCGCATGAATGATGGGAAAAATATGGTGGGCAATGCCCACAATGAGAAAAAGATGTAGGTTGGTGCTGAGCTTGCGAAGCCCAACAAAAAAAGAAATGTAGGGTGGGCAATGCCCACCAATGAAAAAATGGATTACCCGAACAAGTCGGGTAGTGACATAAATAAGAGAGAAATGGTATGACCGAACACGAACAACATGATGAGAACAAACTGATTGCATTGAGAAGAACTAAGCTTGCAGAGATCAGAGAGAGCGAAAAAGTAGCTTTTCCAAATGATTTCGTAAGAAAAGACTTCGCTGACAAGATCCATGATCAGTTTGATGGTAAGGAGAAGGAGTTCTTCGAAGGTGAGTCTGTCGAGGTAAGCGTTGCTGGGCGTATGATGCTTAAGCGTGTTATGGGTAAGGCGAGTTTTGCGACCATCAAGGATATGTCGGGTAAGGTTCAGCTCTTTCTCCAACGAGATGCTATCGGCGAAGATATCTATAAGGCGTTCAAAACTTGGGACATCGGCGATATAGTAGGTGCTGAAGGTACTCTGTTTAAGACCAAGACTGGTGAGCTTTCGGTTCGTGTTAGCAAGATTAAACTTCTTACTAAGTCTTTACGTCCACTTCCGGATAAATTCCAAGGTCTGCAAGATCAAGAGATCAGATATCGTCAAAGATATGTTGATCTAATAATGAATGATGAGGTGCGCAAGACATTCCAGATCAGAACTCAGGTTGTTCAAGGTATTCGTGATTTCTTCAATACCAGAGGTTTTATGGAAGTTGAAACTCCAATGTTACAGGTGATTCCAGGTGGTGCAGCGGCACGCCCGTTTATTACCCATCACAATGCGTTGGATATGGATATGTATATGAGAATTGCCCCAGAGCTTTATCTGAAAAGATTAGTTGTTGGTGGTATCGAACAGGTTTACGAGATCAACCGTAACTTCAGAAACGAAGGTCTTTCAACTCGTCATAATCCAGAATTTACCATGCTTGAGTTCTACCAGGCATACGCAACATATGAAGATCTCATGGATCTATCTGAAGAGCTGATACGTGGTCTGGCAGAAAAAGTTGTTGGGTCAACTGATGTCACCTATCAAGATGAGGTTTATAACTTCGGCAATCCTTTTGTACGTATGACTGTGAAAGAGTCGATTCTGAAGCACAATCCAGAAATCAAACCAGAGCAGTTGGACGATATTGATGCGGCACGTAAGATTGCTGAAGGTTTAGGTATTCGTCTTGAAGATAGTTATGGTTTAGGTAAGGTACAAATTGAGATCTTTGAGAAGACTGTTGAGCATCTACTAAAAGATCCAACTTTTATTACCGCATATCCAACAGAAGTTTCACCTCTAGCAAGAAGAAATGATGATGATCCATTTGTAACTGATCGTTTTGAATTCTTCTTAGGTGGCCGTGAGATTGCAAATGGATTCTCTGAGCTTAACGATGCAGAAGATCAAGCCGAGAGATTCCAGAAACAGGTTGAAGCCAAAGATAGCGGAGATCATGAGGCGATGCATTTTGATGCTGATTATATTCGCGCACTTGAGTATGGACTCCCTCCAACTGCAGGTGAGGGGATTGGAATTGATCGTCTAGTGATGTTCTTCACAGACTCACCATCTATTCGTGACGTATTGTTGTTCCCACATATGCGCCCAGAAGTAGAATAGTTTTTTGTTATAGGCTGGTTTAGGCAAGCCTTAGGTAGATAGTTTTAATTTAGGAAAATAGCATGAGAGATAAAAGTAGACCTTTATCACCATTTATCACCATTTATAAGAACCCTGTTACCTCTTATATTTCGATGGGACACCGCATGGCTGGTGTTGCGCTTAGCGCTGGAATGGTGCTTTTAATAGTTTGGTTAGTTGCATTGGCTGGTGGTGAAGAATCATATCAGTGTGCGCAGGCAATAATCACTTCTATTCCTGGCCGTATTGTAATGTTCGGGTTTACCTTCCTGTTCTTTTATTACATAGCAACAGCTGTTAGACATCTTATCTGGGATTTTGGATTTGGATTTGAGATGAAAACAGCAGAGGTGACAGGTTATATCAGCCTCATCGCATCTGTGGTTTTAACTGTCCTTTTGTGGGCTGCGATCTTTGCCGTATAAGAGCTTGTTGTATAAAAAGTTTGCCGTATAAGAGTTTGTTGTATAAAAAGCTTGTCGTATAAAAGAATGAATAAAAGAAAGGTATTTGGATTATGAAATTACGAAACCCTTTGGGTAATGCGATTGGATTAGGTTCCGGTCACAATGGATTCCACCACTGGTGGTCACATTTTCTTTCGATGGTAGGCATTGTCCTATTATCAGTATTTGCTGTATATGCAGTGATTTGTTTTGCTGCAATGGATGGATATCAAGACGCTCTTGTTTGGATGTCTAACCCATTCCATGCAGTTCTATCTGTTTTATTGGTAATAGTTAGTTTTTACCACTTTGCTCTTACCGCTCGCGTTTGTATTGAAGATTACATTCAGCCAGAGTGGTTTAAGCATGTATGCACTGTCGCAACCAATTTCTTAGCTGTTGTTTTTGGCATGGTTGGTTGTTTTTCTATTCTGCGTCTATTTGTTGGAGGTTAAGTAATGTCAGAAGTATATGAGGTAATAGATCATACGTATGACGTAATTGTAGTTGGCGCAGGAGGTGCTGGTTTAAGAGCAACACTAGGGATGGCTGAGGGTGGTTTGAAAACTGCTTGTATCTCAAAATTATTTCCTACTAGAAGTCACACTGTAGCAGCTCAAGGTGGTATCAGTGCAGCTCTAGGTAACATGGGTGAAGATGATTGGCGCTGGCACATGTTTGATACCGTAAAAGGATCTGACTGGTTAGGTGACCAAGACTCAATCGAATATATGTGTAAAGAGGCTGGCCCTGCAATTGTTGAGCTTGAGCACTATGGCCTACCATTCTCCAGAACTGAAGATGGAAAAATCTATCAACGCCCATTTGGTGGAATGACTACACATTATGGTAAAGGCACAGCACAAAGAACATGCGCAGCAGCGGATCGTACTGGTCATGCGATGCTTCACACTCTTTACCAACAATCGCTTAAGAAAAAAGCTGAGTTCTTCATTGAATACTTCGTGATCGATATGATTATGAATGAAGATGGTGCTTGCTGTGGTGTTCTCGCTCTGAATATGGACGATGGAAAATTACACAGATTTAACTCGCAGATGGTTGTACTTGCGACAGGTGGATATGGTCGTTCATACCACTCAAGTACATCTGCACATACATGTACTGGTGATGGTGCTGGTATGGTTCTTAGAGCAGGACTTCCACTGCAGGATATGGAGTTTGTTCAATTCCATCCAACCGGAATTTACGGTGCTGGATGTCTAATCACTGAAGGTGTTCGTGGTGAAGGTGGATATCTTACCAATAGCAAAGGCGAGAAGTTTATGGAGAAATATGCTCCACAAGCAAAAGATCTTGCCTCGCGTGATGTTGTTAGTCGCTCTATGACCATCGAGATCAGAGAAGGTCGTGGTGTAGGCGAGAGAAAAGATCATCTATATCTACATATCGAACACCTAGATCCAAAAGTGGTTCAAGAGAGACTTCCTGGTATTGCAGAGAGCGCGAAAATCTTCGCCGGTGTTGATGTAACTAAAGAGCCAATTCCAGTTGTTCCAACTGCTCACTACAACATGGGTGGTATCCCAACCAATTATCATGGTGAAGTTCTTTCAATGAAAGATGGTGATGCAGAGGCAACAGTTCCTGGCCTAATGGCAATTGGTGAAGGCGCTTGCGTATCAGTTCACGGTGCCAACAGACTTGGTTCTAACTCACTACTTGATCTGGTTGTATTTGGTCGTGCGGCAGCGCATAGAGCGGTTGATGTTCTAACCAAAGAAGATGCTCCAAAGCATAAGTCAGCTCCTCAAGAAGCCACTGATGCGATCCTCGCTAGATTAGATAAATTGCGTAATGCAGATGGATCAAAATCAACTGCTCAAATTCGCGAAGAGATGCAGATGGCTATGCAAAACTTTGCCCCAGTATTCAGAACTGGTGAGGTTTTGGAAGAGGGTTGCAAGAAGATTCATGAAGTTTACGAATCATTTGCAGATGTAAAGGTCACCGATAGAAGTCTTATCTGGAATACAGACCTTATCGAAACACTTGAATTGGATAATCTGTTAGGTTGTTCAGTAACAACAATGGAAAGTGCAAACAACAGGAAAGAGAGTCGTGGCGCACATGCTCGCGAAGACTTCCCTGAAAGAGACGATCAAAACTGGTTGAAACACTCCATTATTACAATGGATGACTCTGGTAAGACTGGAATTAGTTATCGTCCAGTTAAGACTAAGCCAATGACCGATGAGGTTGAGGCAGTTCCTCTTCAAAAACGCGTCTACTAATGATGAAAACTACAGCGCTTGCTTACTTTGTCTAAGCAGCGCTAGTTACGTTTTCATACAGCTCTTTATTAAGGGTGGTCTTAGTTTCTGAACAGTTTGTACATAAGGTAAAAGATAATGGCAGAATTTACGTTACCAAAAAACTCGGTTATTAATGAGAATGGAAAAGTCTATAAGGCTGAACCTGGTACCAAAAACATAACAACCTTTAAGGTTTACAGATACGATCCCGATAGTGGTGAAAACCCACGCATGGATTCATACGAACTTGATATGGATAATTGTGGACCGATGGTTCTTGATGCTCTTATCAAGATTAAAGATGAGATCGATCCAACATTAACCTTTAGACGTTCTTGTCGTGAAGGTATTTGTGGTTCATGCGCGATGAATATCGGTGGTGAGAATCACTTGGCATGTACTAAAGATCTAGATGATCTAGGTAAAGAGGTAGCGATCTACCCATTACCTCATTGTTCGGTAATAAAGGATCTAGTTCCTGATTTCACCCATTTCTTTGCTCAATACGCATCAATTGAACCGTGGCTAAAAACCGAGTCTCCTGCACCAGCAGGAAGCGAGCGTCTACAGTCGCCTGAAGATAGAGCAGAGTTAGATGGCTTATACGAATGCGTGCTTTGTGCATGTTGCTCAACCAACTGCCCAAGTTACTGGTGGAACCCTGAGCGCTATCTAGGTCCTGCAGTTTTACAGCAGGCATATAGATGGATCGCAGATAGTAGAGATGAAGCACAAGGTAAGCGACTTGAATTTGTTGATGATGCCTATAAGTTATATAGATGTCATACAATTATGAGTTGTACCAAAGCATGTCCAAAAGATCTTAATCCAGCTAAAGCAATTGCGAAAATCAAGAAGTTGATGATTCGCAAACATAGCTAGAATCAAGAGATATTTATGCAGAATAAAGATCTTCTATGGAATTGTCGTCGTGGAATGAAAGAGCTTGATGTAGCCATAGAGAAATTTATGGCTACAAAATATAGCAACCTTTCTGCAGATCAGAAACAGGTGTTTTCTGATATTTTAAAGACAGATGATGGTGAGTTATTTGCTTGGCTTATTGGTAGTTATGAGCCAGAAAATGATCACTTTAAGGCAATGATTAAGTTGCTGCGAGATTGTGTTAAGTAGCCAATTGTTTTTATTAGGCTGTAAAATTAATTAATAATAAATATTGAATAAGTGGTTGCAGATATGAACGGAATAAATAACAAAAAAGATGATGTGTATAAGAAATATTTCGACTTCATAACATCTGCAGTAATAGTTACTGATAGTGATGGATTTATTGATGCTGCCAATGCATCAGCCTCTACCATGTTTAAACAAGATTTTAGCCAAAAAAGAACCCAGATCAATTTTTCTGATCTAATAGTTAAACATGAAACAACAGATATTGAATCACTCATTGTAAAGGCTCATGAGAATATTTCACAGCCTATTGAAGTGCAATGTATAAATGCAATTGGCAGAACCATAATTACATCAATAGTGGTTTGTTGTATTGGTGATAATCAGTATCTATTTACCATTACCGATATTTCTGAATATAAAATAAATGAATCTATTGCCAAGGAGAGAGAGAAGCAACTCCTGGATTTAACAAATAATATGCATGGTGTGGTATACCAGTTTATATTTTTACCAAATAAGAAGCCTGAATTTATCTATGTCAGCGAAGGCGTATACGATGTATATGAAATTACAGCTGAAGAACTAAAACAAGACCCAAATGCAATAATAAGAATGTATAGTGGATTTGAACGTAGTGGACTTACAAAGGCTGTGCTCGAATCTTTTATACAGCAGAAACCATGCGAGATGGAATACCTAATTACTACTCCATCAGGAAAAGAGAAGTGGATATTTGCAGCAGCAGTTCCACATCGTATGTCTGATGGTAAATTGATTTGGACCGGATACTCAATGGATATAACTGAGCAAAAACAAGCTCAGGAAAAAATCAGACAATCAGAACAGCGCCTTCGTGTTCATACTCAATCTTCACCACTTGCTTATATTGAATGGGATACAGGCATACATGTTCTTGATTGGAATAAGGCAGCAGAAGAAATATTTGGTTATACCAAGGAGCAAGCTATAGGGCGGCATGGGTTTGATCTGATGGTGCCTCAGGAGTTATATGATGACACCAATGTGGTTTGGGATAACCTACTTAGGCAATCAGGCAATTATAGAGCTAAAGCAAGGTGTATAGATAAATCTGGAAAAGTTATCTATTGCGAGTGGTATAACACCCCTTTAGTTGATGAAAAAGGGAAGGTAGTTGGTATTACCTCTATAGTTCACGATATTTCACAAAGAAGACGTGCAGAAAAAGCGCTGAGATTGAGCGAACAAAGATTTAAACATGTTGCGGAGTTAGCATCAGATTGGATCTGGGAGACTGATGCAGAGGGTAAGTTTAGCTATATTTCAAGTAGATACTCCAAGGTGATAGGAATACCAGCAGAAAAGATTGTTGGTAAACACCTGCGTGAAATGAATGTGTCTGATGACCCTAAAAAGAAAGAACAATGGTTAAAAGCGATTGAGGATATATTGGAACACAAGGGTTTTTGTGATTATGAGTTCCAAGTAGAGTTGGCCGATAGAAGGTCGCGCTGGTTTAAGATTAGTGGATCACCATTCTTTGATAGACATGGTGAATATTTGGGGCACAGAGGAATAGGATCCGATAACACTGAACAAAGGCTAGCTGAGAACGCTTTAATTGAAAGTGAAGAGAAGTTTAGGCATATCGCTGAAACTACTTTTGATTGGTTTTGGCAAACAGGATCAAATGATTGTTTTACCTATGTTTCTGATAAGTTTTTAAAGGCAGTAAATTTAAAAAGAGAAGAGATTATTGGCCGTCATATCACAGAAATGTTGGTGTCAGCAGATAATGATCAGATTAAAGAGTGGCATAAATTACTCGAGAATATTGATGCTAGAAAACAATTTAAAGACTTTGAATATAAATTAATTGTTAGAGGTTCAGAGTCAAAATGGTATCGAGTAAGCGGTGCACCTTACTACGGATCTTATGGTGAATATCTAGGGTTTCGTGGTGCTGGTGTAGATATCACTGCGGATCGAATTGCTAAGGTTGATCAGATTAAGTGTCAAAGCCGTATAAATGAACTATTTGAGCTTATCCAAAGTGTTGTTTGGGAAACAGGTGAGAATTTAAATGTCAACTTTCTTTCTAAAAACACCGTGCAAAAGGTTGGAATAGATTCAACTTTGCTATTTGGAAAGAACATAAAAGAGCTGTTTGCAGGTGGAGATGGCTTTGTTAGTGTAGAGCAAGAGATCGATGCTAGACGATCATTTGTTAGTTGCGCTATAGATAAATCGGAAGAGTTAATAGTAGGAGAAAGCTCAGGATGGGTTGAGGTTAGCGGAAAGCCTTACTATGATTCATCTCACGGCTTTCTTGGGTACAGAGGTATCTGTAAAAGAGTCAGCGAATAAGGCTAACTAGTCTTCACATAATTATCAGGAAAATAAGATGAGCAATACATCAACAAATATTTCAGACATAGAGTTTCCAGCATATGCAGTAAATGCTTCTGGTCCAGACTGTACAACTCTCGAAGAGCTAGAAAAGATAGGGGCCTCAGATTGTGCAGCAATAATGATGAAGTCATGCACAGTTCAACCTCGTGATGGCAACCCAGAACCTAGATACCAACGCCTGGAATTTGGTGCTATCCAGGCAATGGGGTTGCCTAATTTGGGTTACAAAGAATATATAAAATTTGCTTCAAAACTTAAAAAATATAACAAGCCAATTATTGCCAGCCTTTCAGGCATGTGTATGGATGATAACCTTGAGATGGTTAAAGCATTTCAAGATAGCGATGCAGATATACTGGAAGTGAATTTCTCATGTCCAAATATTGTTGGTAAGCCACAACTAGGTTATGACTTTGAACAGACAGATACAGTTCTGGGTAAGATTTGTGAAATTAACGACAAAGTGATTGGAGTTAAGCTCCCACCTTATTTTGACTTTTCTCATTTTGATACCGTCGCTGAGATAATGCTGCGTCATAATGTACAGTTTGTATCCTGTATAAATTCGCTTGGCAATACCATGATAATTGACCCAGAAACAGAAACCACAATCATCAAACCAAAAGGCGGTTATGGAGGGCTTTCAGGCGAATATGTTAAGCCTGTGGGCTTGTCTAATGTAAGAGCATTTTATGAGCGCTTTGAAGGAAAGATTCAGATATTCGGAGTTGGTGGGATCGTAACTGGAACAGATGCATTTGAGTATTTGCTTGCTGGAGCTGATGCAGTTCAAATCGCAACCACATTTGAAAAACAAGGCGTTGAGTGCTTCACCCGCATAGATAACGAGCTAAAAGAGATATTAGATAGGAAAGGGTATAAATCTATCGAAGATGCTAAGGGGAAACTAAAGCAACTCTAGGTCGTTGCGAGTGAAAAACAATGCTCTGTAGTCTCAGGACTACATTGATAGAGGATAATGCCCAATTGTTTGCAAACCCATGATAGTTAATAATACACACACAGTCGATGCAGGAAGCATCACAAAAGGAACCCTAGGAAGGGAAAAAACGGCCAGGAGGCCAACCAAGGATCGGAAAGAAGCAGGAAGCTATACAGAATTACCCAGCGTAGGCTGGGTTTTTTATTTTTGGGGTATGATCAACCAACCAAGGCTATGTCTAGTACCTAATAGATCTAGCTATATTATAAATTAGAGAATAGCTTTTGAACGTAGCTATATAGCTTCTAAAGGGCTTAAAACCCCTCTGCCACCGCGATTTAATACATGCGTGTAGATTTGAGTAGTGCTGATATCTTTATGTCCTAGTAACTCTTGTACAGTACGAATATCATATCCATTTTCCATCAAATGTGTTGCAAAGGAGTGGCGCAGCGTGTGTGGAGAAACTTTTTTATCAATACCAGCTTTATCAGCGGCATGCTTAATAGCACGCTGTAAACTCTGTTCACCATAATGATGACGCCGAATAACACCAGACCTCTTATCCTTGGAAATAGCCTTGGCCGGAAACATGTATTGCCAGCGCCACTCGGTAGGGGCATTTGGATACTTTCTTTCAAGGGCAAAAGGTAAATAAACTCCTGGTAAGCCATTTCTTCGGTCGCTATCAAATACACCTCTTACATCATCCAAATGGTCTCCTAAATGGTTGCCTAAAGAGCTAGGCAAAATAGTTACTCTATCTTTGTTTCCTTTTCCATTGCGCACTAAAATTTCGTTACGTTCAAAATCAATATCTAAGATACGAAGTCTAATAAGCTCCATTAAACGCATTCCGCTACCATAAAGTAACCTTGCCATCAGTAGGTGGATACCATGCATTTTTGAAAACAAACCCTGAATCTCAGAGCGGTTCAATACAACGGGTAAACGAGTAGGAGTGGTCGCTCTAGTAATATTTTCTAGGTTTGGTAAGTGATGAATTCCCAAAACATCCCGATATAAAAATAAAACTGCACTCAAAGCCTGATTTTGAGTAGAGGCAGCGCACTTACGCTCTACAGCAAGATAAGTAAGAAAGGTTTCAATCTCCAGAGTACCCATTTCAGAAGGGTGGCGCTTATCATGGAAAAGAATAAACTTCTTTATCCAGTGAATATAAGCATCTTCGGTGCGTATAGAATAATGCTTAGTACGAATCTTATCACGCACTTGATCAAGCAAACGCGGTTTATCCTGCCCAGAATTAGCAGCCCCATTACCCATAATAAATCCCATATAAAAATTGTAATAATAAACATTAACAGGTAAATTCTATTGGTACTGACGGGAATCGTCAATAAAGAATTGATTTAGGATGTAGGCGTTATTTATGATGTATAAAAGAGACACCTATAAGCGACGTATAAAATTAACGTCTAATAATAGTTATGCATCATTTATCTTAAAGCTTTTTTAGTTGGTTAAATCGCAGATTCAAGTTCAAATTACTGCTTTAACACCTTTGCTTTCCCATCGCTTATCTTGCAATCTAAAGTTCAATTGTGCACACGTGTGCACAATTCAAAATAACCGCCTCAGGCAACTTCACCAATTGTGCTTTCAAGTTCTCATCCCATTGCTCAGCATGGGCTGGAGTAGGGCAATTCATAGCATTACCAATTGTTGGTAGGCACTTTGTCAGATGGGTTAAAAGGGATTGCAAGCTTAAGCTCTGATTTGTTTTCCTAATCTTTAAAGGCCAACGTGCCTTCGTTCTAGTTTTATTGTAAACTGGATTTTCATTTGATTGTGGTGTTACCCAGTTGCTGATACAAGGCATCTATCATGTTCGCTCACTTTTGGAAGTTGTGCTCCATAACATCGCAATCAACCGCGTGCCTTTGGCACTGGACACAAAACCGCTACGCGCTTTTGCGCCGGTTATTGCGGGCGTTATGCATCATTTATCTTTATGTCTCCACCAGCTAGTTAAATCGTAAATTCAAGCTCAAAGCTTTGTTTTACCTTCAGTTATTGCTTTCCTATCGCTTATCTTGCAACCTCAAGTTCAATTTTCCCTCCGAAGGGAAAATTCCAAATATTCGTCTCAGGCAACTTCAAGTATTGTTCTTTCAAGTTCTCATCCCAGTTTTCAACTTGGGCTGGAGTAGGGCAATTCATAGTATTACCAATTGTTGGTAAATCACTCTGTCAGTTAGGTTAAAAGGGGTTGCAATCTTTCACTCTGATTTACTTTCCTTATCTTTGAAGGCCAACGCGCCTTTGTTCATGTTTTGTTGTAAATGGAATTTTTTAAACAAGTCGTAAGTTACGCAGTTAATGGGGAATCACCCAACACATGTTCGCTCACTGCTGGAAGTTGTGCTGCATAACATGTCAATCAACTGGAACTAAAACCACTGTCGGCTCTAATTCTTCCGGTTTCCCAGTTGGCAAGTGTGTGCTATCTTATCGTTTTAATTTTATTAACTGGTTTTAGTCCAGTTATTTCAGGCGTTAGCA